>CAZVKC010000063.1:0-12558 GCA_964627455.1 uncultured Solibacteraceae bacterium | reverse complement strand
TGTGGCAGTGGGTTGCGCGTCCTGTCGAAGAGGCGGATCTCGCTGCGCGGTTCGGCGCCGCGTATGAGCGGTACCGGAGCGAGGTGCCGTGCTGGCGACCGCGATTTCCCGGCGTGATACAAGAGTAGGCTATGCTGATCGTCGCGCCGGCGTTGGTGCTTTTCTTCCTGGTTGCGGACTGGCCGCAGTTCCGCGGTCCCAATGCATCGGGCATAGGCGATACGACAAATCTGCCGGTGGAGATTGGGCCTTCGTCGAAGCATGTGGCTTGGCGGACGGCGCTGCCCGGCGGGTACTCTTCGCCTTCCATTGCCGGGGATCGCATCTTCATCACTGCCGTCGATAACGAGCGATTGTTCACGTTTGCGCTGGAGCGGAAGACCGGCAAGATTCTGTGGCGGCGCGAGTGTCCGCGGCCGCGGAAACAGGAGATCCAACGGGCGAATTCGCCTGTGACAGCGACGCCTGCGACGGATGGCGCGAACGTGTTCGTGTTTTTTCAGGATTACGGGCTGGCGGCGTATGGACCCGATGGGAACGAGTTGTGGAAGATGCCGCTGGGTCCGTTCAATAATCCCTTCGGGCACGGCTCTTCGCCGATTCTGGCGGGCAACACGCTGCTGATGAATATCGATCAGGACACGGATTCGTATCTGCTGGCGATCGACAAGATGACGGGCAAGGTCCGGTGGAAGACGGCGCGGCCGCATGCGCAGCGCGGGTACGCGACGCCGGTGTTGTATGGTTCGCAGGTGATTGTCACGGGTTCGTATCGCATGTCGGGGTACGACGTGGCGACGGGCAAGGAACAGTGGTACATCCGGCGGTTGCCGTGGCAGATCAAACCGACGCCCATTGTGGCGGATGACGTCGTGTACTTCATCACGTTTTCGGGTGAGTCGGATCCGGGCGAACAAGAGAACATCCCGCCGTTTGCCGAGGCGCTGGCGAAGTTGGACAAGAACAAAGACGGCAGGATCTCGAAAGACGAGATGACGGATCCGAAGGCGAAGGAGCGCTTCGACGAGTATCTCGATCTGGATGATTCGGGGTTTCTCGAGGAGCGGGATTGGGAGCAGTTCCGAGAGCGGCGGTTGGGCGAGAGTGCGCTGCGGGCGTACAACATCCGCGACGCGCGGGGCGACATCACGGAGTCGCGGATGCTGTGGAAGTCCTCGAAGACGCTGCCGAACGTGCCATCGCCATTGTTGTATCAGGGTGTGTTGTACACGCTGAAAGAGGGCGGGATCTTTACGTCGATGGATCCGAAGACGGGCGCCGTGTTGAAGCAAGCGCGTTTGCAGGGCGCGCTCGGGACTTACTATGCGTCACCGGTGGCTGCGGACGGCAAGATCTGGGTCGCGAACGAGGACGGGAAGGTCGCGGTGCTGCGGGCGGGTGCGCAGTGGGAGGTCCTGCATGTCGTGGAATTCGACTCGGGGATCCGGGCGACGCCTGCGTTGCTTGATTCGAAAATCTACCTGCGCACCTTCAACGCTCTGTTCTGCTTTTCCAAATAGAAAACGGCCCGGAGCATTGCTGCATCCGGGCCGCTTGTTGATTCGAGACGAAGGTCTTAGTGGACCTTCGGTTCCTTCTGGCGTTCCGCTTCGGCGTGCGCGATGATTTCGGCCGCCGAAAACTGCGTCATCGGCTGCATCACCACTTCACGTTCGAGCGCGAGCTTCAGGACCTCATCCATTGAGGAGACAAAGTGGAGCTTCATCTCATTGCGGATGTTTTCCGGAATATCCGGCAGGTCCTTCTCGTTGTCCTTCGGCATGATGGCCTCGCGGATGCCGTGGCGGTGGGCCGCCAGCAGCTTTTCCTTCAAGCCACCAATGGGGAGCACGCGGCCACGCAGCGTGATTTCACCGGTCATGGCGATGTCGCAACGAACCGGGATGTTGAGCAGCGCGCTGGTGATCGAGGTCGCGAGCGTGATGCCGGCTGACGGACCATCCTTGGGGATGGCGCCTTCCGGCACGTGCACGTGGATGTCGAGGTGCTTGTTGAATTCGCGCGGCAGGCCGAGCATGGCGGCGCGCGAGCGGATGTAGCTCATCGCGGCCTGCGCCGATTCCTGCATCACGTCGCCGAGCTTGCCGGTGAGGGTCAGCTTGCCGCGGCCTTCCATGATGGTGACTTCGGTCTGCAGGATCTGGCCGCCGACTTCGGTCCACGCGAGTCCGACGGTGACGCCGACTTCGTTCACCTTGTCCGCGCCGAGGTCGCGGAACTTCAGCGGTCCGAGGAGTTCGACGACCTTGTCAGGAGTCACGACCGTCTTTTCGGCCTTGTTTTCCTTGGCCTTTTTGCCGGTGAGTTCCTTGTCGGGCATCGTCTGGACCCAGGCGCGCGTCAGCTTGCGGCAGACGTTGCCGACTTCGCGTTCGAGGTTACGAACGCCGGCTTCACGAGTGTAGTGATGGATGAGCGTCTTGATCGCGTCGTCGGTGAATTCCACCGATTCGTTCGAGAGACCGGTCTGGTCCATCTGCTTCTTGACCAGGAAGCGCTTGGCGATTTCCATCTTCTCGAGTTCGGTGTAGCCGGAGAGACGGATGACTTCCATGCGGTCCTGCAGCGCCGGCGGGATCGTGTGGAGCACGTTCGCCGTGGCGATGAAGAACACCTCGCTGAGGTCGTATTCGACGTCGAGGTAGTGATCCTGGAATGCGGTGTTCTGTTCCGGATCGAGGACTTCGAGCAGTGCTGCGGACGGGTCGCCGCGGAAGTCGGTCGACATCTTGTCGATTTCGTCGAGCATGACGACCGGGTTGCGGGTGCCGGCCTTCTTCATCATCTGGATGACCTGGCCGGGCAGCGCGCCGATGTAGGTGCGGCGGTGGCCGCGGATTTCGGCTTCGTCACGCACGCCGCCGAGCGAGAGGCGCACGAACTTGCGTCCGGTGGCCTTGGCGATGGACTGGCCGAGCGAGGTCTTGCCGACGCCGGGAGGTCCGACGAAGAGCAGGATGGAGCCACGTGGATTCTTGACGACGCGGCGCACGGCGAGGAACTCGAGGATGCGTTCCTTGATCTTTTCGAGCCCGTAGTGATCGTTCTCGAGCACTTCCTGGGCAAATTTGAGATCGCGGATTTCCTTGGTCTTGTCCTTCCACGGCACGGCGAGCAACCAGTCGAGGTAGTTGCGCGAGACGGTGGATTCGGCCGACATCGGCGGCATCTGCTCGAGACGGCGGAGTTCCGTCATGGCCTTTTCGAAGGCCTCTTTCGGCATGCCGGCCGCTTCGATCTTCTTCTTCAGTTCGTCGTACTCGCTCTTTTCGCCGCGGCCCAGTTCCTTCTGGATCGCTTTGATCTTTTCGTTGAGGTAGTACTCTTTCTGCGCCTTTTCCATCTGGCGCTTGACGCGGCCCTGGATGGTGCGGTCGACGTTGAGCTTCTCGATTTCGATGTCGAGCATCTCGGCGACGCGCTGCAGGCGATCGATGGGGTCGAAGATTTCGAGCAGGTCCTGCTTCTCTTCGATGGTGAGCTGCAGGTTGGCGCTGACGGTGTCCGCGAGTTTGCCGGCGTCGTCCACGCGGACGGCGGCGATCATCGTTTCGTAGTTGAGGTTCTGCGACAGCTTGACGTACTGCTCGAAGAGCGAGGTGACGCGGCTGGTGAGGGCTTCAACCTGCGGGCCGGCGTCGACCTTGAAGCTGAACGTACGAACCGTGGCGCGGAAGAAGCCTTCGTCCTCCGTCACCGAGAG
This sequence comes from uncultured Solibacteraceae bacterium, assembly GCA_964627455.1. GTDB lineage: Bacteria > Acidobacteriota > Terriglobia > Bryobacterales > Bryobacteraceae > F-183. The sequence continues at coordinate 8,834 of CAZVKC010000063.1, read as the reverse complement.
GATTTTGCCGCGTTCGATGCCTTCGACGAGGACCTTGATGTTCCCGTCAGGTGTGCGAACGGACTGCACGATGTTGGCCACCGTGCCGACCTGGTAGATTTCGTCGGGGCGGGGTTCGTCGACCGTCGCCTCGTGTTGCGTCGAGAGGAAGATTTTTTTATCGGTAGCAAGCGCCTCTTCCAGGGCGCGGACGCTCGATTCCCGCCCGACTACGAACGGCGTCATCATGTGAGGAAAGATGACGACGTCGCGGATGGGCATCATCGGAAGACGTCTGGTATCCGACTTTTCTTTGGAAGTCAGCATGAAATCGCGGCGGATGATTGTGGTCCCGGCGAGCCTGTTTGTAGCGGCCCTGCGGCTGGGGACGGTCCGACCTGTCTCCAGTGTACCCCGCAAAATTCAAACGAAAGAACTAGCCACATGGGTAGTCCCACGGGCGGCGGGGCGTATAGAATTTACTGCATGACTGTTTGGATGAAGACGGCGGTCCGGACGATGCAGGTGTTGTGGCTTTCGGCTGCTTTGCTGGGGGCGGCTGAGTTTCGGGCGGCGGTGGTGAAGGTGGATATCACGCCGAAGACGCCGAAGTGGCTGATGGGGTACGCGGCGCGGCAGTCGACGGGCGTGTACGATCCGATCTTTCACCGGATTGTCGTAATGGACGACGGGACGACGCGGTTCGCGCTGATTTCGACGGACGTGTGTGTCTTTTCACCGACGTTGTACGACGAACTGGCGGCGCGGGTGGAGCGGGAGACGGGGATCCAGAAGGTGAACCTGTGGTGGACGGCGACGCATACGCACTCGGCGCCGGAGATCGGTCCGCGGGGGCTGTACGACGTGCTGCTGGCGGGGCGTTCGGAGCATCCGGTGGATACGGAGTATACGAACGAGTTGACGGGGCGGATCGTCGAGGGGATCCGCGAGGCGATCGGGAAACTGGAGCCGGCGAAGGTGGCGATCGGGACCGGGATGGCGATGGCGAACATCAACCGGCGGGCGCGGGATGTGAACGGTTCGATTTCGCTGGGGTTGAATCCGGATGGTCCGGTGGACCGGCAGATCGGGTTGATCCGGATTGATCGTGCGGGCTCTGATGCGCGGCGGCCTCCGATTGCGCTGATTGCGAATTACGCGATGCACGGGACGGTGCTGGGCGGGCGCTGGATGCAGATTTCCGGGGATGCTCAGGGTACGGTGGCGGAGTATGTGCAGAAGAAGATCGGGGCTCCGATGCTGTATATCAACGGGGCTGCGGGGAACATCGCGCCGATTTACACGACGCAGAATGATCCGAAGGCCGGGCATTTGACGGAGTTCAACGTGCTGCTGGGGGATAAGATCGTGGCGGCGAACCGTGCGATGCTGGCTTCGACTGCGGAGGTTCGGTTACGGTCGGCGGAGAAGGTGCTGGAGACGCAGCGGCGGTACGACCTGGGGTGGAATCAGGAACTGGCTCCGTATGGGAAGCCGGATGCGGGTGGGGCTCCGATGGTGCGGGTCCCGTTGCGGTTTTTGAAGATTAACGACACGCTGATCTGGGCGGGTCCAGTGGAGATGTTTTGCGAGATCGCGTTGCGGGTCCGCGCGGCGGCGCCGTTTGCGAATACGTTCTTCTTTGGGTATACGAATGGATGGCTGGGGTATCTGCCGACGAAGGCCGCGTTCGCAGAGGGCGGGTACGAGCCGCGGACTTCGCCTTTCAGTGACCGGGTGGAGCGGGATATTACGGAGTTGGTCCTAACGTATGTCGAGGGTTTCCGCTAGACGCAGGGTGGCGCGGGGCACGGAAATCCCTGAGGTGCAGAAGGGGTAATGGTCGGGACACTCCGGAATGTCCCTTTCCATCAGGCGAGGATAATGCGGGACTGGGGTTCGAAGGACATGCCTGCGAAGCTGACCACGCTTTGCTCGTCGATGTTCCACTGCTGATAGCGGTTGAGCGTGCCGCGGGCCTCGGGTACGGCTTTGAGGAAGGTGTACATCGGGCTGGATCCGCACCATTTCAACTCGTCCTGGTTTTCCTGGACCTGCGTCCAGAACGCGTCGGCGTCGCCGGCGCTGATGGCGTCGATGCGGCGGCGGTCGTAGATCGCGACCTCGGCCATTTCGCGGAGGTCCGCTTCGGCGCTGAATTCGTCGCCGTAACGGCGGCCCATGTGCGCCATGTCGACGCCGAGAACCCAGCACAGATTATCGCCCTCGCGCGCCTGCATTTCGGCTAGCGCGCCGAGGAAACGCTTCACTTCTTCCGAATCCTCCGGCTTGCCGCCCATATAAATGCTGCGGGCGAAGGTCCCGACGAGGATCGGCAGGACGCGCACGTCGGGTCCATAGAGATGCTGCAGGAAGGCGACCTGGAATTCGACGGAGTGCTCGAAGGAGTGGCAGTAGTCTTCCATCGAGACGGCGTTGGGGGCGTTGCGTTCGAGTTCGTCGACGAGGCGGCGTTCGGTGATGGCGGATCCGTAGGGGGTTTCGTAGGATTTGCGGGTGAGTCCGAAACGGTCGGGGGCTCCGAAGTGTGAGGTCCCGAGGATGACGAAGGTCCGGTCACGATGCTGCGGGGGAAGTGCGCGGTAGGCGGCCTGGTAGGATTCCCAACCTCCGAACGGGCTGACGTGCGGGGCGGCGATGCCGAGGACGCGACGGCCGGGCTCGACGCGGTTACCGGCCTCGTTGGTCATGTATTGATGGAAGACGTCGCGGAGTTCGGCGGCGGATCCGGGGTAAGCGGCGCCGGCGTGGGCAGGCTTGCGCACGGGCGCGTCGGCGAAGGCCTGATGGGCTTCTTCCTGAAGTTTCGCGTAGACTTCGTCTTCGAGGAATCCGGCGTTGCTGAGGGTTTCTTTGAGGTGGCTGACAATCTCGCCGGTGTCGAGTTCGCCGGTGAGGTTGTAGAGGTGGGTTTTGACATCGGCTTCGGAGTGTTCGCCGTCGAAGAATTCGAGGCAGGCCGCGAGGACAGGCGGGATGATGAGGGTCGCGTCGGAGTAGTGGAAGGAGTCGCGGACGGCGAGTCCCGGACGGTCGGGTACGGGGGACGGCATGAAGTCCAGGTTCATGCGGAGCCTGGGGAGAAGGGCGGCCATGTGTACTACTGTACATGTGATCCGCGGGCCACTGGCGGCTTTGCGTGATCCCTGGATCAGTAGCGGCGGAGGCGGGTTCGGATCTTTTTGACCAGTTTTTCGGCTTCGTCGAGTTTCTTGAGGGTGGCGGCGGGCAGGATGAAGCGATCGCTTTTCTCGATGTCCGCGCGGATCTCGTCCGTCAGTTTGGCCAAGGTTCTGGATTCTTCGACGTTGCGTTCGTGATCGGCTTTGAGGATCTCGTCACGCTGCGACTTGCCGCTCGGCAGTTTCACATCGTGGTCGCGATGCAGCGGATCCGGGAGGCCGGCGGGATTCTGCGCCAACACGGGCGCCGCAGCCAGCAGCAGGGAACGTCGCTTCACTACGCGCCACCCCATAACCGGCGGATCCCCAGCCATTGCTGCGACCAGAAGCCTGCGCCGTAATCGCGTCCCTGCGGCTGGTCTGAGATTCCGGTGTTGAAGTAGTGCGGGTCGAAATTGGCGGTGCCGAACAGCACGTCCCAGAGCGAGAACACCTGGGCGAAATTGCAGCCCCGTGCGGGACCATCGTGTCCCACTGCCATCGCGTGATGCGTGCGGTGGAAATGCGGACTCACGATCAGGTAACGCCCCAGGCGGCCGAAGTCGATCTTCACGTTTGCATGCGAGAACGACTCGATCGCGCCACTAGCCAGCGTCACCGTGAGGAACTGCACCGGAGGCACTCCGATCATGAGTCCAATCGTCGCACGCCAGGCGGCGGCGATCATCTGGTCGAGGAGATGTTCGCGGTCGTCGGTCCAGAAGGTCATTTGCCGCTGGCTGTGATGGAGCGCGTGCAGCGCCCACCAGATGCCGAAACGGTGCTGCATGCGATGACGCCAGTAGTCCGCGAAATCGAAGATCACGAGGTAGACGACGGCGCTGAGCATCGGCGAGGCTTTTAGTGCGGGTACGAAATCCTCGAGGTTCGGCGGGATGACGCCGTTCATGCGCAGATTGCCGTTGATCCAATCGAAGGCCGGTTGCAGGATGACGAAGAAGAATAACGGAAGGATGCCGAGCTTGGCGAGCATCGCGTAAATGATGTCGACGCGCGATTCGCGGCGATCGGTCCAGACCTCAGCGGGCGCGAGCTTTTCGATGGGGCGAAAGATGATGAATAAGAGAAGAAGTTCGATCGCGCCGATAAGGAAGAGTTCCGTACCCTCGTATGCCCGCTCGTCCCAGTTCATGAAGCCGAAGCGGTACAGCGAGGGCTGCACGATCGTTTCAAAGACCCACGAGTGCAGTTCGGCGAACCTCGTGGTGATCCAGTTCCACATGCCTTACTTTATTGTCGCGAAACAGTAGCCCTTCTGCTTCAAGCCTGTGAGTAGCGGGTCGAGCATCGGCCAGTAGGGATCCTTGCGGGAGCGGATGCCGAGGTGCAGCAGCAGGATGTCGCCGTCGCGGATCGTACGCAGGGATTTCGCGAGCAGGACGCGGTTCGGGAACTTCTCGCTCGACAGTTCGTCGCCGAGGAACCCGTTGGGGGTCCAGCCGATGTGGCGGTAGCCGCAGGCTGCGGCGTAATCGAGGACGCGCGGGGTGGTGCGGCCTCCGGGCGCCCGCCAGAGCGGGGCCATTTGGATTCCAGTGATCTGCTCGAACGCTCGCGCGGGTTTTCGGAGTTCTTCGCAAACCTGTTTCTGGTCGAGTGTTTCGCGCGTGCCGGTGTTGCTGATGTAGGCGACGCGATCGGCTCCGACATCGCTGCGGAAGTACCAGTGACGCCAGGTGTGGGTTCCGAACACATGGCCGTCAGCCGCGAAGGATTTCCAGAACTTGGCGTATGCAGGGTCGAGCGCATTATCGCCGTTCCAGGTCTTTTCGTTGGCGATGAAGACCGTCGCCTTTACCTTGTGCTTTCGCAGGATGGCGGCGATCTCTTCGGCCGGCTTCATGCTGCCGGTGTCGATGGTGAGGTAGAGCGTACCCTTGCAGTCTGCGGCTGCGAAGAGCAGCAGGATGCTAGCGGCGGGCAGCATGCGAATACAAATAGATGCCGTGCGGCGAGCGACCCACAGGGATCTGCTTGACGATCTGCTTTGACGCGATGTCGACGATGGTGACCTTGCGGATCCAGCGCGAGGTCATCCAGATCTGCTTGCCGTCGGCGGTGACGTCCATGCAGTCGGGTCCACCGGGGGCGGGGAGTTCGTCGACGACCTGCAGCGTCTGCATGTCGACCTTCGAAATCTTGTTGGAGGCGCGGTTGGATACGAAGACGTGGCGGCCGTCGCCGGCGGGGATGAAGTTGTGTGCGCCGGGTCCGGTGACGAGTTTCTTGACGCGCTTGCGGGCGCGCCAGTCGATCACGTCCACGTAATCCTCGCCGAGGATCCCGATGAGGAGATGCTTGTCGTCGGGCGTCATCCAGATGCCGGCGGGTTGTTTGCCGGTGGGCATTTTCCAGACGACGGCTTGCGTCTTGAGGTCGATGGCGGCGATCTCGTTCGAATCCTGCAACGTCACGAAGACCATCGTCGAGTTCTTGTCGAAGATGACGTGGCTGGGAGCCTTGGGCGTGGGGATGCGCTTGAGAAGCTTGAAGTCGGATCCGCTATAGATGTCGGTGCGATGCAGGCGCAGGGATGCCGAGACGAAATACTTCTTGTCGGGACTGAAGGCGATTTGATAGGGATCGCTGATGTTGGACAGCCGGCGTTTTACGTCACCAGTCTCACGGTCGAGGAAAATGAGTTCGTTGGAGATCGCTCCGGCGACGATCAGGTACTGGTCGTCCGGGGTCGCCATGAGGTGATGGGGTTCTTTGCCGACACGAAACGTCTTCTTGACCGTCTGTGTTTGCATGTCGATCACGGACACGGTTTCGTCACCGCTGTTGAGGACGAAGGCCGTTTTGGCGTCGAGGGTGGTCAGAGCCCCGGCGGCCAGAAAAACGAGGAGGAAGGCGTACACTTTCCAAACTAGCACCAGAGTCCGGTTTTGGGGTGTGGCGCGCGGCAAGTTATACTACGAGGAGCAGGTTTTTCCCGCCTCGATTCTGTAGTCTCCGATGGAGTATTCGTTCCGCCATGCTTGATTTGTTCCGGAATCGCGAATCCGCGATGCGTACGTTGTTGGTCGTGCTGCTGAGCCTGGTAGCGCTCTCGATGGTCGTCACCCTGATTCCAGGGTTCGGCAGTCCGTCGATCAACCCTGAAGACGACCAGGTTCTCGCGGTAATCGGCGAAGACAAGGTGATGGCTCGCGACATCCGCGGCCGTATCGACGAACTCGTTCGTGGCCAGAGGCTTCCTCCACAACTGGTGAGCGCCTATGTGCCGCAGTTGATCGACAGCGCGATCGAAGAGCGCGCCGAAGCTTTGATGTCGAAAGAGCTGGGCACGCAGATCACCGATGAAGAACTCGCCCGCGTGATCCGCGGCTCGCTGCCGAGCCTGTTCGAGAACGGCGCCGTGGACAAGCAGCGGTATCGCGATGCGATCACCAACATGGGCCGCACGGTGCAGCAGTTTGAAGAAGACCTGCGCAAGAACCAGATGGGCCTCCGCCTCCGCAACATGGCCGAAGAATCGGCGATCGTGTCGCCGGAAGACGTGGAGAAAGAGTTCAAGCGCCGCAATGTGAAGTACAAGATCGATTATGTGTCGTTCAGCTCTGAGAAGCTGAAGTCGTCGGTGGTCGTGGATGATGCGGCTCTGCGCGCTCTGTATGAGAACGGCAAGTCCTCGTACCCGGTGCCGGAAAAGCGCGATGTCTCCGTCCTTGTCGCTGATGAGAATGAGATTGCGGCGCAGATCGAGACTCCCGAAGCGCAGCTTCGCGCGGCGTACGATCGCGAGCGCGACCGGTTCCGCAGCCCTGAGCGGGTGCATGCGCGGCATATCCTGGTGATGACTCAGGGCAAGCCGGAAGCCGAGAAGGCGAACCTGCGAAAGAAGGCTGAAGACCTGTTGAAGCAGGTGAAGAGCGGCGGCAACTTTGCTGAACTCGCCAAGAAGAATTCTGACGACACGAGTTCGGCTGTGAAGGGCGGCGATCTCGACTGGTTCGGCCGCGGCCGCATGGTGCCTCCGTTCGAGAATGCCGCGTTCTCGCTGAAGGCGGGCCAGATCTCCGATCTTGTCACGACCGATTTCGGCTATCACATCATCCAGACGCTGGAAAAAGAAGAAGCCAAGGTGAAGCCGTTCGAAGAAGTGAAGGGCCAGATCACCGCGGAACTGAAGAAGACGCAGGTGCTCGAGAAGATGCAGAAGACGATCGAAGACGCCCGCGCGGAATTGATCAAGAACCCGGCGTCGATCGATGCAATCGGCGCGAAATACAAGCTCCGCGTGATCAAGGCGGAGAAGATCGGTTCCACTGGCGCGTTCCCGTCGCTGGGCGAGGCTCCGGATCTTCTGTCCGCTGCCTTTAGCGCCAAGCCGGGCGGCATCACTCCCGTGGTGCAGCCGCAGACGGGCAAGCTCGCCGTCGCGATCGTGACCGGCGTCACTCCCGGCCGTCTCGCGACGTTCGAGGAAGCACGCGAGCGCGTGAAGGATCAGTTCCAGCAGGTCAAGGCGCAGGAACTGGCGCAGCAGAAGTCGAAGGAAGCCGCTGAGAAGCTGCTGGCTCCCGGCGCGGATTGGAAGTCGATCGCGAAGAGCATGGGCGCTGAAGTGAAGACTTCGGAAGAGTTCGGTCCCGATGGTTCGATTGAAGGACTGGGCGGCGCGACGATGCTCGGCGACCTGTTGAACAAGCAGGTTGGCGCGTCGGCGGGTCCGATCTCGATCCTCGGCCAGTGGGCTGTGGTCCGCATCGCCGAGCGCAAGGAGCCGGATCCGGCTCGCCTCGCCGCGGAGCGCGCGTCGATCCAACTGAACCTGAAGCAGAAGTATTCGCAGACCCGCTACAGCCTGATTCGCGACAGCATCCTGACCAAGCTGATTGAATCGGGCAAGGTGAAGAAGAACAAGAAGGCGATCGAGCGGCTGCTGGCTGCTTACTCGAGCTAGGCTCGTCCGGCGTGATCGCATCGTTCTTCGAGTTTGTTTTCAAGACACTCACGGACCCGGACCGGCTGATTCACTTCCTTTCGACGGTGGTGACCGGCTGGTACGGGTACCTGCTTCTGTTCGGAGTCGTGTTTGCTGAAACCGGCCTGCTGGTCGGTTTCTTTTTGCCGGGCGACTCGTTCCTTTTCACGATCGGCGTGGTGGCCGGCGCGGGCGGACTCGACATCTTCGTGATCTGCGGCTTGTTGGTCGTAGCGTCGATCCTTGGCGATCAGTTTGGTTATTTCCTGGGCAATCGCACCGGATCGGCGATCTTCAATCGCCCGGATTCCCGCCTGTTCAAGAAAGAGTACCTGCGGCAGACGCAGAACTTCTACGACAAGCACGGCGGCAAGACGCTCATCTACGCGAAGTTCGTGCCGATCGTGCGTACGTTTGCGCCGTTCATGGCCGGCGTCGCGAAGATGCCGTACTTCCGGTTCCTGTCGTTCAACGTATTTGGCGGTTTGGGCTGGGTGCTTCTGATGACCGTCTCGGGATACTTCCTCGGTCAGATTCCACTCGTGCGGCGGCACTTCGAGAAGATCGTGATCCTGATCGTTCTCGTGTCGGTGCTGCCGGTGATCCTGCAGTTCCTGCGGGCCAGAAAAGAACAACAATAAGCTTGGGAATGGCGCGCTTGCTTAGTGCGCCATTCCGCATTCCGAGTGAATCGCGCGAACCGCCTTGTCGAGGCCTTCGCG
>CAZVKC010000062.1:11755-43709 GCA_964627455.1 uncultured Solibacteraceae bacterium | reverse complement strand
GCCTCTGCCTCACAAGCCGGACACAAGCAATTTCCATAGGTTCGTAATCCTCGACACCGCGGTTTAAGTTCAAACATCGTTCTCGTCACCACGGCGGACTGGGCGGGGGTGTGTTTTGAGGGCGAGGGGGGCCGCCGAGGCGGACGAGAACTATGCGTTCACAAGTGGCCGAAATTTTTTTTCTTTGTGTTTTCAATCTGATGCAGTCGCCGCTCCGCTCCCGTGATTTTGGGGCGCCCAGGACATTGGGGTCGAGAGTAGCGAAGTGCGGCCGAGGTTCTGGCCGTGCGGAAAGGAGACTGCATCATGGATCCCATCGTGATCTTCCCGCCGCCGTTCTGGTTCTAGTGCTGACCAGCAAAAAGGGGGAATTGGTACTGATTCCCCCTTCTCAAGCGGTTTGAATTCCGTGTATAATGGGGCCAAACTGGAAATGACCTTATCTCCAGGGTAGGTACTTGTCCGTATGGCCCGACTGGCATCGATTTGGTCGGCGGCCTTGGGGTTCTCGCTCGCTGTAGCGAACCCATGGGGATCGGAAACATCCCGTGAGTTTGCCAAGAAAGCGTATGCATTGCAGTCGCGCGGCGACTTCGCTGGCGCGCAGCAAATCTACGAGGAAGGCTATCGCCATGCGGTCTCCTCGGCAAACACCAAAGCTCAAATCAGGTTTCTGAATAGTATCGGGGCAGCGCACAACGCCCAGTTTCAGTTCCAGTCCGCGCAGAGAGTCCTGCTCGAAGCTCGCCACCTTGCGGAGAAGCATGCGGATCAGGCCGAAGAGCACGGCGCCATCCTGTTTAACCTGGCTTCCGTTTACCTGGCTACGTCGAACGTTGATGCGGCAGACGAGGCGGCGCGAGAAGGTTCGCGTCTGCTCGAAGGCCGCAAGCCTACTTATTATCAGGCTCGCCTCCATTTGATCCGTGCCGTCATTGCCGCAAATCAGGAGCGGTGGGCGGAATCCACATTTCATTACGGGCAGGCAATCGAAGCGGCTGACAAGGCGGGAGACGACGCTGCCCTCGCTTTGATCCTGAACCGTTCGGCCACCACGAACCTGGCGGCTGGCCTGGTGGATGTCGCGGAACGTCAGTTTCTCGAGGCGTTCCGGCTGCGGAGACTTCGCCGGGACCCTGACATGCTCTACACGCTGGTCGGACTCAGTGAATTGGATTTGGCGCAGGGCCGTATCCATGAGGCTCTCCGGCTTGCGGACAACGCCGAACGCCTCGCTGAACACTCCCATCACCCGGTACACCGGCACGTGATTCACGGATTGCGGGCGCGCATCCTGTTCCGGCAGGGGAAATACGCGAATGCTCATCGCGAGTTCATGAACGCATTTGACAGCATTCGCAGGTCGCGCGCCGATGTGCTGCCGGCGGACATGTTCCGCCTGGGCTCCGAAGCGTCACTGGAGAGGCTTTACGACGGAGCAATTCGCAATGCCTTGCTTTGGCGGAAGTTCGACTCCGGTGCTCCTTCCGACCTGGCTGTGCAGGTCTGGTTGGCGGCCGAGGAATGGAAGGCGTCCGTAGCCAGCCACCCGCGCCAGGTTCGCGACTTGGCGAGTGACCGCCTGGGACCCGATTATTGGCGAACTTTGAATGAGTACCGCACTCTGGAGAGGGCGTCATTCTCTCGCGCCGGAGCCAGCGCAAGCGCGGACGACCGCCTCCCCCAATTGCGCCTGCGCCTCGCCGAAATGGAGTCGTTCGCGGGGATTCGTCCGTTTTCCACAATTTTTCCTGAGAACTTTCCTCCCCGGAAAGCACTATTTACTTTTCGGGACAGTTTGGAGCCCGATACGGTTCTGATTCGATATCACTTGGGACAGCAGGACTCGGTTCGATGGGTTCTCACCCGCAGGGGGCTTGACTGGAAACAACTGAAGATCACACCAAAAGAGTTGGAAGCCCTTGCGGGGCGTTTCAACCGGGCGGTGCGGGAAAGCTCGAATATCCAGGAAATCCGGCAATTGGGCCGGAAGTTGTACGAAGAACTGTTTGGAGACCTTCCACTCGAGGCGCGGGCGGCAAGCCATTGGTTACTGGCGCTCGACGGAGTCCTCTTCCAACTCCCGCTGGCGGCGCTTTCGGAAGCCGATCCGAAAACCGGCCGCCTGCGGTACCTCGTGGAGAGGCATTCCGTGGAGATCGTCACGGGGGCACAGGCTTTGCTGGCTAAGCCAACCGCCGGGAAGGGAAGCGGCGAATTTGTCGGTATCGGAGACGCCATTTACAACCCGGCGGATCCGCGTGTGGGCGGCGCAAAACGCCCGGCGCTCCGTGCATTTGGAGCGTTGTTCGCCTCGGAACAATCCGGGGCCGAGGGCCGGATCCACCTGCCCCGGCTGGCTTCGAGCCAGTTGGAGCTGCGGAGTTCTGCAGCAGCGTGGAATGGACCGGCCAAGCTTCTGATCGGAAAGGACGCGGATCGCCAGAGCGCCGTGCGTTCGATCGAAGCGGGAGCTGCTGTGGTGCATTTCGCCACGCACTTCCTCCAGAACGAGGAATCGCCGGACCGGGCGTTGCTGGTTCTCAGCCTGGACGCCCAGGGTCTTCCGGACTTCTTCACTCCATCCGACGCCATGCATGTCAAGACGCCGGAATCTCTCGTCGTGCTGAGCGGATGCCAGTCCGCGGCCGGCAGGCTTGTCCCCGTCGCGGGATTGATTGGGATGGCAAGGGCCTGGCTCATGGCTGGCGCAAGCGGCGTCGTGGCGAGCCTGTGGCCCGTTCCGGATGACAACGGAGCCATCTTTCAGGCGTTTTACTCGAAACTGCGACGAAACGGGGGATCGTCCATCAACGGGGATGGCGACTTCAACACCAGGGTTTCCGTGCGCCCGCGCGGAGGCATCGTACGTAAGGCCGCCGAAGCTTTACGGTACGCGCAGTTGGAAATGTTGAGGACGAATTCATGGCGGGCCATGCCGAAGTATTGGGGAACGTATCAGTTGGTCGGACGGATGACGTAGCGGTTGCTGGTCTATCGCATGCGGACTTACAGGCGAATCAGGGTGAGGCTGTGATTTCCGAGTCGTGGGGGGATGATCCGAAGTCGGATCCCGCGAACGGCCCGGACCCGGGTGATGCCGAATATCCGGACTTGCGCGGCTATCTGTGGAGCCAGTTGGTGAACCGGTTGCAGGCCGGGGATCCTCAAGCCATGGAGGAACTCTACTCCATGTTCTCGCACGGAATGCGATACTACCTCGCCAGGCAACTGGAGCCGGATGAAATCGAAGACCGCCTGCACGATGCCTTTCTCATCGTCGTGGATGCGATTCGAGCCGGGGAACTGAGAGATTCCCGCAGGTTGATGGGATTCATCCGCACCGTAGTCCGGCGGATCGTCGCGGCTTCGATCGACAAGCACGTGATGGAGCGTCGGGGACGGCTGGACGATGACCGGTCCATCAATATGCTGGATCGCGGGCTGAGTCCCGAGGGCGCGCTCCTGTTTCAGCAACAAGCGGGGATCGTCCGGGAGGTCCTGGCGGAGCTTTCCGACCGCGACCGTCAGATCCTCACCCGGTTTTACGTGGATGAGCAGCCGGCGCTTCAGATCTGTGAGGAGATGGGCCTTACGATGACCCAGTTCCGGCTCCTGAAGTCGCGCGCGAAGAACCGGTTTGGAGAGCTGGGAAAGAAAAAGGTGAAAAAAAGCGGGTTGTCGCAGTTTTTGTTGAGAGTTTCTCGTGGTTGAACGCACTATATAGCTGGGACTCGATATGGATCGGCTGACACTTACGCCAGCGGGGATGTGCGAAAGGCCATCGATCAGCCGGGAAAGAGAATTGCATGGAGACGAGCGACATCTTGTCGAAAGAGTTGCACGCCCACCCGCCGGAGGAAGTCCTCGAGCGATATGTAATGCATCGGATGTCCGATGAGGAGACCGATCGGGTGGAAGACCACCTGTTGATCTGCGGGAAGTGCCGAGACGCTGTTGACGAATCCGAGCGCTGGGTGGCGCTCATGAAAGAGGCTCTGCCGGCAGGACCGGAAGAGCCGGCCGGAACCAGCACGCGATGGTGGCAGTCGCTGGCGGGTTCCGTTACAAAGGAACATCGCTGGTACCGATCGGTGGGGGCGCCCGTGCTGGCGGGCGCCCTTGCCCTGTTTCTGGCCGTCTGGGCCGCGCTGCCCTTGCTGCGGGACCGGATAGGCTCAGCCGCGGTTTCGGAAGTCAAACTGGCCGCCCTTCGCGGCAATGATCTCCAGCAGGAGGTTGTCGCGGGGCAACGGTTGCAGTTGCAGTTCACCGACGTTGAGAGCGCTGCCCCAGGTGGCCGCGTGACGATTGTCACCGAAGAAGGGCAGGACGTCTGGACCGGAGCAATCCTGTCGCAAAACCGAGTGCAGGTTCCTGGACTGAGACCAGGAATCTACTGGGTCCGGGTGTTTACCAATCGGGGAGAACAGATCAAAGAATACAGTCTTCTCGCTAGGTAGACTAGAGTCGTGAACCGCCTCGCGTCGATCTTGCTGTTCTTGCCATTGCTGGCCTTTGGGACCCAGACTCCTCCTGAGGGCGTCGCGGCAGCCCTGGCAAAACAGATTCGTGAGGCGGGACTCGACCCCGCCGAGTGCTACCGCCTGCGTGATTTCCCGATCATCAAGGAAGAACTGAAGTTCTATCTCAATGATGGCTTCGTGATCTTCGCCAAACCCATTCGCGGACATCGCATGGCGATGTACTTTAGCGGCGATGTGGAAGGCGGCGACGCCGAAGTTCTGGTGACTCCGCCGCATCGCGGCGAACGGCGCGCCCTCGCGAAGTTCACCGAATCCCCCACGCTCAACGAACATTTCAAGAGCGCGCTTTTCCTGTTCACCGATGGATCCGGTGACCGGATCCTCGAAGAGGTTCGCGGCCGCGCCACCGCGAGCATGGAGATGGGGCTCCTTCTTTCCTCGAATTACAGCGCAACCATTCGCAATCTTTCGGAGAGCTTCCAACTGCGCTTCCTGCTGGACCTCGAAAATCCGGCCCGCGCCAGTCAGGGCGTTTTCTTTGCCACCGTTGCGTCGCCGAAGTTCGGAGCCTTCGACCTCGTCTACGATCCGATGGCGCGCGAACAGATCACCATCGGGAAATTCATGGTTCAGACAGAGCGGTCGGTGTTCGATGTCTGGACCAGTTTCGAAGCGCAATCCACCCGCTCCGGCGCCAGGAAGCGGCAGGAACCGGTCTATCGACTGGACGACTTCCGCATCGACGCGACGCTCGAGCCGGACCTCAATCTGAAAGTTGTCACCAAAGCCAGATTGAACGCCAATAACCAGGGCGTCCACGCCTTCGCGTTCGAGATCACCGATCGGATGCGGATCGATTCGGTGCTGATTGACGGCAAGACGGCGGAAGTCTTCCGGCGCGAGTCCCTGCGCGCTGCCGCGATCCGGCCCAACGAAAACGCAGTCTTCCTGGTCTTTGCTTCGCCGGACTTCGATTCGTCGAAGCCGCATGAAATCGAGTTCCGGCACGAAGGCCACGTCGTACTCAAGGCTGGTGACCGTGTATTTTTCGTCAGTTCGCGCGGCACCTGGTATCCGCACATGCGGGGCGAGTTCGCGAATTACGATCTCACCTTTCGATATCCGAAGAACCTCGACCTTGTCGCGTCCGGGGACATCATCGAGTCGACTGTGGAAGGCGAGCAGCGCATCACGCGGCGCAAGACACCGGAGCCGATCCGCTTTGCTGGTTTTAACCTCGGCGAGTATCAGAGCGTCAAGGTCGCCAAAGGACCGTTCACGATCGAAGTCTTCGGCAACAAACGCCTCGAAAGCTCGCTGATGCCGAAGGCCTCGGTTCCCGCGCCCCAGTTGCCTCAATTCGGCGGTGGCCGCCGTAACTCAGTCAACCCGGCGGCGTCCTTGCCTCCTCCTCCGCTGCCCGATCCGCTGGCGCAGTTGAAGAACATCGCGAACACCGTGGTGGGCGCGTTCGAGTCGATGGCCGCCGACTTTGGACCTCCACCCATCAAGACGCTCACCGTCGCGCCAATCCCCGGTTCCTTCGGGCAAGGCTTCCCGGGTCTCGTTTACCTGTCGACGATCTCGTACCTCTCGCCAACGGATATGCCGAACGCCATGCGCGACCGGACCCAGCAGATCTTCTACTCGGAACTCCTCGCCGCCCACGAAGTCGCGCATCAGTGGTGGGGCAACTCGGTGACCTCAGCCAGTTATCAGGACGAGTGGCTGCAGGAGGCCATCGCAAACTACGCCGCGTTGTCGTATGTCGAAAAGCGCAAAGGCGTGAAAGCGATCGATGGCGTTCTCGCCGATTACCGCCGCCATTTGCTTGCGAAGGACGAGAGCGGCAACGTAATCGATTCCGCCGGGCCGATCACCCTCGGCATCCGTCTGCAGAACTCGCAGAATCAAGGTGCGTGGCGCGTGATCACGTACGAGAAAGGCACCTGGATCCTGCACATGCTGCGTAAGCAGTTGGGTGACACGAACTTCGTCAAGATGCTGGGAGAGGTCACGCGCAAGTACCGCCAGAAGTCGCTGTCGACCGAGGAATTCCGTCAGACCGCTGCGGCGTTCCTGCCGCCGAAGTCCGCGGATCCCCAGTTGGCAGTCTTCTTCGATAACTGGGTGTACTCGACCGGCATCCCCGCGCTGAAGTTCCAGCCCAAGGTATCGACTGGGCTGAAAGTCAGCGGCACGATCACGCAGAGCGGAGTGGCCGATGACTTCGAGGTCGACGTGCCGGTCGAAGTCCAGTTCGCCAAGGGTTCGCAAACCTTTTGGGTTCGAACCAGCAACGAACCGGTGGAGTTCAACTTTGCGTTGAAACAGCCCGCCGTCCGCGTGTCGATTGGCTCCGGCGTTCTGCGTGCCGATTGATTACTTGTGTAATGCAGGCCAGTTGCGCATTCCTTCGGGAATCCACTTCGACGCTTCAGGTTCCCATTTTTTCTGGATGGACTTGTTGTAGTTCAGGTATAGCTTCCCGTCGATGATCTTCCACGCTTCGGGATCCGTATCGGCCGTATAGCCGTGGCCAACGGCCCAGGCGCAATACCCGCCGAACTGCGGCGCATACCGCTCGGGCGCCGCCGCGAACTTGTCGCGGTTCGCCGCTGACGAGAACTGCCACGTCGCGCCCTGCCACTGCTGCTGGAACTCCTTCGACCCACGCACGGGCTTCGACTGATCGAAATACGCGACCACATCATAGCCCTTCACCGCCACTCCATCTTTGCCCTTGTTCACTCCGTCGACGGGCTTCTCGGCAGCGCCGAGCGCGGCGACGGTCAGGCACAAAACCACCAGGGATTGTTTCATGCTTCTGTGATCCATTAAGCCGGGCTGGATATTCCCGCGCGATAAACTGCGACATATATGCGGCGCAGAGATCTGCTGTTCTTGCCCCTGGCTTCGGCTGCGGTGTTGAAAGCGCAGCCTTCCTCCACCATCTCGGAACTTCCGCTGCGGCAGATCCACCTGGACTTCCACACCAGCGAGTGGATCCCCGACGTCGCCTCCGACTTCAACGCCGCAGAGTTCGCGCGGACGCTTACGAGCGCGCGCGTCAACTCGATCAACGTCTTTGCGAAGTGCCACCACGGGTATGCGTACTACGACACGAATCTCGGCGCGAAACACCCGTCCTTGCGCATCGACCTGCTCGGCGAAATGGTGGAAGCCTGCAAACGCGCCGGCATCACGGTGAACTACTACTACTCGCTCGTTTGGGACGTGTATCAGTCGCGCAAGCATCCCGAATGGCGCGCTCTCGACAAGGACGGCAAACCTGTCGGAGGTCCGCCGTCAGATGCCTGGCCGTGGATGTGCATGAATACGCCGTACCTCGATCAGGTGGTCGCTGAGAACGAGGAAATTGTCCGGAAGTACGAATTGAATGGCGCGTTCTTCGATATCTTGAAGCAGATTCCCGAAGGCTGTTTCTGCAAGTGGTGCGTTGAGGATCGCCGCAAGCTGCAACTCGAGAACGATATCTTTCGGCACAACAAAAGCGTTGCATTGAAGGTCGAGAAACGGTTGTTCGAACTGCTGCGCCGGCGCAACCCCAAGTCGCTGTGTTTCTTCAACAGCCGGCTCGTGATTGGCGTACGCGACGAGCTCGATTCTTACAGCCACATCGAGGTCGAGTCGCTGCCGACGGGCGGTTGGGGATACTCGCATTTCCAGCAGCGCGTCCGCTACATGCGGACCCTGGGCAAAGAGACGGTGGGGATGACCGGCCGTTTCCACAAGAGTTGGGGCGACTTCGGCGGCCTCAAGAACCAGGCCGCGCTCGACTACGAATGCCTGAACTTCATTGCGAACGGCGCGAAGGTATGTGTGGGCGATCAGTTGCATCCACGCGGGCGGTTGGACGCGGCCACCTACAAACGCATCGCCGAGACCTATCGCAAACTCGAGGCGCTCGAACCGTGGACCCGCGGCGCGCGCGCGGTCGCCGACATCGGCGTGATCTCGACTGCCGCGACCAATCCCGACATGACGACCGCGAAGGTTCCGCCGGTCGACCAGGGATTCACCAATATGCTGCTCGAACTGCATCACCAGTTCGACGTGCTGGACCTCGACTCCGACTTTGCCGCTTACAAAGTGATCATCGTGCCCGACGAGATCCGGCCTTCTGAGAAGCTGACCCGCAAGCTCCGTGAATATCAGGATCGCGGCGGCGCGATGCTCGTGACGGGAACCAGCCTGCTCGACGGCGCGAAGTTCGCAATCGATCTGGGCGTGCAATACGAGGGCCCGGCGAAGTTCAAGGGCGAGTACATGGTGCTGAAGCCGGGCGCGTTTCCCGGCATCGACGAAACGCCGTACTTCCTGTATCAGCCCGGCGTGTCGGTAGTCGCGAAGCCCGGCACGGAAATACTCGCCACTTACGGACATCCGTACTTCGATCGCACGGCCGAGCATTTCGTTTCGCACAAGCAGACGCCGATGGAGCGCGCGACGAACGAGCCCCTCATTACGCGCAGCAAAGACGGTGTGATCTACGTCGCGAACCCGTTCTTTCGCTCGTATTCGCAGGACGGTTACGCGATCCAGAAACAGGTCATCGCGGAATTGCTGCGGATGCTGCTGCCGAAGCAGGCGGTGCTTGCGCCGAATCTTCCGTCGACCGCGCAGGTGACGATGCTCGAACAGCGGATCCCCGGCGGGATCCGGCGCGTCGTGCACGTTTTGTATTACCCGCTGACGCGGCGTGCGCCGGACATCGACATCATCGAAGAACCGGGCATTCTGGAAAACGTCCGGCTGAGCGTTCGGCTGCCGCAGCATCCGCTGGCTGTCGTCACCGTGCCCGACCAAAAGCCCGTTGAATTCGTGCACAACGAGTTCTATACGACCTTCACGCTGCCGCGCATCGTGGGACATCAGGCCATCGCCTTTGAGTGATGGATAATGGTGGAGGCATGGCAGGCGACCCGATTCCACAGTCCATTGAGCAGTTGGAAGACCGGCCGTTTGCGTTCTATCCCGCGATCCTCAATTTCGAGTTCAACGAGTGGACCTATCGTGAAGCGACCTGGTCTGAGGTGCTCGTCCGAAATTTCAAATCCGGTCAGGAAATCTGGGTTCCGAAGCGTTACATCGGCCAGGTCTCGAAGGTCGAGGAGCCGATCGCGATTGTCGGCCTGAACAAGGAGCTCGAGTACAAAGCTGGCGCGCTGGTGCCGCATGTGCGGCGCGTGATCGAAATGCCGCGTGCGGTGAACGAAGGTCCACGGCCCGGTGCGGCGCCATCGCCCGATGTGCCGCCGACGCCGACCGGCATGCAGGCGATTACCGGCGTGTCCAGCGGCACAGACTCCAAGATCGGGAAGATGTTGCTCTTTGCGATCGCTGCCGCGATTGTCGTCGTCGTTGCAGGCATCGCACTCTTTCGGGATTCGCAGACTCGCGTGAAGTTCACGCCCGTCGTGCAGTCCGACATCGTGTTCACGGCGCGCGATGACTATTTTGCTGTTGAGCGGAGGCTCGGCGCGCCTGCGGAAGACAAGTGGAAGTCCGAACAGGGAGAGATCCAGTACCGTTATCTCTGGTATCCGCAGCAGGGCATCGCGGTGATCCTCATGGGCGCGGACCGCGACAAGGCCCTGTACATCGGCGAACTCGATAAGGAAGGCCATGTGATCCATTCGGTGGATCGCAACATGGAACAGATCCTGCGCCGCTTCAGGAAACCCTAGTCCTCAGGCGTTGTCGACGGCGTGTGGACCTCGATGTTCCGCCCGTCCGTGCGAATCTGAATCAGCCCGTGCTGATCGGTGCGCAGGACTTCGACGCCATGTTCCGCGAACACCTTCAATACCGCGGGATGCGGATGCCGGAACTGATTCTCGAATCCCGCGGAAACGATGGCGATGCGCGGCCGGATGATTTCCAGGAACTCAGGTGTCGATGAGGTTCGGCTGCCGTGGTGCGCGGCCTTGAGTACATCCACCTGCTGCAGTTTGCCTGCGTACGCAAGTTGCTGCTCGACCGGTTTCTCGGCGTCGCCGGTGAGCAGGATGCTGCGTTCGCCGAAGCGGATCCGCATCACGAGCGAATCGTTGTTGCGTGCCGTAGCTGCAGGCTGATAGTCAGGATCAGGCGAAAGCACTTCGAGGTGCGCGCCGCCAAACTCCATCTCCTTGCCGGTGGACTTCTGTTGCACGATCCGGATGCCGAGACGCCGCGCCGTTTCTTCGACGCGCTTCCAGGATTCGGCGGGTTGCGGCGGCAGCGCGCCCGTCCACAATTCGCGCGGGCGGAAGTTTTCGAGCAACGCGGGCAAGCCTCCGATGTGATCGTCGTGCGCGTGCGTGCTGGCGATGATGTCGACGCGATCGAGCCGTCGGCGCCACAGGTACGGCGACACCACATCCTCGCCGGTGTCCAGCCTCGGCTTGCGCGTGTTGATGCCGCGGTTGCCAAAGGTGACGAGTCCACCGCCGTCGACGATCATTCGCTGTCCTTCTGGAAACGCGACCAGTAAACTGTCGCCCTGGCCGATGTCGATCATGGTGAGTTCGAGAATGCCCGGTTCGAACAGCGGCGGGAAGGTCACGAGCACCAGCATCAAGGAGGCTGCGAGGCTCGCCCCGAAGCCGATCCAGCGCCAACGTGGCAGCATCCGGAAGAGCAGCGCTGAGATTGCCAGCATGCCGGCGACTCCGGCCAGAGCCCACCACGGGGCATCGGGAAGGCGGCGTTCGAAATGCGCATCCGCGACCTGTACGTGCCACAGCGCAATCTTTGAGGATGTCTCGAGACACCATTGCGCGATCGCGGCAGGCACGCCCCAACCAGTCGCGACGGCGGCGAATCCCACTGGTACGACGATGGTCATCAGCGGGACCACGATGAGGTTCGCGGTGAGTCCGGTCCATGTGACGCGATGGAAGTAGACCGCCATCGGGATCATCAACGCCACCTGCATCACGAAGGATACCGAGAGCAATTCCCAGACGAGGAACGCGCCGCGCCACAGTTGCGTGAGTCCGCGAAGCGCCCATTCGTACGGGATACGGGTCCACAGCGAGATCGTTTCCGCGAGCAGCCGCACTTCGACGCGGAATGCAGCGCCGGCAGGAGATACACGGAAGTCACGGCCCTTCTTGTCGATCAATCCCAGTGCGTCGGCGTAAGTCGCGGAGGTCGATTCCATCCACGGTTGCGCGAGTGCGCCGAGCGCTGCCACTGCCGCGAACGAGAGTTGGAAGCTCGCTTCGAAGAGCTGTCCGGGATCCCACAGCAGATACGCGATGGCGACCGCGGCGAGTGCGTTCAATAGCCGCAGCCGCCGGAACATCCAGCGCCCAATGAGGAAGAGTGTCAGTGCGCCCGCGGCGCGGACGACGGGTGCGGTCCAGCCGCAAACAGCGGTATACAGCCAGCCGGTGAGGAGCCCCACGAAAAGCTGTACTTTGGGACCCGCGGAGATCACGCGAAATCCGAGCATCATGAGGAATGCCAGCGACGTGAAGTGCATGCCGGAAACCACCAGCGCGTGATAGGTCCCGGTGCGGCGGAACTCGTCAGTCCACACGCGTTCGAGGCCGTCGCTCTGGCCTATGAGGATGGCCGTCATCATCGCGCTGACGTAGGGCTGGCTCGGGTACAGGCGCTCGATCCGCTCTTCCATCGCGGTGCGGATGCGGAAGACGAGCGCTGACACCGGATCGCCGCACGAACCTTTGCGCGCGATCTTCGTGTCGACGCGTGCGGATACGTTCCAGTAGATGTTCCGGCGCGCGAGATAGTGAGCGAAGTCGAACGCGCCGGGATTGCCGAAGTTGCGGACTTTGCGCACGCGGCCTTCGAACTCGATGCGCTCGCCGTAGTGGATGACGGGTGGCTCGTCGCCTTCGCGGATATAGATCGAAACCTGTGCAATCGCGCCCGGTTCGAGTTCGAGCAGGAAGCGGCTGCGGTCGCCGGGCGAGTGCACGGCTGGCGGATCGACCACGCAGCCTTCGAGGACCACGATCTCGCTGGATTGCGCATCGATGAACGGCGCCACGGTCGCATCCTGCTGTGCGTGGCGTCCCGCGCCGGTCGCGGCTAGCGCGAGTACGCCGGTGATCCAGGCCATCCGAACACGACGGAACGCGAGCGCCGTCACGAAGAGAAACGCAAAACAACCCCCTGCGGCGAACAGCAGTCCGGGCGTGAAATGCAGCCATTCGTCGAGCAGGATTCCTCCGGCCAAGCCGATCGCGGGCAGCAGCAAGGGTTCGCGAGGAGACGCCACTTCAAAAACATAGTGGTTTTCAGGAGCGCGTTTTCTCACTACAATGTGCAAATGGTTGTGCGAAACGTCCTGCTGCTGGCGGGCTTGGCCGGGATGACCGCGATGTCTATGTCCTACAAGGAAACGATCGAGGAATGGCGGCGGACCCGCGAGGCGAGGCTGAAGGCCGACGACGGCTGGCTCACGGTGGCTGGGTTGTTCTGGCTGAACGAAGGCGACAACAAGGCGGGGACCGGCGAATCGAACGTCGTGCAGTTGCCGGATACGAGCAAAGTGAAGTCCTTCGGCGTCTTCCGACGGCATGGCGCAAAGACCACGTTTGTGCCGGCCGCGGGCGTGCGCGCGACGCTCAACGGCAAGCCGGTAACGGGTCCCGTGGCGATGGCTTCCGACGAGAATGGCGCGAACCCGGATCTGCTGGTTTCCGGCGATGTCACGATGTTCGTGATCAAGCGCGGCGAGAGGTTCGCGATCCGCATGCGCGACAAGAACAGCAGGATGCGCCGGGAATTCACCGGCCTGCACTGGTTCCCGATTCGCGAGGAATACCGTGTCGAAGCGAAGTTCGTCTATCACGACAAACAGAAGACGATTCCGATCCCGAACATCCTCAATGAAACCGAGCATCAGCCGAGCATCGGCTACGCCGTGTTTCAGTTGAACGGCAAGGAGTACACGCTCGAACCTGTTGTCGAGGGCAAGGAACTCTTCTATATCTTCAAAGACCTCACGGCAGGCAAGGAAACCTATCCCGCCGGGCGTTTTTTCTACACCGACATGCCCGTGAACGGCAAGGTCGTCATCGACTTCAACAAGGCGTACACCCCGCCTTGCGCGTTCACGCCCTACGCGACCTGCCCGTTGCCGCCCAAGCAGAATCGCATGCCGGTCCGCATCGAAGCGGGCGAACTGACCTACGGTCATCACTAAATGAAAACTGTCCAACTGGTTGATCTGGACTGGCCCGTCTACGGCTGCGGCCAGGATCCTGTGTTTGTCTCTGCCGCGCCCGCTGCAGAATTGTCGGCGAATCTCGAGAAGGTCCGCATGGCGATGCTGGCCCGTGGGCTCACGCATCTCGTCGTCTACGGCGACCGCGAGCACTTCTCGAACCTGCACTATCTGACGGGCTTCGATCCCCGTTTCGAAGAGGCGATGCTGATCGTCCGCCTGGACGAGGACACGCCGCTCATGGTGGTCGGCAACGAGTGCGAATCGTACCTGGCGATCTCGCCGCTGCAGTTCCGCGTCGAACGTTACCAGTACTTCTCGCTGCTCGATCAGCCGCGTGAAGCGAGCCGTGACCTGCGGGAAATCTTCGCGAGCGAGGGGATCAACGGCGAGTCCTCGGTCGGCTGCATCGGCTGGAAATACTACGCGAACCCCAGCCAGATCGACCTCCCCGCGTACCTCGCCGACGCTCTGCGCGATTCCGAACCGCGCCAGATCATCAACGCGACGGACATCCTGATGCACCCCGGGCACGGCTTGCGAACCTCCGCGAATGCCCGTGAAATCGCGTTTTCCGAGTACACGAACCACCTTGCGTCGACCGGCATGAAGCGGTTGATCGAGGCGACCCGCGCCGGCGCCACGGAGTTCGATCTGTTGTCGCAGGTCCCCTACAACGGGCTGCCGCAAAGCTGTTATTGGGGATTGAAGACCGGGCCGCGGCGAGTGAGCCTGTCGAGTCCCCGGGGACTCGAGGTTGAAGCCGGCTATCCGATTTCCGCGAACATCGCCTATTGGAGCGCGAACTGCTGCCGCGCTGGTTGGACCGTCGCATCCGAAGCCGAACTGCCGGATCGCGTCAGGAATTACGTGGCGGAGTTCGCCGCGCCGTACTTCGCCGCGTCGGTGGAATGGCTCGAGATGCTCGCGCCCGGCGTATCGGGTGGCGCCTTGCATGACCTGATCCGTGCGCGGCTTCCATTTTTGGAATTCGGCGTGTACCTCAATGCCGGACACCTCATTCACAACGAGGAGTGGCTGAGTTCGCCGGTCTACGAAGGTTCGAAAATCCCTTTACATTCGGGCATGCTGCTGCAGTCGGACATCATTCCCGGATCGAAGACGTACGGGTCTTCGATGCGCATGGAAGACACGTTCGCGATTGCGGACACACATATCCTCGCGAGCCTCGAGGCGGAGTATCCTGACTGTTACAGGCGTTGCCAGGAACGAATCTGTTACATGCGCGACGTGCTGGGAATCGACTTGAAACCGGGCGTGCTGCCCCTGTCCGATCTGGCTGGAATCGTCAACCCCTTCTGGTTCTCTCCGCGGAAGACCTTCGTCCTCCATAAGTAATGCTATTCTAAAGGTTTACACATGCGAACTTTGGATCTCATTCAGCGGAAGAGAGACGGCGAGGAGCTGTCCGCCGAGGAAATTTCGTTCCTGATCGAGGGATACACGCAGGATTCCATCCCCGATTATCAGATGGCCGCATTCCTGATGGCCGTGTACTTTGCAGGAATGACGGATCGCGAAGTCAGCACGCTGACCGACATCATGATTGCGTCGGGCGAGCGCGTCGATCTTTCCGATCTGCCGGGAATCAAGGTCGATAAGCATTCGACCGGAGGCGTGGGCGACAAGACCAGCCTCATTGCCGCGCCCATTGCTGCTGCCGCAGGCGTGACGATCCCGATGATTTCGGGCCGCGGGTTGGGACACACTGGCGGTACGCTCGACAAACTCGAATCGATTCCAGGGTTCCGCACCAATCTTTCACTGGCTGAATTCAAGGCGCAGGTTGCGAAGATGGGTTTGGCCTTCATCGGCCAGACGCCGGAAATCGCGCCCGCCGACGGCAAGCTCTACTCGTTGCGTGACGCAACGGCGACCGTCGAATCGATCCCGCTGATCGCTTCGTCGATCATGTCCAAGAAGGTCGCTGTGGGTCTCGATGCGCTGGTGCTCGACGTCAAGGTCGGATCCGGCGCCTTCATGAAGCGGCAAGTCGATGCGCGCCGTCTCGCGCAGATGATGGTCGGCATTGGCCGCCGTCTCGACAAGCGCGTCACCGCTCTCATCACCGACATGAGCCAGCCGCTCGGCTACGCAGTCGGCAACGCGCTCGAAGTGATGGAAGTCTCGCAGACCCTGCAGAATGCGGGTCCGACGGATCTCACCCGTTTGTCGCTCGAACTCGCGGCCCGCATGATCTTCCTCGCCAAGGTCGCGAAGTCGATCGAAGAAGCCCGCGAACTCGCGCAGAAGAAGCTGCTCGACGGCGGCGGTTACCACAAGTTCAAGCAGGTCATCCAGGCGCAGGGCGGCAATCCGCAGGTGCTCGACCGGTTCGAACTGCTGCCGAACGCCACGGGTGTCCGCGAGATCAGTTCGCCGCGCGGCGGCTATGTGAGCGCGATTGATGCCCAGTACATCGGCGGAGCCTGCACGCTCATCGGCGCGGGCCGCGACACCAAGGAAGCGGCGATCGATCCGGCTGTCGGTGTGATCCTCGAAGTGAAGGTCGGCCAGAAGGTGGAATCGGGCGGCGTGCTCTGCCGCATCTACCACACCAAGGAAGATCGCCTCGAAGAAGCGGCGGAGATGATCGAAGACGCGTTCCGCATTTCGGCCACCGCGCCGGAAGAGCGCGACATCATCCTCGAAGTCGTCGGCTAATCGAAAAAACGAAATCCACAACAATCACGGGCGGCCTTGCACAAGAGGCCGCCCGAATTGTTTGCATTGGGTTAAACTCACCTAGATGGATCGTTTCACTGGTCTTTTGGGGCTCGCCGTCATACTCGCCTCCGCCTGGCTCTTCTCCTCCAATCGCAAAGCCATTCAGCCTCGCGTGCTGCTGTGGGGACTCGGACTGCAGTTCGTCTTCGCGTTCCTCGTGCTGCGCACCGACGCGGGCTTCGTGTTTCAAAAGGCCAGCGTCGCGGTGAACCACCTGATCGAGTATTCGTTCGAAGGTTCGAAGTTCGTCTTTGGCGACAAGCTCGGCGTCAAGACCGACATGTTCGGCGTGGTGTTCGCGTTCCAGGTGCTGCCCATTGTCATCTTCATCGCGTCGCTGTTCTCGATCCTCTACTATTTCGGCGTGATGCAGATCTTCGTCAAAGCGATGGCGGTGGTGATGCAGAAGGTGATGGGGACCTCCGGCGCCGAATCCACCAACGTCGCTGCGTCCATTTTCATGGGGCAGACCGAAGCGCCGCTGACCATCAAACCGTTCCTCGCGAACCTGACGCAATCGGAACTCTTCACGATCATGACCTCCGGCATGGCGCATGTGTCCGGCGCGGTGATGGCCGCGTATGTGATCATCGCCGGCGTCGAGATCCGGCACCTGTTGACGGCGGTGATCATGACGGCGCCCGCGACCATTCTTCTCGCGAAGATGTTCATGCCCGAAACGGAAACCCCGGAAACATTGGGCTCGGTGAAGGTCGAGGTCGAGAAGCCCGGCGTCAACGTCATCGATGCCGCGGCGCGCGGCGCTGGTGATGGTCTCCATCTTGCGCTCAATATTGGCGCGATGCTGATTGCGTTCCTCGGCTTGATCGCGCTGGTGAATGGGATCCTCGGCTGGATGCATGATCTGCCGTTCCTCGGCTGGATGCCCGGCTCGATGCAGGGGATCCTCGGCAAGCTGTTTGCTCCCGTGGCCTGGCTGCTCGGCGTGAAGTATGACGACTGCGCGACCATTGGCAACCTGCTCGGCACGCGCGTGATCCTCAATGAATTCGTCGCCTTCGTGGATCTCGGCAAAGTGAAAGCGACGCTCGATCCGAAGTCGTTCACCATCGCGACCTATGCGCTGTGCGGCTTTGCGAACCTGAGTTCCATCGCAATCCAGATTGGCGGCATCGGTGCGCTGGCTCCGACGCGCAAGTCCGACCTCGCGCGTCTCGGCGTACGCGCTGTCGCGGCCGGCACCCTCGCCAACTTCATGTCCGCCTGCATCGCAGGCATGCTTTTATAGGCGCAGGCATGCTTCTCTAAAAGTATGAGCAGCTTCGATACCGCTGTAACTGTCATTCAATCGCGCGTCTCTGTCACGCCAAGCGTCGCAGTAGTGCTGGGCAGCGGACTCGGCGCATTCGTGCAGGAACTCACGAGCGCCGTCTCGATCCCCTATGGCGAGATCCCCGGCTGGCCCGTGTCGACGGCGATCGGCCACGCAGGCAAGCTGGTCTTCGGCCGCCTCGGGGACCTCAACGTCGTCCTGATGGCCGGCCGCGCGCACATGTACGAAGGCTACACGGCGCAGCAGGCGGTGTTCGGCGTGCGCGTGCTGGCGAAGCTTGGCGTGAAGAAGATGGTGTTCACCAACGCAGCCGGCGGTATCAACCTGTCGTACGGACAAGGCGCGCTGGTCGCGATCACCGACCACATCAACCTGCAGGGCGCGAATCCTCTCTGTGGACCAAACGATGAGACGCTGGGTCCGCGGTTCCCCGACATGACGGAAGCGTATTCGCTGCGCATGCGTGAGATTGCGTTGCAGGCCGCGGCCGAAGAGAAAATACAACTGCTGCAAGGTGTGTACGCGGGTTTGCTCGGGCCCTCATACGAAACTCCCGCGGAGATCCGCTACCTGCGGGCGATCGGCGCGGATCTCGTCGGTATGTCCACCGTCGGCGAAGTGATCGCCGCGAATCACATGGGCGTCGAGTGCCTCGGCATTTCCTGCGTGACCAACATGGCGGCTGGCGTGTTGCCGCAGAAGCTCAATCACGAAGAAGTGCTGGCCGTCGGACTGCAGGTCCGCGACACGTTCGTGCGCCTGCTGAAAGCCACGCTGCCGCGGCTCTGATTAGCGCGTCACCGGGCCGAGGGCAGTACGCCGTACGTTGCGCTCGTTGTCGAACCATTCCGCATAGCCGTGCCCGGGACGGAAGTCGTCATGCGCCTCTCTCAATAACTCCGCAAGCTTCGCGCGCATGCGCTCGAGCGTCGGCTTGTCTGTCTTCACGAGATCGCGCATCTGATACGGATCCGTGATGTTGTCGTAGAGTTCCTCGCGCCCGGCGTACCACTTGACGTACGTATGCTGTTTGGTGCGAACCGCACGCCATTCCGGCCACGGCCACTCGGTGTGAAAGTAATCCCAGTGCGACGAGTAGTTCGCCATGAGCACGGCGTCGCGCTCGCGTCCACCAGTCTTTCCGAGAACATGCGCGCTCAGGTCGATGCCGTCGATCTTCTGTGGCGGTTGGCGAACACCTGCGAGTGCAAGCAGCGTCGGCATCAGATCCATCGGGGTGACCAGCGCATCGGACTTGCTGCCCGGCTGGATGTGCCCCGGCCAGCGGATAAACAGCGGTACGCGCACCGCCTCTTCGTACGGCGCCATCTTCTCCCAGCGGCCGTGCGCACCCATCATCTCGCCGTGATCGGTGCTGAGGACGACGATCGTGTTTTCCTCGAGGCCGGATTCCTTCAGTGCGTCGAGGATCCGCCCGACCGAGTCGTCGACGGCGGCGAGCATCGCGTAGTAATAGCGGAGGTCCCCGCGCGCCTTCGGTCCATCGGCGGGGACGTTCGGCGGCGTCACCAGCGGGTTGCGGACGCGGTTCACATACCCCATTGGCGACGCAGCCTCGATCCATGGCTGATGCGGCGGATGCGGCGACACGACGGCAAAGAACGGCTGTTTCGCGGCCTTGCGGCTGCGCATGTACTCGATGGTGAGATCCGCCTCGCCGACCGTTTCGTAATCGCGATAGAACAGGCGCTTGGGTGTGTCGCGGTAGTAGTAGGCGCTGCGGAACTCGGTGTGGAAGTTGTAAGCGGCCCAGTAATCGAAGCCGCGGCGCGCGGGTCCGGGCGGGACGTACTCGGGTTCGGGGTTGCGCGCGACATACGCCTGCTCGCGCTTGGGACGGTTCGCGTAGTTGCCCGCGGCCTCGAGTTCACGGGCTTCCTGGCTCATGAAGAGACCGTCCTCTTTCATCTTGCCGGCGTTGAGGTGCCACTTGCCGATGTAGGCCGTGCCGTATCCGGCCGCGCGGAACGAATGCGCGATCGACGGATCGTTGGGGTTCGACTCGAGCCAGTTGAGGATCATCCCTGTGTGCGTCGGATAGCGTCCCGAGAGCATCATGCTGCGGTAGGGCGTGCAGAGGGGGCAGGTCGAGACCGCGTTGGGGAACGAGACGCCTTCTCGCGCGATGCGGTCCATGTGCGGGGTGGGGACGTTCTGGCCGCCGTTGATGGAAAGGTCCTGCGGGCGGACCTGGTCGGGGAGAATGAACAGGATGTTCGGACGCGTCCGGCCTCCTTGCTGGGCTGCTGCGGTCAGGGCGGCGGACGAAAAAACTGCGCCAAGGAAGGATCGTCTGGTCACTGAACGTTATCTTAATATGCATGGCGTTGTTTGATCTCGTTGTTCTCTACGAACATCCCGAGTGGCAGAAACCGTTGTTCGCGGCCCTGGACCGGCGCGGTGTTCGCTATGCCCCGTTCGACCTGAAGCGGGCGGCGTTCGATCCGGACGCAGTTCCCGAAGCCCCGCTGTATTTCAACCAGGCGAGCCCCAGCGCGTATGTGCGCGGCAACACGCGCGCGGTGCCGTTTGCGTTGTCATTGATGCGGTCGCTGGAACTGGGTGGAGCGCGGGTCCTGAACGGATCGCGGGCGTTTTCGCTGGAACTCAGCAAGTCCGCGCAGGCGGCGCTGTTGAAGGGCTTGGACATTGCGCATCCGAAGTCGCTGGCTTTCAATGACCCGGAGGTTGCGTTGCAGCGGTGGTCCGGCGGCTGGCCTGCGCTGGTCAAGCCGGAACAGGGCGGCAGCGGGGCGCGCATGTTCCTGCTGAACGAGCCCTCGGAACTGCACACGCTGCTGCGAGATCAGCCGGATTTGTGGTTGCCCGATAACTTACTGCTGCTTCAGGAATACTTCCCGGCGGCGGATCCGCTGCGGGGGATCGTGCGGATGGAGTTTCTCGGCGGGAAGTTCCTGTATGCGATGCGCGTCGTGTCGCACGGGGCGTTCAACTTGTGCCCGTCCGTGGCGTGCAATCCGGAGGACGGCAGCGCCGGGCATTGCGAGATCCCGGCAGCCAAGCCTGCGGCGAAGCCTGTGGAATTCTACCCCTACCTCGAGGTCCCCGCGGAGGCGGTTGCGGCCGGTGAGCGGATCATGGCGGCCGGCGGGCTGGATGTCGGCGGCATCGAGTTCCTGGAGGCGGCGGACGGCCGTCTGGTTTTCTACGACGTGAACGCGAACTCGAATCTCCGCGCGTCGATCGGCGAAGCCTGGGGATTCGACCCCTTCGAGCGGGTTGTGGACTACTTGGTCTCGCAGATATCCCGTTAGGACTACCGAGGGACATTCCGGAATGTCCCAACCATTACCCCTTCTGCCCGTCGGGGATCTCCTGGAGTGTTGGCTGGGGTGTATAGTACCAAGGTCCCGGGTCCTAAGTGCCTTTGCTGATTTCCTTTCCCGGTCGTAAGACGCACAATCGGAAGTGCCAGAGATAGTCAAAATCCGGCCTTCACTCCTCCTTTCGGCCGGATCCGCGCACGACTACGCGGAGCATTGAAGGTAATCTGAGCGGGATGGGGCTGAGACCCATCCCGCTTTGTTATTTTCAACTTGCATCCTGGACCACAATCCCTGAATCTCTACAGGGGTATGTCTCATTCGATTGCGCCACTCCTCGCTGAACGTTACAGCACCAGGAACTACCTCGACCGCTCCGTCCCCGCCGACATCCTCCTCCGCCTCTTCGAAGCCGCCCGCTGGGCCCCATCCTGCTTCAACGAACAACCCTGGCGCTTCGTGATCGCCGCCAGGGACCTCCACCCGGAAGCCTACGCCCGCCTCGCAAGCACGTTGTCCCTCCCCGGCAACGCCTGGGCCCTCGAAGCCCCCGTCCTCGGCATCGCCATCGCGAACCTCTCCTTCGCCCGTAACGGCAAGCCCAACCGCTTTGCGCAGTACGACACGGGGCAAGCCATGGCGCACCTCACCGTCCAGGCACAGTCGGAAGGACTCAACGTCCATCAGATGGGTGGATTCGACACCGCCAAAGCGTCGGAACTCCTGCAGATCCCCGCGGGTCACGAAGCGATCGCCGCATTCGCCATCGGCTACGCAGCCGAACCGAATCCGCCCGCCGCGCGCACGCGCCGGGACCTGACCTCGACTCTATTTGTGGGAACCTTCGGCGAAGCCTTCTAAGGAATCAGCCGCCAATCGCGTACATCGGCCGCGGCGGAGGCACGAACTTCGTCGCGCCAATCTGGTGACCCGCCCACTTTGCGTGGATATTCCGCCGCACCACGTCCGCGATCTCCGCGTCGGATCCGCCGTGCCGCAGCAGTTCGCGCACGTCCATCTCGGACATCGCAAACAGGCAGTTGCGGACCTTCCCGTCCGCCGTCAATCGCAGCCGGTTGCAGTTGCCGCAAAACGGCTTGCTGACCGACGCGATGAACCCGATTCGCCCAATCCCGTCGCGGAACTTATATTCGGTCGCCGGCGCGCGCGGATCCGCGTCCGGAATGGCTTCCAGCGCACCAATCTCGCGTTCAATCATCGCGATCATGTCGTCGGCGAACAGCACACGCTCGCGATCCCAGATCCCCTGGGCATCGAGGGGCATGAACTCGATATAGCGGATCTCGAAATCGTTCTCCCGGCCGAACCGCGCCATCGGCACGATGTCCTCATCCACGACGCCTTTATGCGCAACCGCGTTGATCTTGATCGGACCGAACCCCAGTTCCTTCGCGTACATCAATCCGTCGAACACGCGGTCGAACATGTCGCGCCGCGTGATCTGCCGGAACCGCTCGCGGTCCAGAGTATCCAGGTGGACATTCAGCCGCCGCAGTCCGGCGTTGTACAGATCCTGCCCCTGCTGCCGCAGCAATACGCCGTTAGTGGTCAGCGCGATGTCTTCGATGCCATCGACCGCCGACAGCCGCGAAATCAGATCCGGCAGGCCTTTGCGCAGCAGCGGTTCGCCGCCGGTGATGCGCAGTTTCCGCACGCCCAGCCCGACCGTCACCCGCACAAACCGCTCGATCTCTTCGAACGTGAGGATCTCTTCCCGCGGACCGAACTCCGGCGTCTCCTCCGGCATGCAATAAAAACAGCGGATATTGCAGCGATCCGTCACGCTGATGCGGAGGTTGTCGTGCTTGCGTCCGAAAGTGTCGAGAAGAGCCATGAGAACTACTTCAGCGCCAGCATCCGGTCGATCGGCAGGCGCGCCCGCTCGATCAGCTCCGGCGAAAGCTCCACGCGCGGTTCCAGCGAATCCAGGCAGTCGCGCAGTTTCTCGAGCGTGTTCATCTTCATGTATGGGCACTCGCTGCAATTGCAGTTTTCGTTCGCCACGAAGTAGAACCGCTTGTCCGGCGCCAGCCGGTGCAGCGAATGCGACACGCCGCTCTCGGTCATCACGATGATCTCGTGCGCTGCGGGTTGCTTCACGCACCAGTCGATGATCGCCGAGGTCGATCCGATGTAATCCGCCTGCCGCAACACGTCGGGCGGGCACTCCGGATGCGCCGCCACCAGCGCTTTGGGATGCTCGAAGCGGGCCTTCTCCAGCCGCCGTGCGAGGAACGTCGAGTGCACGATACAGGCGCCTTGCCAGATCGTCATGTTCTCGCGGCCGCTCTGTTGCTTCACGTAGTTGCCGAGGTTGATATCCGGCAGGAACAGGATCGGCTTCTCGGCCGGAATCGAATTCACCACATCCACGGCATTGCGCGACGTGCAGATGATGTCGCTTTCGGCCTTCACATCCGCCGACGTGTTGATGTAACTCACCACGACGTGGTCGGGAAGCCGCTTCTTCGCCGCGCGGACCTGCTCGGCCGTACAGCTATCGACGAGACTGCAGCCCGCCTTCTGGTCGGGAACCACGACAATGCTTTTCGGGCTCAGGATCTTCGCCGTTTCGGCCATGAACCAGACGCCGCAGAAGACGATGACATCCCCTTTGAATTGCTCGGCTTTGCGCGACAACTCGAGGCTGTCGCCGATATGATCGGCAAGTTCCTGAATCTCGTCCACCTGGTAGTGGTGGGCCAGAATCATCGCATTGCGCCGTCTTTTGAGGTCCAGGATTTCATCCTGGATCGAGATCGCAGCGGATGGCATGTGTTCTTAGATTCATGGTAGAACGAAAACGCTTCAATCCACCCGCAGCGCGCGTAGCGGATCGGTACGCGTTGCCTGCAAACTCGGCCCCGCGCCGGCCAGTGCGCTGACCGCCAGCAGGACCACCGCGGCCGCCCCCAAACTCATCGGATCGAGCGCCGGTACATCGAACAGGAACCCGCGCATCAGGCTCGACATCCAGAAACTGGCCACCAGGCCCGCCGCGATCCCCCAGGCCACAACCGCCACGCCCTCGCCGGCCACCATGCCAACGACGTTGTGCCAGCGGGCGCCCATCGCCATGCGGATCCCGATCTCCTGGCGCCGCTGTGCGACCCCGTAGGCGAGGGTCCCATACAAGCCGCTTGCGACCATCACCAGCGTCAGGCCCGCGAACGCCGCCATGAGAATCATGAGCATCTCTTCCATTTGAATCGTGCCCGACACCATCGACTGCATGGTCCGGAACTCCTGGAAGGGCTGCGACGGATCGAGGTTCCCGACCGCCTGCCGCACGCGACCTGCGACATCCCCGCTGCCGGGTTGGACTCGCACCACCCACTTCGCTGGCACGAATCCGTGCACGACCTCGACGATCCGCTGCGGCGTGTGATCGTACAACGTGTACGCCACGGGCGGCGCCGGACTCTTCAGCCCTGTCTCCCGGACATCGTTGACGATGCCGGTGATGACGAACACCGTGGGAAGCCGCCGGAACTGGATCCGCTTACCGAGTGCGTTGCCGTTGCTGCGGAAGTACGTGCGCGCGAACGACTCGTTCACCACTGCCACCGGTTGCGACCCAAGCCGGTCGGACGCCTGAAAGTCGCGGCCATCGACGATCCGCATACCGAGCGTCGCGAAGGTATCGCGCGTCTGGATGCGGAACTGCAGGCTGCGGCTGCGTTCGGGCTCAGTTGAATCCGGCAACTGGACGGGCAGGTTGAACTGTCCTTCCACCGGCAACTGCGTGGTGATCGCCACCGACGCCACGCCCGGTATCTCGCGGACCCGCTGCATCGCCTGCTCGTAGAACTGCAGTAACGACGGTAGATCCTTCAGCTTGTCTCTGTTGATCGCCATCGGCGCCGTAATGGCGTTGGCGGGCTGGAAGCCGAGGTCCACGGCGCGGAGGTTCAGGATCGTGCGGATCAGCAGTCCCGCGCCGGCCAGCAGCACGGTGCAGAGCGCGACCTGCGCGAAGACGAGGATCTTGCGTCCCCGCAAAGCGGGACGGCTTGCGGAACTCTTGCCGCCGGATCCGCACTCCTTCAAGGTCCCAATGAGGTCGATGCGCAGGGAATGCAGCGCGGGCGCGAGTCCGAAGAGGATCCCCGCGAGCACCGACACCGCGATGGTGAACAACAGCGTCGTGCGATCGAGTTCGACGTGCCGTAGCAGTTCGTACGGCACGAGCGTCCGCAGGGCCCAGATGAAACCTTGCCCGATCGCGATTCCCACTGCGCCGCCGGCGAGCGATAGCAGCAGGCTCTCTGTCAGCATCTGCCGGATGATGCGCGCGCGTCCGGCGCCCAAAGACGCACGCACTGCGACCTCTTTGGCGCGCGCCGCGGACCTCGACAGCAGCAGGTTCGCGACGTTGATACAGGCGGTGAGCAGCACCACGCAGACACCCGCGTACAACAGCAGCACGGGCTTGCGGAACTCGCTGACGTTCGCGTCCCGCAGCAGTTGCACGATCGACGTGCGTCCCTTGCGCGTCACGCCGGCTGGCAGCATCTGGCGATCCACTTCCTGCAGCAGGGTCTCGACCTCGCCCGCGGCTTGTTCCATGGTCGCGCCGGGTGCGAGGCGCGCGATCGTCGTGTAGTTCGTGTCGTTGCTGGTGATCGCGAGTTGCAGCGGCAGCCATAGCTGTACTTCCGAATCCACGGAAAAGGACGGCGGCATCACGCCGACGATCGTATGTGGCACGCCGCCGACCCGCATCGCCTGACCGATCACCGATGCGTCGCCGCCGAAGGATTCGACCCACAGCTTGTGGCTCAGCACGACTGTCTTCGGACCATTCGGAACATCCTCTTCACGGGTGAAGGTGCGGCCGAACATCGGCGAAATGCCGAGCGCCCGGAAGTATCCTTCCGAAACCTGCAACCCCGGAACGTGCAGCGCCCGGCCGGGTGTTTCGATGTTCTCGCCATGTTTGATGAAGGTGGTCCCGACGACCTCGAACGAACGAGCCTTGTCGCGGATCATCGCATAATCGCGAGGTCCGGTCGCGCCGGCTTCGCCGTCCCAGTTGCGTCCGATGTGGACCAGGCGCGCAGCCTCCGGATACGGCAGCGGCCGCAGCAGCAGTTCGTTGAGGAAACTGAAAATCGCGGTGTTCGCGCCGATGCCGAGGCCCAGGGTGAAGAGGATGAGCAGTGTCACGCCCGGCGTCTTCGACGCTGCGCGCCAGGCAAACACGATGTCTTTCCAAATCGACGACAGCACAGGCAAGCCGCTCTGGTCGCGGAACTCCTCCTGCATCTGCGCCGCGCCGCCGAACTCGCGCCGTGCCGCGAGGCGTGCTTCTGCAGGCGTCATGCCGCGCCGGATGTTTTCTTCTTCGAGCATCGCGAGGTGGAATTCGGTTTCTTCGGCAATGCGACGGTCCGCGGCGCGCGAGCCGCGCAGGAATCCGAGCAATCGTTCGAAAAGTACACGCATGCGCGTTAGCCCTCCGCCGCCGTGCCCGCGAGCAGGCGGTTCATGATCTCGACCATCCCCAGCCAATTTTCGACCTCGGTCCGCATGCGCTTGCGCCCCGCCGCAGTCAGCGAATAAAACCGCGCCTTTCGATTGTTCTCGGAGATCCCGTAGTCGCTCGAAATCCAGCCGCGCTGTTCCATGCGTAGCAGGGCAGGGTAAAGCGAGCCCTGGTTGAGATCGAGGATCCCGTCGGAGATTTGCACGATTCGTTGCGCGATCCCATACCCATGTGTGGGACCCAACGTATCAAGCGTCTTCAGGACCATCAGGTCCAGCGTGCCGGGCAATACTTCGCGGGATTCAGTGGCTGCGGCCATGGGCCTCTCTCCTGTAGTTGAACTAAAGGAGTATACGGAGCAACCCGCAAATGGTTCCCAAGAAAGTTTCAGCCTTTGAATTCGGGCGGGACCAGCAGGGTCAACGCATCCGGCAGAATCTCGACCACCGCAGGCGTCATCCCCGCCAGTTCGCCGTCGATCTGGATGTACGCGCCCGGCTTCGGGAACTCCACTCGCTGTGCGCGCCGCATCTCGACACCGGGCAGAAAGCGGTGCTGCCGGATCGCCACGCCCGCCATATAGAACGTGTACAGCAGCGGATTCGTCCCCCGGAACGAAACCACCTGGAAGTCATCGCCGAGCAGCGACGCCTGCCGCGCGATCTCGAGATCGCCGCCATAGTTCCGCACGCGGCTCACCAGCACGAATCCGTACTTCGAATCGCTGCTGTTGGTGAACACCGAATGCAGCGGCCGCATGAACTGCTGGAATCCCGCGACCCAATACGCGAACTTGCCCGTCGCCTTCTTCAGTCCCGGCATCACGTCGTGCACGATGCGCGCGTCGAGTCCCACGCCGGTCATCGCCATGAAGTAGTGTTTTGCGGAGTCGCCGTCCATTCGCACCACGCCCGCGGCCATGCGCTTGGGGACGCGCGACGCGAACTTGCGTGCGGCCTTCACTGCATTCGTGCCGCCGCGGGTCTCGATGGACAACACGTTCGCCGTCCCACCAGGCAGGATCGCCAGCGGCGTCTGCGTGCCGATCACGCCGGACGCGATTTCGTTGATCGTGCCGTCGCCGCCGAGTCCGATGATGAGGTCCGCTCCCTTGTCGATTTCCTGCCGCGCCAGCGAACCAGCCATTTTCGGACCTGTCGTCGGTGCGAGTTTCGGATCCACGCCGGCTTCGCGCAATGCCGCCACCGTTTCGCGCAACAAGCGCTGGTCGTTGCGTTTCAACTTCCCCGCGACCGGGTTGTAGATGAGCACAGGCTGACGGAAAGCAGGCACGAATCACATGGTAACCGGACTGTCATTCGCGCCGCGCGGTTTGACATACAACGCTCATTCGCGATACCGTCAAACTTGGAGTCCGGCGCGGTAGCCAAGTGGTAAGGCCAGGGTCTGCAAAACCCTTATTCGTCGGTTCGATTCCGACCCGCGCCTCCAACCCTTCCCACCACTGCTTAAAAGCCCCCTTGTCACCGTCAAAACAAAATGGTAGTGTTGTGGTTTCACGGACTGTTGTTGGACTGTGACCACAGATGGGTCGAACAGCAGGCGTGATGGGGTAACGTCAAGTACGGAGAAGATCGGGAGCCGCATCCGGCGGGAAGCGCCGGACGCAGCTATGATGCATGGTCCAGCCGCAATGTCGCGGCGGGCGATGAACGGATAAGCCCGGACAACTCTACGTCCGGTGTCTTCCAGCGTGTTCCTTCCAACCGGAGCCATACACGTCGTCGCAGCCAAAGGTGTACCTGTACCCATCCGATCCGCGCCTGACGCGTCCAAAAGATACCTGCCGCCACTCTGGTGGCTGATAGAAAATCGTCCGACTAAGGAGTAGTTCTCGAACTCATGGACGGAGACCGTAGATACAAACAGCGCGGCTATCAGGATTCCGCGGGCCAGTCTTCGAATGGCGGCGGCCGCGATTCCCAACAGCAAAAGCCGCGCCAGCAAGGGCCGCGTCCCTCGATCGACATCACCGGGCCCCGCCTCCCCCGGCTGGTGCAGACTGTGACCGCGTCCCGATGCTATAACTGCGCCACCACTCTGCCGGCCGGCGTCGACTTCAAGGCAAATTGCCCGAAGTGCAACGCGGCCCTGCATTGCTGCAAACAGTGCGCGCATTTTGAGCCTTCGACTCGCTTCCAGTGCCTCAAGCCGATTGCCGTCCGCATTGCGGGCAAGGACCTGGTGAACGAGTGCGAGATGTTCAGTCCCCGCGTGACGGTGGCGCGCGAAGTCAAGACTCAGGGACCTTCGGCCGGATTGTTCCAGGCCAACGGCGCCTTGGGCGGCTTCCACGGTGACAACCCTCGTCGCGAGCAATCGCCTCGCTACGATGATCGCCCCCGCAATGCGCAGGATGCCCGAGCCGCATTCGATAGTCTCTTCAAGAAGTAAACTGGAAGCATCTTGCGAGTTGCTTCCTTAACTTCCCACAGACGCTTCGAAATCTCTGAGCGCGATCCCGGTCCGATCCCTGCGGGACACGTGCGTGTGCGCACGAACGCCGTCGGCATTTGCGGTTCGGACCTCCACTACTTCGGCGAAGGCGGCATCGGCGACGTGCCGTGCGTCTATCCGATGGTGCTGGGCCACGAGCCTACAGGCGTCGTTGTCGAGACGGCGCACGGCTGGTCGAAGGGCGATCGCGTTTCGTTAGAGCCGGCGCTGTACTGCTATCACTGCGAGTTCTGCATGAAGGGCCGGCACAACGTGTGCTCGAACCTGCGCTTTCTCAGCACGCCGCAGGAACCCGGCTTTTTCCGCGACCTCGTCGACCTGCCGGTGCACAACATGCTCGCGCTGCCCTCGAACATCAGCATGGCGGAAGGTACGCTCATCGAACCTCTCGCCGTGGTGCTGCACTCGATGGAGTTCGCGAATGTGCAGCCCGGCGAGACCGCCGTTGTTCTTGGCTGCGGACCAATCGGCCTGCTGACCATCGCGATGCTGCGAATCAATGGAGCCCGCCGCATCTGGGCCACGGATCCGCTGCCGCATCGCCGTCAGATGGCTCTCGATATGGGCGCGGATGTCGCGCTGCCGAAGGGCCCGGACGTCGTGACGTCGATCCTCGCCGAAACCGGAGGACGCGGCGTTGACGCGGTGTTCGATTGTGCTGCCAAAGATGGATCCATCAACGAGAGCCTGCATCTCGCCTGCTCACGCGGACGCGTCGTGATCACCGGCATTCCGTCGGAAGCGAAGATCGACCTGGAGTTCCACGTGATGCGCCGCAAGGAACTCTTCTTCTACAACGTGCGCCGCTCGAATCACGATTCCGAGCGCGCAATCCATCTGCTGTCGGCGTTCCCGAAGAAGTTCGCGCCCGTCATCACGCACAAGAAGCCGTTCGACTCGATTCAGTCGACCTTCGAAATGGCGGAAGCGTATGAGGATGGATCCGGCAAGGTCTTGTTGACCCTGTCCTAGGGGTCCCCGCAAAAAAGGAAGGCGACCGAGACTCGAAGCCTGCAGGCCGCCTGTACCCACCTTGTATGATCTAGAGACTCCGCGCCGCTGGCGAAAGATGCAAATTCTTTTGAGGTCAGTTCGCGGAACAGTACTTGGCCCGGTTCTCCAGCGCCTCCGGCATCCACTTCTGTAGCTGCCGGATGCGCGTCTCGTGGCTCGGGTGCGTCGACATGAACTCCGCCGGCTGCCCCCGGCTCGCCTGCGCCATGCGGACCCACAGTTTCGGAGCCTCGCGCGGATCGAAGCAGGCCTTGGCTGCGTAAATCAGCCCCATGTAATCGGCTTCGGATTCATGCGACCGCGAAAACGGCAGCATGATGCCGAACTGCCCGCCGATTCCCAACGCCCCCATCACCGCGCGCTGCTTTTGCGGATCCATGTCGCTCACGGCGACGCCCGCGGCCAGCGTACCAATCTGCATCAATCGCTGCTGCGCCATGCGTTCCGCGCCGTGACGAGCAATCGCGTGCGCGATCTCGTGCCCCATGATTGCGGCGAGCCCGTCATCATTGGCGGCGACCGGCAGGATGCCCGTGTACACTGCAACTTTCCCGCCAGGAAGGCAGAACGCGTTCACCTGGTTCGATTCGATGAGCGTGTACTCCCACTGGAAGCCTGGGTCGTCGGAAACCTTCGCGATCCGCTGCCCGATCGCCTTGATCCGGTCCACCATCGGTCCGGACCGCACCACGCGCGACGTTCGCAACACCTGCATGTACGATTGCAGGCCCAAACGCGCTTCCTGTTCACGTGACATGTCGACCAGTTGCTTGCGCCCGGTCATCGGCACTCGCTCGCGATGACTGAAGTAGTAATAGACGAAATAAAGCCCGAATAACAGAATGGGGATGAGTCGCATCCGTCCCGACATGCTCGAAAGATAACATGGGGTATGGCGAACCTCGAACGCGCGATTGCGCTCGCCGCGCTGGCCCACGAAGGCCAGGTGGACAAGACCGGAGCCCCTTACATCCTGCATCCCTTGCGCATGATGATGCGCCTCGACAGCATCGAAGCCAAGATCGTCGCGATCCTGCATGACGTGGTCGAAGACACGGAGTGGACTCTCGACGGATTATCGACCGAAGGTTTCTCCGATGACGTGCTGTTCGCGCTCGATTGCGTGACCAAGCGGGATGGCGAGGATTACATGGATTTCGTAAGCCGTGCTGCACTGCATCCGGTTGCGCGCCAGGTGAAGCTCGCGGACCTCGAAGACAACATGAACATCCTGCGCATTGGCGGCGAACTCGCGCCCAAGGATCTCGACCGGCTCGCCAAGTATCACCGGGCCTGGCGGATGTTGCAGCAAGTGAAACTAGCCGCGGAATAACGCCGTCCAACCGGGCGTGCGAACCATCCCGATTTTCCTGCTTTTTCTAACCACGATATCGATTGGATCTGCTCAGAATACAGAAGTCTCCGTCAGTGGCGGCGTTTCGCGGCTGCAGAACGCGTTGCTCGGGACTTCCGGCTCCACGGACGTATCGCTCGACAACGGCTTTCGGCTTGCCTTCCGCTTGACGCTGAATCCCAACCTGTACACGGGTCACGAAATCGGATACGCCTACAGCCGCACGGGTTTCCTGGTCGATCCGCCGCAGGATGGCTTGCGGACCGCGATCCACACGGGCAGTTACGCGTTCCTGCTGTACGCCACCAAAGAAGGCTCCCGCATCCGGCCCTTTGCCGCCGGAGGCGCGCACTTCAGCAACTTCGTCTATCCCGGCTATTCCGCCCTCTCAGGCGGCGGCAACTCCAAGATCGGCGTCAATTACGGCGCCGGCATCAAATTCCGCATCGGCGAAATCTGGATGCTGCGCGTCGATGCGCGGCAGTACGTCACCGGCAAGCCGTTCGGTTTCGACGGCGCCAGTGGCGCGCTCAAGCAAAACGAAGTCTCGATCGGCT
>CAZVKC010000062.1:0-11655 GCA_964627455.1 uncultured Solibacteraceae bacterium | reverse complement strand
TTCGGTTTCGACGGCGCCAGTGGCGCGCTCAAGCAAAACGAAGTCTCGATCGGCTTCGGCATCGGACTCTGACGTCAGGCACGCGGCGGGTTTTGGTGTATCTTGTCAAAGATGACCCGCCGAGATATCTTCCTGACTACAGCCGCCGCTGCACTCGCGCAAACGCCTGCGAAAGCCGGCGTCACACGATACGTCCGCTTTCAAGCCGGATCGAAGGTCGCTTACGGCGTTCTCGATGGCGACACCGTGCGGGAACTCCCCGGCAGCTACCTGAGGTACGACAAGCCGAAGGGCGCGACGCATCCGCTGTCGAAGGTCACCCTGCTCGCCCCGGTGGATCCGCCCAAGATCCTCGCTGTCGGCCTCAACTACAAGAGCCACATCGGCAATCGTAAGCCGCCAGAGAATCCTGAACTCTTCTACAAGCCCACCACGTGCCTGCAGAATCCCGGCGGCGAAATCGTCATCCCCAAAGATTCGAAGAACACGCACTACGAAGGCGAACTCGTCATCGTCATCGGCAGCAAGCTTCGCAACGCCAATCGCGAACAGGCCAAGGCCGCGATCTTCGGCGTCACCTGCGGCAACGACGTCAGCGAACGCGACTGGCAGAACGGTCCGAACAAGGATTTGCAATGGTGGCGCGCGAAAGGATCCGACACCTTCGGTCCCGTCGGACCCTGGGTCGTTCGCGGCGTCGACTACGGCAATCTGCTGCTGCAGACGCGGCTCAACGGCGAAGTCGTGCAAAAACAAAACACGTCGGATTTGTTGTTCGACTGTCCCACGATGGTCGAGTTCGCGAGCCGCTATGTGACGCTCGAACCCGGCGACATCATCTTCACCGGCACCCCGCAGACAACGAAGAAGATGAATCGCGGCGACGTCGTGGAAGTCGATATCGAGAACATCGGAGTGTTGCGGAACAAAGTTGTCTAACCGGTCGCCTGCTGTCTGGATCCTGTTGCCCGCCGTGACCATGTCGCTCGGCTGGGGGTTGCGCGGTTTCATCGGCGGAGGTCCGCTGGGCGCTATGATCCCCGGCGCGATGGTCGTGATGGCGCTGTGCCTGCTGCTGCGCCGCACCAGCGCGGAAGATGGGCCCGCCAACGGCGTCGCCGCGGCCTTCGGCGCTGTCGGTGTCGGCTTCGGCGGGCAGATGACGTACGGTCAAACCATCGGCCTCACCCTGCACGACGAGACCGCCGCCTGGGGACTCCTCGGCCTTACGCTCAAAGGCGCGATTTGGGGATTGCTCGGCGGCGCCGTCATCGCCTGCGGCCTGCATCCTCCACCCTTGCGCCGGATCCTCGCGGGCAGCGGCGCCCTGATGCTCGCCTGCTATGCCGGTTGGAAACTGATCAACGAACCCAAGCTGATCTACTTCTCGGATCCCGTCAACAAGCCGCGCGTGGAAATCTGGGCCGGGCTCCTGCTCGGCGCACTCGCGTTCCTCTTCGTCGTGCGCAGCCGCGTTGCCTGGAACTTTGCCTGGATCGCCTGCGTTGGCGGAGGCGCGGGCTTCGGCATCGGCGGCTGGATCAACGCCCTCGGCCGCACGTCCGGCATCCAAACGCCCGTCGACTGGTGGAAGATCATGGAGTTCACCTTCGGCTATTTGTTCGGCGCCGCGCTGGCATTCGCCTGCTGGAAGTGTAAAGACCAGCTTGCCGCCGCGCCACAAGGTCAGCCGTCGTGGACTTCGCTGCTGCTGCTTCTCCCGCTCGCTCCACTCACTGTCGCGGCGGAAGAAGGACTCGGCTATCGCTTCACCTACACGGTCGCCGGCGCCATCCTGCTGCCCCTCGCCGCATGGCACTCGCGTCTCGCCTGGCAAATCGCGATCTCCGCAACGTGCATCGCCTTCTCCGTGGACTTCCTCCAAAGCCGCCCGGACTGGAACCAAGCCCTTCTCTGGTCTGCGGTCGTCGCGATCTCGCTCGCACTGTTCAGTCTCGTGGACAGGAAGCGGGGAGAACTTCTTTGGATGTTCCTCTTCCTCACCTGGTTCTCCACCGTGGACTCACACCTCAAATCGTGGCTGCCTCCGTTCGTGTGGCAATCCCCGAAGTCCTGGGCGCACGCGCACGTCGAAATCGTGTTCACCGTGATGGCGATCCTCGCGACATGGCTCGCCTTTCAGGTGCACAAACCCAGCCCAACCGCTGCAGATCATGGATGATGAATGTATGCGCCGCTTCCTGACTCTGACTTTTGCCGCCATCGTGTCCATGCAGGCTGCTTCCACGCCGGACGAAGAGATCCGTGCGGTCGTCAAGACCTATCTCGAAGCGCGTGAAAAGAAGGATCCGAAAACACTGGCGACTGTGTTCACCGCCGACGCCGACCAACTGGTGTCGTCCGGCGAGTGGCGCAAAGGCCAATCGTCGCTGGTCGATGGAACCCTTGCCAGTTCCGCTCGCGAAACAGGAAAGCGCACGGTCGAAATCGAGACGGTACGCTTTCTTTCCAAAGATGTCGCGATCGCCGATGGACGCTACACGATCTCCGGCGACAACACGCAGGCGCGCCGCATGTGGAGCACTTTTGTGATGAAGCGCGAAGGCGGCAAGTGGAAGATCGCCGCGATTCGCAATATGATGCCGACCGGCGGCGCCCGTTAGCGGCGGGTCAGGTCGATGATGTCGAGGATGACATTCGTCGAATCCTGAACCAATAAAGCCCAGGTTCCCAGCGTGACGCGCCGGCATCCTCCCGGAACGGGTCCGAGGCGTCCATTGAGCTCCACGGGGAAGGGTGCGAGTTTCTTTTGCAGGCCGGGCGGTAGCGTGCCGTTGCGCTGCAATTGCTTCTGCAGTCCTGGAGGCAGATCGCCGCCGCGCTTCGCTAATCCCGGAGGCAACCCGGAACCTCCGCCCGGATGATAGTAGTCGTAGATGATGCGCGTATCCTGCGGTCCGAACGCGAACACCACGCCGCCGCCACCACCACTGTTGCCTTTACCCTTTCCTTTACCTTTTCCTTGGCCGTGATCCTTGGCTGTCAGAGCTGTTGCTGCCAACACGGCCGAAAACAGTTTCCGGCGGTTGATCTTTGTCATGCTTCCATTACACTACGCATCTTCGCTACACGATGCCCAGTTGCTTTTCCATCTCTTCGAGCGGGACGTTCTTCGTTTCCGGAACCATCAACTTCACCCATAGCAACTGCAGGCACATCATGAAGCAGAAGAACCCGAAGATCGACGCGGGCGGCAGTGCCTCCGCCATCTTGGGGAACACCAGTGTCAAAGTCGCCGCAAAGAACCAGTGCGTGAAACTGCCAAGCGTCTGGCCCGCGGCCCGGCTGCGGTTGGGGAAGATCTCGCCGATGAACACCCAGATCACCGCGCCCTGTCCCACAGCGTGTGCGGCGATGAACGCAAAGATGCAAATCGGTACGATGCTGAAATTGCCGGCCTGAAACGCCCACGCGCACAGGCCGAGCGACGCGATGTAGCCGAAGGATCCGATATAGAGCAGCGTGCGACGCCCAAGCCGGTCGATCATCCACAGCCCGACATACGTGAAGATCAGATTCGTGACGCCAATGCCGACAGACTGCAATAGCGCGGCGCTCTTGCCGAGTCCGGTCCACTCGAAGATGCGCGGCGCGAAATACAGAATCGCGTTGATGCCCGAAAGCTGGTTGAAGAAGGCGATCAGAAACGCCAGCAAGATCGGGGTCCGCAGGCGCGACGTGAAAAACGCTACCGGTGCAGACCGGTCTCCCGCGCTTGCCTCGATTGAATCCGCGAACTCCTTCACCTCGGCGTCCGAAAACTCGGGATTGATCCGCCGGATGATGGCATTGCCTTCGTTCCGCCGGCCCGCGTGAACAATCAGCCACCGCGGACTCTCCGGCAGGCTCAACGACATCAGCGTGTACAGCACCGCGGGAACCGCCATCACGCCCAGCATCCATCGCCATGCGACGTCCTCCGGCAGGTACTGTCCCAGGAAATAATTCGAAACGAACCCAACCAGGATGCCGAATACGATGTTGAACTGGAACATGCCCGCCAGCCGTCCGCGCATCCGCGCCGGCGAGATCTCCGAGATGTACAGTGGTGACGCGATGGTCGATGCGCCGACGCCGAGTCCGCCGAGGAAGCGCGCGGCCATGAACGAATACTGCTCGCCTGCCAGTGCGGACCAGATGGCCGCAACGAAATAGATCCCGCCCACCCAGATGAGCGTCTGCCGCC
This sequence comes from uncultured Solibacteraceae bacterium, assembly GCA_964627455.1. GTDB lineage: Bacteria > Acidobacteriota > Terriglobia > Bryobacterales > Bryobacteraceae > F-183. The sequence goes on along the minus strand of CAZVKC010000062.1, from coordinate 7,448 downwards.
GGCCGAAGCGTTCCGTAGGCCAGCCTCCGACCAGCGATCCGATCACGGTTCCCCACAATGCCGCGCTCATGCATAGCCCGTGCATCACGCTATCCAATTGCCATAACGCCTGGATCTTCTGTTCCGCCCCCGATATGACGATCGTGTCGAACCCAAAAAGGAAACCGGCCAGCGCGGCGGTGATGGACCAGAGAAACAGGTTCCGGTGATTCATGTCTGACCATTGTCGAACAGGTGGCACACCTTGCGGGGAACCGGTGATAACGTAGGATCGCTATGTCGCGCCTCCTTCTCATCGTGGGATTTGCTGCAACGGCCCAACTGCATGCCGCGCGGATCGCATTCATCGGCGATGCGGCCGGGGCGCCCGCGCGTCACGGCGTGGCGCAACTTCGCTCTGCACTCGAAGCACAAGGTCACGAGATCATCGCGGCCAGTGCAGGCGACCACGCCGTCCTCGTCGGATGCCAGCCGGGGATGACCGCCGCGGGACCTCAGTCCGTCGTCATCCGCCGCACGCGCCATCAAGGTAAGCCCGCCGTTGCGCTCTGCGGCGGCGACGCTCGCGGATTGATGTACGCAGCGCTCGATGTGGCGAACCGTGTCGCCTGGGCGGGCAAGGCGGCCGCGGATCCCTTCCGTTGGGTCCGCGATACGAGCGAAACGCCGTACCTCCCCGAGCGCGGCGTCTCGATGTACACGATGCATCGCGCCTACTTCGAAAGCCGCCTCTTCGACGAGAACTACTGGCTACGCTACTTCGACCTGCTTGCCGCCAGCCGCATCAACACCTTCACCATCATCTTCGGCTACGAGAACGGCGGATTCATGGCGCCTTTGTATCCGTACTTCTTCGACGTGCCCGGATTCCCTGACGTCCGGCTCGTCGGCATTACGCGCGAACAGCAGCAACGCCACACGGCCGCGTTGCACACGCTGATCCGCATCGCGCACGAACGCGGCGTCGACGTGATTCCCGCTGTCTGGGACCACATCTATCGCGGCGGCGTGCAGGGCGGCGGCATCGAAGGCGCGTCGGATACTGTAGGCAAAGAGGTCCCCGGTCTCGTCGCGGGAGTCACCACCGAAAACCTCACCCGGTACACACAAGCTGCGCTGCGCCGCTTCGTCGAAGTCTTTCCGGAAATCGATGGCATCGAGTTTCGCATGCACGCGGAATCCGGCCTCAAGCCCGAAGAGATGTCCGGCTTCTGGCACGAAGTCTTCAGCATGCTCGCCAAAGCCAAGCCCGGGTTGCGTGTCACGCTTCGCGCTAAGGAACTACCGGATTCCATCATCGACGACGCGCTGCAGCAGGGCCTGCGGGCGCGCGTCGAAACCAAGTATTGGATGGAACAGATCGGCCTGCCCTTTCATCCCACGCACATCAATCGCCAGGATCAGTCAGGCCGCCGGCACGGCTACGCGGACCTCCTCAATTACCCGCAGCGTTACCGTGTCCATTGGCGCTTGTGGAGCGGCGGATCCACTCGCTTGCTGCTGTGGGGCGACCCTGAATACGTGCGCCGCTTCGCTGAAACGGCGCGCCTCTACGACGGCAACAGCATCGACGTGAACGAAATGCTCGCCACCAAAATGCTCGGCGAACCACACGACAAGCAACCGTTCGCGATCCACACGCCGCCGCATCGCTTCTACCAATATGAGTTCGAACGCTACTGGCACTTCTATCAGGTCTGGGGACGCGTCGCCTACAATCCGCAAACATCCGCCGAAGTTTGGGAGCAGGAGTTCATCCGCCGCTTCGGCCCGCAAGCGGGACCCGCACTCATGAAGGGCTTGCACGCAGCGAGCCGCGTCGTGCCGCGCATTGTTGCCGCCAGCTACCGCTATCAGTTGTTCCCGACGACGCGCGGTTGGGCCGAGATGATGCGGCAGGGTGACCTCCCGCAGTTCGCGACGACCGCCGAGGGATCGGACATCGAGCAATTTCAAAGTCCGCGCGATGCGGCCAAAGAACTGATCGCAGGGTCATCTACCTCGATGCGCCGTCCGGGCGAAACCAGCCGCTGGTTCCAGTCCGTTTCGGACGAGATCCTCGCCCAAGTCGCACGGGCGCAAGGCGCGGCACAGCAGTCCGCCGAGGTCGCCACCACCATCGCTGACTTGCGAATCCTCGCGTGGCTCGCCCGCTTCCACGCCGCCCGCTTGAACGGCGCGGTCGACTACAACCTCTATCGCGAAACGAAATCCACGGCGGCGTTCGATCGCGCAATCGAGCAGGAGCGCACCGCGACCGAAGCGTGGAGGCAGATCGTGAAGGCTGCCGGCGACGTCTACAATTCGGACCTCGCCTTCGGCGTCCATCGCGTCGGCTTCCCGCGCCATTGGAACGAAGAACTTCAGAATCTCGAGGCCGGGCTCACGAAACTGGTTGCCGAGCGTCAGTCGCTCAGTGCCGCGCAGGCTTCCCCGGCGCCACAGGTTCCGGCGCGCAATGAACCTCCGAAAGTTCGCCTGCTGTCCGTCACCGCCAAAGCACGCCCGGGCGTGGACCTCGTCATTTCCGCCGAAGCCCCGGGCATCCGATCGCTGCGCCTTCGCTACCGGCATCTCACGCAAGTCGAGGATTACGCAACCGTCGACATGAAACCTGACGCCGGCGGGAAGACCTTCACCGCTCGTATCCCGGGGTCCTTCATCGTCCCCAAGTGGGACCTCATGTATTTCGTCGAAGCCATCGACCGCAACGGCAACGGCCGCAACTATCCCGACCTCGACGTCGAGACTCCGTACGCCATCATCCCGGTCGCCCGCTGACATCACGCAAGCTGGGTGTCCCGCCACCGGGCGCGAAACCAGCCTGTGCCGTATGCCCCAATCTGCGCCCCAACTGGGACGTTTTCCGCCCCGCCGCCATGGCCCTCGGATTGCATCAGAGGCTCCCACAGGAGCAGCATCGTATGACCGCGGCGTCACCGGTGGTGAGCAAGTCGAAGCAGCGCGTTCTGGACACCCTCGCACACCGGACCCCGGACCGGCCGCCCATCGACTTTGGATCCACTTCGGTCACCGGCATCCACGTCAGCGTCGTCGCGGCCCTGCGGGAGTACTACGGACTCGAACGACGCCCGGTGAAGGTCCACGAGCCGTATCAGATGCTCGGCTGGATCGACGAGGATCTCAAAGCCGCCCTGGGCCTCGACGTCGAAGGCGTCTTCCGCCGCAAGACCCTTTTTGGATTTCCGAACGAGAACTGGAAAGAGTGGACCTTCAACGGCCTCCCTGTGCTTGTGCCGGAAAAGTTCCGCGTCACCGTCGATGACGCCACCGGGGACACGCTCATCTATCCGGAAGGCGACACGACCGCGGCTCCCAGCGGCCGCATGCCGCGCGGCTTCCACTTCTTCGACACCATCATCCGGCAGAAGTACTTCGACGAGAACAGCCTCGATCCCGCCGATAATCTCGAAGAGTTCAAGCTGCTCACCGGCGACGACTTGGACTCGATCGCCGCGGATGTCGCCGCCGCCAACCAATCCGGCCGCGCCGTCATCGCCAACTTCGGCGGTACCTCGCTTGGCGATATCGCACTCGTGCCGGCGCCATTTCTTAAGGATCCGCGCGGCATTCGCGACATCCCCGAGTGGTACATGTCGCTCGCCAGCCGTCCCGAGTATATCCACGCGATCTATCGCGCCCAGACCCAGATCGCGCTGCAGAACCTTGCTCGTGTACACGAACGCATCGGGGATACGGTCGATGCCGTCTTCCTCTGCGGAACCGACTTCGGCACGCAGACCTCTTCCTTCTGTTCGGTGAAAACGTTCCGCAATCTTTGGCTGCCCTATTACCAGGAGATCTGCGGCTGGATCCACCGCAACACGTCCTGGAAGTGCTTCAAACATTCCTGCGGATCCGTGGTGCGTTTCTACGATTCCTTCATCGACGCCGGCATCGACATCATCAACCCCGTGCAATGTTCGGCGGCGGGCATGGAGCCCGGTCCGCTCAAAGAACGCTACGGCGACCGCCTCGTCTTCTGGGGCGGCGGCGTCGACACGCAGAAGGTGCTGCCGTTCGGAACCCCGGCCGAGGTCCGAGAACAGGTGCTGCGGCGCTGCGAAATCTTCGCGCCCGGCGGCGGGTTCGTCTTCAACGCGATCCATAACATCCAGGCCGGAACGCCAGTCGAAAACGTCGTCGCCATGTTCGATGCCGTACGCGAGTTCTCGGCCGGCAGCGGGAAGTCCTGACGCGACACAACCAAGGAGGCACGCAAGCAAAATGGCGGATTTCACCAGTCTCTACACAGCGGTCCTCGAGGGCGACGCGAAATCGTCCGCGGCCTCCACGCGCGAAATTCTCGACGAGGGAATCGAACCGATGCGGCTGATCACCGAGGCCATGATCCCCGCCATGGACGAGGCCGGCCGGCTCTTCGAAGCCGAAGACTACTTCGTGCCCGAGTTGCTGCTTTCCGCCCGCGCGATGAAGGCCTCGATGGAGATCCTGCGGCCGCTGCTCGCGGCCAGCGGCGCGCAACCCGCCGGACGTGTCGCGATCGGTGCGGTGAAGGGCGACCTCCATGACATCGGCAAGAACCTCGTCGCGTCGATGCTCGAAGGCGGAGGCTTCGAGGTGATCGATCTCGGCGCCGATGTCGCGCCTGAAAAGTTCGTTGCCGCCATCCGTGACAAAGGGGCGGAGATCGTCTGCCTGTCCGCGCTGCTGACGGTGACGATGCCGTCGATGAAAGCGACCATCGACGCGTTGAAAGAAGCAGGACTGCGTGATCGCGTAAAGGTCCTCGTCGGTGGCGCCCCGGTGACGCAACAGTTCGCAAACGAGATTGGCGCAGACGCATACGGCGAGACCGCCAGTGCCGCCGTTCAACTCGCACGGCAATTCACAGCTAAGCCGGTCCCGGTGTAGCCATGGCCGCCATCGTCACGGCGTCTCCGCGGGTTGTCCCGGCATCGACGGATGCGGTGCGCCCCATGTATGCTGCATTTCTGGCGACCGTGGCGGCCTGCGCCGGACTCCTGTTCGGATACGATATCGCTGTCATCAACGGCGCGCTGCTGTTGCTGCAAAAGCACTTCGCACTCAACACGCTGCAAACCGAACTCGCCGCATCGAGCCTGCTCGCGGGATGCGTTGCCGGCGCTGCCTGCGGAGGCTGGTTGAGCGACCTGTTGGGGCGCCGAAAAGTCCTCTTCGCTTGTGCTGTTCTCTTCGCCGTCTCCTCGCTGGCGGCCGCGCTGCCGCGAACTCTCGAGGAATTCATCGCCGCCAGGATCCTCGGTGGACTCGCCATCGGCGTCTCCTCACTCCTCGCGCCTTTGTATATCGCCGAAATCGCTCCCCCGGCCCGGCGTGGACGTCTCGTCGCGCTGCAGCAGATGGCGATTGTCAGCGGGATTCTGCTCGCCTACTTCGTGAATTGGACGCTCTCTTTTCAGGGCGTAGAATCCTGGCGCGGGATGTTCGCCGCAGCCGCGATCCCCAGTCTCGCCTTTTTCGTTGCGCTCTTTGCCGTGCCGGAAAGTCCACGCTGGCTGATGCAGCGTCAGAGAGGCTCAGAAGCTTTTCGCGTGCTGTCGCGCATTGGAGGCGATGCCGTCGCATGCGCCGAGATCAAGGAGATCGAGCGGAGCCTGCGGGAAGAGCGGGGAACCCTCGCCGAACTCCTGCAACCTGGGCTGCGCCGAGCATTTGTCCTGGCGCTTGCGCTCGCCGTGCTGCAGCAATGGACCGGCATCAACACGGTCCTCTTTTATGGATCGGTCCTGCTGAGCCAGTACACAGGAGACGGCGCTTCCGACACCGGAGCGATCGGATCCAACGTTCTCATCGGTGTCGTCAACTTCGTCGTCACCATTATCGCGATGACGATGATCGACCGCCTGGGACGGCGAAAGCTTCTCATCGGATCCGCCGCCGGGCTCGGCGCTGGACTGCTCGGACTAGCCCTCGTCTTTCGACAATCGCAACCGGCCGCATCCGCTGTCGTCCCGCTGATGCTGTGCTGTGTCGCCGCCTTCGGCCTGGGGCTCGGACCCGGCGTCTGGGTCTACTTGAGTGAGATGTTTCCGAACCGCATCCGCGGTCGCGCCATGGGCCTCGCGACCACCGCACTCTGGTCCGCCTGCACGCTGCTGACCCTCACCTTCCTGTCCATCGCCAATGCCGCAGGGCCTGCCGGCGCGTTCCTTTTGTACGCTGTCCTCTGCGCAGTCACTGCGTGGATCGTCTTTTCATTCGCGCCCGAAACCCGAGGCCGTTCGCTCGAGGAGATCGAGAACCTCTGGAGGTCACCCCGATGATCGCCTTACTCGGAGGAATGTTCCGCAAAGGACCCGTGTTGACGGATGGCGCCTGGGGCACCGAACTGCAAAAACGCGGACTCCCGCTCGGCTACATCGCCGACTTCTGGAATCTCGAAAACCCCGGCCCCGTGCTGGAAGTTGCGCGTGCCTACGTCGAAGCGGGTAGCCGCGTGATCCTCACCAATACCTTCCGCGCCAATGAAATCGCGCTTTCGGCGCACTGCAGCAAGGCCGATGTGGAAGGGATCAATCGCGCGGGCGTCCTGCTTTCGCGCAACGCCGCGGCCAACAGCCATGCAAAAGTATTCGCCTCTATCGGTCCGACCGGCCGCCTGCTGGCCGACGGATCGGTGACCGCCGGTCAGGTGCGGGCAGCCTTCCAACGTCAGACCGCTGCCTGCGCCGAGTCCGGCGCCAACGCACTTCTTCTCGAAACCTTTAGCGATCCGGAAGAAGCGCGCATCGCCCTCGAAGCGGCTCATGAAACCGGCCTTCCCGCCATCCTGTCGTTCGCCTACGATTCCGGACGAAACAAGGATCGCACCATGATGGGCCTCACGCCTGAACAATCCGCGCAACTCGCCATGGAAGGCAAAGCGGCCGGCATTGGCGCGAACTGCGGTGTCGGTATCGATCAGGCTGTCGGACTTTGCCAGCGTTTGCGCGCTGCCGCGCCCGATCTGCCCATCTGGATCAAACCCAACGCGGGGATCCCAGTGCTCGAAAACGGTGAGGTCCACTATCGTACCGATCCGGTCACGTTTGCTTCGTTCGTTCCGGCCTTGATCGACGCGGGCGCTACATTCATCGGAGGCTGCTGCGGATCGAATCCGGACTTTATCCGTGCGATCGCAGCCAAGTGTCCCCAATGCGGATCCTGCTGATCGGCTGTGAAATTCTCACGCGCGAGCTGGCGCGGGCCGCCGCGGACTCGCCCGCTACGGTCGATCTCGCATTCCTGCCCAAGGCGCTGCACGACCTCGGCCCGCGAGCGATGCGCGAGCGTCTGCAGCAGGCAATCGATGAGGCCGATCCTTTGCGTCACGACGCCGTCGTCCTGGGATACGCACTCTGCGGCACGGGCCTCGCCGGTCTGCGCGCCGGCCGGTTGCCGCTGGTCGCTCCACGCGCACACGATTGCATCGGTCTGCTGCT
>CAZVKC010000061.1:0-44539 GCA_964627455.1 uncultured Solibacteraceae bacterium | reverse complement strand
GTGGGCAGTTCGTAGCCCTTGCGCCGGGGGCGGCTCAGGAGGCGGTTGGCTTCGGCGTCGCCGGGGAACTCTTCCTTTTGGGGGTCCCAGGTGAGGCGGCGGCCGAGGTCCCGGGCGATGTTTACCAGGTGGCAGACGGTGTTCGAGCGGTGGCCGATCTCCACGTCCGCGTTCGGACGACGGCGCGTCCTGATGCAGTCGAAGAAATTGTGGAGATGGGTGTGGTTCTCGCCCGGACCTTCCGCGATTGCGTCCGGCACTTCCTTGCTCTCGCGTAACTCCGGCCGGTTCGGACTCTTGAAATCGCCGCGTAGAATCTGGATGGTCCCGTTGGTTCCTTCAAAGATCGCGCCCAGTTGCTGGTGGTCCTTGATGATCTCCTGCTCGAGGCTGACGATGGTCCCGTTCCCGTACCGCAGTTGCACCACGTTATCTTTGCCAGCCGATGACGGGATGGCTTCCACCGGGCCGGTTTCACTGGTTCCCAGCGCGGCCTGGACCTGGTCCAGCGAATGGGTGCCCCAGCCGGATACGCCCCACGACTGGCCGCCGCCGTCGTAATCCCACCAGCGCGGCCAGCCGCGATGCAGCTGCGTGTGATAGGGCCGCAGTTCCGTCTGATTGCACCACTCGTCCCAATTCAGACCTTCGGGCATGGGCTGCGCTTCGGCGACCGGCTTCCAGCGTTCCGGCGCGATGAAGTTGCAGACGATCACTTTCTTGATCTGCCCGATCCTGCCCGATGCGACGAGGTTCGAGGCGTAGCGGTTGATCGCCATCGAGCGCTGCTGGGTGCCGGTTTGCAGCACGCGGTTGTAACGGCGCACGGCGTTGGTGAGGATCCGCCCTTCTTCGACCGTCAGCGTGAGCGGTTTCTCGGCGTAGACGTCGAGTCCCGCCATCAGCGCCTGCATGGCGATCCGCACACGCGCGTGCGTCGGCGTCTCGACGAACACCGCGTCCAGTTTCTCTTTTTCGAACATCCGCCGGTAGTCGTCATACCGCCGCAAATCGGATGCGTCCCGAAACACCGGCAGCTTCGACGCTTCGTCCAAACGCTGCGTCCAGCAATCTGCAATCGCCGCGATGTGGACGCCGCCGCTCCAATCCTCGTTCTTCAACAGCCACTGCGCGCGACCGCCGACGCCGACGAAGCCGATGCGCAGACGATCATTGGCGCCACGCACGCTGGGTGCGGCGACAAAAGGAAATGCGGCAATCGCGGTGGATTGCAGGAACTGGCGGCGATGCATGAGAAACAGGCTCCTTCTCTATCAAAGTTCCCGTATGCGGAGGTTGCGCACGCGAACCTCCATGCCCGCGAACTCCTTGCCGGCATGTACCTGGATGCCGATGGAGCCTGGGCCGGGGAACGTAGCGTCGTTAATCTGGATCACCTGCCGATTGTTCTGGTGGATGGTGATCGAGGGTCCGGCGGCGCGGACCTGCAGTTGATTCCAGCCGTCTCTGCGGACGGTCGTGGGATCGTGGTTTTCGGCAATGAATGCCTTCCCGACGCAATAGAGAGAGCCTGAGTAAATGTTGGGATGACTGGGCTGATCGATGAAATCCGCCTGATAGCCGTACTTGCGATGGTCGCCGGCGACGCGGAACCAGAGTCCCGAATTGCCGGGGAAGCGCATCCGCCACTCGCATTCGAGTTCGAAGCCGGCCCATTGCTGCACCGTGAAGATATCGCCGGCCGCGTCGTGCTGCTCGCCGCCCTGTCGTCCCACGAGACAGCCGTCTTCGGCGGTCCACAACGCGTTGCCTGTGGTGCGCCAGCCGTCGAGGGTTTTTCCGTTGAAGGGCGAGGTCCACTTCGGATTGCCGCTGGCTGCGGGGCCAGCGAGAAGCAAGGGGTCCGAAGAGGTAGCGAGCACGAGCGCTGCCGTGAAGTCCCGGCGTCTCATGCCCGCAACATATCAAGTCGCTAGCGCGGAAGCAAGTTTATTATTCGTGGCGGAGGGCGACCGCGGGATCGACGCGGGCGGCGCGGCGCAGGGGCAGAAGCGAAGATGCGGCTCCGAGCAGGACGAACGAAAGCAGAGCCATTGCGTAGCTGGCCGGATCCACGGCGCTGAGTCCGAAGAGCTGGCTTCGGAGCGCGGTTCCGAGTGCGGTCGCTCCGCCGATGCCGATGGCGAGTCCCACGCCGATGGGGAGCAGGAGGCGTTCGAAGCCGATGCGCATCGCGGCGGCGCGGCTGGCGCCGAGGGCCAGGCGGATGCCGATTTCTCTGGTGCGCTGGGTGACCGTGAAGGAGATCAAGCCGGCCAGTCCGACGATGGCGAGCAGCATGGCGGTTGTGCCGAGGAGCGAGACGGCGGCCGCGGACAGCTTGCGCTCGCGCAACCGCAGTTCGAACTGCTCGCGGACCAACGCCACGCGCGGCACGACTGTGCTGTCGATTTGGTTGGACACCTTCTGCACCGCGCCGAGGACCGCATCGGCCCGCGTGGCGCGCACGATCACCAGAGCGTCCTGCATGCGCTCGAGCGGACGGTACAACTCCATCGCGTCGCCATTGCCGAACTGGACGATCGGCGCGTTGCGGGCTACTCCGATGACGGTCCACTGATCCCTGGGATTGCGGGTGCGAAACACCTTGCCGATGGGATCCTGATTGGGCCAGAGGCGCTGGGCCGCGCGTTCGCTGAGGATCACGACATCGGTGTCACCCTTCTGGAACGTTCGGCCGCGCAGCATGGGGATGCGCAGGGTCTCGAAGTACGATCCATCCACCTGGTTGAACGAGATCATGCCGATGTCGTGCATCAGGACAGCCATCCTGCCGGCGAAAGGCGAGAGGGTGGCGAGCGTGACGGATTCGACGCCAGTGACCTGGCGCAGGCGGGACTGCAACTGGTCGAGATAGGCGCGGGCGGCTTCGCCCTTGCGCGACACCGCGTAAAGGTTCGGATCCACGGTGAGGGATTGCTCGTAGTCGAAGCCGGGATCGGTGCTCAAGCCGCGATGGAGTCCGCGAACCAGCAGGCCGGACACGATGAGCAGCGCGCAACTGGCGGCGACTTGCGTGGTGAGCAGGATGGTGCGCAGGCGCGTGGCCTGGGCGTGCGTGCGGCGGGTCGTCTGGAGAGCGGGGGCGAGTCCGAAGAGGAGCGTGGCGAGCAGCGCCATTCCACCGGCGAAAGCGAGGATGCGCCAGTCGGGCGTGAGGTCGAAGGCCAGCGGGGCGGGGAAGGCGATGAGCAGGGCTCGCATGGTGAGGATGGCGAAGCCGAGTCCGGCCGCCGCGCCCAGGAGGGCGAGCATCAGGCTTTCGGTGAGCAGTTGCCGGACGAGGCGCCAGCGGCTTGCGCCGACGGATCCGCGGATGGAGAGTTCGCGTTCGCGCGCGACGCCGCGGGCGAGCAACAGATTGCCGAGGTTGGCGCAGGCGGTGAAGAGAACGAGCAGCACCAGAACGGAGGCGATGGCCACGGCCGGGATGGCGTTGCCTTCGAGCCGTTCGCGTGTTCCGCCGGGTTGGACCGCGGCCCATTCGCCTTTCCAGTAATCCTGCGGGTGGGCTTCATACAACTGCTGCAACAGGGGGCGGAGCGCGTCCTCGGCTGTTCTGATGGAGACGCCGGGCGAAAGCCGCGCCTTCAGATGCATGGGCTGGCTGGCGTGCGAGGTGAGATGGTCGCTGCCGGGAAAGTAGAGGGGGTGATCCTCGACGGCGGCCCAGACATCGATGTGTTGGGTGGCGAGACCGGTGAAGCCGGCGGGGGCGACGCCGATGATGGTGGCCTTTCGATGATTGAGTTCGACGGTCCGTCCGATCCAGGAGGAGTCGCCGCCGAAGTGGTTCTGGAAGCATTGATAGCCTATGACGACAGCGCCGGGTTCGAGCGCGTCGCGCCGCAGCGACTGGCCGTAGGCGGGGATCATGCCGAGTTCGTCGAGAAAGTTGCGGGTGACGAAATGGGCGGTGAGCTTTTCCCCGCTGTCCAGCAGAAGGGAGTCGTCGATGCTGCCCATGACGGCGGAAAAGACGGTGTTGTGGTCGCGGATGAACTCGTATTCTTTGTAGGAAACGTTCGTCGATGTGTTTTCCGCGGACTTGCGCGTGATGCGGACGAGCGTGTGCGGATCCTTCACCGGCAGCGGGCGGAGGACGAAGAAGTTGAGGAACTCGAAGGCGGTGATGTTGACGCCGATGCCGAGGGCGAGTACGAGCACGGCGGTGAGGCTGAAGCCGGGGGCTTTGCGCATCATGCGCAGGCCGTAGCGGAGGTCCTGGAGCAGGCGGTCCCACCAGCCGAAGCCCCAGGCCTCGTTGGATTCCTCGCGCAGTTTGAGGGTGGATCCGAACGAGCGGGCGCGTTCGACGCCCATCATCTCGCGATGTGCGGCCATTTCTTCTTCGAGTTCGCGCTGGATGCGGTTGCGGTGGATCCAGTAGGTGAGGCGGCGCCAGAGTTCGGTGAGGTGGTTCATGCCTTGTCCTTCTTCCTTCTAAGCAGTGCGGAGGATGGTTTGAATGGCTTCTGTGACGCGTTCGTAATCGGAGACTTCCGAGGCGAGGTGCTTGCGGCCCGCCGGCGTCAGCGAGTAGAACCGGACCTTGCGGTTGGTTTCCGAGACGCCCCATTCGGCCTTGGCCCAGCCTTTGAGGAGGGTTTTCTGCAGGGCGGGGTAGAGGGATCCCTCTTCGATCTGCAGGACCTCGCTCGAAAGAGCGTGGATGCGCTGGGCGATGGCGTAGCCATGCAGCGGTCCGGGCTGGAGGACGCGGAGAATCAACATGATGAGGGTCCCGGGTGGGACGCCGGCGGAATCAGGCATATTCAAACTATACCTAGGTACGCTATGCCTTTCCAGAAAGTTCCGTCAATCGGTGGTTACAATGAGGTGTAACGCCCCTCCCCCGGTTCGTTGCAGTCTGTAGACACACTCACACATGGCCTTTGACAAGTTTCATGATGAATGCGGCGTGTTTGCCATCCATGGCAACCGTGAAGCTGCAAAGCTGGCGTATCTCGGGCTGTACGCGCTACAGCACCGTGGACAGGAAAGCGCGGGCATCACATCGACTGACGGTGAAGACCTCATCACGCACAAGGCCATGGGCCACGTGCACGACATCTTCACGCCAGCGGTGCTCGCAAAATTGCCGGGTACGTCAGCGATCGGGCACACCCGGTATTCGACCGCTGGCGACACGGTACTGCTGAATGCGCAGCCGTTCAGCGTGGACTGCAACAAGGGGAAGATCGCTGTCGCGCACAACGGCAACATTACGAATGCCGCGGAACTGCGCCGTGAACTCGAAGCCGAGGGTTCGATCTTCCAGAGTTCGAGCGACACGGAAGTGATTCTGCACCTGGTGGCCCGGTCGCGGGAACGGACGCTGGCGGGCGCGCTGCGCGATGCGCTGTTGCAGCTCGAGGGCGCGTTTTCACTGGTTTTCCTGGCGCAGGACCGCATCCTGGTCGCGCGCGATCCGAACGGCTTTCGTCCGCTGGCGCTGGGGCAGATGGAAAACAAAGGATATGTTTTCGCTTCGGAAACCTGCGCGTTCGACCTGATCGGCGCGACCTACCTCGGCGACGTCGAGCCGGGCGAGATGGTGATCGTGGGGCCGGAGGGGATGACGAGGGAACGTTTTGCCCCGCAGCGCGATGCGGCGTTCTGCGTATTCGAACACGTTTACTTTGCGCGCCCGGATTCGCTGGTCTTCGGCCGTCCGGTGCACCAGTCGAGGGAGCAGTTGGGGCGGTTGCTGGCGATCGAGACGGGCGTTGCCGCGGATGTGGTGGTCCCGGTGCCGGATTCCGGCGTTGCGGCGGCCATCGGCTACGCCGCGGAATCGGGGATCCCGTACCGGCAAGCTCTTATTCGCAATCACTATGTGGGACGCACGTTCATCGAACCGTCGCAGGCGATCCGCGACTTCGGCGTGAAGCTGAAGCTGAATCCTGTGCGGCACCTGATCGAAGGCCGCCGCGTGATCCTGGTGGACGACTCGATTGTCCGCGGGACGACGTCGCGGAAGATCGTGCGAATGGTTCGCAATGCGGGCGCCCGCGAGGTGCACCTGCGCATTTCGTGTCCTCCGACCGTATCGCCCTGTTTTTACGGGGTCGACACGCCGGTGGAAAGCGAACTCATCGCCGCGAATTCGACGCTCGAAGAGATCCGCAAGTTCGTCGAAGCCGATACGCTCGGCTATCTGTCGATGAACTCGCTGCGCGAAGCGGTTGGCGATTCGGAGATGAAGTTCTGCTATGCCTGTTACACGGGCAACTATCCGACGGAACTCGTCAACATCGAAGAGCTGAAGGCTGTGCGTTCCCATCCGAAATCCCGGTAGTTTTCCCGGTGTCTTTCGCCTGTGGCGGCAGTAGCATAGGGGCAGGGAGGATTCCCTCTTATGTCTGCAGAGTTCCGGCGAGTTCTCCGGGTGCAGGGCATGGACTCGGATGCGGACCCCCGGTTTCAAATGGTTCCCAACGGCGGTTTCCGCTACGTCGCTTTGCACGGCGGGCCGGGATGGCGCCTGGGGTGTTCCGACGAAGGTATTTGTTCTTTCGAAGAAGTTCCTGAAACTCAAGTGCCAACGACCGACCGGTCGATGAGCACGACGGCAGCGATGCCGGGCGACCGTTTCTTTCAGCTGCGAGGACATGCGCGGGGCGACGTGATGATTGCCGCAGTAGATCCGAACAGCGCCCAAACGGTGTTTCTCGAAGTCGCCGTCAAAGACAAGGTCACACAGCACGTTCAGTTTTACTCGGTCCGGGACAATGCGGGGCACCGCAGCCGCCGGCCACTGGCCATCGTCGGAGACTGGCTGCCGAATCTCAATTACATATGGCGCAGGCAGGCAAACGTCGAGATTGTCCGGCATGGCTCACTCGGGACCCTTACCGTCAACCGGGATCTCGGAGATCCGATCGCGCTGCCGGAGGGGAGTCTGGGGACTCCGGGAACGGCAATCGGGACAGCCGCCGGCACAACTGCTGACCTCGGCGTCTATTTTGTCTGGGAACTCGATTTTCCGGGCGCAGCCGACGAAGACGCCGTTTGTACCGTTGGAACGGCTACCAGCGGGGGACCCGGGATCTGCCTGTTCGAGGACGAAGCCGGCGCGGGACAGATGCTCTCGATGGCGCATGAATTCGGTCACCACATGGGGCTGCCACACAATAACGCAAGCCGCAGCAACCTGATGTGGCCGTACACGGGCCAGCGCGGCCTGAACCTGACCAAAGATGAAGTGAATATCGTGAATCCGTAGGAGGCTGCGACGTCATGTGGTCCTGGCGGATGTGCCTGTTTGCCGGTGTGGGCCTGGTGCTTGCGGCGCAGCCGGTTGTTGACGCCGTCCGGCGCGAGCGGGTCATGCAACTGGCGGCCAAGGCAGACGCGAAGTCCTGCGAGTTGCTGGAGTCAGCCCTCACCGATCCCTCGGCGGACATTCGCGGCCGGGCCGCTTCCGCACTGTATTGGAAGTGCGACCGCAACGTGACGGCACAGCGAGCGGCGCCGGCGCTGTGCCAGTCGGTGACGATGGGGAATGCGAATGCCGGGGCTCTGCTCCTGCTCGGTTATGCGGTACGGCCGGAAGAGGCTCGTGCCTGTCTGGATCGCGCGTTTCCCAAGTGGGCCAAGGTGAAACTCGTCACGAGCATGCAGCCGGTTCCGGCGCCGGTCGCGGCTCGCGTGGCGCTGGCGCGGTTGGGTCACGCCAAGGCTGTAGAAGAACTGCGCGCTGCTTTCTCGCCGCGGACTCCGCTGCCCGAAACCCTGTTTCTGCTAGCTGTGTTGCGCGATATCCAGGATCCGGGGGGACTGGCCGCGTCGCTCGTGCATTTGGATGACCGGCGGGCGTGTCCGGGGCTGGTGTCGCATGCGACACGCGAGGTTCGGGATGTCGCGCTGGAAGCGTTGGTCAGCAGGCTCAGCCTGGATTTCAAAGTCGAGCCGGGCAAACGCTACAGCGACGCGGAGGTCGATACGGTACGGCAGCTGGCGAAGGAGTCGCCTCAATTGCATCAACCCTGATGTTTGCCGAGCAGAGCTTTCGTTGAAATCATGAGCCCGGTTTCCGCGGCGCGGAAGATCTCGTAGAGGTCTTTCTTGTCGCGGATTTGAACTTCCAGGTAGTCCACGCCGTCGGAAGTGATGATGAAGCTCGAACGGTCGTCCTGCAGGATGTACTTCTTCGAACGCAGATACCAGATGGCGAACGACAGATGTTCGCGGGGGAACGCCATGAGGTTTTCGAGGTCGAGGAACGAGAGCGCGGCGTAGTCGGGGTTGGCGCGGCGGCGGGCGTAGAGCAGGCACAGGACGCCGACGCGGACCATGTATTCGGCGTCGATTCCATCGGAAAATTCGCGGTTGAGGAAGACTTCGAGCGGCTCGGGCTGCTTGAGGTCGAACTTCTTGTCGTACTCGGCGCGGCGTTCGGGATCGATCAGGGTTTCATAGGCTTCGCGGATGAGGCGGAACCGCTCGGCATCGCCGGTCCGCTGGTTGTCGGGATGGTAGCGGGCGGCGAAGAGCTTGTACACACGCTGGATCGTCTCGGGTTCCGCACGAGGGTGGACTTGCAGGATGTCGTAGAAGTTGACGTGTTGCATGCAGGGGAAGCCTATACGGGGAATATCGACTTCCCGGCGGGATTCAGTTAGGGGTTTTTGTAGCAGCCGGCTAATTGACGAATCGGTCGCGATCGGAACTGTTCTTGCGCAGGTAGACCTGGAACTTGCGGCGGGCGCGCTCGATCTTCCACTGGCGGTGGCGCTGCTTCAGTTGATCGATGAAGCGGAGGCGCGGGAAGCGGCCGTAATAGAGCAGGTACGCAACGGCGGTGAGGATGCCGCCGATGTGGACGGAGTACGCGGTGCGGGACGGGGTGAAGGCGAGCAGGAACTGGAGTCCGCAGAGGATCATCGCCAGGTATTTGGCCTTCATCGGGAAGATGAAGAAGATGATGGTCTGCTCGGCGAAGAGGACGCCGAATGCGACCAGGAGTCCGAAACCGGCGCCGGAGGATCCGACGGTGGGGACTCGCGTGTCGCCGAACGCGTATCCGGCGAGGACGCCTACGATGCCGCCTCCGATGGCGCAGAGGAAGTAGAACTGCAGGAACCGCCTGGTGCCCCAGACGTTTTCGAGCGCCTGTCCCATGAACCAGAGGGTCAGGGCGTTGAACAGGAAGTGCATGGGCCCGTCATGCAGAAACGAGTACGTGACGAGTTGCCAGAAGGCAAAGCCTTTGACGACGAGTTCGGGGACCAACGAGAGGAAGTACGAGTATTCGTCAAGTCCGAGGCGGAAGGCCTGCGCGAGGAACAGCAGCAGGAAGATCGAGCCCTGGATGATCAGGAGCCATTTCACGCCGGGGGGCAACCCACCACCGCGTGAAAAATACCCGCTCGTGTACGACCGGTCCGAAAGGGCCATCCTGTTTCAGGATATCAGGCGTTGCGGGACGCCATCAGCTTCTCGACGTGCTTGGCCAGGATATCGGTCTCGATATTGATGCGGGATCCCGGCCGGCGGTCGCGAAGGGCGGTGTTCTGGATCGTGTGCGGGATGATGGTGACGCCGAGCACGAGGTCTTCGAGCGAGGCGATTGTGAGGCTGATGCCGTCGAGGGCGACCGAGCCTTTGAAGACGAGGTAGCGGTCGAGGTCCGCGGGGATGCGGACTTTGAGCCACCAGTTGTCCTCGCCGAGTTGTTCGAGTGCGATGAGTTCGCCGGTTCCATCGACGTGACCCTGGACGATGTGGCCGCTGAGGCGGGTGGAGGGCAGCAGCGGACGTTCGAGATTGACGAGGGATCCCGGGGCGAGGTCGCCGAGGTTGGTGCGGCGGAGGGTTTCGGGCGCGAGGTCCGCGGCGAAGGTTTCGCCGGTGAGGTCCAGGGCGGTGAGGCAGACGCCGTTGACCGCGATGGAGTCGCCGGTGTTCGAGCCTTCGAGCACGGTGTTGCAGCGAACGACGATACGCGCGTTGCCGGCCGAGCCGCGTTCGATCGACGCGATGGAGCCGGTTTCTTCGATGATGCCGGTGAACACGTTAGAGATGGTCCTTGTCGAGCCAGGCTTCCACGGCGAACTCTTCGGGCGGAAGCTGGTGAATCTTCACATTACGGAAACGGATGGCGTCTTTGCGGCGCTTGCGTCCCGCGCCGCCGACGACCGGCAGGGAATGCAGGCCGCCGAGAATCTTGGGTGCGTAGTAGAAGTAGATTTTGTCGGCGACGGCGGATTCGAAGAAGGCCCAGTTGACCTTGCTGCCGGCTTCGACCATGAGCGAAAGATAGCGACGTTCGGCGAGGAGGTTCGCAACTGACCGCGGGTCAGTTCGGCCGTCGCGGCCGTCAAGGGTGACGACTTCGATGCCTTTCTCTTCGAGAGCCTTGCGGCGCGCGGGGGGCGCGGCGGAGGTGGTGACGATCAGCAGATCATTGGCGGCGGACTGCACCATCTGCGACGTGAGCGGGATCCGCAACTGCGAGTCGAGCACGATGCGCAGGAGCGGACGGCTGCGTTCGAGTCCCGAACGGTCGGTGAGGAGGCAGTCGTCGGAGAGCACGGTTCCGATGCCGGTAAGAATGGCGTCGGCGCGATGGCGCAGGGTTTGGACGTGGGCGCGGGCGCGTTCACTGGTGATCCAGCCGCCGTTGTCTTCGGGGGCGGCGATCTTGCCGTCGAGGGTGACGGCGGACTTCACGGTGACGAGCGGGCGGCGCGTGCGCATGAAGTGTACGAAGGCTTCATTGAGGGCGACGGCGCGGCCGGAGTATTCGGGGGTGAGGTCCACGGCGATGCCGGCGTCGCGCAGACGGCGGATGCCTCGGCCTCCGACGAGCGGGTTGGGATCCTCCATCGCGGTGACGACGCGGGTGACGCCGGCGTGGATGACGGCGTCGGCGCAGGGAGGCGTGCGGCCCTGGTGGGAGCAGGGTTCGAGCGTGATGTAGAGGGTCGCGCCTTTGGCCTTTTCGCCGGCCTGTTCGAGCGCGATGATTTCGGCGTGTTTGACGCCGGACCAGGTGTGGAAGCCGCGCCCGACGACTTCGCCGTCCTTCACCAGCAGCGCGCCCACGGCGGGGTTCGGGCTGCAGCGGCCGACGGCCTGTTCGGCGAGGGCGAGGGCTTCTTCCATGTACTGCGGGTTCATTGTGGTGGACCTTTAGCCTTCAAACAAAGACGATACGAATTGTTCCGGGTCGAACGGCAGGAGGTCGTCGATCTTTTCGCCGACGCCGATGTAGCGGATGGGCAGGTTCAGTTCGCGGGCGATGGCGATCACCACGCCGCCCTTGGCGGTGCCGTCGAGCTTGGTGAGGATGATGCCGGTGACGCCGGAGGCTTCGGTGAACTTGCGGGCCTGTTCGAGTCCGTTCTGGCCGGTGGTGCCGTCGAGGACGAGGAGGACTTCATGCGGGGCCGAGGGGATGACGCGCTGCGCGGTGCGGCGCATCTTCTCGAGTTCGAGCATGAGGTTCTCTTTGGTGTGGAGGCGGCCGGCGGTGTCGACGATCACATAATCGACCTTGCGCGCTTTGGCGGATTGGAGAGCGTCGAAGAGCACGGCGCTGGGGTCCGCGCCCTGGTTCTGCCGGATGACTTCGGTGCTGGTGCGCTGTCCCCAGACTTCGAGTTGCTCGATTGCGGCGGCGCGGAACGTGTCGGCGGCGCAGAGCAGGACGCTGTGGCCATCGCTCTTGAAGCGGTTGGTGAGTTTACCGATGGAGGTCGTCTTGCCGGCGCCGTTGACGCCGACGACCATGACCACGGCGGGCGGATCGGTGACGGTGGGGACGGGGCGTTCGACGGCCTGCAGGACTTCCAGCAGGTGCTCGCGGATGAGGCCTTTCAATTCGGCTGCGTCGTTGACCATTTTGCGGTCGACGCGCTGGCGGATGCGTTCGAGGACTTCAGTGGCGGTGCGCACGCCGATGTCGGCGCTGATGAGCGTGTATTCCAGCTCTTCCAACAAATCGGCGTCGATTTGTTTTTTACCCTGGACGAGGTCTTCGACTCGCTCGACGAGTCCGGCGCGGGTTTTCTGGATGCCTGCCTTCAGGCGGTCGAGGAGGCTGCCGCCGCCGCCGCTGGATGCGGTGGGTTCTGCATTTGCTTTGCCGGAAGGTTCAGCTGGCTCGCCGAATAGGCTTTTAAACATGTGGGGATACACTTGTATTCTACCGTGCTGTTATGACGAGACCGTTACTCATTCCTGCCCTGATTTGTTTTAGCGTGCTGGCTCAGGAGAAGCCGCAGATGCTGCCTCCGGTGCGGCAACAGGCGGAGATCCAGCAGCAGTGGCTGCAGTTGCGGCTGGACCGGCATCTGCCGAAACTGATGCGGAAGTATGGCGTCAAAATGTGGCTGGTGGTGTGCCGGGAGTACAACGAGGATCCGGTGTATCAGTCGCTGGTGTCACCGACGGTGTTCGCGGCGCGGCGGCGGACGATTTACATGTTCTTCGACAAGGGCGACACCGTCGAGCGAATGGCGCTGGGCGGCGGGTCCAATGGAGGGTTGTATACGGTGTATCGCGATCCCGGTGTGCCGGGACGGGAACTGTATATGGACAGCCAGTGGCAGTTGCTGCGGGAACTCGTGGATGAGAAGAAGCCGCAGACGATTGCGGTGAACATCTCGCATACGCACGCGTTTTCGGATGGCTTGTCGGCTGGCGAGTGGGAACAACTGCAGCAGGCGCTGGGTCCCGAGAACATGAAGAAGGTGATCCGCGCGGAGGGGCTGCCGCTCGACTACATCAACCTGCGTTTGCCGGAGATGCTGCCGACGTACCAGCAGATGATGGAGATCGTGCACTGGCTGATCGCACGGGCGTTTTCGAACGAAGTCATCACGCCGGGCAAGACCACGAACCAGGATGTCGTGTGGTGGCTGCGGCAGCAGGTGGCGGACCTCGGGTTGGGGACGTGGTTCCAGCCGACGGTACGCGTGCAGGGCGCGGCGAAGAAGGAATTCACGAACGTGCTGAGCGAAGAGGCGGCGGTGACGATCGAGCGCGGGGATGTGCTGCACGTCGATTTCGGGATCACCGGGATGCGGCTGGCGACAGATACGCAGCATATGGGGTATGTGCTGAAGGCGGGCGAGACGGAGCCTCCGGCGGGGATCCTGCAGGCGTTAAAGAACGCGAATCGCATGCAGGATGTGGTGATGGAGCAGATGCGGCCGGGACGCACGGGCAACGAGGTGCTGTCGTCGGCGCTGGCGATCATCCGTAAGGAAGGGATCAGCGGGACGGTGTACTGCCATCCGATCGGAGATCACGGGCATGGCGCGGGTCCTCTCATCGGGCTGTGGGACCGGCAGACGGGAGTTCCGGGTCGCGGCGATGTGCTGCTGTTGCCGTCCACCTGGTATTCCATAGAACTTGCCGCCCGCACCCCGATTCCGGAGTGGGGCGGCAAAGAGTTGTTCGTTGGCCAGGAAGAGGACGCCGTACTCGGTGAGGACGGCAAGATGAGTTGGGTGCTGCGGCGGCAGACCCGGTATCACCTCGTCCGGTAAGGGACGCTTACTGGCAGATGTTCACGGACGTCACGAAGACATCCGGGAATCCGCTGGGTCCGCTCTGGTACGCGCTATCGGTCACCGTGAATTTCCGGCCAGTGGTGGATCCGACGGCGCTCACGAGGCAGCTCGAGTTGGCCGTGATGCTGGAACCGTAGTCGAGTCCGGCAGAGGTCACGTAGCTCGAGTAGAGCAGCGCTTCCGCCGCGGGCAGGCTCGGGTTGATGCTGGCCATGAAGGCGTCCGGAATGCCGAGGCTCTTCGGCTGCAGCGCATTGCGTGTCACGTTGAAATCACTCGAGTACGTATAGCCGGTGACGTGGATGCGGCCGGTGCTGTCGACGTTCATGCCATAGGCGATGTCGGTGGACTTGCCGCCGAGGTAGGTGGCGAAGACAAGCGTGCTGGTCTTGAGGTCGAGGCGTGCGACGTAGACATCGGCGCCACCGGCATTCTGCGTTTGGGGGGCGTTGCCGGCGGTGGGGAGTTCGTTGGAGGTCGTGTAGCCGGCGAGGTAGACCGTGCCATCCGCGGCGAGGGTCATGGATTCAGCGGAGTCAATGCCGGATCCGCCGATGTAAGTGCCGTAGCTGATGCCGTCGATGCCGGACTTGCCGGGGTCCACGCGGATGAGGAACATATCCCCGGCGTTCTGGTAGGTGGGCTGGTAGGCGCGATCGCCGATGGGGAAGTTCGCCGAGGATGTATTGCCGGCGACGTAAATCAGGCCCTGGGCGTCAACTGCGACGGCGCGGGCGATGTCGGTGCCGGATCCGCCGTAGTAGGTCGAGTACTGGAGGCCGGAAGTGCCGGTGTCGGGGTCGATCTTCGAAATGAAGAGTTCGTAGCCGGCCTGGCGGTTGCGCTGGATGGCGTTGGCGGTGACCGGGAAGTTCTCGGAGACGGTGTAGCCTGCGACGACGATCTTGTTGAGGCTGTCGACTGCGACGGCGTTGGCCCAATCCTGGCCGTCGCCGCCGAGGAAGGTGGTGTAGACGAGGGCGTCTTTGCCGCCGCGGCGCGGGTCGATTTTGAGGACGACGGCGTCCTGGCCGCCAAGGATTTCGGTGTCGTAGGAGCCGACGATGGGGAAGTCCGCGGAGGCGGTCATGCCGGCGATGACGGCGTTGCCGTCCCTGTCGAGGACCATGGAGCGGCCTTCATCGTTGCCGGTGCCGCCGACGAATGCGGCGTAGACGAGCGAGTCGGGACCGGACTTGGTGGGGTCCACCTTGGCGATGAAGATGTCGCGGTTGCCGAAGCCGGTGTCGCGGATGGGGTCGCCGGTGATGGGGAAGTCGGTGGAGGTGGTGGTTCCCGTGATCCAGAGGATGCCGGTGCCGGGTTCGGCGACGACGGTGGTGGGGCTCGAAAGGGAGGTTCCGCCGATGTAGCTGGAGTACTGGAGGACGGGGTCGATGACGAGTTCGCGAGTGGTGTCGTATGCGCCGAGTTCGAAGGCGGCTTCGTTGTCGCCGGTGACGCGGAAGTTCGCGGCGACTTCGACGCGGCGGCCGTCGATTTCCTGGTAGGCGACGGGTTTCGACTGGCGAATGTCGGACGCTCCGACGCGGAGGGCGAGGGAGCCGTCACGGTCAAGGCGCATGGAGGTTGCCCCGGTGAAGGTCAACGCGATCTGTTTGGGATCCGCGCCGGGGGCGACGACGAAGTCATGTTCGAGCTGGCTGCCCTGGGGGTGAAAGACAAGGTCCACGCCATTGTAGACCTGCTCGTAGCGGACCTTGGAATAGCGGGTGGCGTCGCCGGCGCGCCAGTTGTTCTGGTTCCGGCCGCGGAAATAGTCGACGCGGGCGCGGAGAGGGGCTTCGCCGCGGGTGGCGCGGGCGGGCTTGCCGTTCTTCCAGCCGATGTGGAGGGCGGCTCCGTCCCGGGAGGTGATCACCATGTCCTGCGCCGTGAGGAAGACGGTCTGGTCAAGGGAACGGGAGGCGTAGAGGACCTGTGCCGGGTACTCGTCAGTGTTGCGTTCGAACCACATCGGGATCCGGGGCGGCTTGGCCGGGTTCGCGGTGGCCGCGGCGGTGGCAGCCTGGGGGCTCCTCTTGGAGAGGGAGTAGGCGACGAGGGATCCGGCAGCCACGGCGACAGCGGTGGCTGCAAACGCAAACAGACGGGAAAATCTCATGGACATGTTGGATACGTTGCGAGACAAGACAAAGCGACCACGAGCACAGGCGCAGGGCCTATGCGAGCGATACTTTGAGGTTAGCATGCGGGGGGCCAAAGGCTGAGGAAAAGTCAAAACCTCCTGCGGGCGTGGTGACGCCGGGCAGGAGGTTTTGGGACCACGAGACAAATGGTTGCTGCTTCGTAGCGGGAGAGATGCGGAATCGTCAGACTCTGAACTGGCTGACGAGTTGTTGGAGTTCGGAGGCCATACGGGCGAGTTCCGATGCAGCCTGTTTGGTTTGGCGTGCGCCTTCGGCGTTCTGCTCGGCCGAGGATGCGACGCGGGCGATGTTGCCGGTGATTTCGCCGGTGGATTGAGCGGCGCTGGCGACATTGCGGCTGATCTCAGCGGTGGAAGCGGTTTGTTCTTCGACGGCGCTGGCGATCGAGTTCGAGATGTCGTTGATCTGGTTGATGATGTCGCTGACCTGGGTGATGGCTTTGACGGCGGCCTGGGTTTCGCCCTGAATGGAGTCGACCTTGCGTCCTATGTCTTCGGTGGCGCGGGCGGTTTGACGGGCGAGTTCCTTGACTTCGGTTGCGACGACGGCGAATCCCTTGCCTGCCTCACCGGCGCGCGCGGCTTCGATGGTGGCGTTCAAGGCGAGGAGGTTGGTCTGCTGGGCGATCGAGGTGATCACCTTGATGATCTTGCCGATTTCGTTGCTGCTTTCCTCGAGGCGCGTCATGGTCTGGGCGGCGGAGCCGGAGAGTTCGACGGCCTGATGGGCGACCTTCATGGCGTTGGTGGCGGAGCGGGAGATTTCCTTGATGGAAGCGGACATCTCTTCTGCGCCGGCGGCCACGGTTTGGACGTTCTGGTCGACCTCAGTGGAGGCGGTGGAGACGAGTTGGGACTGCTTGGTGGTTTCTTCCGCCGTGATGCCGATTTGCTGGCTGACGGAGGCGAGTTCCTCGGAGGAACTGGCGAGCAGGGAGGCGGTGTTGCCGATGGCTCCCAGGTTGCTGCGGAGTTGGCCGAAGAAGCTGCGCAGGCCGTCTCCGATCTTGCCCACCGGGTCATTTCCGGAGACGAGAATGTCGCGTGTCAGGTCGCCTTGTGACGCTGCGTCGACCGTTTGGAGAAGTTCGTTGACCTTGGTGAAGACTTCCCAGGTGACCATGGCGCCGATGTACTTGCCTTGCGGGTCGTGGACGGCGCTCATGAGGAGGCTCAGGAACTCGGGGCCGACTTTGATATACGCGCGATGCGGCAGGTTCTTGGGATCGGCGAGCAGCCTGCGCTGGTGGGCGGGGTTCTTGTGGAAGATGTCGATGCTCTTGCCGACGATCTCGTCGGCCTTGCAGGGCAGGTACTGCTCGAGTGTGCGCAAGGTTTCGAGGGAGGCTTTGTTGGCAAAACGAATGGTGCAGTCGGTGTCGGCGTACATGATGTTGATCACGGTTCCGTGCACCATGGATTGAAACTCTTCCGCGACGCGCTGGAGTTCTTTGGTGTGCGAGATGTCGGCCGCAAACTTCACAACCTTGTAAGGACGGCCGCTTTCGTCGAACAGCGGGTTATAGCTCGCCTGGATCCAAACCTGCTTCTTCCCTTTGCCGAGGCGGAGGAATTCACCTGACTGAAACTTACCGTCGCGGAGTTCTTTCCAGAAAAGCCGGTATTCGGAAGATTCGACGTATTCCGGCTCGACGAACATGCTGTGGTGACGTCCCTGGATTTCCTGCAGCGAGTATCCCAGGGTGTTGAGGAAGTTGTCGTTCGCCCAGAGGACCGTGCCATCCAAGTCAAACTCGATCACGGCCTGCGACCGGCGGATCGCGTTGACTTGTGCCTGCAGTTCTGCGGCCGCGCTGGAGGAGGTCTTGCCATTGCCAGCCGGCGCCCGGCCGGAGGCACGTTTGGAATTCGCCACCGCGGGAACAGCGGCTTCCGCATTAAGGAGTGTACTGGTGAAGCTCATATGGTGTCTGTTTCGTTGAAGGAACCGCCCGGCGGTTCCGGGCCACACTCATACCTATCGGAAAGGGAGGCTGTGGTTTGAGGGAAAATCGTGCGCGTTGAGGCGATGGGCGCCGGCAACAGCCCGCGGATTATGATGATGGATAGTATGAAATCCCGCCGCTCTGCGGCACTCTCGCTTCTGGGACTCTCCCTCATCAGCTACTGCCAGGCGCAGGTGATCCGGTTCGAATCCGGCGGCCTCGAGTTCCAAACCCTGACCAAGAACGGCGTGACGGTGATGTTCGCGCCGCTGCCGATCCATATCCGTGAGTACGCGATCCTGCAGGTTGCGGTGTCGAACGGTTCCAAGGTGTCGTGGAACTTCAAGCCGGAAGAGTTCGTGTTCTTCCGGTCGGACGGTTCGTCGATCGCAGGTTCGCCGGCGCGGCAGGTGGTCGGAAAGCTGATCGAAAAAGGCAGCCGCGGAGACGTGATCAAACTCGTGCAGACCTATGAACTGTCGCTTTACGGGTTGACCCGGTATAAGTCAACGAACGGATACGAGCAGCGGCGGCAGGCGGCGTTCGCTGAAGTCTCGTCGACCAAGATCAAGGCGGCGGCCGCGGCTTCGGCGATCGCGTTTCCAAGCGTGAAACTGATGCCGGGGCAGTCGACCGACGGCGCGGTCTTCTATCCGACGGGCAATGGGAAGCCGCTCGGGACCGGGAAGCTGCGTCTGCAGGCGGCGGGAGAAGTGTTCGAGTTCGAAGAGATTCAAACCAGCCACCATTCTTCAAACCCGTGATCGATCTGCACACCCATACCTCTGAATCCGACGGCACGGACTCGCCTGCCGAACTTGTCGACCTGGCGCACGAGGCGGGGATCCGCACGCTGGCCATTACGGATCACGACACATTTTCCGGGTACGACGCGGCGCTGCCTTTCGCGCAGGAACGCGGGATCGAGATGATTTGCGGCGTGGAACTGTCTTGCCTGCACGGGCCGAAGACGGTTCACCTGCTGGCGTACTTCATGGATGGCGATGGGGCGCCGCGGGAGTTCCGCGACTGGGTGGCGGCGATTCTGGGATCGCGGCGGGAACGGAACATCGGGCTCATCGCGCGGCTGCAGTCTCTGGGCGTGGACATCACGCTCGAGGAAGTGGAAGCGATCGGGCGCACGGTGACCGGGCGTCCTCACTTTGCACGAGTGCTGGTGGAAAAGGGATATGCGGCGGATCGCAACGAGGCGTTCGACCGGTACATTGGCGAACAGGGCGTTGCGTTTGTGGAACGGCATGGTCCGAACCTGGTGGATGCGATTGCGCAGGTCAAGGCTTGCGGCGGGATCGCGTCGCTGGCGCATCCGGTGCGGATCGGGCTTTTTCGGAATCCGGAAGCCGAACTGACACTGTTCGCAGAGTTGCGCGACGCGGGGCTCGATGCGCTCGAGGTCTATCACAGCGACCACATGGGGCACATCGTGCAACGGTACAGCGAGTTCGCGGGACTTCTGGGCATGCTCGAGACCGGCGGATCCGACTATCACGGCGCCAATAAGCCGGAGATCGCGCTGGGCGGGGTCCCGGTGCCGGCCGCTGTGCTCGGCGGACTGCAATCCATGATGAAGTGAGATAGATTCGAGGTCATGTTGAACCGTCGAATCTTTGTTGGCGCTACTGCTGCGGCTGCTGCGGGTTGTCTTTGGGGGCAAAATCGTCCGATGTTGCGGCTGCAGAGTTCTGATGCATCTGCTGCTTTCGATTTGCTGGGCGGCGGGCTGGTGGATTTTCAACTTGCGGCGTTGAAAGGTTTGAATCCGCTTTCGTGGGAATCGGCCGGCGGCGCGATGGAGCCGCGTCCCCGCGGACATTTTCTTTGCATGGATCGCTGGGGTCAACCTTCGGCGGCAGAGGAAAAGAACGGGATGCCGTTCCACGGCGAGGCGTCGCACGTGGCGTGGAAGCAGACGGGCGCGGGGGCGATGGAAGCGATGCTTCCCATGGCGCAGTTGCACATCGAGCGGCAGGCTTCGTTGCAGGGCGCTGTGCTGACGGTGCGCGAGCGTGTGACGAACCGCGGCAAACTGGGGCGGATCTACAACATGGTGCAGCATCCGTCGATTGCGCCTCCGTTTCTCGATGTCGACACGGTGGTGGATACGAATGCGGGCGCGGGGTTCGCCCAATCGGCGCCGGGAGTGCTGTTGCCGGGAGGCGCGCAGAGTGTTCGCTGGTTGACGACGAATGCGGATCCGAACGTGACGTCGTTTGCGATTTATTCGGACTTCGGATGGGTGACGGCGCTAACGCCGCGGCACAAGCTGGTGATCGGGTATGTGTGGGAGTCCGCGCAATACCCGTGGTTGAACTTGTGGCGGCATGTGGTGGACGGCAAGCCCGCGGCGCGCGGGTTGGAGTTCGGGACGACGGGATTGCATCAGCCGTTCGGGGAGCAGGTCCGGCGGGGACGGATGCTGGAGAAGCCGCTGTTTGTCCACATCGACGCTGGTGAAACGCAGGAACGGCGGTATCGCGCGTTCCTGCAGAAGGCTCCGGATGGGGCGAGGGGCGTTTCGAACGTACGCGTCGGATTGACGGGCGAGCTAGAAGTCGGCTTTACTTCTTTATAAGGCGCGGGCAACGGAGGCCCGACGCGATCGTTTCCTACCCTTGCTTGTTGGCCGCGTCGGTCCCTGCCCGCTTGAAGTACCAGAGCCAGAAATACTGATCGCCGGCGCCGTGGCGGTAGCGCGGATCGAAGCCGCAACGGTTGGCCATGTCGACGGCCTGCTGGTCGGTGAAGGGTACGCCGATCCAGGTGTCATCGGGCGTTGTGGTCACGTTGGGGTCGCCCTGGACCTGGAACTTGAACAACGCGCCGGGACGCAGCAGGCGATGGACTTCGCGCACGTAGTTCTCGATCACTTCGCGGCTGGGGATGTGCTGGAATACGATGCCCGAGAATGCGAAATCGTAGGGCTTGTCGTCGGGCAATACGCTGAGGTCCATGCCGTTGCCCTGGAAGGCCTTTGAGTGGGGGAAGTCCGCGAGGGCGCGATTGGCCTGCGCGACCATCTCGCCGGAGACATCGACAGCATAGACTTCGCCGAACATTTTTGCGAGGGCGCGGGTGACGCGTCCAGCGCCGCAGCCGATCTCGAGGACGCGCATCTCTTTGGGATCCTTGCCCTGGCAGATGTTTTCCATGTCGGTGAGGATTTCCTCATCGACGGTCAACTGGCCGGAGGCGAAGAACTCGTCGTCGGTCCAGTTCTCGCTGCCGGTCGCCACGTAATAGCGGGCGTTCTCTTTGGCGCGCTCGTCCCAGTCGCGCCGCATCTTCTGGAGTTGGTCTTGCAAGTTCACGTCAGCCAACCTTCATTGTAATCTGCCGGGTTCAGCGAGCCCGATGGCGGAGCGATATGATGGCGGCATCTCTATGTCGAACTCACGTACAGTCTCCCGGCGCAATTACCTGAAATCCTCTGTGCTGGCGGCGGGCGCCGCGGCAGGAGGCGGGGGCGGGAGCGCCATTGCCAGGCCCGCGGTGACGGGCAAACCCGGCATCAAGTTCTGCGAGATTTTCAATGCCGGTGAAACCGGGAGGTTCCGGCTGGCGCAGCAGATGGGCTTGCAGTACGCGATCTCGAGTGTGAACGGCGTGCTGGCGAAGGTGCGGCGCGAGGACTACGTGACGGAGTTGCGGAAGGTCCAAGCGCAGTTGAAAGAAGGCGGACTGACGATGGCCGGCGTGGAGAGTCACCCGGTGAACGCCGAGAAGATCAAGCTTGGTCTGCCCGGGCGCGATGAAGAGATCGAAAATTACAAGGCTGCGATCGAGGCGCTATCGAAGATCGGCGTGAAGATGGTCTGCTACAACTTCATGGCCGGGCTGGGCTGGTATCGCACGAACGTGAAGGTGCTCGAACGCGGCGGCGCGTTCACCAGCGAGTTCGACAACTCGGTAGCGAAGGCGCAGGGGCTGACGGAATGGGGCGAGATCCCCGAAGAAAAGATGTGGGCGAACATCGAGTACTTTCTGAAGGCCGTGATGCCGGTGGCCGAGAAGTTCGGCGTACAAATGGCGCTGCATCCGGATGATCCGCCGCTGACGCCGTTGCGCGGGATCGGGCGCATTTGCATCAGCGCGAAGAATTACCGGCGGATCATGGACATCGTGCCGAGTCCGCTGAACGGCGTGACGTTCTGCCAGGCGAACTTCGTGGCGATGGGCGAAGACATCGAGGCGCTGGCGAAAGAGTGGCTGCGCAAGAAGAAGATTTTCTTTGTGCACTTCCGCGACATCGAAGGCAAGGGCGAGCGGTTCCGCGAAACCTTCCACGACAATGGTCCAACGGACATGGCGAAGATGCTGCGGATCTACACCGAGGGCGGATTCGCGGGTCCGATGCGGCCGGATCACGCGCCCACGATGGAAGGCGAAGCCAATGACCGTCCGGGTTACGCGATGATGGGCAAGCTGTTCGCGATCGGCTACATGAAAGGCGCGATGGACGGCATGAAACTGCCGTACGAATAGCTATTCGGCGGCGCCGGCGATCATTTCGCGACTGGCGGATCGCAGGAATCCATCCCAGGCGGCGCGGGTTTCCGAATCGAAATCGCTTTGCAGGGCTTGTGCGAACGCCCACAACAGCGCGGTGCGAACGGTGTCGTACTGAGCGGGAACCACTCCATGCTCGGCATGCAGTTTGCCGAGCGCGCGCAGGTTGGGAATCATGGATTCGAGTTGATCCGCATGATCCACCACGGCGGTGATCGTGTCCATGAGCTTCTTCGACTGGAGCCGGATGTCCGACTTGAACATGGGGCGGACTGCCGGGTCGAGTTCGAAGAGGCGGCCGTAGAAGAGCATGGCGATGGCCTGTGCGGCGCCCTGAATCTGTTCGTAACTGTCGCGGATGAGCTGCGCTTGCGTCCTCATTTGGCTAACGTGGCCTCGAGTTCTTTCATGAGTTTTCGATAAGCGGGGGCGAAGTCTTTCTCGTTCGAGAGCCGTTGATATTCCTGGAGCGCTTTTTCCCGCCACTTTCTGGCTTCCGCGGGGCGGTGCAGCAGCGATTCCACGCTTGCCATCGCTACATACGCTTTGGGCCGGACAATGGCCGAAGCCGTCGGGGATTGCGGCGTCGCCTCACCGATCTTCAGCGCCCGTTGGGCAAAGGTGGTGGCTTCGCTGAGATTGCCGCGGCGCGCCGCTTCTTCGCCGAGTTTTTGCAGGCAGGTGACTTGCACCCTGCGCGCGGCGGGAAGCAGGTTCGTAGAACCGTCGAGGACGGCCAAAGCGGCGAGGTAGTGGGATCTCGCATCTGCCGTCCGTCCGTTCTCCGCCAGCAGATCGCCGGCGAGTTCCTTCTGCGAGGCGAGATTCATGCGGACCGTGCTGTTCGATGGATCCCGCTCGATGGCTCCGGCCAGTTGCTTCGCCGCACGCTGGTAGAGTTCGAGCCGCTCGTCGACAGGCTGCAGCGGGATCGCGGCGACGCGACCGAGGGCCATGCCGTAGTCGATGATCGCGCCCTGGTCGTCGGGGTTGGCTTCGAAGCGCTGACGGGCTGCGTCGACCATGGAGTCGAAGGCTTTCTTCGCGCCCTCGGGATCCTGCAGGTTGTCATAGTTCGGATTGCCGAGCACGTCGCCAAGATGGCTGTAGGCGAGCATGCGTTCGCGCGTGAACATCAGGCTCGATGGCTCCTGGCGGACGAGTTCGTTCCACTCGGCGACGGCCTGTTCGAAGGTTTCTTTCGCAGCCTTCAACTGTCCGGTGCGTTGTTGCAGCGTGCCGAGGGTGGACATGTTCGCAGCGAGATCCGCCCGCGCCTGCCTGTCGTCCGGGTTGCGTTCGAGGATGTGGCGCAGGACTTTTTCTGCGCTGGCGATGGCGTCTGCGGAAGCCTGCACCTGGTTCAGTTTGCGCAGGATCAGAGCTTTGGCGCCGTAGATCGCGGCGAGGCGATGTTCCACCTGGCCGTCGTTCGGATAGCGGTTGTAGAGCGCGACGCCTGCTTCGATACCGCGATCGTAGTGCTCGACGCTCTCCTTCGAGCCGCGAGCGTCGAAGACGTGGCCGATGCGATGTTCGAAGTCCATCTTCAGCAGCGTGGCTTGGCGGTTCGACGGCACTGGGAGAGGTTCGATGGCTTCGAGGCCCTTCTTGAAGCTGGCCAGCGCGCCTTCGGTGTCGCCGGTGTGGGATCCCATGACGGCGCCCTGGATTTCACCCATGCGGAGATACGCGGAGGCGAGGTCGAGGCGCAGAGACGCATCCTTGAAGGACTGCGCGGAGAGACGGTCGAGGTAACCGAGTCCAACGCGGACGATGTTTTCGCGGGCCTTCAATGCGCCGGGCAAATCCTTGACCATGTCGTGGATGTCGAACATCATCGCGTTGGCGAGCGCGCGAGCTTCGATGGATTGCCGCCGTGCGGCATCGGCCTGGCGAGCGTAGGCGACGACGCCGGACGACAGTGCGATCGTCATCGTGACGGCTGCGGCGACGGCGCCGCGGTGACGGCGGATGAACTTGGTGGTGCGATACATCGCCGTGTCGGGGCGGGCGAGCACGGGTTCATCATTGAGGACGCGGCGGAGATCCTCGCCGAACTGCTCGACGGAGACGTACCGTCGCTGCGGGTCTTTTTGCATCGCCTTGAGCACGATGGTGTCGAGGTCGCCTTCGAGGGCGCGTGCGACCGCCTTGTCTTCGACAGCGCTGCTCGGGGGGACGATGTCCTGTTCACAGATGGCGTCGACGAGGCCTTGCGGCGTGAGTTTGTCGATGCGGTGGGGACGCTTGTTGGTGAGGAGTTCGTAGAGGACGGCGCCGAGCGAGTAGATATCGCTGGCGATGGTGATGGCGTCTCCGCGGACCTGTTCGGGGCTCGCGTAGTCGGGCGTCATCATTTGCGATGTTTCCACGGTGTCGCCCGCGCCGGGCAACCCAGCGCCGCCACCAGCGATGAGGAGTTTGCAGATGCCGAAGTCGAGGAGCTTGGCGGTTCCGGATTCTTCGACGAGAATGTTGCCGGGCTTGAGGTCGCGATGGACGATGAAGTTGCGGTGCGCGTGGGCGACGGCTGCGCAGACATCGATGTAGATCCGGAGGATGTCCTTGATCTCGAGTTGTTCCGCGCGGCAGTAACTCGTGATCGGACGACCTTCGACGCGTTCCATCACGATATACGGCATGCCGTCTTCCGATGTGCCGCTGTCGAGCAGGCGGGCGATGTTGGGATGCTGCAGGCGGGCGAGGGCCTGACGTTCGCGTTTGAAGCGCATGAGGAAGAAGTCGGTGTCCATGCCAGGACGTACGAGTTTCACCGCGACTTCGCCGTGATATTGGCCGTCGGCGCGCTCGCCGAGGTACACGGTGCCCATGCCGCCACGGCCGAGTTCTTTGGTGAGGATATAAGGTCCCGCTTTGCGGGTGGCCACGGCCGCGGCCTGCTGCGCTTCGCCGAAACTGGCGATGCCTTCGTCGACCTGGCCTTTTACGAAACCGGTGTTGACCTGTTCATCGCTCGCGAGCAGAGCGAGGACTTCGGCTTTCAGCTCGGGATCACCCGCGCACTCGCGGTCGAGGACCTCGGCACGCGCTTTGGCGTCCAGTTCCGCAACCTCATTGAACAGGGCGTCAATTCGCTTCCAGCGTTCAGGGGACATAACGACCTACTCTTCGGATTCTTCAGTGGATGACTTTATGGATGACGACGTCATCTCTTTATGCAGGAAGGCTTCGGCCAGACGCTGTTCGCGACCGACCGTGGACACGGAGATGCCGAGCGCTTCGGCCGTTTCTTCGATGTTGAGTCCACCGAAGAAACGGAGTTCGATCACCTTGGCCTTGCGTTCATCGATCTTCGCGAGCGCCGCGAGCGCGTCGTCGAGCGCAATGAGGCTGGCGCCGCGCTCCGGGGATGCGGACAACGCTTCGTCGATGGAGACTTTGGCTTGCCCGGCGCCGCGCTTCTGGCTGCGCTGTTTGCGCGCGTGATCGACGAGGATTTGCCGCATCAGGTGGGCGGCGACGCCGAAGAAATGGGCGCGGCTTTGCCAGTCCGGCATATCTTGTGCGACCAGCCGGATGTAGGCTTCGTTGACCAGCGCGGTAGGCTGCAGGGTCGCGGCGCTGCGTTCGCGCGCCAGGTATCCCGCGGCAAGCTTCCTGAGTTCGCCATGAACAAGGCTGGTGAGCAGGTCGAGAGCCTCTTTGCGGCCATTTCGCCAGTCGACGAGTAGCTGCGTGACCTGCTTGCTCACGCCTTCATCACGAGGTTCGGGCATGAGAATCAGTGTAACGTGCAGGTTACGGATTCCGGTCGACGAGAGAGAGCCAGAAATCGCACTGGGCGGCGCGGACGCCGTGCTGGATGGATGGTTTGGCGCTCAGAAGCAGGTAGGGATCACTGCCGTCGGACGCGGGCCATACGGGTTCGAGAGGCTTGCCGGCTGCAAGCGAGGTCCAGTGCTGCGCGAACTCGTTTGCGACGGCCAGGTCGGCGGGGCCGGGGCGATAGCCGCCGATGCCGGTGAGGGTATCGAAGAGATAGAGGACGTCGAGCCCATGCCAGGTTCCCAGCGGGCGCAGCAGGGCGTTGGCGTTTTCGGGTACGAAGTCGAAGTGGTAGCGGTAGACCGGCTGTGTCTGGGCGTCCCGAAGCGTTGCGGTGGCGTAGGTCGAAGGGCAGACGAATCGCGAGTCGCTGGTGACCGCAACGAAGGCGGCGCGGGGGGAACTGTACGCGCTGGCCGGGTAGTTCTTCAGTACGAGGTTGCCGATTGCCGGGAAGGTCCTGCGGACGAGCGCTTCGTATTCGGCTTCCGTGGTGACGGGCGGGACCGAGCGGCTTGTTTCGTCGTCATTATTGCCGATGATCACCGGGACGGGGTTGTGTTCGTTGCGGCGGATGGAGTCGAGCGGCGCGCGGGGCTGCACGACACCGTCGATCACGGAGTTGTAGTCGCCGGATTCGGTGGCGATGTTGAAGCCCGTGTCGATGGCGGCAACCAGTTCCGCAGGACTCTTCGCGAGAAGGCATGCGGCGACATCCGGCGCGTCTGCGCAGCCGGCGGCCTGGGTGAACTTGTTGCCGAAAGCCTCCGCGGATTCGCGGGTGCGGGCGACGCAGCCTCCGCTCTGGATCGCGGCGGATTGGAAGAGTCCAGCGGCCTTGGGCGATGCGATGAGGGAGCAGACGGAGACGCCGCCCGCGGATTCGCCCGCGATCATCACGCGTGCGGGATCACCGCCGAACGAGGCGATATTCTGCTGGACCCACTCCAGCGCCGCGATCTGGTCGAGCGTGCCGAGGTTGCCGGAACTGGCGCCGGTGTCCGGATCGTTGAATGCAGGCAGCGCGAGATAGCCGAGGGGGCCGAGACGGTAGTTGATGGTGACGACGACGCTGCCGGATTTGGCGGCGAGGCGTTCGCCATCGTAGATTCGTGTGCCGGCCTGCTCGAATGGCGCGCCGCCTTGCACGTGGCCGCCGCCGTGGATCCAGACCAGGACCGGTCTTTGCGGGCTGGTGGTGTCAGGGGTCCAGACGTTGAGTTGCAGGCAGTCTTCGTCGCCGATGACGCGGTCCGCGGATTGCTGCTGCTGCGGGCAGACAGGTCCCCAGGATGTGGCGTCGCGGGGTTCTATCCATGGGGTGACGGGTTGCGGCGCACGCCAGCGGTTGTCGCCGGTGGGAGGCGCGGCAAAGGGGATGTTGCGGAAGGTCCGGATGCTGCTGCCTGCGGCGATGAAGCCTTGCACGGGGCCTGTGCTGGTAACGACAAGCGCGGTCTGCTGGGCTAATGCGAACGGCGCCGCGAGGAAGAGGATCCAGAGGTGCTTCACACTCTGCCGAACCCCGCGGCGCCGTCAAAGTTTCGAACGAAATGACCTTAGCGTTCGAGGTAGGTGTAGCCGTTCATGCCGTCTTCGTAGAAGCGCAGCAGGCGTCCGGCTTCTTCGTATCCGACTTTGCCTTCACGCAGGGAGGCTTCGACGTCATCGCGGAACTGGTCGATCAGCGCGCGCGTGTTGAACTCGACGTAATCGAGGACTTCACGCACGGTGTCGCCCTGCACCACGGTGTTGAGGATCGCTTCACCGTTTTCGCCCACGCTGACGTGGACGGCATTGGTGTCGCCGAACAGGTTATGCAGGTCGCCGAGGATTTCCTGATACGCGCCAACTAGGAAGGCGCCGAGGAAATACGGCTGGCCGTTGAACTCATGCAGCGGAAGCACCTTCTTGACGTCGCGGCGGTCGATGAACTGATCGATCTTGCCGTCGGAGTCGCAGGAGATGTCGCCGATGATGCCGCGGCGGCGTGGTTCCTCGTTGAGGCGATGGATCGGCATGACGGGGAACAACTGCTTGACCGCCCAGCTGTCCGGCATGCTCTGGAACAGCGAGAAGTTGCAGAAGTAGGTGTCGGAAAGCAGGCTCTCGAGGCCCTCGAGTTCTTCGGGGAAGTAATCGAGTTGCTTGGCGAGCCGGTGAATACGGCGGCAGATGATCCAGTAGAGGTTCTCGGCGAGGCTGCGCTGTTCGATCGGCAGATAGCCGAGGCTGAACAGATGCAGCGCGGAATCGAGCGCCTGCTGGGCGTCGTGGAACGATTCGAGCAGGTTCTTGTTGGAGAGCCCCTTGAAGGTTTCGCGGAGGTCGATGAGCGGCTGCTCCATGTCGTCGGTGACTTCGGGGGCGTTGTCCGTATCGCCGAAGCCGGTGACGCCGAGGACGTTGAAGACGAGTGCGGAGTGATACGCGGCGATGGCGCGTCCGCTTTCGGTGATGATCGCCGGGTGCGGGACCTGCGCGTCGTCGCAGACGTTCTGCACGTGGTAGACGACGTCGTTCGCGTATTCCTGCAGCGTGTAGTTGACGCTCGACTCGAAATCGGTTTGGGAGCCGTCGTAGTCGATGCCGAGTCCACCGCCGACGTCGAGCATGCTGAGGTTGGTGGCGCCGGCGCGGTGCATTTCCGCGAAGACGCGGGCCGATTCGATGACGGCCTGCTTGATCTGGCGGATGTTGGTGATCTGGCTGCCGAGGTGGAAGTGGATCAACTGCAGGCAGTCTTCCATGCCGCGCGTCTTGAGTTCCTCGAGCGCGCGGAGGGCTTCGGTAACGGTGAGCCCGAACTTGGAACGGTAACCGCCGGAGGACTTCCAACGGCCGGATCCGCGGCTGGCGAGTTTCACGCGAATGCCGATGACGGGGCGGACGCCGGTCTTCTGGGCGTGTTCGAGGATGAGGTCGAGTTCGCTGTACTTTTCGACGATCGGGATGATCTTGCGGCCGATCTTCTTGGCGAGCATGACGAGTTCGATGTACTCGTCATCCTTGAAGCCGTTGCACATGATCGGCGTTTCGTTGTCGGCGATCGCCATGACGGCGAGCAGTTCGGGTTTGGATCCAGCTTCGAGTCCGAACTGGAATTCACGGCCGTAACGATAGACCTCTTCGACGACCTGGCGCTGCTGGTTCACCTTGATGGGGAAGA
This sequence comes from uncultured Solibacteraceae bacterium, assembly GCA_964627455.1. Taxonomy (GTDB): domain Bacteria; phylum Acidobacteriota; class Terriglobia; order Bryobacterales; family Bryobacteraceae; genus F-183. The sequence continues at coordinate 15,391 of CAZVKC010000061.1, read as the reverse complement.
CGCAGAAGTAATTGCCCTTGTAGCCGTGTTCGGAAATCGCGTTCTGGAAAGCCTCGCGCATTTCGCCCATGCGGTGCTTGAGGATCTCGCCGAAGCGGATGAGGATCGGCAGCGAGATGCCGCGGAGTTCGAGCTTGTCGACGAGTTCCTTGAGGTCGATCTTGCGATCGGCGCTCTTGTCGGGGTGGACCCAGACGTTGCCGTTACTGCCGACCGAAAAGTATCCCTTGCCCCACGCGGCAACATCATACATTTCGGCCGCTTCGGTTGTGGTCCAGCGCTCAGTGGGTTCACGCAACGAGATCGGTTCGGCAGTCTTTGGGTTCAACTCACTCTCCAGGGGAAAATTAGGATGACGTTTTCAGTGTCCTTCGAAATCGCTCGCGGGGCAAGTGGCTGAGGGTTACAGTTGGTTGAACTGACGCTCGATGCGGCTGCGCACGAGTTCCCGAATGGGGTCAGCGAGGTGTGGCGTGTTGCCGAGACGTTCGATCAGCAGGTTCCTGTTCACCATCTTGTGAGCGACCAAAGCCTTCGTGAAGTCCAGATCTTTCTCGCGTCCGGCTGCATACTTCGCTATGGCCAAATCGTGCACTTCAAGACACAAGCCCCGGATGCCTCGTGTGTTTTCGTTCTGCACCGGGATCAATCTTTCTCGCCATCCTTCCGGCAGGATAGCGGTTTCTTCGCCAACACCATGTGCAAAATAACCGAATGTTGATTCGAACGGAGATCCCTCCCCGATTGTCCCGTCGATGAGGTCGGAGCGGTCCAGGAAGTGGAGCGGGAAGACGTCAGCCTCACGGGAGATCAGTAGTTCCGCCGGCGCGTCAGGGAATTGGCCGAGGATCGCCTGACTACCGATCACGACGATGTCGCTATCGTCGCTGATGGTCCCTGAAGCCCGAATGATGTGTTCCAACTGGGTACGCGTCATAGATCCGCCAACGTTCTTTGGGTGTCAAAGCACCTGCGAAGGGGCTCGCCTGGCGGAGCGCCGCCATCTTTTCACTGTCTTCCACGATGAGAGCTGCGATCTCTTCGGGAGGCTTGCTGAGAATCTCCCGCCATTGGACCAAGTAAGGGATGGACCGACCGGCTGTGGGAGTCCAGTGCTCAATGTTTCGCAGGCCGATCTTGATGGGACGCAAGTCGCCTGCAAGGAGTTTGCCGGCGATGGCGCGATGCATCGCGAGACTGCGGAGGTCGATGCGCCGGTGATCATACGGCGGAAGATCCATTCTCCGAATGATAACAGCGAGGCTTCCGCCGGGGTTCGATCACCAATTGGCGTGGAGCCTTATTCAAAAAATTGATTGGACAGGCTGTGCGGGTCCCCAGCACACTGGCAATGCGGTGCGCTTCGACGCCACCTGCTGCGCATCCAGTCGCGCCTGTTTTCCTTCCTCCGTCCGGAAACGGTTTTTCGCCGCGCCGCCGTTTTCTTTCTCACTCGACATCATGAATATTCAAAGGTCTGCAAGCTGAAGCGATGTTGTACCCCAAATCGAGAGCAACTCAGCCCGGGCGGGCCTCCACGTCGGGGTTTCGCCCGGGCCATTTTTATCGCGCCGCGCTGATTTGTTTGTTTGTCGCGGCGCTGCTGCTGGCGCAGGTCGCGCAACCTGACGGGGCGGGCGTGCGGCCGGGCGTTCTGCCGGCGGCCTGGTTGGTCGGAGGTCCGAAATGCATGGAGGTCGAGGAGTTCCGGACGCACGAGTACAACGAGGATTTCTACATCATCCGGCAGTCCGGATGTTCGCATTACGAGAAGCCGTTTCTCTACCTGCTGTTCGGCGAAGACAAGGCGATCCTGTTCGACACCGGCGCCGGGCAGACGAACGTGGCGCGGCATGTGTTGGAGGTCCGCGACCGGTGGCTGAAGCGCAAGGGACGTGCGTCGATTCCGCTGATTGTCGCGCATACGCACGGGCACAGCGACCACACGGCGGGGGATCCGCAGTTTCAGAATCTGCCGGGCGTGACGTTCGTTGCCGGCACGGTGGAAGCGCAGAAGCAGTTCTTCGGCATCACCAACTGGCCGGAGGAGTTTGTCACGTTTGACCTCGGCAAGCGGGTGCTGGACATCTTCCCGATTCCCGGGCACGAGAAGGCGGCGATTGCGATTTACGACCGGCAGACCGGGGTCCTGCTGAGCGGCGACAACCTGTATCCGGGACGGCTGTATGTCTTCGACGATGCAGCGTTCATCGCGAGTACGGACCGGATGGTGACATTCACCGAGGGCAAAGTCGTGTCGCACATTCTCGGATGCCATATCGAGAACACGAATACGCCATATCTCGAATACTCGATCGGTTCGATGTTTCAACCGAACGAAGCGCGTCTGGATATGACCCGCGGTCATTTATTGGAATTGCAAGAGGCGCTGCACAAGATGAAGGGCGGCAAGGTCGAGCGCATGGCGATGCGCGATTTCACGATCTGGCCGATGCCGGCGGAGATCCTGAAGCGAATGCGGGACTGGCGTAAATTGACTGAAGAGAAGCAGCGGTTGACGCAGTGGGATCAACCCGCGGGCAAGCCGGAACGGGTCGCGGAGCCGAAATGATCGCTACTTGCCTTCAGGTGGCTGCCGCTTAAAGGGCTTCAATAAGCGCAGAGTGAGGTACGTGACGAGGCTCAACGCAGCGGCGACGTGGTAGTTGCCGAGTCCCGTGGATGAGCCGACGATCGCTACGGCCCAGACTGCGGCGGCGGTAGCAGTTCCGTGGACGCCGCCCTGATCGCGCATGATGGCTCCGGCGCCGACGAAGCCGATACCAGTGACGACGCCCTGCAGTACCCGAGTGAAGCTATCGCCGGAGGTCCCCGGCAGGTTGCTCGACATAATCATGAGTCCGCAACAGGCGACGGACACAATGGGGAACGTGCGAATGCCTGCGGTATGCGACTCCCGCTCGCGGTCCCAGCCGATGGGGAGCGCGAGCAGATACGCGACGCCGAGATTGATCAGGTCCGAAGCGATCGGGTGCACGATTCGATCTTACGCCAAGAGCGCTTTGACCACATCCGCCTTTTCGACGCCGGTGAGTTTGACGTCGAGGCCCTGATACTTGTGTGAAAAGCGATTGTGGTCGATGCCGAACAGGTGCAGGATCGTTGCCTGGAAGTCGCGAACGTGTACCGGGTCGCGGACGATGTTGTAGCTGAACTCGTCGGTTTCGCCGTGGACGACACCGCCCTTGATGCCGCCGCCGGCCATCCAGAGGCTGAAGCAGCGCGGATGGTGGTCGCGGCCATAGTCGGTGTCGGTGAGCTTGCCCTGCGAGTAAATCGTGCGGCCGAACTCGCCGGCGAGGATCACGAGCGTGTCGTCGAGCATGCCGCGTTGCTTGAGGTCCTGCACGAGCGCGTAACAGGCCTGATCGATTTCCTTGCACTGCGCGGGTAGGACTTCCGGGAGTGATCCGTGGACATCCCAACCGCGGTGGTAGACCTGTACGAAGCGGGTTCCACGCTCAGCAAGACGGCGCGCCATGAGACAGGTCTGCGCGAACGTGCCGGGCTTCTTCGCATCGTCGCCGTATAGCTGCCAGATGCTCTCGGGTTCTTTGCTGGTATCGGTGAGTTCGGGCACCGAGGCCTGCATGCGGAACGCCATCTCGTATTGCGCGATGCGGGTTTTCGTTTCGGGATCCGCGAGCTTCTGGTAGGTGATCTGGTTCATCTCGCCGAGATAATCGAGCATCGTACGGCGAGTGTCCTTCGAAACACCTTCGGGATTGTTGATGAACAGTACAGGGTCCGCGCCGCTGCGCAGGCTGACGCCGGAATACTGGCCGGAGAGGAAACCGGCGCTCCAGAGGCGCGCGGAGATCGCCTGTACGTTGGCCTTGGGGTGGAAGTGCTTGGCCTGCAGGACCACGAAGGTCGGCAGGTCCTGGTTCATGCTGCCGAGGCCGTAGGAGATCCACGAGCCGATGCAGGGGCGTCCGGCGATCATCTGCCCGGTCTGGAAGAAGGTGATGGCGGGTTCGTGATTGATTGCTTCGGTGTGCATGCTGCGGATGATCGCGATGTCATCCGCCATTTTGGCGATGTTGGGCAGGAGTTCGGAGATCCACGCGCCGCTCTTGCCGTGCTGCGCGAACTTGAAGATCGAGGGCGCGATGGGGAAGCGCGTCTGGCCGCTGGTCATGGTGGTGAGACGCTGGCCCTGGCGGATGGATTCCGGCAGATCTTTGTCGAACCACTTCTTCATTTCGGGCTTGTAATCGTATGTTTCCATCTGCGGCGGGGCTCCGACGAGATGGAGATAAATGCAGCGCTTGGCCTTGGGCGCGAAGTGCGGCAGGCCGGGGAGTCCGCCGGTGACAGCCGCGAGCGACTTGTCCTCGCCAAGGAGCGATGCGAGTGCGAGTGCGCCGATGCCCTGTGCGCCGCGGGCGAAGAAGCGGCGGCGCGATTCCTCGCGAACCATTTCACGAGCGACGTTGTCGATGGGATGGCGGCCGAAGGGGTTCGCCTGGTGCGAGCGGTGATCGAGGTCGATTGCGCCTGGAGCGAAGTGGCCCTCGTGATCGGGATTCAGGATGCTCTTCTTCTTCATTACTTGGTGAGGACCTCGTCGAGATTCAGGAACTGGTTGGCGAGCATGGTCAACGCGGCGAACTCGGTGACCGGGACGTTGGGATCCGCTTCCTTGTCGCCAACCGCGATGAGCTGCTTTGCTTCTTCTGGATGCGTGTCGTAGCGCTGCATGTAGGAGCGATAGGCCCTGGTTGCGATCTGCTTTTCCTGCGGCGTGAGAAGTCGTGCGGTGACGTTCTGCGCGAGGAAGTCCACGCGGGCGTCGATAGTGGGGCCGGCTTTGTAAGCGCGTTCCGCAAGGTTGCGCGCGGCTTCGACGAACTGCGTATCGTTCATCGTGGCGAGCGCCTGCAGCGGGGTGTTGGTGCGTTCGCGGCGCACGGTGCAGGCTTCGCGCGTCGGAGCGTTGAAGATGTCCATCGTGGCCGGCGGAGCGCTGCGCTTCCAGAATGTATACATGCTGCGGCGATAGAGTTTGTCGCCTTCGTCTTTCTTGTAGAAGCGGGTGTTGGATCCGATCATGGCGACCGCTTCCCAGATGCCTTCAGGTTGATAGGGTTTCACGCTCGGCCCCCCGATGGTTTCGGTGAGCAGGCCGCTCGAAGCGAGGGCGTAATCGCGAACCATCTCGGCGTCCATGCGGAAGCGGGGTCCACGGGACAGCAGGCGATTTTCGGGATCCTTGGCGAGTTTGTCGGGCGTCGCGGCGGCGGATTGGCGGTAGGTCGACGACATCAGGATCTGCTTGTAGAAGCGCTTGACGTCCCACTTCGACTCGCGGAAATCGACGGCGAGCCAATCGAGGAGTTCCTGATTGATGGGCGCTTCACCCTGGGATCCGAAATCGTCGGTGGTCTTGACGAGCCCCGTGCCGAAGACTTCCTGCCACATGCGATTGACGGTGACGCGCGCGGTGAGCGGATGCTCGGGATCCATCAGCCATTGCGCCAGGCCGAGGCGGTTGTGCGGGAGATCCGACTTCATCGGCGGCAGGATCGACGGCGTGTTGGCCTCGACTCTCTGACGCTTCTGATCATAGGCGCCGCGATAGAGGACGTGCGCGAACGGCTTGTCATCGGTGCGTTCCTGCATCACATGGGTGATGGCGGCGCGGCGTGCGATGGTCTTGGCTTCGAGATTGAGCGTGTTCTGCTCGGCGCTGAGTTTGCCGAAATCGCTGTTCTCTTTGATTAGCCAGTAGGTGAGCAGCGCGTCGGGATCTCCTGCCTGCGCGGCGTTCCATTGACTCAGCAGCGCGGCTTCGCTTTCGCTCACAACGCGGTTGAAGATGCGGAAATCCTGGATGGCGCCGGAGGCGAGCGAGCGTCCCAGAATGAGCGGGACCTTCGCGGCGATGGAGCCCTTCAGTTCGACGTTCTGATTGCCCCGGCCCTGGGTGGTGATCGAGCGGCCGTTCAGGTAAAGAGAGAGCCCGGACTGGTGGCGGCTGCCGTCATAAGTGACGACGATGTGGTTCCACGTGCCGTGTTTGATCTGCTCGAGGTGGGCGGCGCGGATCTCGATGTTCTGTCCGTTGGCGCCGTAAAAACGGGCTCCGGCGACGCGCGCGCCGACGTCGATCACCCAGCCGACGTTCTTGTTCTTCGGATCATTGTGGGCGGCGATCGTGTAGCCTTGCTCGGCCTTCGGAAAGTAGAATCCGACGGCGATCGTGAAGGGCTTGTCCGCGTCAAGCGTGGGCGCGTTGGGAACCTCGACGCCCTTGTTTTCGTGGAAGTAAAGCGCCTGGCCATTAGGCGCTTCGCCGATGTGTGCGTCCTGTGTGGTGGCGTCAATCGCGGCGAGATTCGCGGTGAAGAGTTCGGACTTCGCGTCGAGCGGCTTCGAGCCGGGCAGGACTTCGAATCCTTTGGGAAGCTTCGCGGAGGCGCGCAGGCTCTTCAAGTCGGTGCGCAGGGCAGCGAGGCGGGTGTTGATGGAGGTCCAACGGTCGCGGTCTTCGAGCTTGGGCACGATCAGGATGGGAGGCGTGTCGGGGATGTTGTCGTCCATCACCTTCTGCGTGGTGTTGCGGAAGAATGCGCCAAGCGAATAGAAGTCCTTCGATGAAATGGGGTCGAACTTGTGGTCGTGGCAGGTGGCGCAGCCGACGGTGAGTCCGAGCCAGACAGCGCCGGTGGTGTCGGCGCGATCTTTGGCGTAGATTTCCGCGTACTCGTCCTCGATGATGCCCGCTTCGTTGGTCGTCACGTTGCAGCGATGGAAGCCTGTGGCGATGCGCTGGTCCAGCGTTGGATTCGGAAGCAGGTCGCCTGCGAGTTGCTCGATCGTGAACTGATCGAAGGGCATGTTGCGGTTGAATGCCTGGATCACCCAATCGCGATAGGGCCACATCTCGCGGTAGTTGTCGACGTGGATGCCGTGGGTGTCGCCGTAGCGAGCGGCGTCGAGCCAGTAGCGTCCGCGATGCTCGCCGTAATGCGGCGAGGCGAGGTAGCGGTCGATCATCGCTTCGTAGGCTTTGGGCGTTGCGTCTTTGAGAAACGCATCGACTTCTTCGGGCTTCGGCGGCAGACCGGTGAGATCGAGAGCGACGCGGCGGATGATGGTGCGCTTGTCGGCGGCGGGGGCGGGCGTGAGTCCCTGAGCTTCGAGTTTGGTGAGGACGAAGCGATCGATGGGGTTGCGAACCCAGGCCGCGTTGCGGACTACCGGCAATGTCTTGGGCTTCGACGGCGGCTGATAGGCCCAGTGTTCCTTCCAGGGCGCGCCTTCGTCGATCCAGCGCTTGATGAGCGCGATTTGCGGGGCCGTGAGCGACTTGTGCGAGTACGCCGGCGGCATTTTTTTGTTGGGATCCGCGGCGACGAGGCGCTGGTAGAGCAGGCTGGCGGCGGCGTCCGAGGGCACGATCGCGGCGCCGTTTTTGCGTTTCTCGAGCGCGGCTTCCTTCAGGTCGAGACGAAGTCCGGCCATGCGGGTTTTCGAATCCGGCCCGTGGCACTGGAAGCAGTTGTCCGAGAGGATAGACCGGATTTCGCGTTGGAAATCGATCGGTTTCGCGGAGACAACGAACGCTGTCATCCCGCACAGAAGGAGGAATGCTTTCATCACGGCAAATGGTCGCTAGTTTCCAGGTATATCACTGCGCCACTGGTTCGTTGCGAAGGATCTTGCCGAACATCTTGCCGCCCTTGGTCTGGTTGCCCCAGGTTCCCGCGTACATGCCGTTGTGGATCAGGATGCGGGCGCTGAAAACGCCCTGGCCCGCGATGAGGTAGTTGGAGAGCGTTAGCACGGGCGTGTCGCCAGCCCATTTCACCGGGACTTTGACGGTCGCCTTGTAGTCTTTCTTGTTGTATTGGATCCGCGCGTCGAAGGCCCAGGTTTCGGCGTCGAGCTTGGCGACCTTCTCGACGGTGTACTTGTCGTCGAAGGTCTGGCCGGCGTCGCCGACGGTGAAGAAGCCGACGAGCGAGACGTTCGTCATCGATTCCTGGAAGGCCTTTTCGGCGGCGGTGAGTTCCGGCGCGGGTGTAGCGGGTTTGGGATCCTGAGCGAGCAAGCTGAGGGCGATGAGCGGGAGGAACAACAACTGCTTCATCCCCTCAGCTTAGTACGGAGTCGTGCGTTACGAATGGCCGAGGATGCGGTGCGGCGTGTAGGGTTCCGACAGCCGATTCATCTCTTCGGCGGTGAGTTCGAGCCGCAGGGCTGCGATCGCGTCGTCGAGGTGGCGCATCTTGCTCGCGCCGATGATCGGAGCGGTGACGCCGGGTTGGGCGAGGATCCACGCGAGCGCCACTTGCGCGTTCGAGACGCCGCGCGCGGTTGCGATCTCCGTCACGCGATCGACGACCGTGAAGTCCGACTCCTGGTAGTAGAGCTTGTGCGCGAAGTCGTCGGTCTTGGCTCGCGAGGTTTCTCCGAAGTCCTGCTTCGTCCGGTTGCCCGCGAGAAAACCGCGCGCCAGTGGACTCCACGGGATCACGCCGATGCCTTCTTCGCGGCAGAGCGGGAGCATCTCGCGCTCTTCTTCGCGATAGACGAGGTTGTAGTGGTTCTGCATCGTGGCAAACCGCGTGACGCCCATCTTGTCGGCGGTGTACAGCATCTTTGCGAACTGCCAGGCGTACATCGACGAGGCCCCGATGTATAGCGCTTTGCCGGCGCGGACGACGTCGTGCAGCGCCTGGATCGTTTCCTCGATCGGCGTAGCGTAGTCGAAGCGGTGGATCTGGTAGAGGTCCACGTAGTCGGTCTTCAAACGCTTGAGGCTCGCGTCGATCGAGTGCATGATGTGCTTGCGCGAGAGGCCGCGATCGTTGGGGTCCTCGCTCATCGGGTTGAAGACCTTGGTGGCGATGACGACGCGGTCACGGCCGGGTCCGAAGTCGGCGAGGGCCTTGCCAAGGATCTCTTCGCTGCGCCCGAGCGAGTACATGTCGGCGGTGTCGAAGAAGTTGATGCCGTATTCGAGGGCCTTCTGGATGAAAGGGCGTCCGTCTTCTTCCTCGAGGACCCATTCCCGCCAGCTTTTCGCGCCGTAGGTCATGGCGCCAAGGCAGAGCCGCGAGACTTTGAGGCCGGTGCGGCCGAGGTTCACGTATTGCATCGCTATTTGGTGACTCCCTTGATGAACTCGGTTTCTTCGGGGCGGTACGGCTTGCCGTCGGTGCGGAAGATGTCGTGGAACCAGACGGGCGGTTCGCCTTTGTAGGGCTTCTGCCAGGAATCCCAGGGGAAGATGGTCTGCGATTTGCCGGAGACGAATCCCCAGTTGATGGAGCCGACCTTGTACTTCCTGGCGACCGGCAGGATGTTCTGGAAGGTGCTGCCGGTGACGCGCGCCATGTATTCGGTGCAGATGAGCGGGCGTCCGAACTGCTGCAACTGCTTCGTCCGCTTCTCGAATTCGGCGGCGTTGTCGTAGTTGTGATACGTGATGATGTCTGAGTTCTCGACGAGGAAGCGGTTCAGGTCGTTCATCTTGTCGATGGCGGACCAGTCGCCGTTCCAGGGTCCGGCGGTGACGGGCTGCGTGGGTTTGGCTTCGCGGGTCCAAACGAAGGCGGCCTTGACGAGTTTGACGCCGAGTTCCTTCTTGTTGGCGGGTTCGAGCTTGAGATTGTTCTTGCCGTAGCTGTTGGCGTTGTCGTTATCGGGTTCGTTGACGACGTCCCAGGCGAGGATCCGCTTGTCGTTGCGGAAGGCGCCGACGACATCCTGCACGTAGGCACGCAGCAGCGGCCACTTGGAATCGTCCTGCAGGATCGCGCGGCCGGGGCTCTGCACCCAACCGGAGTTGTGGACCCCAGGCGTCGGCGTCTTCTGCTTGCCCGTTTTCGGATCCGGATCCCAACAGGAGTCGAACAGCACGAGCATGGGGCGGATGCCGTGTTTGCTGGAGATCGAGAGGAATTGATCGAGGCGCTTCTTGAAACCTGCGGGATCGTTGCGATAGGCGAGGTCGTGCAGGAAAACGCGCATGGTGTTCATGCCGAGGCTCTGCGCCCAGCCGAGTTCCTTGTCGATGAGTTCGGGCGACCAGGTTTCGGCCTGCCACATTTCGAGTTCGTTGATGGCGTTCGAGGGAAGGTAGTTCGCGCCGACGAGCCAGGGCTGTTTGGCGTACCAGTCGTTTGCCTGCTTCGCGGTCCAGCGACCGGGGCCATCCGCGGACAGAGCGACGAGGCTGCATGCCAGCAGAGAGAAGATTGCGGATTTCATTCGTTCACTATTTTGACTGATACAGTGGGACGACCGTGGGGGCAGTTCCTGCATTTCGATTCGATCCGGTGTTTGGGTGCTGGGCGTTGTATCGCTATGCCGACGTGCAGGCGGCGTTCCGGGATCCGCGGTTTGCGATCTCGCCGGCGCCTGGTTTCGACGAGACCGCACATACGTGGACGCTGCGGAATGCAGCGAATCAATTGTTGACGGCGGATCGGATTGCCGCGTGGCGGCGATCGCTCGAGGATGTACCGTTTGAACCCGGTGAGGATTTGGTGTCGAGCGTCGCGGAACCGTGGTCACACGCTGCTGCGCTGCGGTTGGTGGACGTGCTGCATCCGCCGGATCCGGCGCTGTTGGAGTTGGCTCGTGCGGTGTTTCGTGCGGGTGCGGATCCTATGGATGCAGACGCGAAGGCTGCCGGTGATGCGGCCGGCGTGGAACTGGCGCGGCGACTGCCGCAGAAGCTGGGTCCGCTGACGGTGCAGGCTTTCGTGGCAGTGTCGCAGACGTTGCAGGCGTTTCTGGGCGCTGCGTGGGTGGCGCTGTATGAGTATCCATCACAAATGGATCTCTGGCAGGACGCGGCTTTGGAAGAGCTGTTTCGATTTGCCGGTCCGGCGAAGGCCCAGTTTCGATATGCGACGGAGTCGATCGATGGCGTTGTTGCGAAGGGTTCGCGAGTGGCGCTGTTGATCGGCGAGGCGAACCGGGATCCGGAACAATTCGGCGCGGATGCAGGCGTGCTGAACCTTCGACGCAACGCATCCGGACATCTGGCGTTTGGCTATGGCCCGCACGCCTGTCTGGGCGCGCACCTGGCGCGGATGGCGGCGCTGGTGGCGATGCCGCAGTTCCTGCAGCGGTGCAGCGGATTGCGGTTGATGCGGGTGGAATGGCGGGGATCCGCGATTACTGCCCCGCAATCGATTGTCGTTGCATAATGCGTAGGCAATGCTTCTCACCACTACCGGAACCATTCAGGACAAGCGCGTCGAATACATCGGCATCGTGACCGGCGAGGCGATTCTCGGCGCGAACATCTTCCGCGATTTCTTCGCCAGCATCACCGATATCGTCGGCGGACGCAGCGCGGCATACGAAACGGAGCTTCGCAAAGCAAAAGACATCGCGCTGAATGAAATGCAGCAACAGGCGATGTCTCTCGGGGCGAACGCCGTGATCGGCGTCGATGTCGATTATGAAACGATCGGCAGCCACGGCAGCATGATGATGGTCAGCGCCAGCGGGACTGCCGTTCGCGTCAGTTGAGCCGCTGGATCCTGATATTGCGGAACTGGATCGGCTTGCCGGTGTTGTACTGCAGGCCGATGTGCCCGCGCAGGGACTTGCTGTCCTCGCCGGTCAACACTGTCACGCCATCCAGTTTCACGATCCACTTGGGTCCACGGGCTTCGATGACGTAAGTCATCCACTCGTTGGGACGGATCTTCGAGGGTTTCTGGGGCTTGATGTGATTGACCAGCGCGCCGGTGTGGAACCCGGCAGGCTGGTTGTCGAAGATCTGCAGTTCGTAGCCGGTAACGTGTGGCTGACCGTCTTTGGCGCTGCGCAGGAAGACGCCGGAGTTGCCGTCGGCCGCGGTCTTGAACTCGAGCGACAGAATGAAGTCGCCGTACGAATCATTGGACCGCAACCAGCCGTTGGCGCCGGATTCGACGACGATGGCTCCGTCGCGAACTTTCCATTCCGCACCGCCTTCCGGGGTCCAGCCCTTCAGCGTCTTGCCGTCGAAGAGCGAGGTCCAGTTCTGCGCAAATGCTGCTGATGCGAGGGCGAGTGTGAGGATGCCGAGCTTCATTTCCCGAACGCCCCCTTGAGGAACTGTACGCCGTCGTAGGCAATCGAATCGGGCGTTTTCTCGATGTCACGCCAGATGGACGCGGCGGCGCTGATCTCGCCGAGCGCGAAGCCGAAGCTCTCGATCGTCAGCCAGCCGTCGTAACCGGTGGAACGAATCGCTTCGACGATCGGAGGCCAGTTGATGTGGCCGCTGCCGCAGATGCCGCGATCGTTCTCGCAGGTGTGGACGTGCTTCAAATGCTTGCCGGCGAGGCGGTAGGCCGCGGCGATGTCCTTCTCTTCGATGTTGGCGTGGAACGTGTCGATCAACACGCCGACCTGCGGATGCGCGATCTCTTCCGCGAGCGCGACGGCGTCCGCGGCGGTGTTGAGGAAGTAGGTCTCGAAACGGTTTAGCGGTTCGATGGCGAGCGACACGCCCGTGGACTCGAGCGTCGAGGTCACGGATTGAAAGCCCTCGACGGCCCATTTCCATTCGTCCTGCGTGCGGCGGCGTCCCGGCAGATAGCCGACCGGACTGTACATCGGCCCGGCAAGCGTCTGGATGCCGGCATCCGCGATCGCTTTGATCTTGTCGCGGAAATCGGCTTGCGTGCGGCGGCGGACGTCCGCATCATCGCTGATGAGGTTCAGTCCGTCGAGCAGTACGGTGACCGCGGTGCAGCCGAGTTCGTTCTGCTCGAGCGCCTTGCGCAGATGCGCGGACTGGAAATCGGCAGGACGAAAAACGGGGACTTCGACACCGTCGAAGCCCCCGGCTTTGATTTGAGGAAAGAGGTCCGCGACACCCTGGTTGTAGTCCGCGGACCAGATGAAGATGTTGACTCCGTAGCGCATTGAGAACCTAGACGAGCACCTTTGTGACAGGCACGCCCTGCTTGCACAGTTCGCAGTCGTTGGCGTGCCAATAGATGCCGTCCAGCATAGCAAGGTAATAGAGAGGCAGAGGACTGAAGTCCACGCACTCGGGGTTCGGCTGGTTGACCATGACGGCCAGCGCGACCACCTCGCCGCCGGCGTCCTCGACCAGCTTCTTCAGCTGGCTGAGCTTTTTGCCGGTGCGCAGGATGTCGTCGACGAGCAGGACCTTTTCGCCCTTTTCGACCTGGTGGAACTGGCGGAACTGCATGGGTCCACCTTCAATTTCGCGTTCCGCCCAATAGACCTTCTTGGCCCGCAGCGCTTCGCAAACGCCGTAAGCGACCGGCAAGCCGCCCGTAGCAGGGCAGACAATCGACAGTTCCGGGATCATCGCCCGGATCTCGGAATTCTCGCGCAGTTTCCGCGAGAGGCCCACGCTGAGAGTCTTCGCGGTCTGGTAATTGTGCATCGCGAGAGCAACCTGCAAATACTCGTTCGTGTGCAATCCGTTCGAATATTCGAAGTGGCCTGTGCGCAAGGCGCCGCTGTCCCGCAACAGGGCGAGGACTTCATCTTGAGTCGGCACTACATGCATAAATCAGCTTGCTCCCTTTCCAGTCAGGACGCGGGGGACGGTCTGCAGCATAATTTTCCAGTCCAGCGCGAGCGACCAGTTGTCTATGTACTGCATATCCATTTTCATCCAGGTATCGAAATCCACCGTGTCGCGACCGGACACGGCCCAGATGCAAGTCAGCCCGGGACGCATGCGCAAACGGCGGCGCTGCCACCGCGCGTAACGCTGCACTTCTTCGGGCACAGGGGGACGAGGCCCCACGATGGACATGTCGCCGCGCAGTACGTTCCACAATTGCGGCAACTCGTCCAACGAAAACTTTCGCAGCCACCGGCCGACCGGAGTCAGACGCGGGTCGTTGCGGATCTTGAACACGGCTCCGTCCCGCTCGTTGAGATGGCTGATCGATTCCTTCATCTCTTCGGCGTTTTCGCACATCGAGCGGAACTTGTAAAAGGTGAAGCGGCGGCCGTTCAATCCGCAGCGGATCTGCTTGAAGAGGACCGGGCCGGGGGAGGTGATTCGCACCAGAGCGGCGAGGATCAGCAGGAGCGGCGACAACAGCACGAGCGCGGTGACGGCGATCACGATGTCGGTGAGACGCTTCACCAGCAGGCGCAATTCATCGTGCGGCGCGGCGGAAAACGTCAGCAACGGGGCGGAGCCGAGGCGGTCGAGGTAGACGTCGCTGTTGAGGTGCGGGAAGAAGTCGCAGGCGACGCGGGTGCGAACTCCTTCTTCGTCGCAGAGCAGGAAGACGTCCTCGAGTTCGCTGAGGCGCCTGGAATCGACGGCGAAGATCAACTCGTCGATGATGTGGCGGTCGAGCAGTTTGGGAAGGTCGGTGATCGAATGGACCGGATAGCGGGAATCGGCGAGACCGGCAGGGTTGTCGGCGATGAAGCCGCTCAAGCGGAGTCCGTAGCCGGCGGAATCCTCGATGGTCTTGGCCATGCGCATGGCTGCTTCGCCGGTCCCGACGATCATGACGTAGTGCAGGGATCCCATAGCGCGCGCCAGAGGTCCCGCAGCGAGTAGCCGGAACAACGCAAGCAGCAGCCACAGGTAGGCGCCGAAGAAGAAGAGGAACGAACGGCTGATGTCCATGCGCAGCATGTACTCGAAGAGAACGATGGCGACGACGGTGAGGACGGTCTGCCGGGTTGTTTCGCGGAGTTTGTAGCTGAGTGGGGCGGCGTCGAGCTGTTCGTAAATCCGGAACCAGATGGCTGTGCCAACCAGCGTCGACATGCCGAAGACATGCAGCAGAATGCGGCCGGCGGTTTCGATTTCGAAGTAGAAATGGAGAGTGAGACTGCTGCGCGTCAAATACGCAGCTTCGAAGGCGACTGTTCCAAGGAGGATGTCCGCCAACGCAAAGAGGATTCGGACTTTGCGGTGATGACGGCTAAACACTTTCCAAACCGCGAGTTTATCACGCGGACCCGTCGAAGAGGCGGGTCCGCGGAACGGAATCGCGATCTCTTACTGCGGAGGACGCTGTGGCGGCGGGGGCGGCGCGGGGATTGCGCTGACGGGTTCGACGGCGCCGCGGTGGCAGGTGAAGCAGGTGACGCCCTTGCCTTCGGGCAGCTTCGCGTTAATGTCCTTGACCAGCGCAATCATCTTGCGGGCAATTTCCTTCTTGGGGTTCTCGTCGCTGGCGAAATCGCCTTGCACGTGGCAATGGCTGCACATCACGCCAAGCGAGGCGCGATAGCCCTGCATGACGCGGCCGATGTTTTCCGGCGGCAGGATCTTGAGATTCTTAGGCGGTGGAGGTTGACGGCGCGGGGCGCCTTCCGGCGGCTGTTGCGCGAACACCGCCGCGGTTGTCAAGAGCAGAAAGAGAAGCAAACGCATGGGAGCAGATTATCAGCA
>CAZVKC010000060.1:14999-44806 GCA_964627455.1 uncultured Solibacteraceae bacterium | reverse complement strand
CGTAACCTGGCTGTCGAAATCCCAACCGCACGCCCCGAACCTTACGATACGTGTGCCCTGCGGCGCCCGAATTGCTCTCCATCCCGGCAGGGGCGCTCCCAATGAGTTGGTCCTTCTATCTCGCCACGGTCGCTGGTATTCGCGTCCAAGTCCACTTCACCTTTGGATTCTTCCTCATCTGGATCATCATCTCCGGCTTCGCCCGCGGCATGAACGCCGAAACCGTCTTCACCAATACCCTCTTCGTACTCGCCCTCTTTACCTGCGTCGTCTTGCACGAACTCGGTCACGCACTCACCGCCAAACGCTTCGGCATCCAGACCCGCGACATCACCCTCCTCCCCATCGGCGGCGTCGCCCGCCTCGAACGCATGCCCGACGACCCCCGCCAGGAATTCCTCGTCGCCCTCGCCGGACCCGCCGTCAACGTCCTCATCGCCGCCGCCCTCTGGCTCCCCATGTACGCGGCCTCCGGCGGCGCCCAGCCGGACTTCTTCAACGTCACCAGCGTCACCGCCATGCCGCTCCTCCAGCGGATCCTGCTCATCAATATCTCCCTGGCGATCTTCAACCTGCTCCCCGCCTTCCCCATGGACGGCGGCCGGATCCTGCGTGCCGCCCTTGCCATCCGCATGCCCTACGCCAAGGCCACCCGCATCGCCGCGTCCCTCGGCCAGGGCATGGCCATCCTCTTCGGCATCGTCGGCTACCTCGTCAACCCCATGCTCATGCTGATCGCCCTCTTCGTCTGGATCGGAGCCGCCGAAGAAGCCGGCATGGCCCAGTTGCGCGCCGCCCTCGCCGGCATCCCCGTCCGCGAGGCGATGCTCACTTCCTTCGAGGCCGTCTCCCCGCACGACACGCTCGATACGGTCGCCCACATGATTCTCAACGGCGACCAGCGCGACTTCCCCGTCATCGATGAGGACCGCATCGTCGGCGTCATCACCCGCGACACGCTCCTGCGCGCCCTCGCCGCCCCAGGTGACCCTCCCCGGGTCGGAGACATCATGGATCGCGAGGTCGCCCTCGCCGAGGCCGGCGACCCGCTCGAAACCACCATCCCCCGTCTCAACGCCTGCCCGTCCCACACGCTGCCCGTGCTCGAAAACCGCAGGCTTGTCGGCTTGCTCACCGCAGAGAACCTGGGCGAGTTCCTGATGATCCGCACCGCCCTCGGCAATCACTGGATCGCCGGCACGCGCGGGTGATTCAGGCGGTCCGCCGCTCGTACACCCCGTGACACGTCGCAGATGCCAGCAGATGCGGCTGCAGCGCACGCTCCAGCGCGCCGCGATGCGCATCCTCTGCCAGAGACAGCGACGGAACGTCCAGGGCGTACAGCCGCACGAAATACCGGTGCAGCCCGTGCCCCGGAGGCGGACAGGGCCCGCCGTAGCCGTGCCGCCCAAAGTCGTTAACCCCGGAGTGCAACGGGGGCTTTGGACGGCAGGCTTCGGCAAGGGAGGAGGTATCGGCGGGGATGTCCCAAAGCAGCCAGTGAGTCCACGTTCCTCCCGGCGCGTCCGGATCGTCCAGGATCAGCGCATAGCTCATCGTCTTCGGCGGAGCGCCTTCCCACCCGATCGCAGGCGAATGATTCGCCCCATCGCAGGTGTACTGGACCGGGACCAGTTGCTCGTCCTGGAATCCACGAGCGTGAACCGCGAACTGCATACAGGACTCCCTTCCTTCACACGTCTACATTGCATTCCGCGGACCACACGCCGTCACGCGAACACGCAACCTTCAGTCCCGCACCGGTGGCCGCGCCTTTTACCTCCACTGCGGGCTGATGGCGGACGACGTCCACCGGCTCGCCCCATGCGTCCGCTTCCAGCGCATGCCCGGCCAGCCGGACCTCGAACTTTCCGAACAGCATGCCACGCGTCGACATCTCATAGATCAGCGCGTTCAGCCAGTCCGCGAGCAGCAGTTCGTCGTCCGGCGCCAAACACTCGATCCGCACCGCGGCTTCCGGACGCACCAGCGCAGGATCCACCATCAAGCCGGTCAGCGCCATCGCCGCCTGCTCGAAGGCCTCCTCGCGCGTGTGCCCCTCCCCGCGGACGCCGATTCCGGCGGCGCCATGGGCGAAGTGCGACCATCCACGCCCGCGATGCGCGGAATTACGCAGTTTTGAACTCATGCACGTGCGCCCGCACCGGACCCGCGTCGCCCAACTCGGACGCGAGGGCCGCCTTCGGTTTCGTCTTCGCCGTGCGCGCTGCGGCGGGCTTGCGGCGGACGCGCGGCGCCACCGGAACCTGCAGCGCCGCTTCCGGCAACTGCTTCTCGGGATGCGTCACGCGAACGGTGCTCGCCTGCGGTCCCTTCTCACCGGCCTCTTCCGCAAACTGCACCTCGCTTCCCACTCGCAACTGGTCGAAATGGCCATCCAGCACCGCATTGCGATGGAAGTAGATCTCGCGCCCATCTTCGGTCTCCAGATATCCGTATCCCGGACCCGGAAACAGATGCGTCACCGTCGCAACCGGCGGCGGCTCATGCTGTTTCACCGCGCCCCGCAGCTTGCGGACATGATCCTGCAGCCTGCGCCGCATCTCGCCGAAAGAATCCCGAATCGCGCGCGCCAGCTTGCGATGCGTCTGCTGGATCTCGCCGCTCTTGGTCTTCTTCGCGGCTTCCCCGCCCGCCAGCGTGTCATGCAGCGTCGGCGTGTGGCGGACGAGAAGTTCCTTGCCGGGGACAATCAGGTCGATGCGAACGTTGTAGTGAACCGATTGCCGTACGGGTGCGGATACCGCGACCCGGCAGCTTTGAATGTTGGGGAAGAAGCGCTCGAGCGTATCGATCTGGCCCAGAATCAGCGCCTCTGCCCGCTCGTCCGGATCCATGTTCCGGAAGGTGATTTGAGGAGCTAGTACCATAGCTGCCCGCTGATACCGCACGTTGCGGGCCACAGCGCAGCGGTTGGCCTGATGGATGCATACATCTCAAACGGTATGGTCAACGAGGAGATTGCGAGAATCTTCGACCGCATGGCGAAGGTGCTGACCTTCAAGGGAGGGAACCGCTTCCGCATCATGGCCTACGAACGCGGCGCCGCGAGCCTGCGTGACCTCAACCGCGACCTCCGCGACCTGCCGCCCGGCTCGTTCGACGAGATCCCCGCGATCGGCAAAGACCTCTCCGCCATGATTGCGGAATACCTCGCGACCGGAAAGATTCAGAAGTATGAAACGGAACGCGGCGGCCTGCCCGAAGAGCTGATCGACTTGATGAGCGTCCCCGGCCTGGGCCCGAAAACGCTGTCGCTGTTGCATGAACATCGCGGCGTCGCGGGACTCACGGATCTGCAGTGCGTCCTCGCCGATCCCGCGACCACGCAATTGCCCGGCTTCGGCGAACGTCGCGTCGCTGCGTTGCGCAAGTCGCTCGATGTCTGGTCCGGCGGGCACGGCCGCATGCCGCTGGGCATCGCACTCCCCGCCGCCGAGGAACTCCTGCGCCGCATACGCGCTCTGCCGGGCGTCGATCGCGCGGACCTCGCCGGATCCCTGCGCCGCGCCAAAGAGACGATCGGCGATGTGGACATCCTCATCGCGTCCGCAGCCGGCGAACAGGCGTTATCGCGTATCGCGAACCTGTCCGGCGTCAAACGCATCCTCGCACTCGGCGAAACGCGCCTCAGCATGATCCTCGAAGGTGATCTGCAAGTGGACGTTCGCGCCGTGCCCGCAGCCTCGTACGGCGCCGCGCTCCAATATTTCACCGGATCCAAAGATCACAACGTCCATCTGCGGACCATCGCGCGCGACCGTGGCTTGAAGATCAACGAATACGGTGTCTTTCGCGGAGATCGCAGGATCGGCGGCGAACGCGAAGAAGACGTGTACGAAGCGCTCGGCCTCGCCTGGACGCCGCCGCCCGAAATCCGCGAAGATCACGGGGAGATCGAAGCAGCCGCGCGTGGACGCCTCCCGCGCCTCGTCGAAACCGGCGACCTGCGCGGCGATCTGCATGTCCACAGCACGTACTCCGACGGCCGCAGCACGATCGCGGAAATCCACGCCCACGCCGCGGAACTCGGCTACGCCTACGTCGCCGTGAGCGACCACTCGCCGTCTGCGCGCATCGCGCGCGGCCTCGATATCGAACGCCTGCACACCAAACTCGCGGAACTCCGCCACCGGCGTTCGACGCGCGGTCCGCTGCTGCTCGCGGGCGCCGAAGTCGATATCCTGCCCGACGGCACGCTCGATTATCCGGACGAGATCCTCGCGCAACTCGACGTCGTCATCATCGGGATCCACAGCGCGTTTCAGCAACCGCGTTACAAAACCACCGGCCGGATCCTCGACGCACTGGACCATCCCGGCGTCCACGTGCTCGCGCATCCGACAGCTCGCCTGCTCGGCTCTCGCGGACCTCTCGATTACGACTTCGAGCGCATCGCCCGGCGCGCCGCCGAACGGCACGTCGCGTTGGAGGTCAACGGATCGCCGCAACGCCTCGACTTGAACGATACGCTCGTGCGCATCGCACTCGACGCCGGCTGCCTGCTCTGCGCCGCATCCGACGCGCACTCGGCCGCGCACATGGCCGACATCCGCTTCGGAATCCTGCAAGCGCGCCGCGGATGGGCGCCGCCATCGCGCGTCATCAACACCTGGCCCGCGCCCAGGCTCATCCGCTGGCTGCACGGCAAAGGCGCAAGTGGCGAGCGGCTTGCAGGCTAATCCAGTGGAGGCCAACAATGCCTGGCATTCCCATCCCCGCCTCGACCTCTCACGAGCCTTCCGAGCGGACGCCGATGCTCGACTACATCGCGCACTCGCGGATCCTGGTCGTGCTCACCACGCCGCTCATTTACGTCTGCGCCGTCGCGTTCGCCCTTCTCGACGCCTTGATCTCGATCTACCAGACCGTCTGCTTTCCCGTTTACGGCATCCCAACCGTCAGCCGCAAAGAGCACTTCCTTTACGACCGCGGACTCCTGCCGTATCTCAACGCGATTGAGAAGGTGCATTGCATCTACTGCTCGTACGCCAACGGCGTGCTGTCGTATTCGTCCGAAATCGCCGCGCGAACCGAGCAGCATTGGTGCCCGATTCGTCACCAGACGCCGCCGCAGAACCGCTACTCGCGTCAAAACCATTTCCTGGCGTTTGGCGACGCGCAACAGTACCGGGCCCGCATCGAGGAGGTCCGGCGCGACTTCGAAGACCTCGACGACCACTAGGCGAGGTTGGTGGTTCGCAATTCGGCCGCGGGATGCGACCAGATCTCGGGCTTGATGCGCATGCCGAAACCCGGCAGATCCGGAGCCGTGATCGTTCCGTTCTTCGGAAGCAGCGGATTCTCGAGCATCAGCGGCCAGTCGTGCTCATAGAATCGCTGGCAGCTTTCCTGGATCCACACATTGCTCAACGCCGTCGTCAGATGCGTCGACGCGTAGAACAGCAGCGGGCCTCCGGCTGTATGCGGCGCCACCGGCAAATGTTGCGCGGACGCCATCGCCGCGATCTTACGGGCTTCACTCACGCCGCCGCACCAACAGACGTCGAACATCACGTACTTCAACGCGCGCGCTTCGAGCAGTTGCTGGAAGTGCAACCGTCCGGCCATCCGTTCGCCCGCAATCAACGGCAGCGAAGTCGACTGCGCCAGTTCGCGATACTGCGTCGCATTGCCCGGCAGCAGCATGTCTTCGAGCCACATCGGCGAATACGGCTCGAGTGCACGCGCGATGCGCATCGCCGACGGCAGGTTCCACAGCGAGTGGAACTCGATGAGGATCTCGATCGAAGACCCAAAGGCGTCACGCAGTTTTCGAACCGGTTTCAGCGCTTCGTCGATTTGCGCTGTCGTGATGAATTGTCCGCCGCCATTCACGCGCGCCGCGCCGTCGAACGGCCAAACCTTGATCGCCGTAATTCCATGCTGATCGCGGACCTCGCGCAGGATCTTGTCGGGATCCGTCAAAAAGTCGTGCCGGTGCGGGAAACACGTGTTGTACAAGCGCACCGCCGGATTCGAACGTCCACCGAGCAGTTGATACACAGGCGTATCGAGCGCCTTGCCGAGCAGGTCCCACAAAGCGAGGTCGAGCGCGCTGAGAATCCGCATCTCCGTGCCGCCGGAAATTTGAAAATCGAAGGTTTGATGGAAGTCGGTCCAGATGCGCTCGATATCGCGGAGGTCCCGGCCGCGCAGCATGGGAGCGAGCGCCGAATGCACCATCTCGGCTTCCTGCGCGGTTCGCGGATACGTTTCGCCGACCGCTTGCAGGCCGGACGACGTCGTCAGCCGGATCCACGTCCAGTGCGGCCAGAACGGCGCCGAGTCGCGTCCCTTGGGGAAATGCAGCGTTTCGATTTTCGCCAGTTTCAGGGGAGGCGCGGCTGCCATCGCGGCCGGCAACAACGATGCCAGCAGATGGCGGCGGGTCAGTTGCATAAGGCGGATACCCTGCCTTTCTGCGGGCATCCTATCACGGCGTCTATTTCTTCGAGCTGTCGAGGGCTTTCAGAAACTCGACCATGTGTTTGCTGACTTCCGCCGGAGCCTCCTGTTCGGTCCAGTGGCCGACGCCCGGCAACATTACCTTGCGCCAGAGGTTCGGGACGCTCTTTTCGAGATTGTCGACCCCGGCCTTCGCGAACTCCACCACTGCGTCATCCGTTCCTGCGATGTACAGCGTCGGCTGCAACAATTGCCGCCCCACCAGAAAGCCATTGTTCTGCCAGTAGAAATCCTGGTTGCGATACCAGTTCAGTCCGCCGCGAAAGCCCGTGCGCGTGAACTCTTTGGTGTAGTAGTCGAGGTCTGCTTCCGTCAGCCACTTCGGCAGCGCCGCGGGATCCGTCATCGTGTCGAGAGCCTTCTCATTCGCCTTCATCACGTAGCGCCACTTGTGTTCCTTCGGAATCGAACCCGACGCCGAATACAACAGCATGCGCAGCGACTTCCGCGGATCCGCTTCCAGATCCTTCTCGGCGACGCCTGGCGTCTGGAAGTACGTTTGATAGAAAACCAGCCCCGGAGGCATGCGCATCTTCATCCCTTCCGTCGGCTTCACGCCGCCGGGCCCACGCACGCCGTACGGCACGCTCAGCAGGACAACGCCCCGCACCAGATCCGGCCGCAGGATCGCCGTCGTGTAGGCAGCCGGCGCGCCCCAATCGTGACCCACCACAACTGCGGACTTTTCGCCGAGCGAGTGGATGAGCCCCACGATGTCTCCCGTGAACTGGAACATCGTGTAGTCCTCGACCTTCGCCGGCGCATCCGTCTGCCCGTAACCGCGCATATCCGGAGCGACCACGTGATACCCGGCGTTGGCGATGGCGGGAATAATGTGCCGGTACGAATACCAAAGCTCCGGGAACCCGTGGATCATCACGACGAGAGGTCCCGTGCCCATTTCCGCGTAGTGCATCCGGATGCCGTTCACGTTCGCGAACTTGTGTTGGACTCCCGCAGGTTCCTGCGCGGAGATCACTGCGGCGAAGAGGGCCGTGCAAAAGGAAAGGCGGGTCATGGATGAGGATGCTACCACGGCGCCGGGCCGCCAATGCACCGGCTGTTTACGGGCGCGGCACAGAGTATTGATCCGCGAGTTGCAGGAGGCTGTTCCAGATACCGTCTGAGATCGGGACGCCGTGTTCGCGGCGGAAGGCTTCTTCGCGCCACTCCGGGTCGCCCGCGACGAGAACCTCGTCGTATCCCTTGGCCGGCTTCGACGCTTTCACGAGATTGACGAGGAACGTCATGCGTTCGACGAACTCGTCCATCGGCATGAAGCGGCCCACATCGAGCGCCATGAAGAAATGACTGGTACGGATGGGGCGGTCCATCACGCGGAGTCCGCCAACTTGCGTGCTCATCGCGCCGCCGGACAACACGGCGCAGAGGATCTCGATGAAGAACGAGAGTCCGCTGCCTTTGTATCCTCCGAGCGGCATTGGCGATCCCTTCACGGCTTCGACGGTGCTGGTGGTCGGTTCGCCTTCCGCATTGAGAGCCCAGCCAGCGGGGATCTCGGGTTCGCCGCTGGCGCGCGCTTTGTAGATACGATTCATGGCGACGGTGGTGGTCGCCATGTCCAATAGCCACAGGTTTGGACCCGGCAGCGACACGCAGATAGGATTCGTACCAAAGCGGGGTTCGCGGCCCTGCCACGGAGCGACGAGCGGGGTCGCGTTGCAGAACACCATCCCCATGTAGCCTTCGCGCGACAGGATCTGCGCCCAATACGCGGCGGCGCCGAAGTGGTTCGCCTCACGCGCGGCGACCGACGCCATGCCGTGCTTACGGGTCATGCGAATGATGTGCTTGCAGCATTCGGCGGAGGTCACTTGACCCACGCCGTGCTGCGCGTCGTACACCATGCACGCGCCGTCTTCGGATGCGACTTCGCCACGCACGCCGGGCTTGATATTGCCAGCCTCGATCTGCGCGACATACGGCGGAATCAGCTGGACGCCATGGGAATCGACACCGCGCAGGTTCGCCGCCACGAGCGAGTCGGCGGTGAGCCGCGCATCGTTTTGCGGAAGCCCGGCAGCCCGCAGGAGGTCACAAGCGAAATCAGTCAGTGCCGCGTGCCGGACGGTTACGCCGTGGTGCGGCATAGCGCCTCGTAATCCTTGTTGACGCGGCGATCGGTCTTGCGCATCAATTCCTTCGCCTGATCGAGCGTGGCGATGCCGCCGCGCGCGCCGATCGCCATGCAATTCAGCGCGGCCATGGCGTTCGAGAGTTCGAGGGCTTCCTGAATCGGCAGGTCCTTGATGACGGAATAACAGAAGGCGCCGTGGAAGACGTCGCCGGCGCCTGTGGTGTCGACACAGTTCACGACGAAGGCGGGCGAGTAGTAATAGCGTCCTCCGGTGCGAGCCAGCGAACCGTGCGCGCCGAGAGTCATCGCCGCAACCGGCATCCGGTATTCGTCCTGGATGCGCTGCAGGGCCTTGAACGGATCGCGCTCGTTGGTCCACTGCGTCGGGAACTCGCTGCTGGTGACGAGGTGCGTCACATTGGGCAGCACTTTGTCGAAGCCGTGATAGATCGTGTCGACATCCACGGTCACGGGCATGCCGTTCTGCTTGGCGATTTCCGCGGCTTTCGCGACCGCCGGCGTGTCGTGCCCGTCGATGTGCAGCAGTTTCGCGCAGAGGACCTTTTCCGGGGTGATCGAGTCAGGCGTGAGCGCGAGGCCTTCCGGGCGGCTCCAGAGAACGGTGCGTTCGCCGGTGGACTTATCGATGAGGATGTACGCGGTCTGGTTCGGCGTATTCTTTCGGATCTCGACGTCGGAGATATCGACGCCGGTTCCCGAAAGGCTCTCCATCTGGATGCGGCCACGCTCGTCATCGCCGACGGTGCCGATGTATTTCGTGCGAAGTCCCATCGCGGCGCAGGTCACCATTGCGGAAGCGACCTGCCCGCCGGGGCTCAGCATCTCTGCGTCGAAGGCCACCTTTCCCGCATAAGCAGGAAAGTGGGACAGGAGGATCAGTGTGTCGGTCGCGTTGAGTCCAACGCCTACGACGTCGAATGTTTTCTCTACCATGGAGTGCTACTAGGGCTGGCCGGTTTCGATGAGACGGATGACCGCTTCGGTCGTCGGGTCGCCCTCTTTCAGCATACTGAGAACTTCCGTGATGTGTGTTTGCGCAGGGACGTAGACCAGCCGCGTGGGGACAAAAGAACGCTTCAGTGATGCGGCGAGGTCCTTGGCTTGCAGCGGCAAGCCGAAGTAGTCCCACTGGCAATAGGTGACGACAAACGGGGGCGCGTCTTTGCGGACGAATTCGAGTGGAGAGGCTTTACGGCGATCGTCGGCCGTGCCGAACTGCGGCAAGGCGCGAAGGTCGTAGACGCCGCTCAAGGCTGCGACGCCGCGGATGATGCCGGGATCCACCTCATGACGCTTGAGGAAACTGGTGTCGAGGGCCAGGAGCGAGGAGAGGTGTCCGCCCGCGGAATGGCCGCCGAGGAAGATGCGATTCTTGTCGACCACGCCGTACTTTTCGATGTTCTTGGCAACCCAGGCGAAGGCAGCGGCGACGTCGTCGATCTGGGCCGGATGCGGATTCTTCGGCATCAAACGGTAACTCGGGATGGCGACGGCAATGCCGCGCTTGGCGAACATCACGCCGATGGGCGCATAGACGCTGCGGTCCCCGGACACCCAGGCGCCTCCGTGGATGAAGACAAAGAGCGGCGCGTTGGTCTTGCCTTTCGGGAAGTAGAGGTCAAGCTTCTGCTTGGGATCCGCGTTATCGACGTAGGCGATGTTGCGAACGATTTCGACCGACGGATCCGCAGCGGCAAGATTGGGGAGTTTCGGGGATTCGGGGGGAGCGAGATGGATCGGCTCGGTGCGGATCCACGGGCGGCGCGTGCCGAGCGTGTCGAGGTCGGCTTCGAGGCGGTAGGCGCCAGGCTGTTTGGCGTCGAAACGCATCGATGCGCCTTCGGCCTCTTTTACCAGTTCGTTGTCGCGATAGAGACGCAGGAATCCGGCGACAGGGAGACGGGCTTCGATGCGGGTGTTGTTCTGGATCGGATAGCGGTCGCCGATTTCGAAGACGCCCTGATTGTTGACCGCCCAGAAGGCGAATCCGCTGGTGTCGCAGAGCCATTCGTGCGCTTCGTAGGTGCGGCGTTCTTCAAGGCTCCGACGGACCTCGGCTTCGGTCAGTTCGCGGGCAAGCACGTGGCGGACGACGGTTCCGAGCGGGGCCTGGTCGGGTTCGAGCTTGAACCAGGACAGGATCGGAGCGCCGCCGGTGAGTCCTGCAAACTCTGCCGGATATTGGCGGAAGGCCGACAGCAGGCGCTTCAGGTCCTTTGGTTTCGGGATGGACGGCGCGGCGGCAGCGTCCGCGAACAGGTTGGGAAGCACGGGAGGCGGGGGGAGTTCCGGCGAGCGCTGCAGCCAGAGGACGCCGTTGTGGACCCGGGGTTCGCGATCGGTGAGCAGGATCTGGATGCCGGCCGCTTTTGCCAGTTCCTGCACGCGGAAGGGGAGAACACCAGAAGGCGCGCTAGCGATGCGGAGGTCCTGGTAGACACCGTTTGGAGGGTCGACACGGCGGGTCTTCATCCACTCGACGCGCTTCTGATGCAGGGCTTCGAGACGGACGGGGTCGAGGTCCGGATAGGGATCGGCTGCGAGTGCGGCGAGGGCGGCGGCGATTACGAACGGGCCGGTCACTGCTTCTCGGGCGGCATCTCGTAGAGATAGATCAGGTGTCCGCCGGAAGGCGATTCCGCGGTGCGGTCGATCTTCTTGGGCTTCCAGCCGGGGACAGCGTAATCATAAGAGACCACGCGAGTTCCGGGGCGCAACATCTTTTCGAGACGCGGCCGCAGGACCTCGTTGCTCTGGGTTAACAGATAGATAGTGACGACATCGGCACTGGAAAGATCCGCTTCGAGCAGATTGCCGTGCTGGACCTTCACCCGATTCTGGAGTCCGAGGCTGGAGATGCGTTCGTTCGTCATCTGGACGAGTTTCTCGTCGATCTCTATGCCGACGGCCTTAGCCTGATACTTTTGAGCGGCCTGGAGGAGAATGCGTCCATCGCCGCATCCGAGATCGAAAACCGTTTCGTTTTGTTTGATCGCCGCGATCTCGAGCATCCGGTCGACGATCCGCTGTGGGGATCCGACATATGGGGCGAGCTTTTTGGTGAAAACGTCCCGCTTGCCGCCGCCGGACGACGGAAGTTGCGCCATCGCGCAACCAGCCAGAAGAAAACCGATACCTACCAGACTGCGCATCGTCTAATTGACCCCTCTACACACTATAGACCGGGCCTGCCCCATAGCAGGTTTCGTCTTTTTAATGAGCTGCGGCTGCAGCCGCGGAAGCCGCCAAGCTCTTACCCTGCTTCGATTTTACGACACGGGAGATCATCTCGGTGACGGAATTCCACAGATCGCGGGGGCGCGAAATGGTGTATTCCGTACCCTTGAACACCTTGACCGCGCGTCCGATCGCGTCGGTCCAGGGGATCTGCTGGGGATTCAAATTGTAGTTCATGTAGAAGACAGGGAAGTCGATTTCGCTGGCCGGTTCCTGCAGGGCTTCTTTGCTGGGATTGGAATCCAGCATGACCTTGGGTCCCGCAAAGACGACGGCGTCGGGCTTGCCGTTCGTGTTGTTGGACGCCGCGAGTTCGTTCTTGATCAGGTCGAGGAGGAACTCGGTGTCCGAGTTCTTGCGGGACAACTGGTCGAGGCTGACGGTTCCGAGCGTCACGCCGTTGACGGCTTTCCCGAGACGGGGGAAGTCGATCTGCGCGGCTCCGTCCTGGCGATAGATGACTTTCTGCTCGTGCATGCTGAACGCGACCAGGGATACCTTGCCAATGTTCGGATGCTTGTCGATTTGGCGAAGGATGGACACCAGCGCGCTGGTATCGATGGGGCGCATCGCGCGCGCATGAGGGTTCTGCGGCGCGAAGTTCATCAACACTTTGATATTGACCGGGTCGCCGGAACGCTGGATGTCGACTTCCTCTTTGAACTGGTCGCCCTCGGCGCCAGCCACGGCTCCGGAGGCGATTTCCATCTGGATCTGCTTTTCTTTGGCGGGCAGCGCGGCTTCGGTGTCCCAGGAGAAGGAACAGACGCGCTCGGCCCGGTCACGGATCAGGAGGTCGACGTGGTAGTTGCCTTCGCCGATATCGAAGAAGCCCTGGAGAAAGGCGTCGCCCTTGGCGTCTTCGTTGACAGCGGGTACGCGGACTCGCTGCGTGAAGTAGGTGTAGTCGTCTTTACGGTCCGCAGAAGCAACACGGAAAAGGATGGAGAGGAGATTCTCGGACCCGGCGAGTTCCCGCATCGGCATCGTGATGTCGTAGCCGGCGTGGAACTTGAAGTCGAAGCCGAGGATCGGCTTCGAGGGGTTCACGTTACAGGGCAGATCTTTGCGGTTTTCTCCCGATTCGAGCACCGCCATGTCGGATCCGATCAGGCGAGGGGAACTCGACGCCATCGGAACCTGCCCAACAACGGGGACAACTGCAAGTATTAGTGCGAAAACGCGATCTCTCCCGAACATTACGATCCGCCCCTCACTCGAAGATGATATACGTTCGTTCTCTAGCCTACAGGTCTCTGACACCTACATCGGCTGTTTCATGACAGCCGTTATGATGAAATCCCAATTTTGGTAGGACGGGTTCTACCAAAGCTGGGATCCAGCATACCAGATGGATGCAACCGGGGCTAGGCCGGGTTTTAAATCCGATTGCTTCGGCGGCGTGCTAAACTGAAGGTTCCGACCTTTGGATTCCCCCCGGCCCCCTGCCAGACGAATCGCGTAGTAGCCGTTTTCGGGGATGACTATGGTCGAAACGCGCTGCCGCCCCCATGCGCTACCGGGGCAACCAAGTACTTTTGCCCGAAGGATTCTCGATAAACGTGGCACAGACCGAAAAGTTGACGCACAAAGACGTAAAGGAAATGGTGAAGCATGATGCCTTCCGCGAAGGCACGATGCACACCGTGGAGTACCTGTCGGCTCACAAATCCGATCTCTATAAGTATGTAGGCATCGGACTGGCGGCGCTGATCCTGATCGGCGGATTCTTCTGGTACCGTACGTCTCAACATACGACCCGTCAGGAAAAGCTCCAGGAACTGCTGAACATCTACGGCGCTACCGTGACTCCCGGCGAAGCGCCGCCGTTCGCGCCGAAGGCTTACAAGACGGATGCGGAGAAGGCTGCGGCAATCCGCTCTGAGTTCCCCAAGTTCATCGATCAGTACAAGGGTTCGGACGAAGCCGCGATGGCCAGCTATTACCTCGGCACGCACTGGGCGGAAGCCGGCAACATGGCCGAAGCTGAGAAGTACCTGAAGTCGGCGGTGGACCAGGCGAGCCCGGCGTACGGCAGCCTCGCGAAGCTTGCGCTGGCGCAGTTGTACGCGGTGCAGGGCAAGACGGATGAGGCGGCGAAGCTGGTGCAGACGATCATCGACAAGCCGACCGAACTGGTATCCAAGGAAGCGGCGACCATCGAGAAGGCCAAGATCATCGCGAAGACGAACCCGGCCGAAGCGAGAAAGATCCTCGAACCGCTGCGCACCTCGCGCTCGGCGATTTCGCAGGCTGCTCTGACGTTGTTGTCCGAATTGAAATAGTCCCCCCTCTTTATGCGGCTCGAGCGGTTGCGGTTTCCGGTGGCACAAAGCCGCGGACGCCGTTACCCCGAGCCGCAAGATCCATATCGCGACGATTTCCAGCGCGATCGCGACCGCATCATCCACGCCAGAGCCTTCCGCCGCATGGTGGACAAGACGCAAGTCTTCGGATCGGGCGCTTCGGACCACTTCCGCAACAGACTGACTCATACACTCGAGGTCGCGCAGATTTCGCGATCGGTGGCGGTCGCCCTGGGGTTGAACGATGACCTCGCGGAGACGCTCGCACTGGTGCACGACATTGGACATCCGCCATTTGCGCATGCGGGCGAAATCGAGTTGAACCGGCAGATGCAGCAGTTCGGCGAAGGATTCGACCACAACCAGCACGGGTTGCGGATCGTGGAACAGTTCGAGTCGCGTTATGCGCGGTTCCCCGGGTTGAATTTGACGTTCGAGGTCCGCGAAGGGATCGTGAAGCATTCGCGCGATTTCGCCCCCGGCGAGGTTCCGGCGTTCGACGAGTACCTGCCGGGGTTGAAGCCTCCCGTGGAGTCGCAGCTTATCGACCTGTGTGACGAGATCGCGTACAACACGGCGGATCTCGACGACGCGTATTCGGCGGGGTTGGCTTCAGTGGACGCGCTGTGTGATTCGATTCCCGTGTTTGCGCGGTTGTGGCGACAGGCGGACGCACAGTTTCCTGACGCGCCGGCGCGGAAGAAGATGCACGAGGTCGTGCGGCAGTTGATCCACCATCTGGTGACGGGACTCATCGCCGGTACGATTGAAGCGTGCGCGGGACTCGAGAGCGTGGATGCCGTTCGCGAGGCGCCGCAACGGGTATGCCGGTTCGCGGAGCAGGCGCAGGCGACAGACCTGGAGTTGAAGCGGTTCCTGCGGCAGAATGTGTACCAGTCTGCGGCACTGCAGGCGGATCGCGAAGAGTCGACGTCACGGATCGCCGCGCTGTTCGGGTTCTTTATGGAGCATCCCGAAGCGCTGCCGGAGGGCTATCGCGAATCGCAAGAGCCACGGCACAGGCTGGTTTGCGATTACATCGCGGGCATGACGGACGGTTATCTCAACCGGACGTGGACGCAATGGCTCGGCCCGGTGCGCTAGCATCATCCGCATATGCGGCGAATCCTTTTGGCGCTGGTGGTGGCGGCGGCAGCGGCCAGCGCACAACGAACCCACACTTTGAAGGCAGCGCCCGGCAACGTGATTGTCGGCTATTATGACGCGTCCACGCCGCCGGCTTTGCGCGTTGCGTCGGGCGACATCGTGACGATCGAGACCCTCGGCGTGGGCGCGCCGTCGATGCTCGAAGCGGCGGGTGTTCCGAAGGCGAAGATCGAGCCGGCGCGATACGAGATCACGGCGCGGGATCCCAAGGCTCGCGGCCATTTTCTGACGGGCCCCGTGTATGTCGATGGCGCGGAACCGGGCGATGTGCTCGAGGTGGAGATCCGCGATATCCGGCTCAATCTCGATTGGTCGTACAACGGCATGGGCGCGAACGGCGTGCTGGCCGACGTCTTCGCGGATCATCCCGCGGATCGCAAACGCCGCATCATTCCTCTCGATCGAAAGCGCATGGTCGCGGAGTTCGCGCCGGGCGTTGAGGTTCCACTGCGGCCGTTCTTTGGAAGCATGGGCGTTGCGCCTCCCGTGGAAGCGGGCCGTATCAGCAGTTCGCCGCCGGGGATCCATGCGGGCAATCTCGACAACAAGGAACTGACGGCTGGCGCGAAGCTGTACATCCCCGTGCATGTGAAGGGCGCGCTGTTTCAAGTGGGCGATGGTCACGCCGCGCAGGCTGATGCGGAAGCGGATCAGACTGGACTCGAGACCTCACTGACCGGCACGTTCCGATTCACGGTCCGCAAGGACATGGGCAAGTTGAAGTGGCCTCGCGCGGAGACGAAGACGCACTACATCACGATGGGGCTCGATGAAGACGTCCGCAAGGCGATCCGCATTGCGGCGGAAGAGACGGTCGATTTCCTCGCATCTGAGAAAGGCCTGACGCGCGAGAACGCGTACATGCTGATGAGTGTCGCGATTGACCTGCGGCTGACGCAGTTGGTGGACGGCGTGAAGGGCGCGCACGCGATGATTCCGAAGTCGCTTTTTAAGAAATAGGCGGACGTTGGCGGTGCCAGTCGGTCTTGCTCTGGAATTCCATGCCGACTTTGAGCAGGATGTTTTCGGAGAAGGGGCGTCCGACGAGTTGCAGGCCGACTGGCATCTTGTCCGCGAATCCACAAGGAAGGCAGAGCGCGGGAAGTCCGGCGAGGTTGCCCGCGGCGGTGAGGCCGTTGAGTCCTTTGGCGGGTCCCGTGGCGCGGTAGCGGTCGAGCGGCTCCGTGATGCGCGAGGCGATGCTGTTGCGCGCGGGCGCGATCAGGATGTCGACATCCACAAACATTTCGCGGAACATTTGTTGGATCATCGAGCGGATGCGCATGGCTCGCAAGTAATCTTTGGCGGGGATTTCGAGGCCGGCTTTGAGTCCCTGCGCCTGACGCTGATCGGCGAGTTCATCGACCTTGCCGCTGGTGATCAACTCTTCGAAAGTCGTGGATCCTTCGCAGCTGACGATGGTGGCGGCGACGGCCCCATACGGGTATTCAGGCGGCAGAGCCACTTCCTTGAAAGGCATGCCTGTCGCTTTGAGGACGGCGAGTGCGGCGCGGAAGGCATCCCGCAGGCCGGGTTCGGCGGTCTCTTCGAAATCGACGGGCGCGTATCCGACGCGGATCTCGCCAAACGGGCGAATGTATTGCGGGGAGAAGAAGAACGACTTGCCCGCGGATCCCGGATCATTGCTGTCGGCGCCGGCGATCGCAGCGAGCACGTTGCCGCAGTCTTCGGCGGAGCGGCACATGGGGCCGATTTTATCCATGGTCCACGAGAGGGCCATGGCGCCGGCGCGGCTGACGAGTCCATAGGTCGGACGCAAGCCGGTGACGCCGCAGAATGCCGACGGGGTGACGATGGAGCCGTTGGTTTCAGATCCGAGGGCGAAGCCGACAAGGCCCGCAGCGACGGCGCTGCCGGAACCACTCGAGGATCCGCCGGACCAGCGCGTGCGGTCCCACGGGTTGAGGCCGGGGCCCTGCAGCGATGCGGCCGGATAACGGTATCCGCCGCCACCGGCGAGTTCGACCATCGACAATTTTCCGGTGAGGATCGCGCCCGATTTGACGAGCTTTTTGACAACCGCGGCGTCGGTGTCGAAGACCTGGCCCGCGTAAGGCTTCGCACCCCACGTGGTGGGATGTTTGGCGACGGCCAGCAGATCCTTTACGGCGAAGGGGACACCCTGTAAGGGTCCGCGGAAACGCTCGCGTTTGAGGTCGCCGTCGACATCCTTCGCTTTCTTGACAGCGTCCTCGCGCATCGTGAGCGCGAGTGCGTTGTAGCGGGGACCGAGTTGTTCGAGACGGTCACAGAAGGCGCGGGTGAGTTCCACGGCCGAGAACTCACGCGCCTTGAGTCGGCGGTTGAGTTCCGAAGCAGTCGCGAAGAAGATGTCCTGGCCGGCGATCGCCATGGGTTTACGCCTTGAACTGGAAGGCCGGCTCGACTTCGACCGGAATCTTCACCTTGGCAAGCGCTGCGGAATTGTTGCGGATGAGTTCGCGCGCATTGGTGAGGTCCTGCTCGCGCGTCGGCTTCGCGGTATCGCCCGGCGGCTGGTCCTGCGCCGCGACGGCGACTGCGGGGATCGAAGAAAGAAGGCCGCGGCGCGTCAGCTTCATTTGCCGCCTGACGCTCCGTTGACGTGTTGCGGAATTCCGAGGGAGTCCATCGCGGCTTTCTCCATGGCGGAGCGCGGCGCGGATTCGCCGGTCCAGATTTCGAACTGGCGCACAGCCTGTTCGATGAACATCTGGAAGCCGGGGATTACGTCTTTGCCCTGCTCTTTCGCGCGCTTGATGAGCAACGTTTCGAGCGGGTTGTACACCATGTCGAACACGATGTCGCCCGGGATGGTGTCATGAAAAAAGCATTCATCGGTGTGCGGATGCATGCCGAGCGGGGTCGCGTGCACGACCGCGTCGAAGCGCCTTTGTAACGTCTGTTCCGGCGCGAGCGGTTCGCCGCCGCAGATCTTGGCGAGGGCGCGTACGCGATCGATGTTGCGTCCCGTGAGCGAGAGTTGCGCACCGGCTTCGGCGAGCGCGAAGGCCGCGCCGCGAGCCGCGCCGCCGTTACCGACGATCAGGATCGAGGCCTTGGCGAGGCGCAGTTTCTTCGATAGCGGGACCGTGACGCCTTCGGCGTCCGTGTTGGTTCCGCGCCAACGACCGGCCTTCTTCCACACCGTGTTTACGGCGCCGATGCGCTTGGCCAGCGGATCCACGCTATCGAGGTACCGGATGACCTTCTGCTTGTGCGGAATCGTGACACTGAAACCCGCCAGCGGCATCTTGTCGGCAAACGCGAAGAAGTCTTTCAACTGGATCGGCTTCACCAGGAAGGGCAGATACACCGCATCCATGCGGCGGGTCTGAAACGCGCGGTTGTGCACGACCGGAGAAATGGAATGCCGTACGGGATCTGCGATGACGCCGAACAGTTTCGCGCCTTTGGTGAACTTTTCCACGCGGAACATATTCCGCAACATGCGCGCGGAAACCTGCCCGGAGGCGGTTCCTTCGACAGCGCTGGGCGCGGCATACGTGTAGATGCCGCCGAATGCCGGCGACAACACGCGCGTGGGGAACCCGGCTTCGCCCATGGCGAGCAGAATCAGATTCGTTTTGGGATTCGACTTGGCGAGCGCGAGGACGCGATGATTATCCGAAGGTTTGCGCGCGGTGGTAACTATCTTGTATGCGTCCGCCGTCACTTTCTGCATGCGGCGCAACACGGGATCCATGGCCGGGGTCCCACTGAAGTTGTGGTACGAAACGATGAGCCAGGCGCGGCTGCGAAGCCCTTCGAGGCGGGCCGACACATGTTCCGCGGATTCGATCTCGACATCGACGGCTTTGGCCCCGGCGTCGAGCGCGGCATCGAGAATCCGAATCTCCTCTTCGATGCTGCCGTTATACCGGCCACCATTTTGATGTCGGCGGCAGGTCGCGAGAATTGTTGCGTCCGGGTACTCTTCGAGAAATCGGGAGATCACCTTGACGCCGTCCATTGGCTTCGTCAGGTAATCGAGCCGGAACTCGAGGAAACGTTCCCCGGCTTCCGCTTCTTTGCGGGCGTGCGACATCAACTGATTGGCGTCAGGAAGCCCTAAAGCAATACAAAATTTGGGGAGTGCGTTTCGCTGAGACATGAAGCTTCGCGCTTTATGGAGGATATCACGGGTTTCCCGGAGCCCCGAGAGAGATGAGGTTCGCGAACAGGCGCACGGCCCCCGGAACCGCATATGGCAATTGCCTGTACCACGCATAGGCGCAGTAAATGTATCGACCCTGCCCGTAACGCGCTTCGAGCCAGCCGCCACGTTGCGGAGGCTGTCCGGTGTCGTGCGTTTCGATGAGGGGCTTGTATTCCGGCGACCAGGTCATCCAGAATTTCGACCCTCGCTGCTCGACCCAGTTGTCAAAATCGGCGGGGGTGATGCGGTTGGGCGTTTGGAAGACGCGATTGCCGGGATCGAGGATCGTGACCGGTGAATCCTCTTCGCTGATTTCTTCGGCGCGCGCGGTCATCGTGTACGGGTACGGTCCGTAATTGCCGTCGTATTCCTGGGTGTTGTACTGCACGATGAGTGTGCCGCCGTTTTTTACGTAGTCGAGCAGGCGGGCGTTGTGGACCTTCAACTCAGGCCGGGCGGCGTAGGCGCGGATGCCGAGGAGAAGAGTGGTGTATTTGCGGAGGTCCGCGCTGGCGATGTCGGCGGCGCTGAGGAGGTCGAAGGGTACGCCGAGTTGCTTGAGCGCCTCGGGAACCTCGTCGCCGCTTCCCATCACATAGCCGAGGCGGAGGCCTTGCGAGATCTTCACCTCGACGGCGCGCACGACATGCACGGCGGGCTTCATGACGTACAAGGTTTCGAGTCCGCTGTAAGTGATGGGGGAGAAGCTGTCGCGGTGAGTGGTCTTGTCTGTCGTGGCGACAGCCTCGATTCGGAGGTCGCCTTTGGTGGTCGTGGGAAGTTGCAGTGTGAAGGCGAAGCGGGCCTCTTCACCCTCGTTCTGAAAGGCGAAGGCCGCTTGCGAGGGCTGGCTCGTGACGCCTGCGGGCAGGTCAAGCTTGAGCGTTCCGTTGCGCGCGCCCTTGCCGACGTTGCGGAGGATGGTTTCGACTTTGTAGGTCGTGACGCCCGCTGGGACGATGCCGTTGGCGGAGGTGAATTGCACGGACAGCGCGGGTCCCACGGCGAGCTTGCGGCGGATCTGCAATCCGATGGGATCGATGCTGCTGGTTTCGGGCTCGGTCTCGATGACCGACTCGACGCCTTCATAACGATACGTCGCGCGGACCTTGAGCTTTTCGGGCACGGGCGACCAACGGTACTTGGTTTCCTGAATCGAATCGCGGGTCCAGTGGACGCTTTGCGGCTTGGCGTTCGCGGGTACGGTGATTGCGAATTCGCCGTCATCCTGACGCGCGGCCTGCCAGCCCGCGGGCGTCAACACCGAGGTGGTGACGGCGTCGAGCTTGGCGCTGGAGCGCACATAGACTTGCGCGGAGATCCGAAACTGCTGGCCGGGCGTCGCAACGGCGAAGGTGGTCCAGGGGCGGAACTGCGCCGCCATGCCGGTGGGCCGGACATCCGGCTGGACGAGGCTTTCGAGTTCGACGCCGAGAGCGAGGTTGAGGGCGTTCTGGATGCGGGTCCGCAGGGAGGCGTCGGTGGCGGCGGCGAGGGCTTTCGCAAGGTGCGGGGCGCAGGCTTCCGGCTTGTCGGCGCGGAACGCGGCCTTGGCGGCAGCGACGTGGGGGGCGACGGCGGCAGGGATCGCGGCGCCGGGAATGCGCTCGAAGAAGTCCTGCTCTTTATTGTTGGCGGGCTGGCCGACTCGCGTCGAGGTGAGCTTTAGATATCCGTACGCTGGGCCGGGGCGCGCGAGCACCGCGCCCATTGCCTGCGAACGCTGCCAGCGATATCCTTCGCGGCCGAGCTGCGCGTAGCTGCGCCCGAGGACCGGCTCGTACACACCGGCGTCCGGCTGGATCGTGAAATCGTCGAGCGTGGCGCCCTGGTAGAGTTTCTTCGCTTCGGTGGTGGCTTCGAAGGCCAGGCGTCCGGCAACTCCCGAAGCCTGATGCTGACCGTGCCCGTCGCGCGGCGTGCCGCTGAAGCGCGTGATGACGACGTGCGGTTTGATCTCGCGAATGGCGTCCGCAACAGCGGCGACGACCTCTTCGCGCTTCCACTTGCGCCAGGCTTCGTCGATGTTCTTCGAGAAGCCATAGTCGGCGAATCCGGCGAAGCGGAGTTTCACGCCGTAATGCTGCGTGGCCTTCTCGAGTTCGAGGGTACGAAGTACGCCGAGGTTGTCGAATGAATCGGCGGTGATGAGGTTCGCGCCGGATTCGCCACGCGTGAGAGTGAGCAGCGTGACGTCATAGCCTTTGCCGCGCGCGAGCAGCGTGAGGAGTCCCGCGTCTTCGTCGTCGGGATGCGCCGTGACATAGAGGATGCGGCCGTTGGTCTCGATCTTCCTGAGCGCCTGCCATAACGCGGCGGATCCGCGATCTTCGGGCAACGGGTCCGCGGCGAGCAGGAGTGGAACGAGCAGCAGGGATCCGATCACTTGGACAGCACCTCGTCGAGATTGAGCATCAGATTGGCGAGCATGGCGTGGGCGGCGACTTCCACGGCTTCGAGTTTGGGATCGGCCGGCTTTTCACCTGCCTTCGCGAGTTTCGAGGCTTCGGCCGGCGCTTGCGTGAATTGTTTGCGGTAGGTCTGCAGCGCGCGGTCGAGGATGGCGCGCTCGCTGGGTTCGAGCGGCCGGGCGAGCACACGGGATGCCATGTCAGCCACCGGATCCTTGGCGCGCAGTGAGGTCTGTGCGAGATAGCGCGCGGCTTCGACGAACTGAATGTCGTTCATCGTGACCAGCGCCTGCAGCGGCGTGTTGGTGCGTTCACGGCGAACGGTGCAGGCTTCGCGCGTCGGCGCGTTGAAGGCGTCCATCGACGGCGGCGGCGCGGAACGCTTCCAGAACGTGTAGAGGCTGCGGCGGTAGAGTTTGTCTCCGGCGTCGCGTTTATAGAAGCGCGTGTCGGAACTGTCCATTGCGACGGCTTCCCAGATGCCCTCGGGCTGGTAGGGTTTCACGCTGGGTCCACCGATGGTTCCGACGAGCAGGCCGCTGGCGGCAAGCGCGTAGTCGCGGACCATTTCGGCATCCATGCGGAAGCGGGGTCCACGGGAGAGGAGGCGATTCTCGGGATCCTTCTGCAGTTTGTCGGGCGCTGCTTCCGCGGACTGGCGGTAGGCGTTCGACATCACCATGAGTCGAATGAGCTTCTTGACGTCCCAACCGGATTCGCGGAATTCGACGGCGAGCCAGTCGAGGAGTTCCGGATGCGACGGCGCTTCGCCCTGGCTGCCGAAATCGTCGGCGGTTTTGACGATTCCGGTTCCAAACAATTCCTGCCAGAAACGGTTTACCGTGACGCGGGCGAGCAGCGGATGATCGGGTTGCACGAGCCAGCGCGCGAGTCCGAGACGGTTCTTCGGGTATGACTCGGGCAGGGGCGGCAACAGCCCGGGGACCGCCGGAGTGACGAGGTCCCGCGGTTGATCGTAGGCGCCGCGATAGAGGATGTGGGCCACCGGCATCGAGTCCGCTTTTTCCTGCATGACGTGCGTGACGGGGTTGCGGCGGCGCAGTCCGCGGATTTCCGCGTCGGCTTTCGCGAGGTCGATCATGCGGCGACGGGCGGGATTGTCGGTGTGGACCAGGGCGTACTGATACAGCGCCTCGGTGCTGATGTACTCGTCGTGCGCGGATGGCCAGAGTGCGAGCAAGCGGGCTTCGTCGTCACGCAGAACGCGGTTGTAGAAGCGGAGGTCCGAGGCGGCGGCGTGGGCCGCGGAGACGGCTTGGCGATTGCGTACGGAACCCTTGACCGTGCGGTAGATGTTGCCGGATTGACCGGGGCGGCCGTTGACCCACAGGATCAGGCCTCCGCCATCGGCCGCACCATCATGCGCGATTACGAAATGATTGCGGGTCCCCGGCTTCACTTTGACCGATGAGCGGATGGTCGCCTGCTGGTCGCGATCGCCGATCAGTTTGATGACAGGGACACCGTCGTCGATGTCGAAGATCCAACCGCGGTTGCGGTCCTTCTTGTCCGCCTTGGCGATGATGCGGATCGAGCCTTTGTCGGAGGCCGGCATGTCGAACCACATCGAAATCGAGAAGGGGCCGTCGCCCGAGAAGTTCGCACGATCGACTTCGCCTTCCAACGGCTTGGGATTGATGGCGGAGGCGGGCGTGAGTGCGAAGGGCTCCGGTTCGGCGTCCAAAGCCTTCCGTTGTGCCGTGAGACGATCCCATGCATCGCGCTCGGAGGCGTTCTGCGGGACCACGATCACGGGCGGGGTCTGCGCGATGTTGCCGTCCATGGCTGGCTGCGTCGTGTTGCGGAAGAACGCGGCCATCGAATAGAAGTCGCGCTGCGTGATGGGGTCGAACTTATGATCGTGGCAGGTGGCGCAGCCGATGGTGAGTCCAAGAAAGACCGCGCCGGTGGTGTCCACGCGATCCTTGGCGTACATCGCAAGGACCTCTTCGTCGATCGATCCGCCTTCTGCTGTCGTGACGTTGCAGCGATGGAAGCCGGAGGCGATCTGCTGGTCGATGGTGCGGTTGGGGAGCAGGTCGCCGGCAATCTGCTCGACAGTGAACTGGTCGAACGGCATGTTGCGATTGAAGGCGGCGATCACCCAATCGCGATAAGGCCACATCTCGCGATAGTTGTCGTTGTGGATGCCGTGCGTGTCAGCGTAACGCGCCGCGTCGAGCCAGTAGCGGGCGCGGTGTTCGCCATACTGCTGCGAGGCGAGCAGGCGGTCGACATAGTTTTCATACGCATCGGGAGACGTGTCCTTCGCGAAGGCGTCCACGTCGGCGGGCTTGGGCGGCAGTCCCGTCAGATCGAGGCTGAGACGGCGGGCAAGCGTGCGGCTGGAGGCTTCGGGCGCGGGCGCGAGTCCTGCGGCTTCGAGGCGGGCGAGTACGAATGCATCAACGGGGTTCCGAACCCAGTTCGCATTCTGGACCGCGGGGATCCCAGGGCGGCTTGGCGCAACATACGCCCAGTGCTCTTTCCAGGGAGCGCCTTCCGCGATCCAGCGGCGAATCGTGTCCTGCTGGGCGGGAGTGAGCGTCTTGTGCGAAGAGGGCGGAGGCATCCGCCGGGCGGGATTCTGGTGGGCGACGCGCTGATAGAGACGGCTGCCTTCGGGATTGCCGGGCACGATCACACCGGCGGCAAAAGCTCCCTGTCGCGTATCCAAACGCAGGTTCGCCATGCGGGACTGCGAGTCGAAGCCGTGGCAGGAAAAGCAGGCGTTCGAGAGGATCGGACGCACTTCGCGCTGGAAGTCGACCGGCGCCGCGGCCCAGGCTGCTGCTGCGGCGATCCAGGAGAGGACGAAAACACGCATGTATATATTCAAGGAGCATACCGCAGCGCCGCTGCACTGGACCGCGGCAGCGTCCTGCGCGAAACTAACGAAGATGCGGACTTTTGTTTTGTTGATGTTTCTGGGGCAGGCGTCCACCTTGTGGGCGCAAAGCGAGGCGGCTTTGAAGTCGTACTTCGAGGGGAAGTACGTGCGCTCGAAGATCGACCTGCCGGGCACGCACGACGGCCTGGACATCCGCTACAGGCAGAACCCGCCATTCGATCCCCGCACGCAGCAGCGAAGGCTCGCCGAATGGGGCGCGGCAGTGCCGGCAGGCACGGACATCATGGTGTCACTGATCCGCGTGAAGGGCAAAAACATCGAGTTCCAACTGGGCGGCGGCGGGTTGAATGAATCGGCATCCGTGAGTTTTTCGACCTATGTGTCACCGTCGAGCTACGAGCGCGATCTCGAGCGCGACATCAAGAAGGAAACGGATTCGAAGCGCAAGCAGTCGATGGAGCGAGAGTTGAACCGGCTGAAAGATTCACGGCGGCGCGAAGAGCGAAGGCTAGAAGCCGAGAAGGCGCGACTGGAAGCGATCAAGCGGCAGGAACTGCGGGAGAAGGCGTACCGGTATGGGTCCCGCATCAACATCTGGTTCCAGAACGACTATCTGAAAGAGTCCGTGCCGACGCCACAGGAGTTGATGCAGTTGCTCGACGATTACGTCGACTTCTCTCCGATGTCGCGGAATGGCGCGTCTGTTCCGCCGCCGACGCAAACAGCCAATGGCTGGGGACGCGCATCGGTCTCAGGACTCACTCGCGGCATGGCGGTGGACGCCGTTCATCGCCTGCTGGGCAACCCGGAGCGTTATCGCGACAGCAAGGAAGGCAGCATCAATTTGCGAACAGAGGCATGGGATTACAGCGCGGAAACTGTCGAGGTGGATTTCGCCGAGGGCGTCGTACTACGGTGGCGCGTCTCCTCCAAGTAAACTAAGAGTTGGAGTAGTATGCGGAAACTCGTACCTTTCTTACTCGCGACCTTGTTGCTGAGCGGGCAACAGCAACAGCAAAAAAAGAATCAGCAACCGGCGCGAGGCGCGGCGGCAGCGAAGCCAGCCGCGGAACCATCGGACGACCGCATCATCCTGGACGTCACGCGCGTCAACATCCTGTTCACGGTTTCGGACAAGAAGGGCCGCTTTGTCACCAACCTCGGCCGCGAAGATTTCGAGGTGTACGAAAGCAAGAAGGGCCAGAACATTCTGGAGTTCACCGCGGAAACCAATCTGCCTTTGCGGTTGGGTGTCCTGATCGATACTTCGAATTCGATTCGCGATCGTTTCCGGTTCATCCAGGAAGCGGCGACGGAGTTCTTAAAGTCCGTGATGCGCCCGGAAATCGATCGCACCGTGCTGGTGAGTTTCGACACGTCGGCACAGATGATCTCGGACCTCACCAATGACATGGAGAAGCTCGAGAAGGGCATTCGCGACCTGCGTCCCGGCGGCGGCACCGCGCTTTACGACGCGATTTACTTCGCCTGCCGCGACAAGCTGATCATCGACCAGCCGAGGCACAAGTTCCGCCGCGCGCTCGTGATCCTCAGCGACGGTGACGACAACCAGAGCCGCTACACGCGCGAGCAGGCGCTCGAGATGGCGCAGAAGACCGATGTGGTGATCTACACGATCTCGACCAACATTTCGAGGACAGAGACTGAGGGCGACAAACTGCTGCGGTACCTGGCTCGCGAAACCGGCGGCATGGCGTTCTTCCCGTTCAAAGTGCAGGACCTGCAACAGTCCTTCACCAACATCGCCAACGAATTGCGCTCGCAATACAACATCCTGTACCGTCCGGAGCCCTTGCATGCGGATGGTTTGTATCACACCGTGGATGTGCGCGTTCGCAACCGCAAGGAACTCGTGGTCCGCGCGCGCCGCGGTTACTATGCGCCTTCCGCGCTGACGCCCGGCTCGGAAGACTAACTTCATCGCTTCGCTTGCCGCGGATATAGAATCGAGGGATGCCAAAGAAGGACTTCTCTCGTCGCGCATTCGTCGCCAGCGCTTCGGCACTGCAGGCGGCCAGCGCTGCACCGCAACAATCCGCTCAAGCGCAGGAACGCAAACCGGTCGTCGCCGAAACCTATTCGGCTACAGGCGCACGCACTGCTGTGAGCAGCGCTCCGATCCGCATCGTCACGCAGTATAAGTTCGAACCCTTTGAGATCGAGAAGATTCAGAAGGCAGTCAGCGCAGCGAAGGTCGAGATCGTGGTGTGCGCCAACCGGCAGGAGTTCCGCGACAAGTTGCGCGACGCGGAAGTCGTGTACGGTGGCATCGGCGGAGCGGATCTCGATTTCGCACCAAAGTTGAAGTGGGTGCAGTGGGGCGGCGCCGGCATGGAAGGGATGGAAGAGGCGGTGCGGAACCATCCTGCTGTCGTGACCAACTACGCACGCACGTTTGCCCATGGCATTTCCGAAACCGCGATGGGATTGTTGCTGAGCCTGACGCGCGGCATTGCGAAGTACTACCTGCCGCAGTTCGCCAAGCGCACGATGAATCCGGTGGGAACCGCGAAATCGAATCACCATCAGGAACTCGTCGGCCTCACGATGGGCATCGTGGGCATGGGCGGCATCGGCAGCATGATCGCGCGCCGCGCCTATTACGGGTTCGACATGAAGATCGTGGGGACCGACGCAAAGCCGATCCCGAAGCCGGATTTCGTCGCGGAACTGCATGATCCGGGCTGGTTCCAGACGATGGTCCCGATGGTGGACGTTCTCGTCGCGGCGGCGCCGTCGACCCCGCAGACGCGGCGGATGTTCAACGAGCAGGTGTTCCGGTCGATGAAGAAGTCCGCGTATTTCCTCGCGATGTCGCGCGGCGATCTCTATGACGACATGGCGCTCGTGAAAGCGCTCAAGGAAGGCTGGATCGCCGGCGCGGGACTCGACGTGTTTCCGCAGGAACCGCCGCCGTCGTCGCATCCGATCTTCGATTGCCCGAATGTGGTGATGTCGGCGCACACGTCGGGCTGGAGCACCAACCGGCAGGTCCGCCTGATCGACGTGTTCGCGGAGAATGTTCGCCGGTATTCCGAAGGCATCGCGCTGGTGAACGTAGTCGACAAACCGAAGGGATATTGATGCGCGGGTTCGCGGTTGCCGCGGTCTGTTGTGCTTTCACGCTGCAGGCCGCGGATCAGACACTGTTGTTTTCCTTCTTTCGCAACAACGGCGAGGATGGGTTGTACTTGGCTGCCGCAAGTCCCGACGGACTGAAGTGGCGCGTGCTGCATGGCAACAAGCCGCTGCTGCGGCCCGAGGTCGGCGAGAACAAACTGATGCGGGATCCGTCGATTGCGCGAGGTCCGGACGGGACCTTCCACATGGTGTGGACCACGTCCTGGCGCGGCAAAACGATCGGGTATGCGTCCTCGAGGGATTTGCAGCACTGGTCGCAGCAGAAGGCGTTCACGGTTGGAGAGGAAGGGACGCTGAACTGCTGGGCTCCGGAGATCTTTTACGATGCGACGGCGAAGGAGTTCGTGATCGTCTGGGCTTCGACGATCCAAGGGC
Source organism: uncultured Solibacteraceae bacterium (assembly GCA_964627455.1). Taxonomy (GTDB): domain Bacteria; phylum Acidobacteriota; class Terriglobia; order Bryobacterales; family Bryobacteraceae; genus F-183. Next base: position 16,509 of record CAZVKC010000060.1, on the reverse strand, counting down.
GGTTCCGCGAGACCGAAGGCATGGGCAACAACGATTACAACCATCGTTTGTATGCCGTTCGCACGCGCGACTTCGTGACCATCAGCAAACCGGAACTGTTCTACGATCCCGGCTTTCAGGTGATCGACGGCGCGGTGTTCCGAGACGGCAAGCGCTGGGCGATGGTGGCGAAGAACGAGACGCTGAAGCCCGAGGCCAAGTATCTGTTTCTGACGTTTGCGGATTCGTTGGAAGGTCCGTGGACCAAACCCACGGAGCCGATCTCCGGCAAGCAGTGGGCCGAGGGTCCAACGCCCGTACGCGTAGGCGGCGCCTGGCACATCTACTTCGACAAGTACCGCGACAAGCACTATGGGCTGTTGCGCTCGCAGGATCTCAAGACTTGGGAGGACCTGACGGACCGGCTGCGGTTCCCCGAAGGCGCGCGCCATGGCACGGCGTTCTGGGTTCCGGCGAAGATTGTCTCGAAGCTCGAAACCGCGCCGTGAGGCGGGTTCTTCGTATCATAAAGGTTCATGATTATCGCGGATCTTTCCCAGATCGCCGGACGCACGTATCCGGCACGTCGCCGCACTCAGAACCTCGTCGGCGGCGCGAGTCCGATTCAGGCCACTGCGTTTTCCGCGGGCAATGTCACGCTCGAGCCGAATGGCGGCCAGGTGCCGTGGCATAACCAGGAGCAGGAAGAAGTCTATTTCATCGTGGAAGGGACCGGCGAGATGTGCCTCGGCGAAGAGCGGATGACGCTCACCACCGGACAGGCCGTGTACATTCCTTCGGGCGTGTTCCACCAGCTCACCAACATCGGCGATACGCCGTTGCGCATGATTTACATCTATGGTCCCGCGGGCGATGTCGCCCACTGGCGCCAGGAACTGGACGGCACGCTGCCGCGCGCGGGCGTCGAAGCGCCGGCGCTGCCTGAAGGCGCGCGTCCGCAGACAGTCTAGGGAGAATTCAAACAAGTGACAGTACATTCCGTCGGCATCATCATGAACGGCGTCACCGGACGCATGGGCTTGAACCAGCATCTGCGCCGTTCGATCGGAGCCATCATCAAGCAGGGCGGACTTCGCCTCAGCGACAGCGAAGTGATCCTGCCCCACGTGCTGCTTGTCGGGCGCAGCGCATCGAAGCTCGAAGCGATTTCGAAGGAATTCGGCGGCCTGCCGTATACGACGGACCTCGACGCCGCGCTGGCGGATCCGAAGTATTCGATTTACTTCGACGCGCAGACGACCGATCGCCGCGTGGCGTCAGTCGACAAGGCGATTCAAGCCGGCAAGCATATCTACTGCGAGAAACCGACGGCTGAAACGTTCGATGCAGCCATGGGGTTGTACCGGCGCGCGAAGGCGGCTGGCGTCAAGAACGGCGTGGTGCAGGATAAGCTTTGGCTCCCGGGGTTGCTGAAGTTGCAGACGCTGCGGGACCTCGGATTCTTCGGCAAGATCCTGTCGGTGCGCGGGGAGTTCGGCTACTGGGTGTTCGAGGGCGATACGGTTCCGGC
>CAZVKC010000060.1:0-14899 GCA_964627455.1 uncultured Solibacteraceae bacterium | reverse complement strand
GCCCATGCAGCGAGCGAAGGCGGCAACTGATTGAGGTTGCCGACCTGCTCGAACAACTGGTTCAAAGCAATGTATGCGACCGCGATGGCGAAGCTGATACCGACAGCGGCCATCGCGCCTCGCGTGCCTCCGCGGAAGGCGAAGGGGATCCCGATCAGCGCCATGATGAGCGCGAAGAGCGGCGCCGAGAACTTCTTGTGGAACTGCACACGCAACTGCACGGTATCGAAGCCGCGCTGGTTGAGTTCCGCGATGTAACGCTCGAGTTCCTGGAAGTTCATCTGCTTGCCCTGTTTTACTTCTTTGAGGAAGTAGTCTGGAGCTTCGACCAATTCGTCGAAAGTGCGCGTGTCGCCTGGGAAGGGGTCGTAGTCCGTTTCCCGGATGCCCTGAAAATCGCGACGCCAGCCATTCTGGAAGATCCAGCGTTTGAGCGAACCTTCCCAGCGGGCCTTTTCCGCCGAGATGTGCCGCTTCAGCTTGGCTGCTTTCCAATCCACTTCGTAGACGTTGACGTCGAGCATCGCGTTCTCTTTGGGATCGAAGTAGCGATAGTAGAAGATCCTGCCGTCTAGCCCGTTGACCCACTTCTGATCGGGACGCAAGTAGGTCTGCACGGGGCGGCCCTTGATCTCATTTCGGATGGCGTCCTGAATACGATTGGCCTGCGGGATGTAGAAGTGATCGAAGGCGAACAAGCCGCCGCTGAGGACGCTGGCGACAATGATGATCGGAGCGGCGAGGCGATAGACGCTGATGCCGCTGGCCTTGAATGCCGTTACTTCGTTCGACTTCGAGAGCACGCCGAACGTCACCAGGACGCTCACGAGGATACTGATGGGCGCGGAATCATAGAGGAACTTCGGCGTCAGGAAGAACAGGTATGTGAACACGCGCTTGAGCGGGATCTGGTTGCGGATGATGTCGCTCAACAGTTCGAAGAACGTGTAGACGTGCGAGATCATCACGAAGGCGAACAGCACAACGGCGAACCAGAAGAGGAAGCCCGAAAGCACGTATGTGTCGATCAACTGCGGCAGAAAGATGAGGCGGCGGGTGCGGCCGACCGCGGGTCCTGGCTTGACCTGCGGAACGGCGCCGCTGAGTTTGCGCCAGATGCCGGTGAACAGGTTGCGGAAGTAACCGAAGAGGTCGCGGTCACCGGGCGCTTCGAGGCGAAGCATCAGAATCAGGCCGAAAACCGCGAAAAGCAGGTTCGGGGTCCACACGGCGAGTTCCACGGGAACGCGCCCCTGGCGGGCGACATTCATCATGCCGATCTGGCTCATGTAGTACGCGAACGCGAGGCCGAGAGTCAGCACGAAGGCCGCGGATTTCGAGGCGCGGCGGGTCGATACGCCGAGCGGAATTCCGACGAGAGCGAGCAACACGCATGCGAGCGGAAGAGATAAGCGTTTGTGGATCTCGATCTTCGATTCGGTGAGCGTTTGCTTCGTCGTGCCTGGCGGCGGTTTGTAGACGAAACGCCAGAGCGGGACGGAATCCATTTCGAGTTCCGGATGCCGGGTCCGAAGTTCGCCGGGCTTTTCGGCTTCGAGCAATTGTTCACTCGAAGGGCTGAGACTGGCGCGGTACTGCGTGCCCGTCACTTCATACGTCGCGCGATTCTGCAGTGACAACTGGATGCGATTGCGGGCGGCATCGGGCCGCGCAACCGCGTTGTTGGCGAGCATGACACGGGGCGTGTCCTGAGCTGAAGGAACCTCTTCGACCAGCGTGGGCTCTTCAGCCTTCGGCGCCACGTCGGCGATGAAGATGTCCCGCCAGCGGGAGAGGTTGCCGGGAGTCGGCGTGACTTCACCGACGTACAACACGACCTTGGGTTCCTGGAACTGCTCCGCGAAAACCCGGGGTTGCACTTCCGCAGTCAATTGCGATGCGGCGAGTCGCGCGGTGATGCGATTCGCTTCGCGCCACGCCCAGGGGGTCAGCCATAGCGACGCGGCAGCAGTGCCCAGCATGGCGAGGAAGGCCACGCCGAGCGCGGGCGCGGCGATACGGCGTCCCGAGATGCCTGCCGCGCGGATCGCAGTCACTTCGCCGTCGCTCGACAGGCGGCTGAGGCCGATCAGGACGCCCACGAGGACGCCAAGCGGCACGGTGTTCGGCAATGCAAACGGAATCGCGAGCCCGACCATCAACGCCACGGTCTTCGCTGGCGCCGCTGTGCGGACGAGCAGCGAAAACAGGTCCCCACCGAGGCTTCGCAACAGAAGGATGACGGTGAAGAGCGTAACGCCGATGAGGGCAGCCGCGGCGATCTCCTTGAAGATCGCTCGGGACAGTAATCGCATTGTTTCTATTTTCGCGCGCCTCGAAACCCGATGCTGGCGGGTTAGCCTGAAAGTTGTCGCCTCAACGCCTGCTTTCGCTTTTTGTCGCGCTCATCGTGTACGCGTCGTTGTATCCGTTCCACTTCGATGGGCGCCGGCTGGCGGCGGCATTCGAAACTTCACTCTGGGGCGCGATGAGCTTTCGCTATTCAGGTCCGGGCGACACGATCGCCAACCTCGCCGCTTACGTGCCAATCGGCATTTTCGCCCGGCTATGTCTTTCTGGCGGCGCAATCCGGACCGTTCTGCTTCCAATCACCGGCGGGGCGCTCCTGTCGATCGCAATTGAGATCGTGCAAATCGCCATCCCTTCGCGGAACCCCAGCCTAATGGACATTCTGCTCAACGTCGCCGGTACGTCGATCGGCGTCGCGCTCGCAGACTGGCTTTGGATCCGGTTGGCGCCGCGGCTCGAGGCTGCATTCCGCTCCAATATCCCGACGATCGCGATACTGCTGGCTCTCATTTGGATTGCCATGCATGCAGCACCCTTCATTCCGGTGCTCGGGATGCATCAACTGCGTGCGGCGTTATCTCCACTCAAGACCCTGCACTGGGCTCCGCAGGATGTGGGGCGATGGATGGCCGCGTGGATCATCTTCGGAACCGTGCTGCGAGTCGTGACCGCCCGCTTCGCATTTCCCCTGCTGTTTGGCGCTGCTGCGGCCGTGTCTCTTGGCATGACTGTGCTGTTCCTGGGCCATTCCATTTCATGGAACGAGATCATCGGGCTGGCGCTCTCAGCCCCATTGGTTCTGTTGGGCTCGGTACGACTGCAGTCCGCTTGCGTCTGCGCTGGGTTACTGATCAGCGGACTCGCGCCGTTCCAGTTTCAGGAGACTCCAGCGCGATTCGGCTGGATTCCGTTTGTCGGGTTTCTCGAGAGCGATTGGGGCCGGGCGTTTCGGGTTGTGTTCGAAAAGGGCTATCTGTACACGGGGGCCGTCTGGCTGCTATTCCAGTCGGGTCTCGGCAGGATCGCCAGCGGGGTGTCGGTTGCCATGCTGCTCGCCGTGATCGAATGGATACAACGCTACCTTCCGGGCCGAAGTCCGGAGGTGGCTGACCCGCTCATCGCGTTGCTTGCCATAATGCTCTTGGAAGGAAAATCCGAATGACCCGCATTCTTCGATTCGTGTTGCCCGTCGTTGTTTGTGCTCTTACGCTCGCCGCCCTGCTTTCCGCTCAACAGAGTCCGGCGTTCGCCTATCGGGACCTGTTCAACGGACGCGATCTATCCGGCTGGGTGAACGTCAACACGGATCCTGACACCTGGCGCGCAGAGAACGGCATTCTGATCTGCAAAGGCCATCCGATCGGCGTCATGCGCAGCGCTCGCCAGTACGAAAATTTCCTTCTGCATGTCGAATGGAAGCACATGGAGGCCGGCGGCAACTCCGGCGTGTTTGTGTGGTCCGACGCGGTTCCGGGCGAGAAGAACCGGTTGCCCAATGGGGTCGAGGTCCAGATGCTCGAGCGCGACTGGGTGAAGATCAACACGCGCAATGGCGTGGAGCCGCCTTTCGCTTACGTGACCGGCGAACTCTTCGGTGTCGGCGGCGTGAAGACGACACCGGACAACCCGCGCGGCGAGCGTTCGTTTTCACCGGAGATGCGCTGCAAGGGACGCGGCGAGTGGAACACGTACGATGTCGTGGCTGTGGATGGAACCATCAAGCTTTCCATCAACGGCAAGTTCGTGAACGGCATCGCGAAGTCGACGCAGAAAAAGGGCTATCTGTGCCTCGAGTCGGAAGGCGCGGAGATCCATTTCCGCAACATCCGCATCATGGAACTGCCACCCGGCATCACGACTGCGGAGCAAACAGCGCCGGAACTGAAGTAGTTATCCCCGGCGCAGCAGAGCGCCTCCGACAGCGAAGATCAGCGGGAACAGCCACACGGGCGTCACAACCGCGAAGGCTTTTCCTTTGCCGATTCGCGCCAGCGCGGCGAGGCCGATGGCAAGCGCGACGATGAACCAGATCTGGAAGATCGAAAAGTAGTTCACAGCGGCGAACAGCGCGCGGTGCGTACCATCCGGAAGAAAGATATCCAGACCAAGTGAGGGACTCAGTTCCTGTATGGATTGGATTTCGTCGCGCTTCATCTGGATCACGACGAACGCAGCGACGCCATTGAGGATCTTGATGATCGAAGCCATCGAGACCAGGTTGAAGAGTTGCCGGAACTCGACTCGCGTACCGGACACCTGACACGCGACCAGCAGCAGTGCGGCGAGAATCAGCGTCAAGCCAACGATGATGACAGGTGTCGCAAAGACTCCGATCGTCGAGAATTTTTCAATCGTGGGAAGCGCCTGTTGCAGCGCCTCGCGGGTCATGCCCTCGGGAGGATTCCGCAACATGATTTGCGTGGAAAGCGGGATGGTGAGCCATCCAATGGCTGCCGACAGAATCGCCAGCAGCCCCAGGGGGAACACCCAGACCCATTTGCTTTCGATCCTCTTCACCGCCTCGGCTGGATCGAGGAACATGTTGAATACTGCAGCGATATCTGCGCCCATTTCGGCATCGAGTATATCGCGCCGAAATATTTCAGACGCGTAATTCGAAGCCGCGGCCGCGCATGCCTTCGATGATGCGATCGCGAACGGCGGACACTTCCGCCGACGAGAGCGTGCGATCCGGCGCGCCCACGGTGAGCCGGAACGAGACGCTCTTCTGTCCGGCTTCGAGCGGTGGACCGCTGTATTGGCGCTGGAATTCCATGGCAACGAGGTCCGAACCGGCGAACTCGCGCAAGCCGGCGTCGATGTCGCCAACGAGGGCGCGAAGTCCGGTAATCACGGACAGGTCGAATGCGCTGGTTGGGAACCGGCGCAAGGGCTTGTACTTGATGCTGCGCTGGCGTGACAGGTGTTCGACGGCGTCAAGATCGATATCGAGGATCGCGGCGCGGCCCGCATCCACCATGCGCGGATGCAGTTCGAACAGGCGTCCGAAGCGAACATCGCCGCTGAACAGTTCCACAGCACGGGCTGGATGCTCGAACTCGCGCGCCGTCGCGGGGACGACCTTCACATTCGCGACAATGCATGCGGCGAGACGCTTCAACTCGAACAACGCCGCGGCGCCGTCATCCTTGGCAAACACGGCGGCAGCCAGATGGGCGACTTCTTTCGGCAGCGATCCTTCGGGCTGCTTGTGGATCTCGTGGCCGATCTCGAAGAGGCGGAACGACTCGAGATGCTTGCGATTCTCGCGAATGTTGCGGACGATGCCGGGGATCAGCGAAGTCCGCATCAGCGCCTGGTCCGACGCGATCGGATTCAGCACGCGAATGTGGTCTTCGGCCTTGAATCCGAACTCGGCGACGGCTTCGTCACTGAGGAACGAGTAGTTGTATGCTTCCGTGAAACCCTGCGCGGCAACGAGGTCTCGCAGAGCGTGGTGGAATTCACGCGTCGCGTTCGCGGGCGGAACGACGGACGGCACGAGCGGCGCGGTGGGCGTCATTTCGCCATAGCCGATCATGCGGCCGATCTCTTCGACGAGGTCGTCGCGCAAGGAGATGTCCTTGGTTGCGCGCCAACTTGGCACAGAAACAGTGAACACGCGCGGCGCCGTTTCGATGACGCCGAACTGCAGCGATTCCAGGATGCCTCGCACCTGTTCGGCGGAAGGATGATGGCCCAACTTCCGGTCGAGCCAATCAAGCGACAACTCGATGGGAGCGACCGCCGGCAGCGGCTGATAGGAGTCCGTGACGCCACCAACGAGACGGATGCCCGGCGAGACAATCTGCAGCAGCGCAACGGCGCGCGCGAGTCCGCGGACGGTGTTTTCGGGATCCTGCGACTTCTCAAAGCGCATCGACGCATCGGTGCGATTCTTGATCTTCGCCGCGGTCTTGCGGACGCTGGCGGCGTTGAAGCAGGCGCTTTCGAGGACAATGCGCGTGGTGCCGTCGCCGATGGAACTCGGATCTCCGCCGATCACACCGGCAATCGCGATCGCTTCCTTCGCGTCGGCAATCACCAGGTTCGACTCATCGAGTTCGTACTCTTCTTTGTTCAACGCAACGATCTTCTCGCCACTGCGAGCGCGCCGGACGAAAATCGTGTCGCCGTGCAACTTGTCGGCGTCGAACGCGTGCATGGGCTGCGCGAGTTCCGCCATGACGAAATTGGTGACGTCGACGATGTTGTTGATGGGATTCAGACCGACTGCTTCGAGACGATACTGCAGCCACAGCGGAGACGGCTGCACGGTCACGTTCTCGAACACCAGCGCGGAATAGCGCGGGCACAGCGTGAAATCTTCGATCGCGGCCTTCATGGTGGCGGCGCCGGAAGGCAACAGCGCGCGATCGACGGGGTCCCGCAATGGACGCCCCGTGATGGCCGCGACTTCGCGCGCCATGCCGTGATGGCCCCAAAGATCCGGGCGATGCGTCAATGACTTGTTGTCGACCTCGATGATCCAATCCGGCTGCAGTGCGAACTCCGCATCGGACAATTCGACAATGCCTTCGTGATCACGATTGACGCCGAGTTCGCGGCCGCTGGCGAGCATGCCATCGGACTCGATGCCAGAGACGACCTTCCTGCCGATCGGCGCGTACACCGTCCACAGTCCTTCACGGCAATTGGGAGCACCGCAGACCACCGTCTTCGTGCCGTACTTCACCGTCTCGACGACGGCCTTGCGATTGTGCGAACCAGCGATCTCCTCAACGCTGACCACGCGCGCGGCTGAGGCGTTGGCGAGCAGCGCGCCCGCTTCCTCGACGCCCTCGCACTCGGCGGTTTTCATCGTGATGAGCCGCATGAGTTCGCGCGGCTGGACGTTGAGACCGTCCACTAGTTCCGAAATCCACTGATAAGAGAACTGCATGGTGATTACGCCGTGAATTGAGTGAGAAACCGCAGGTCGCCGCCCTGCAGTTGCCGGATGTCGTCGATCTGATACCGCATCATCGCGAGACGCGTGAGTCCGAGGCCGAAGGCGAAGCCGTTCCACTCGGCGGGATCAATGCCGCTCATGCGCAGCACGTTCGGATGCACCAGACCGCAGGGCAGGAGTTCGACCCAGCCGCTCTGCTTGCAGACCGGGCAACCGGGGCCACCGCAGATGAGGCACTGGATATCGAGTTCGAAGCCGGGTTCGACGAAGGGGAAGTAGCCGGGACGCAGGCGCACGGTAACTTCGCGACGGAAGATCGAACTGAGCAGCGTCTTCATGAAGTAGATGAGGTTCGTAACCGAAACCTCGCGATCCACCATCATGCCTTCGAGCTGATAGAAGGTGTGTTCGTGCGACGCGTCGACTTCTTCATTGCGGAACACGCGGCCGGGCGCGATCATGCGCAGCGGCGGGCCGAGTTTCTGCATGCCGCGCACCTGCACCGGCGACGTGTGCGTGCGCAGCAGATGTCCGCCTTCGAGCCAGAAGGTGTCCTGCATGTCGCGAGCCGGATGCGTGGGCGGAATGTTGAGTGCGTCGAAATTGTTGTGTTCGGTCTCGACTTCGGGGCCGTCAAGCACCGTGAAGCCGAGGGAAACGAAGAGTTCCTCGATTTCGCGCTGGATGCGCGTGACGGGGTGGAGGGCGCCGGGGCGGGTTCCGGCGGCGGGCAGCGTGAGGTCCAGCCATTCGGCGTCGAGGCGCGCATTGAGCGCCGCGGTTTCGAAACCCGACTTCTTCGCTTCAAACGCCGACTCGACCTGCTGTTTGACCTCGTTCAGCAGTTTGCCGATCCGCGCGCGGTCTTCCGGCGTCAGTTTCTTGAAGTCTTTGCTGACGCCCGCAATCGCGCCGTTGCGTCCCAGCACTTCGACGCGCAAAGGCTCCAATTGATCGAGAGACGTGGCTGCGTCAATGCGTTCCAGGGCGCTCTGACGCAACTCGCTTAAGAGTTGTTCGGCGTTCACAGCTTTAAAACGAAGCTCCGTGTTTTTCGAGTAAGTCGACGATGGCCTGATGCCCGCGAGTCAGCGCGAGATCGAAGCAGGACTGGTTGTTTTCGGCCCGTGCCGCGGGATCGGCGCCGTTTTCGAGCAGCATTTGCGCAATGGCGGCGTCGCCATTCTGACAAGCCGCATGCAATGGGGTCCAACCACCGTGCTGACGGGCGTTGACGTCGGCGCCGAAGTCGATCAGCAACTTGATGACCTCGGTATTGCGTCCCGCCGTGCCGGCGTGCAACGGCATATTCTGCATCGGATTCGTGGACCGGGCGTTCACCACGGCGCCGGCATTCAGCAGGGCCGAAGCAACACCGGGATGCCCAAAGAAGGCTGCCAGGTGCAGCGCAGTCCAACCGTCGGCGCTGATCAGCTTGGTGAGGCTCTTGTTACCCGCGAGCATCTCCTGGACGAGTTCGGTCCTGCCCGTCATCGAGGCCGAGAAGATATCGAGCAGGGCGCCACGAGCTTCGAGCAACGACGCAATTTCGGGCCTGCGATTGTAGACGGCGAAGGCATACGCAGAGACGCCCTGCTCGTTCTTCGCATTGGCGAGGGACGAGTCGGCATCGAGTTGCGAGGCCACGCCATTAAGGTCGCCGGCGCGGATTGCGTCAAAGAGTTGCTTCATTCTCTACGCGGCCGAGAATACAGTCTCGGACTTGGCCATTTCCCAGTCCAGATGATTGATGTACAGCAGCAGGACAGACTTCGGGAACTTGTCCTTGAACTCGTCGTACACGCGCTGCTGCCAGCCTTCCTTCAGGAAGGCCGCGACGTCGGTGTCTTTTGCGAAAAAGCCCTCTTCATGGGGGATTTCGAGGAAATTCAGCACGGCGATGATCATGTCCAGATGACAGATCAGCACGCACTGGGCGATCTCGGTCGCCAGATCCTCGTCCCCGCCGCCAATGCGATCCAACAGTTTCGGCGCAACCTTGCGAAGCGTTTCGGTATTGAGCTTCTGCACGTGGCAGCGCGTCTTCAGGCGCTCGAACAGGCGATAGGTTTTGAGCTTGCCCATGGACACGTTCTTCAGCAGATCGCCGAACGAATCGCTGCCCAGGCGCACAAAAATCTCAGAAAGCTGCATCTTGGGTGTAAACCGTCAGGTTAACATGCGGGGCTTTCAGGCTCCCGTCGCGATGGGGCGCGAATCGTCGCTGATCCAGTCCGACCAGCTTCCCGCGTAGAGCTTCACATGGGGCACGCCGGCAAGCTCCAGCGCCAGCAGGTTTCCACCTGCGCTGACGCCGCTTCCACAGTAGACGATCACTTCGTTGCCGCCGGCGTTCGAGAGTTCGGCGAAGCGGTCGCGCTGTTCTTCCGCGGACTTCCACGTGCGATCTGGGGCCAAACCGTCCGCCCAGTTGCGATTGACGGCTCCGGGGATGTGGCCGGCTTTCCAGTCCAACGGTTCGACATCCCCGCGGAAGCGCTCCGGCGCGCGGGAATCGACGAGCACGGAATTCGCAGGGCGCGCTTCGACATAGGCGGCGTCAACCAGCATTTCAGCCCTTGGGTTGGCGACGAAGTTTGCAGGCGCCGGCGTGGGAGTGTCCGTTGAGACGGATCCGCCGCCCGCAATCCATGCGGGCAAACCGCCGTTCAGCACGCTGACTTCGTCGTGACCGAGATAGCGCAGGATCCACCACAGGTGCGCCGCATAGAAGCCGGATCCGGTGCTGGGGTCGTCGTACGCGACCACATGATCGCCGTTCGAAATCCCGAGCCGCGAGAAGACAGCTTCGAATTGTTCCGGCGATGGCATCGGATGACGGCCGCCCACGCGGTCCGAGCGAACGGGCGCGCTGAGGTCTTTTTCCAGATCGATGAACACGGCGCCCGGGATATGCCCGGCATCGTACGCGGCCTGCCCTGCTTCTGGCTTGCCGAGTGTGAATCGAGTATCCACAATTCGCACGCGGGGATTCTGATAGTGTTCGAGAAGCCATTCCGGGCTCACGAGAAGATCGGCCATTCTTCGAGTCTACCTGCGGCTGGAGGGACGTCATGCAAGCAACGCACGAGGTGTTCAATCAGGCAGTCCCGCTGGATGACTACAACCTGTTCCTGTCGGATCCTCTTCTCAGGGCGGCCACCCCGGCATGGGCGCACGAAAGACTCGATGCATTCGGAGCTTTCTGCGGCAGCGCTGAGGCCATCGAACTTGGCGTGCTTGCCAACCGCCACGGCCCGGTGCTGCAGACGCACTCGCGCTTTGGGAACCGGATCGACGAGGTTGAATTTCACCCCGCCTATCACCTTTTGATGCGGGCGTCGATGAAACACGGTGTGCACAATCTGCCCTGGATTGAGACCCACGCCCGGTCGCACGCGGCACGGGCAGCGCTGTTGTACATGGCGGCGCAGAACGAAGCCGGCCACTGCTGTCCGTTGTCGATGACTTACGCAGTGGTTCCGGCGCTTCGGAAACAGCCGGATCTCGCTGCGATCTGGGAACCTCGCATCACGGCATCGACGTATGACCCTCGAATGATCCCGGCAGGTCAGAAGGCCGGCGTCACGATCGGCATGGGCATGACGGAAAAGCAGGGCGGGTCGGATGTGCGAGCCAACACGACTCGCGCCGAAGCCCGGGCCGACGGCGGTTGGGCGATCACGGGACACAAGTGGTTCTGCTCGGCGCCGATGTCCGACGCGTTCCTGATGCTGGCGCAGACGGCTCAAGGCTTATCGTGTTTTCTCGTCCCTCGCTTTACCCGCGCCGGCGTCCGCAATGCGATCGCGATCCAGCGATTGAAGGATAAACTCGGCAACCGGTCGAACGCATCGAGCGAGATCGAACTGCACGAAGCCGAAGCATCCCTGGTCGGCGAACAGGGCCGCGGCGTCGCGACCATCATCGACATGGTGAACCACACGCGGCTCGATTGCACGGTGAGTTCGGCGGGACTCATGCGGCAGGCGCTCATCCAGGCGATTCACCATTGCCGGCATCGCGCGGCATTCGGCAAACTGCTGATCGATCAGCCGCTGATGACGAACGTCCTCGCGGATCTCGCGCTTGAATGGGAGGCCGCAACGAGACTCGCGTTCCGTGTGGCTGAATCCTATGACGATCCTGCCCAGGGACCCTTTCGCCGCATCACAAGCGCGATCGCGAAATACTGGGTCTGCAAGCGTACCCCCATGATGATTGCCGAAGCGCTCGAGTGCCTCGGCGGCAATGGCTATGTCGAGGAATGCATGCTGCCGCGCCTGTTCCGGGAGAGTCCGCTCGCCGGAATCTGGGAGGGATCCGGGAACGTTATCTGCCTCGACGTTCTGCGCGCCATGAAGACCAGCCCTTCAACTGCTGAGTCGGTGGTAGCCGAACTCCGCAAGACACCGGAACTCAAGGCTGTCACCGATGCCATCGAACAGGAACTGACCAGCCCCATTGAAGAGCAGGACGCGCGGCGTGTCGTTGAGCGAATCGCCATCGCGCTGCAGGCGTCTCTGATGATCCGTCACTCAGGGCATGCAGACGTTTTCGCCGCGACACGTCTGCAGGGCAAAGGCGGATTCGCATTGGGAACACTTCCATCCCAAACGAACGCCCGCAAGATCGTTGCCGCGGCCTCGGTAGAATAGGCGCTATATATGCGCATCACTCGCATCAACGTCTATCAGGCGGACCTCCCGCTCCACGAAGGCAGCTACAAATGGTCCGGCGGGAACTCGGTTTCCGTTTTTGACTCAACCGTCGTAGAGGTGGAAACCGACGCCGGAATCCAAGGCTATGGCGAGGTCTGCCCTCTTGGATCCGCTTATCTGGCGGCATATGCGAATGGCGCGCGGACGGGCATCGCGGAACTTGCGCCGAGCCTCATCGGCATGGATCCGCGCGATCTCGGCACCCTCAATCGCCGCATGGATCAGTTGATGCGCGGCCACCCATACGTGAAGTCCGCAATCGACATGGCTTGCTGGGATCTGCTCGGCAAGGCCACCGGGCTTCCAGTCGTCACGCTGCTCGGCGGACGCGTGGGCGAGGACTTTGCGTTGTATCGTGCGATCTCGCAACAAAGTCCCGAAGAGATGGCTGACAACGTCGCGGGCTATCGCGCCGAAGGCTACACCAAGTTCCAATTGAAGGTCGGCGGGAATCCGGATGTCGATATCGCGCGGATTCACGCGGTCGCGGCGAAACTGCGCCAGGGCGACGTCCTCGTTGCGGACGCAAACACGGGCTGGCGCCAGCATGAAGCCGTTCGCGTCGCAGCGGCAGTTCGCGACGTGAATGTGTACATCGAGCAGCCCTGTCTTTCGTATGAGGAATGCCTCGCTGTCCGACAGCACACAGACCGGCCGTTCGTCCTCGACGAAGTGATCGACGACCTCGGCATGGTGCTGCGAGGCGTCGCGGACCACGCGATGGACGTGATCAACCTCAAGATCTCCAAGGTCGGCGGACTTACCAAAGCGCGCCAGATCCGCGACCTCTGTGTCTCGCTCGGCATCGCGATGACGATCGAGGATACCTGGGGCGGTGACATCATCACTTCCGCGATCGCGCATCTCGCGCATTCGACTCCCACCGAATTCCTCTTCTCCGCTACGGATTTCAATAGCTACGTCACGGTGTCGATTGCCGAAGGAGCGCCGCAGCGGTTCAATGGCCGGCTTGCGGCGTCGACACAGCCGGGTCTCGGCGTGCAACCGCGTTGGGAAGTTCTCGGAAAGGCTCTGTACAGCACAAAATGAGGATCCTGTTCTTCCTCGCAGCGTTGATGACGCTGCAAGCGCAACCGGTTTCGCCAATCGAGCCGTACCTGCACCGGCTCTTCGACAACGACGAGTTCAAGCTGAAGACGTTCGGACCCGCCGCATGGCTGGATGAAGGCGCCGCGTACACGACCGTCGAAAACAAAGAGATCATCCGCTACGAAACCGCGACGGGCAAACGCGAGGTGCTCATTTCCGCCGCGGCGTTGACGCCCAAAGGGCAGAAGGATCCGCTCAAGGTTTCGCAGTACGCGTGGTCGAAGGATCGCAGCCGCCTGCTCATTTTCACCAATACGCGCAAGGTCTGGAGATTGAACACACGCGGCGACTACTGGGTTCTCGAAGTTGCGAGTGGCAAGCTGACCAAACTGGGCGGCAAGGATACGCCCGAAGCGTCGCTGCTGTTTGCAAAGTTTTCGCCGGATGCGAAGCGTGTCGCGTATGTGCGCGACAACAACATCTATGTCGAAGACGTCGGGTCAAATAAGATCCGCCAGGTGACCACAGACGGTTCCGCGAATCGCATCAACGGGACCTCCGACTGGGTGTATGAAGAGGAACTGCACCTTCGCGACGGATTCCGCTGGAGCCCGGACAATCGCAACATCGCGTACTGGCAGTTCGACACCACAGGTGTAGGCATCTTCAACCTCATCGACAACACGTCGGCCACTTATCCGCGCCTGATTCCGATTCCCTACCCGAAAGTCGGAACGACCAACTCCGCCGTGCGCGTCGGCGTCGTGCCGGCGGAAGGCGGCAAAACCAAGTGGATGGAGGTTCCAGGCGATTCGCGCGAGCATTACATCGCCCGCATGGATTGGGACGGCGATCACCTGATTCTGCAGCAATTGAACCGCCTGCAGAACCGCAACGATGTCCTCGTGGCGGACGTCAAGTCCGGAACCACCAAACGAATCTTTCGCGACGAAGATAAGGCCTGGGTGGACTTCAACGAACCCCATGCCACTGGTCCGGGAGCCTTCGTGTGGCTGAGTGAACGCGACGGCTGGCGGCGCGCGTACACGGTCTCGAACAATGGAGTGACATTCCGTCCGGTTACGCCGCCGAACGTCGATGTGATGCAGATCGCGGCGGTGACGAAGGAGTGGCTCTACTACATCGCGTCGCCCGGGAAAGCCATCGACCGGCATCTGTTCCGCGCGCGCCTCGCCGGCGGCGGTGAGACGATCCAGGCAGAGCAGTTGTCAAAGGCCCCCGGCACGCACAGCTACAACGTTGCGCCATCCGGCGAGTTCGCGTTTCACACCTACTCGACGTTCGATCAGGCGCCGGTGACGGATCTCGTGAAGCTGCCGTCACACGAAAGCGTTCGAACGCTCGCTGAAAACCACGTCGCGCTGCAGACGCCGCCGGTCGAATTCTTCCAACTCGATATCGGTGGAGGCGTAACGCTCGACGCTTGGATGATCAAGCCGGCGAACTTCGATCCGTCGAAGAAATATCCGGTACTCGCGCACGTGTATGGCGAGCCCGCGGGCGTCACGGTCACCAACGCATGGCCTGGATCGAACGGGCTGTTCCATCGCGCAGTGGCGAACCTCGGCTATATCGTCGTCAGCATGGATAACCGCGGCACTCCGGCGCCCAAGGGACGCGACTGGCGCAAGGTTGTATACGGCGCTGTCGGCGTACTGTCGGCGCAGGAACAGGCGGCAGGCATGCGTAAGCTGATCGCGACGCGTCCTTATGTGGACGGCGATCGCGTCGCCATCTGGGGATGGAGCGGCGGTGGATCCAACACCCTGAACGCGATGTTCCGCTCGCCGGATGTCTACAAGGTCGGCATGAGCGTGGCGCCGGTTCCGGACCAGACGCTATACGACACGATCTATCAGGAACGCTACATGGGCGTGCCCAAAGA
>CAZVKC010000059.1:3611-45358 GCA_964627455.1 uncultured Solibacteraceae bacterium | reverse complement strand
GTTGGTGCATCCCGCTTCGACGAGATGATACGCGATCGATGCGCCGACCACTCCAGCGCCTACGATGACAACGTCAAAAGATTCGTTCATATTCTCGCTTTCAGCCATTGCAGAATGAGATCCAGCACGTGGGGTGCGATGGTTTCCTCGATCTGCACATATTCCGTAATTGCGCCTGTCTTCGCATTCTGGAACAGATGATTGAGGTTCGGCAACGAGACGACGGTGTAGTCCGGATTGGGGGCTTTGGCCAGCGCCGCAGTGATGGCGGGCAGGTTGTGATAGTGCAGCACCTGCGTATCGAGCGTGCCGTTCAACACGAGTACGGGACATTTCATAGAGGACAACACTGGCCGGGGATCATGCCGGATGAAGCCCTGCATCGCCGGCAGCAGAAACTGCTGCAATTGCGGTCCGATTCGGCTGTCGAGAGCGGCGGCTCGCGGATCTTCCGCCTTCCATTTCTCCCAGGCTTCGCGAATCTTCTGGCTCAGCACCGCGTTGTCTTTCTCGGACTTCACAAGCGGCAGGAAGGTCGAGTGCACGCGCGCCTGAAACGCCATCACATCGGGAGTGGCGCCGGCCGCCTTCAACGCCGCCTGCCCCTGTTCGGTGAGGATCTCGTCGCCGGGTAGTCCTGTTCCGGCCAGCATGACGACAAACGCCGCATTGGTCCGCGTCGCGGCCAGGGGACCCGTAACACCGCCTTCACTGTGTCCCAGGTATCCGATTTTCGCGGCGTTGATTTCTTTCCGCGCTTTGAGAAACTCAAACGCCGCGACTGCGTCGCCCGCGAGGTCTTCGATGGTCGAATAGGCAAGCATGCCCGCAGACTTGCCGACGCCGCGATCATCCAGGCGCAGCGTCGCGATTCCGTTACGAACGAGAAGGTCCGAGATCACGAGGAACGGCTTGTGATCGAACAGCGTCTCGTCGCGATCCTGCGCGCCGGATCCGGTGAGAAAGATCACCGCCGGAAACGGCCCGTTGCCCTTCGGCAGCGACAGCGTGCCGCCAAGTTTCAGTTGGCCGCTCTGCACGACCACTTCTTCTTCCGAATACGGGAACGGACGCTGCGGCAACTGCGGCCGCTTGGGACCCTCGATCTTGTCGACCTTGCGGAAGTTCAACTGCATCCGCTGCGGACCCTGCACAGCGACGCCTTCAATCGCATCACCGGCGTCGTTGAAGGTCCCCTCATAGGTCATGCCGAAGCCGCTGCCGAAGCGAATGGACTTGCCTTCGATCGTGACCTGAATCGGGAGTCCGCGAGCGCCCTGGTCGAGCGAGTCGATGGTTCCCTTCCAGCCGCCGTCGTCCTGTTTCGTCAGGTGCAGCGCCATGCGGAGTTTCACGCCCGCGGACGGAATCTCGATCAGCCCGAGATAGTCGCCGGTCTGGGCAAAGAGCGCCGTGGTCAGCATGACGAGTGCGGCGAACAGGCGCATGCTACTTCAACTCCGGAATCCGGCCGGGCGTGTGTGGAACGCCCGCCGCTTCCATTTCGCGTTCGAGTTTCTTCAGGTCGACGTCGAGCAACGTTCGGATCTTCGCGAGTTCCTGCTGCAGTTCTTCCGTCGCGATTTTGAGGCTGTCCTCCATCGTGCGGGTCGGTGGGGAAAGCGAGCGCCGCAGTCCTCCCGAAACCGCCTGGATCCGATCCTGAATCGACGGCGTCTCCTCGATGTATTTCGCAGCAAGGACTTCGTTGCCCCGTAGTTTTCGCAGGATCGCTGTGATGCGGGTATCGAGCGCCGCCGCCTCGTCGCGCAGTTTCAGGTCAGCGGTCGAATCCGTAATCGCACGCTTCGCGCTGGTGATCCGCTGCTTGGCGGTGTTGGCGTTTTCCATGACGCCCGCCATCACGCGGCGAATGCGATCGAGCCGGGTGTGAAAGTCAATGGTCTCTTTGGCGAGCGGAGTTTCGGTAGTCACCTCGAAGGACTGCGTGGCGCCGAGCTGCGTCGTGACACCGCCGACGCGCTTGAAGAGGCTCACCTTGTACGTGCCCGGCATCGCGTAATGGCCGGAAGGCGGAGGTCCAAAGTCCTCGTCGCCGGTATCGGCGGCGCCGGGTGCGCGCGGAGGAGCAAGTGTCGGCGACGCGGTGCGAAGGTCCCAGGTGACACGTTGAACACCCTTCGCGTTAGTCGCATTCACGCGGCGCACGACGCGGTTTTGTGCGTCGGTCACGGTGAGGAAGACTGACGGCGCTTCTTCATCCGCTTCCGCGATGAGTTCCTGCTGCGAGGGGACCGTAAGATCTTTCTTGCCCTTCTCAGCATCCTGGCGCTTCTGCTTGAGGCTCTTGTAGGAATCCTTCAGATAGTAGGTGAAGGTCACGCCGAAGGGCGGATTCGGGGCATTGTAGAAACTCTCGCCGAGCATGCCGGGTCCGCGGGTGCCGAACGGCGAGGATTCGACAAACAGCAGTTCGCTGCGGGGCTGGAAGAGTGTCGCTTCCTGCTCGAGCGTCGCCGGCTTGATGTCGCGCAACGCGCTGTAATTGTCGAGGATGTAGATGCCACGGCCAAAGGTGCCGAGCACCAGATCGTTATCACGCTTGTGGATCGCGATGTCACGCACGGCGATGGTCGGCATGCCGCCGCGAATACGGATCCACTTCTTGCCGCCATCGATACTGAAGTACGCGGCGAATTCGGTGCCGCAGAATAGCAGGTCCGGATTCACGTGGTCTTCGGCGAACGCATACACGGTGCCGCGATCCGGCAGGTCGCCGGTAATCGAGGTCCAAGTCACGCCCTTGTCAGTGGACTTCAGCAGGTACGGCTTAAAGTCCGAATTCTGGTGGTTATCGAACGCTGCATATACCGTGCCTTCGGCATGCTGTGACGGCACGATGCGGCGGACGTACACGCCGGCAGGCACACCTGGAAACGACTCAATCTTCTTCCACGCCGCGCCGCCGTTGTCGCTGACCTGGATGATGCCGTCATCCGAGCCGGTGTAAAGCAGGCCTTCTTTCTTCGGCGACTCAGCGATCGCACTGAGGTTCGAATAAAGCGCGGTGGACTGATTCTTGGCGATCGCGTCGACGCCGAGGATCTTGCCGAATACCGGAAGCTTGTCGCGGTCGACGGCGCGAGTGAGGTCCGGCGAGATCTTGCGCCAGCTATTGCCGCGGTCGTCGCTGCGGAAGAGGAACTGCGAACCGTAGTAGATGCGGGTGTGCGAGTGCGGCGAGATCAGCAGTGGCGAGTCCCAGTTCCAGCGATAGGGCGCTTCGCCTTTGGCTTCGATGGGCCGGATGCCGATGGCTTCGGCGGTCTTGCGGTCGTAGCGTACGAGTCCACCGTTCTGCGATTCGGAGTACACGGTGTTCGGATCCTCGGGATCGACGCGGACCTGGAAGCCGTCGCCGAACACGGTCACAAACCAGTCGGTGTTGATGATGCCTGCCGAGGACTTGGTGCGCGAGGGTCCGCCCCAGGTGGCGTTATCCTGCGTGCCGCCGTAGACGTAGTAGAACGGCTTCGAGTTATCGACCGTGATGTCGTAGAACTGCGTGACCGGCAGGTTGCTCTTGAAGTGCCACAAGCGTCCGCCGTCCCAGCTTTCGTAGATGCCGCCGTCGGAACCGACCAGCAGATAGTTCGTGTCGTTGGGATCGATCCACACCGCGTGATTGTCGACGTGCTTGCGGCGTTCGCCGACCGGGCGATTGGTGCGGCCACCGTCGTCGGAAACGCGCAATTGCACGTCGTCGAGATAGATGCGATCCGCGTTCTTCGGATCGGGAATGACTTGTCCCCAGTACATCGGCTGGCCGATGTAGGAACTCATCTTCTGCCAGGATTCGCCGAAGTCGGTGGAGCGATAGATGCCCGAGTTGTCCGGCGTAGATTCGACGCGCGCGTAGACCATGCCGTTCTGCACGGGTGACGCCGCGAGGCCGATGCGACCGATTTCCGTGGACGGCAGGCCGCCGCGTATCTTGCGCCAGGTCGCGCCGCCATCCGTGGACTTGTAGAGGGCCGACTCGGGTCCGCCGTTCACGAGCGTGTAGAAGTGGCGGCGGCGCTGCCAGGCTGCAGCGAGAAGGACGTCGGGGTTCGACGCGTCGATCTGGATGTCGGTGACGCCGGTGTCGTCGCTGATCTTGAGGACCTGCTTCCAGGTCTTGCCGCCGTCGGTGGTTTTGTAGAGTCCGCGCTCGCCGCCGGGTCCCCAGAGCGGGCCCTGCGCAGCGACGTACACGACGTTCGAATCGCGCGGATCAATCGCGATGCGGCCGATGTGCTCGCTGGTTTTGAGTCCAACGTTGCGCCAGGTGCGGCCGCCGTCTTCGGACTTGTACACACCGTCCCCATAACCGACGGAGCGCTGCGAGTTGTTCTCGCCGGTTCCGACCCAGACAATGTTGGGGTTCTTCGGATCGAGCAGGATGTAGCCGATCGAGTAGGAGCCTTCGCTATCGAAGACCGGAGTGAAGGTCGTGCCCGAATTGGTGGTCTTCCAAACGCCGCCCGAGGCGACGGCCACGTAGTATTGTGCCTTGTTTTTCGGGTGAACCGCGAAACCGACAACGCGGCCGGACGGGATCGCAGGACCAATCAATCGAGGGCGCAACCCCGCGAAGGTGGTGGCGCTGAGAGGTCCTTCAGGTGCGGCCGGTTTCGCTGGTTGGGAAGGCGGCGGATCTTGTAGAAATAGTGCTGTCAGGAGGAGGGAGGCGGCGACGGTTGTCATGAAAGGTCCCGGAAGCCGCTAGTATAGCGTGTCAACCCGCGCGGGTACCGTCGGGAAGCGGGCGTTCCGGGGTCAGCAGTGCGGGCAGGACTCCGTCCGCAAAGCCGGCGTCAAAGAGCATGCCCTCGGAGAGGATGCCGCGCATCTTGCGGGGTTCGAGGTTGACGACGAAGAGTGCCTGTTTGCCGACGATTTCCTGGGGATTGGCTCGTTCCTGCTTCATACCGGAGAGGATGGTGCGGGTGTGGTCGCCGAAGCTTACGGTCAACTGCAGGAGTTTGTCGGATCCGGGGACGTCGCCGACGGCGGTGATGGTGCCGACGCGGATGTCGATTTTCTCGAGGAGGTCCATGCCGATGGACGGCTTGATGGGGGCTGGTGTCATGTTCTGTACTTTTCACATTCTCGCGCAGTGACGGCGTGGCGGTAGCGGAACATCGAGCGGAGTTGGATCTTGGCAAGCCAGCCGAGTGCGAAGTCGAACCAACCGAAGGGGTGGAGGGAGAAGCGGACGGAGTCTGTGAGGCGGCAGCGAGTGGGGGAGAGCGGTTCGAAGATGTGGCGGTGTTCCCAGAAGTGGAAGGGTCCGGATTGCTGGAGGTCGACGAAGAGTTTGCCGGGGATGTAGTGGGTGTGGACGGCGACCCAGCGGAGTCCGAGCGGGAGTCCGAGGACGACGCGGGCGCCGGTTTGGATCCCGTTGCCGGTGCGTTCGACGAGTTTGGCGGCGAGCGGTCCTGGCGGGATGAGGAGTGGGAGTGCGTCGGGCCGTTCGTGGAAGGCGAAGACGGTTTCGACGGGTGCGTCGATGTCAGAGGCGTGTTCGAAGAGAACCACATTTTTTTGGATGCAGGATTTGGGTTTTGGAGCGGGGAATGTTAGACTGAAAGTTCCTGCCGCAAGCGGGCCTGTAGCTCAGTTGGTTAGAGCGCTACCTTGACACGGTAGAGGTCACAGATTCGAGTTCTGTCAGGCCCACCATTCCCCACATAGTTTCAGAACCATATCCTCAAGCGACCCGGTTGCCGGCGCGCGAGGAGAGATGCACCAGCGCCGCGTTCGCAATGCGGTCGAGCGGCAGGACCTGCGTGGCGCCGCCCAACTCGATCGCCACCTTCGGCATGCCGAACACGACACAACTGGCTTCGTCCTGCGCGATGGTCGTGGCGCCCGCTTCCCGCATCCGCAGGAGCCCCTCCGCGCCATCGCACCCCATCCCCGTCAGCAGAACTCCGACGACATTGCGGAGCTTCAGGTCAGCAATCGACCGGAACAGAACATCCACCGCGGGCCGCTGGTAATGCACCCGGGGACCCGTGCGGACCACCGCCCGCAGCACCCCGTCCGTCCGCCGGAGCAGCATGTGGAAGTCGCCCGGAGCCACCAGCGCCCGGCCCGGAGCCACGATATCGCCATCCTGCGCCTCTTTCACTTCCATGCGGCAGAGCGTATTCAGCCGTGCGGCAAATGACGCCGAGAACACCGGCGGGATGTGTTGCGCGATCACGATCGCCGGGCAGGCGGCCGGCATCGAGAGAAGCACCGTTTCGATCGCCTGCGTTCCGCCCGTCGAAGCCCCGATCGCAAGCAGCGATCCAGCGGCAAAACCGGCTGCAGACGGCGCCGCAACGGCCGCCGGATTCGCCACCGCGGTCGCAGCAACCGGAACACCGCTCGACTTGCGAACCCGCGCCAGACTCGCGGCGCGAATCTTTTCCGGCAGAATCCGGCCGATGTCGCCGACCGAATACGGCCCGGAGGGTTTCGCCAGAACGTCTACCGCACCGCGCCGCATCGCTTCCACCGCGATGTCGCACGTCGACTGGCCCACCGAACTGATCACGATCACCGGCAATGGCTGATACTGCATGATCTTGGTGAGGAACGTCAACCCGTCCATGCGGGGCATTTCGATGTCGAGCGTGATCACATCCGGCTTGCGCTCGAGCAGCATGTCGCGCGCCACGAAAGGATCCGGGGCTGCGCCGACCGTCTGCATATCCTGCTCACGGTCAATCGCCTCCGAAAGCAGTTTCCGAACGATCGCCGAGTCATCGACCACCAACACCTTGATCTTGCCTGGTCTCATCTCGCTTCTCCCCTCGAACTCAGAACCTTACGGGCAAATCGTGCATTGCCCCGCCCCCGGTATTCCAATACACCCTCCCGGTGCCGATGTCGAACCGGACAGTACGCGAGATCGATCCACCGACCGCCTCGGAATGCACCATGACGCCGGCCTTCGAGAGGATCCGCCGGCACGCATCGTAATTGCGGCGGCCGATGTGGAAGACTCCGTTTGGATCCATCACGCGAGCCCCGCCAACCAGCCGGACTGTCATCCTGCGCTTGTCGGCGCCCAGGCCGTACAACTGATGAAACAACTCGGGGATCCCGGTGTCCGCGAACAGGAACGGCTGCTCCCGGGCACGATCCGAGTTCAAACCGGCGTCCGGCAGCAGGAAGTGAAGCAACCCGCCCGCGACCAGCACCGGATCGTGAACCACAACCGCAATGCAGGAGCCGAGCGCGTGAGTGACCAATGACACCTCCGGGCAACGGCTGATCCTGCAGTCCCCCACGCCTACGACGACGGTTTCCAACCTCTCCCCCTTACGCCA
Organism: uncultured Solibacteraceae bacterium; assembly: GCA_964627455.1. Classification (GTDB taxonomy): domain Bacteria; phylum Acidobacteriota; class Terriglobia; order Bryobacterales; family Bryobacteraceae; genus F-183. The sequence continues at coordinate 38,027 of CAZVKC010000059.1, read as the reverse complement.
CGCGGCGTCCTCATGAAGACGCCTTCCGATAGATCGATGGCCGCACATACTCGAGCGTGTGTGACATCCCGTTCAGGCTCTCGCTCAGTCCGACAAAGAGATAGCCCCCCGGTTCGAGAAACATCGACAGCCGGTTGACGATCCGCTCTTGTGTCGGTTTGTCGAAATAGATCATGACGTTCCGGCAACTGATCAACGGGAACACGGCGCCCGGCTGAAACGGTTCGACGAGGTTCAGCCTGCGGAATTCTACGATTCGGGCCACCTCCGGTTTGATCTTGTACAACCCCGACGACGCCCCCTCTCCACGCAACAGGTACTTTGGCAGCCAGGCCGCCGGCACCTGGCGGAAACGGTCCGCCGGGTACACACCGGAACGGGCCGCCGTCAGTGCGCGTACCGAGATGTCGGTCGCGAGGATCCGGCTATGCGCCGCGGCCCGCATGCCGAGCGTCTCCAGCAGCAGAAACGCAAGCGAATACGGCTCCTCGCCGGTCGCCGCCGCCGCACACCAGATCGCGAGCCGGCCCCGCTGCGCAATCCGCGGCAGGATCTCCTTGGCCATGAAATCGAAGTGGGCCGGTTCCCTCAGAAAGTACGTGTAGTTCGTCGTCAGCGCGTCGATCAAACTCACCAGCATCTGTCCGGTCGGATCCGATTCGACACTCTCGAGGCACTCCTCGTAGCTGCGCAATCCGGTGTCCCGCATCAGCCGCCCCAGGCGGGCGGAAACCAGCGGCTCCTTGCCCGGCCGCAAGTCTATTCCCGCGGCGTTGTACACGAGTTTCCGCACCCGGTCGAACGTCCGCTTCGACAACTCGGCGTGGATCTCCCGCGACTCCATGGATTCAAGCACGCGACGCCTTCTTCGTCCCCCATCCGGACAGACCTTCCATATCGAGGATCAACCCGACCCGGCCATCACCAAGGATCGCCCCTCCTGCCAGTCCTGCCACATGCCGGAACTGCTCACCGAGACTCTTGATGACCACTTCCTGCTTGCCGATCAGCTCATCCACCAGCAAACAGTACCGCTTGCCGCCGCTTTCGGCTACGACAACCACTCCTTCGGGAATCTCACGCGCCCGCGGAGTAACCGCGAACCGGCGGTGCAGCCGCACAACCGGGAGCAGTTTGCCTCGAACGCGGATCATCTCGTCGCGCCCTTCCACCGTGAATACGGCCTCCGGTTGGGGCCGGAAGATTTCCCGGACGGCGAAAATCGGCACGATATAGCGCTCCCTTCCCACCGCGACCACCAAGCCGTCTATAATCGCCAGCGTCAACGGAAGTTTCAAAAAGAAGGTCGTACCCTGCCCCTGCCTGGACTCGATGTCGATGTGGCCCCGCATCTTCTGCAATTGCTTGCGGACCACGTCCATTCCCACACCCCGGCCGGAAACATCCGTCACCTGTTCGGCGGTCGAGAAGCCAGGTTCAAAGATCAGCCCGTAGACCTCACGGTCGGAAAGTTCCGCGCCATCCTCGACCAGGCTCCGTTCCCGAGCCTTTGCCAGGATCTTCTCGCGGGAAAGCCCGCGTCCGTCGTCGGACACTTCAATCACGATCTGTCCGGCCTGATGATAAGCCTTCAACCCGATCCGCGCCACTGCGCTTTTGCCCGCCAACTCCCGCTCTTCGGGAGTCTCAACGCCATGGTCCGCCGCGTTACGGATCATGTGGACCAGCGGGTCGGTAAGATCCTCGACTATGGTCCGGTCGAGTTCGGTCTCTTCTCCGGAAAGCTCCACTTCAGCGTGCTTGCCCGATTTACGCATCAGGTCCCGCACGAGCCGCACTGACTTCTGAAAGAGTTGCCCCACCGGCACCATACGCATGGACATCGCCGTCTTCTGCACCTCTCCCGTAATGCGCGACAGCCGGGCCAGGTTCCGCTGTAGCTGTGGATTCGCAACCGCGCTCAACTCGCCATCGTGACGGATCATCGACTGCGCAATCACGAGTTCTCCCACCATATCGACCAGGAAATCCAGCTTGCCCGTGTCCACCTTCACGATGCGAGATTCGCCTGATGGTCCTGTTCTCGTCGCAGGCTCTACCACGGCCTGAGACTCCGGCGCCGGAACAGGCTCTGCCGTTGCCGGGTCCACCTTCGACTCGAGCAACGCCGAGACTCTCGCCAATAGCGGCTCGTGTGGGGCTGGGCCGCACGCCGCGCCACCCTCGACGCGCGCGACCTCCTGCTTCAGATAGTCGGCGCCCGCCAGAACAACATCCGCCAAAGCCGGCGTCACCCGGATCGAGTTGTTGCGCACCCGGTCAAGGAGAGTCTCGACTTCATGAGCGACCCGCTGCATCACGAACAGTTCCAGGAAGCCGGCGAGGCCCTTGATCGTGTGAAATCCCCGAAAGGTCGCATGCACCGCTTCCTGGTTGCCGGGATCCTGTTCGAGCGTCAGGACGTGCGCCTCGATCTGCGCTAAATGGTCGTGCGCCTCAGCAAGGAACTCGCGCAGCATCTCAGGATCCGGAACCGCCTCCGCCGGCGCGTCTCCTTCGCGCTCCTTACGGGCGGATTCCTCCAACACCGACTGGAGGGCTATCATCCCCTGGCTCAGATCCTCGCGATTGCCGACAGACGAAGACAGGCGGGAAGCGGCGGCGCTCAACTCCTCGTATCCCGCAGCGCTGGCGGCCCCGGACAACTGATCGAGGGCAGCCAACATGTGGGCGGTCTCCTCCGGAGCGTCTTCTGCGAGAACCACACGAGAGGCAAGCGCCTCCACCATCTGGTGCAGCGTATCAAGGGCCGTGATCCCCCGATCGCCACTGCCCGTTTGACTCATGACTGGATCCTCCTCCGCCGTTACAGGATCCTAGGCCGCCGGCGCCGTTGCGGGCGGAAGGATCGTCTCCGCATGATCGATCACCTGATCGATGTCGAGGAGAATTTTGACCTTGTCCCGGATCTTCGCCATGCCGAGCAGATAAGGCCGGGAAGAAGCAGAGCCGAAGTCCGGGGTCTGCTCGATGTCGCCTGCCGAAATGTTGAGCACCTCGGACACCCCATCGACAATCAGCCCCATGAGAATCGAGCCCATGTGACCCTTCACCTGAACAACGATGATGCAGGTCCGCGCCGACGTTTCGCCTGCGCCGAGACCGAATTTCGCCCGCAGGCAAATCACCGGAATGACCTTGCCTCGCAAGTTGATCACTCCCCGGACGTGAGAGGGCATCTGCGGTACGGCCGTGATCTCCTGCAATCCCATGATTTCGCGGACCTGCAGGACCCGGATTCCAAATTCCTCACGTCCTAACTGGAACGTGAGGTACTTACCGGCCAGGCGCTCGGTTGCGGTTGCCATGGTCACCGCAGGCGCTGATGGCGTCACTTCACTGGCAAACATCGTGGCAGACATTCGATACCTCTCCGGCTAAAAGCTCTTGAAGTTTCCGCTCCCGGCGGCATCCATCGGGAAGGGATCCTGGTGGTGATCCGCCGCAGCGTCGGCGTGGACGTCAACGCGAGCTGGGAGATGCGCCGCAGACGAGGCCGATGGGGCCTTGTGAACTGCCGCCGGATGACGGTGTGCGCCGCCCGGGGCCGCATGGCGCCGCGCCGGCATGCGCACAGCGGAGTCGGCATCCGCCCCATCCACCATCACCCGCAGACTCCGCACCAGATCCCGGATGTTCTGAGACTGCGCGCTGAGTTCCTCAGCCGCAGCCGCACTCTCTTCCGCGCTGGCCGCAGCGGTTTGCGTGACCTGGCTGACCTGGGTCACCGCAGTCGCGGTCTGGTTGATCCCCAGTGTCTGCTGTTTGCTCGATTCGCTCACCTCGTCGACCAGGTTTCGGACTTTGCCCGCGCTTTCAGTAATGGCCCGGATCGAAACCGCAACATGTTCCAGTTTCTCCGCACCGAGATTGGAATTCGCGATCGCTTCTTCAATCAACGACGCGGTGTCCTTGGCCGCCACGGCAGACCGCTGCGCGAGGTTCCGGACCTCGTCGGCCACTACGGCAAACCCCATACCGGCTTCGCCTGCACGAGCCGCCTCAACTGCTGCATTGAGAGCCAGGATATTGGTCTGGAAAGCGATCTCGTCGATCGTTTTGATGATCTTCGCGACCTTCTCACTGGAACTCTTGATGGCAGACATGGACGACACCATTTCCTGCAAGGCGGCATTCGAACGCTCCACCTGCGTGGCGGTCTCGCCCATCATGCCGGTCGCCTCAGTCGAATTCTCGCTGTTCCGCTTGGCCATCGCCGTAATCTCTTCCATCGAAGCGGAGATCTCTTCGAGTGAAGCCGCCTGCTCCGAGGCGCCTTGCGACAGGCTCTGGCTGGTTGCCGCGATCTGGGTCGACGCGGCGGCCACCTGCTCGCCTCCCTCGCTCAGCTCCGAAATCGACTTACGGAGAGTCTTATTGATGCCTCGCACTCCGAAGATGGCGAAGACTCCTGCCGCCAGCAGGAGGATCGACACCGTCACGTTGATGATCGTGCTTTCCGTCCGTAGCGCGTCGCTTCGCGCATCCGACTCCTTGAGCAACCGCAGTTGCAGCGCCCGAAAGTCGTCACCGCTCTTTTCGAGGTTCTCGACCACTGCGGCCGCCTTCGGCGCCAGGGACGCAACCTGCGCGAAGTCTTTCTGCCTGGCCGCCCGCATGTAGTCGTGGGCCACCTTGTCGTACTCGACATAGTGGGACTCGATCGATGCGAGTAACTTGCGGCCTTCGTCCAATACCAAAAGAGGCCGCAATTCCTGAACGATTTCGTTGATCCGCTTGCGCGAAGCCTCCCAATCCGTTTGAGAGGCGTCCATTTTCTCGTCATTCTTCAAACTCGACCAGAGATAGACGCCACGCATCGAGGCCACCATCTCCCAAGTCCGCGAACGGATCGAGTTGACCAGGTCCAGCTTGACGGCGTCTTTATTGATCGCGACATCAAGGCTTTCCGCCAGCGACCGAAGGTTCCACATGCTGACGCCCGCCAAAATCATCCCCGCCACCATCAGCGCTCCCAACGCCGTGTATAGCCTCTGAGAAATTGTCATATTCCGCATTTCCATCCACTCCTTGCACTCAGGCGCTTCCGCCGTCCGATAAACATGCGCCCCGGCGATTTCTGGATGCGAGGAGTGGGCTGACAGGCGGCTTGAGGGCCGTGCAACGCACCAATCGCAGCCGGCATTCACTCGCGCGGCGCCGACGTGGGTCCCTTGATGGGCGTCCCACGGCGGTGAGTTCCACACTTTTACGTATCGGACTGAATGTGGCCTGTGAGACGAAAGATTGCAGCCGAAAAGAGAAAGTACAGATGCAGGTGTGGATCGGGGAGTTCGGGCCAGGCACCGGAGCATTCCCGATGGAGGATGATATGTTTCGACCCCAAGCGGCGGCGTGCGTATTGCTGGCGGCCCTCGGTGCGCAGGGACAGCAAAAAGGCAATGGCAACGAAGCCATCCCTCTGATTACAGACCGGCCCGGTTATAGCGACGGGGTCAACATCGTACCTCGGGGCTTATTCCACTGGGAATCGGGATTCAGCCTCAGCCTGGCGGCTCACGGCACGGGCGCGGCAGCGAATCCTCTCGAGTTGGAAGCCGAACGAAACATGCTGGCGGGCGCTCCGGTGCTGCGCGTCGGGGTTTCCAGGCGTTTTGAATTGCGATTCGGCGGCGATGGCGTCCTTTATCATTCTCATCGAATCTCGGGAGCTTCGCATTTCCAGTCCGGGATCTCCGATCTCGCGGTGGGATTCAAGGTGGCGCTCATCGAAGAGCGACGGATCCTTCCCGCGATATCGCTTGTGTCGATGTTCTCGCTTCCTGTCGGAGCGCCGGCCTTCTCGAGCGGGGCTATCGACCCGACTTTCAAGCTCGCCTGGTCGAAAGAGTTATGGAAGCAATGGACGATATCCGGGAATCTGAACGCCTCGTCGCTGAGCACGGGCGAAAACAGCCGGTTTCTACAGAAGGCAGCCAGTTTCCAGGTCTCGCGTCCAGTCTGGGCAGATCTCGGAGCGTTTGCAGAGGTGTACACGATCAAGCCGCCGTTCCCCGGCGAACGATCACTCTGGACCTTCGACGGCGGCTTTACGCACCCGCTCGGCGACTACATGCAAATCGATTTGTCGTGCGGACAACAGGTCGTGCCCCGCGAGCGCACCTGGTTTCTGGCGGTCGGTTTCGCTTTTCGGGGATCCCTGCTGCACGGCCGGATCCCGGCGCTGCATCTTTCCAGCCAGCTAGACCAGGATCGCAAACGCTGATTCGGTGCGTTCCACGCGGTTGTAGCGGGTATCGCGCTCAACAGGTTCGCAGCCAGCCTCGCGGATCAGACGCAGCAGTTGATTGCGGCGCAGACCCTGCGTCACCGTGGATCCGGCGTCGTGATAGATCTTCTCTTCGACCACCGTGCCGTCGATGTCATCGGCGCCGAAGCGCAACGCGATCTGCGCGACATGCGGCGTCATCATCACCCAGTAGGCCTTGATGTGGTCGATGTTGTCGAGCATCAGGCGCGCCACCGCGATGGCTTTGAGGTCCATGAAGCCGGTCGTCTTGGGGATGTGCTGCAGCGGCGTGTTATCGGGGTGGAACGCCAGCGGGATGTACGTCACGAAGCCGCCGGTGTCGTCCTGCACGCTCCGCAACTTCACCAGATGGTCCACGCGATCTGCGTCCGACTCAAGATGCCCATAGAGCATCGTGCAGTTGGATTTGAGACCTTCCTGGTGAGCGATGCGCGCGATTTCGAGCCATTCGCTGCCGTCGATCTTGTGGTCGCAGATGATGCGGCGAATCGGTTCCGAAAAAATTTCCGCGCCGCCTCCTGGCAGTGAATCCATGCCGGCTTCGCGCAGTTTGCGAATCACCTCGCGGTGCGACAGCTTCGAACGCTGTGCGAACCACGAGATTTCGACCATCGTGAACGCCTTCAGATGAACCTGCGGGAAGCGCTGCTTCAAGCCGCGCAGCATTTCGCAATACCAGTCGAGGCTCAGTTCCGGGTGGAGTCCGCCGACGATATGGAACTCCGTCACCGACTCGCTGTAGCCCTCGCCAGCGCGATGCCAGACCTCTTCGAGCGACATCGTGTAGGCCTTCGGATCCTTTTTCTTCTTGCCGAAAGCGCACAGCCGGCAGCTTGCCACGCAGACGTCAGTCGGGTTGATGTGCCGGTTGACGTTGAAATACACGGTTCGCCCGTGCTTGCGTTCGCGCACGAGGTTGGCCATGTAGCCGATGGCGAGCAGGTCATTGGACCCGTACAGAGCGAGACCGTCGTCGAAGCTCAAACGTTCGCCATTCTGGACTTTCTCGAGAATTGGAACAAGTCTGGTGTCTTCGAACTGGGGGATCATGCAGGTCTCCGGAGGAGGAAGATATCGGTTGCCCAAAACAAGAAGAATAGCACGCTGACGTAGCCGTTCACCGTGAAAAAGGCCGCATCCACGCGGCTCAGATCATCCGCTTTGACGATGCTGTGCTCGTAAGCGAGCAGCGCAGCGATGGCTCCGGCCCCACACCAGGCGAGCCAGCCGAGGGCGAACGACTGGATCAGAACGGCGATCGAAACGAGCATCGCGAGATGGAGGATTCGGGCCACCCACAAGGCGCCGGCGATGCCTAAGCGGCTCGGAATGGAGAAGAGTCCCTCACGTTGGTCGAACTCATAATCCTGGCATGAGTAGATGATGTCGAAGCCGGCGGTCCAGAAGGTGACGGCGGCGGTGAGCCAGAGCATGCGCAGGTCGAGCGAGCCGCGCATGGCGATCCAGGCGGCCGAGGGCGCGATGCCGAGCGCGAATCCCAGCACGAGGTGCGCGAACGATGTGAATCGTTTCGTGTACGAGTAGAAGCAGACAATGCCGAGCGCGAGGGGGGCGAGTCGCAGGCAAAGCGGGTTGAGCGCCCACGCGGCGGCAAAGAAGACCAGCGATGACAGAATGAAAAATCCCCAGGCAAAGCCGCGCGACAAGGTTCCGGCCGGCAGTTGCCGCATCTTCGTGCGCGGGTTGCGGCCGTCGATTTCCTGATCGAGCAGGCGGTTGAATGTCATCGCGGCGGATCGCGCGCCGATCATCGCCACGACGATGCAGGCGATTTTCCACGCGAGTCCCTCTGTGGCGAAGCCGTCTTCGCGAAACGCGAGCAGCGCGCCGGTGAAGGCAAAAGGAAGAGCAAAGACCGAATGCTCGAATTTGATCATCTCCAGGGTCAGGCGGAGACGAGTCCAGAAGTTCGACACTAGTTACTATTTTAGGAGATGCGATTTGCTCCCCTGTCGATTGCAATCCTTGCGATCGCGTTTCTCACCAGCGCCGGCTGTTCGACGACCAAGCCTTCGGCCGCTGACGAATTCTACGGAACGGACGTCTACCTGCCGAACGGAAAGAAGATTCTGGCCGAGCAGGCGCGCACCGAAACGATGATGATGCGTGGCATGATGTTCCGCGACTCGCTGGCCGAAGATCGCGGGATGCTCTTCACGCACGGCGAGCCCGGCAACTTTCCGTACTGGATGTTCCAGGTGCGGATCCCGCTCGACATGCTCTGGCTCGACTCACACCGCCGGGTTGTCGAAATCGTCGAGAACGCCGCGCCGTGCGCGCAGAAGCCGTGTGCCAGCTACGGCGGCAAAGAGAAGGCGCTGTATGTGCTCGAACTCGCAGGCGGCAGCGTGAAGAAGCACAACCTGCAAGTCGGCGACGTGTTGCGCTTCTAGTCAGTTAGTCGGCGACTCGCTTGGCCTGCTGTTCGCGACCACCCTGGTGCAGCGTCAGCACCTGCGCCTTGCCATTGCGGATCTCGCTGAAGCTGAACTGCGCGTCGATCACCTTGGTGAACACTTTGTTCTCGGTTTCAGGATAGGCAGGAATCGCGGACCGGCCCGGCGCTTCAATCATGAGATGCGTTTGCGCCGAAGTCACCGTGAATTGCACATTCGGGTTGAGCGAGTACTTGCCGGTGTATCGTTCGAGGATTTCCGGCGCGACGGTGATCGTCTTGTGTTCCCTGGGACCCTCGACCGTTTCGCCAAGCAGCATGCGGGCGAGTTCCATACCGATGCGCCCGGTGTCGGGGGATTCGTGATTCGAGAAGACGGCGACAAACGCGTCGTCCTCGGGCAACCGGATCATGGTGGTGCTGAATCCGTTGATGCCTCCACCGTGCGTAATGAAACGGTGTTCGCCTGCGACCTTGCCCATGATCCACCCGTAGCCGTAGTTGTTCAGCACGGGGGTCCAGGCGGCATCGAGCGACTTCCGGCTGATGACCTTTTCGGTGTACAACGCGCGATCCCAACGGTAGAGATCCTCGACGGTCGAGTATAGGGAACCGGCCGAGTACGGTTGCCCCATGTCGAGGAACGGCGCATTGCGGTACTTGCCGTCTGGACCGCGGTCATATGCGGCCGCGCGATTCTTGAGGATCGTAGAATCCCAGTCATAGCCGGAATCCTGCATATCGAGCTTCGAGAAGATGTTCTCGCGCAAATACGTTTCGTAGGACTTGCCCGACACCTGCTCGATGATCACGCCCAACAGAAAATAACCGGAGTTGGAGTAGTTGAACTTGGAGCCGGGTTCGAAGTCGAGCGGCTTTTCCTTGAAACGCGCGATGAAGTCCAGCGGCTTCGAGGACTCGCGCATTCGCTTGCCGTAATCCGCACTCGACGTGTAGCTGGGCACGCCGCCCGTGTGACTCAGCAGGTGATGAATCGTGACCTTTTTCCATGCCTCTGGACTGTCGGGGATGTATTTGCTGACCGGATCCTGAACGTTCAGCTTTCCCTGTTCCTGCAACTGCAGAATGGAGACTGCCGTGAACTGTTTGGTAATGGATCCCAGCCGGAACTTGGTATTGGGCTTGTTCGGAATATCGTGTTCTTCGTTCGCGAGGCCGTAGCCTTTGGACAGGAGGATCTTCCCACCCTTGGCGACCAGCGCGGCGCCCTGAAAACGGCTCTGTTGCACATACGCGGCGATGTGCGAATCTGCTTTGGCGTTGAAGTCAGAAGGTTGAGCAAAGGCCGCGGCGGTGAGCGAAAGAAGCAGAACGGATGAGCGCATCAGTACAGTAAACGATAGACGAACCAAAAAGTTCCCACCAATGCGAGAACAACCGCCAGAGGTTTGGCAGGGACGAACCGGGCTAGCGCGGCGGGCAGAAGCCAGATGAGGTTGGCAACGAAGAGTCCGGCCGTGAAACCTGCGCTCGATTCCGCGTTGAAGAAGCGGAACAACAGGCCGTGAAATACGCCAAGGATCGCGACGACGAGCCAGCGCTGGCCGGCGTTGGGGACGAGCAGCTTTTCGACCGCGAGATACGCGGTGCTGAGTGCTGCGGCGGATTCCAGGAACTTGGGCGACAACGAGACAGTCGGGATGGCGGTGAGCAACAACTCGACCGTGATGAGGATGCCCGAGAGGATGAGAAACTGCTTGCGATCCTGCGCGACCACTGCGATCGCAAACAGGAAAAGGACGGAGGTGAAACCCAGGAGTCCACGCCGGATGCCGTCTGTAGCGGCTTTCAGGAAGATTTCCGCCTGCGTGGGGGGCCGGAACGTGAGAGTCGTTTCGGTGAACGAGAGGTCGAAGAACGCCTGATCCGTTTTGCCGTCCGCCTTCGTCGCGCGGAACAGGTGGACGTGGTTGGGAACGGTGAGGGCGGCGAAGCGGCAGGCAACCTTCAATTCGTCGACGTCGCGATTGAACAGGTACTTCGCCGTGCAGATCAGGTTCTGCTGCTCTTCCTGGCAGGAGTGTTCGAGAAGCTGCCCGCCTTCGAAACGAATGTTATCGAGGAGCGCTTTGCCCGGATCCTTGAGATCCGCGACCTCGTACACGGGGATGCTGAGCCGGTAGGTGGCGGTCGCGCCGTTGATCCGGAAGTCGCCGGAACTCATGCTGACGACATGAGCCTGTGCCGTGGCGGCCACAGCACAGAGAAGTAGAACGAGGTTCCTCACGTTGCCTGCTGCCGCGCCGCAGCGCGAATCTTCTGAATCTCGAGGAACACGATGCGGAGCGCGGCCATCACCGGCACGGAGAAAAACATCCCGGGGATGCCTGCAATCTTTTCACCAGCGAGTACGCCGAAGAGCACGAGGAGCGGATGGAGTTCGACGCCCTGTCCCATAAGATAAGGCTGCAGCACGTAGTCCTGGAAAAGGCGGAAGACGACGAGGAAGATCAGGATCCCGACAAGGTGCGGGTAGCCGGATGCACCAGCCACGATGAGGATCGTGACCGAGGCGATGAGGGGTCCCACGACGGGGATGAATTCGAGGATCGCCGACAAGCCTCCCAGCAGGACGGCGTACGGCACCCACGCGATCTCGAAATAGATCGTATATATGACGAGCGTGGAAAACGAGAGTCCAATCAGGGCGCGTATGTAATTGCCGAGCAACTGATGCAAGCCGTCGAAGATCGTGTCGAGGAATTCGCGGGTTCGCTCTTCAACAGCCATTCCGATGATGCTCTCGCGGATCTCGCGTCCGTCTTTGAGAAAGAAGAAAGCGAGGATCGGAATCAGCACGGCCGTAAGCACGTTGCCGGCTTGCGACAAGACCTTGGTGAGCGCGCTGCTGAGCAACGGAAGCGCGTCTTCATCGAGGTTTTTCAACTGATCGCGCGCGGCGACCATGATCTTTTCACGCAACGGCTCGAGCCACGACGGGAACGGCAGCGCAGCCAGCGGATCCTGGTTCTTCATGTACTCGGGCAACTTCGACGCGAGGGTCGACGCCTGCTCGGCGATCTTGGCGCTGATGCCGAAGATGGCGAATCCCAGAGCGGTGACGAGCACGACGTACACAACGACCAGTGAGGCGACGCGCGACTTCGTGCGCGACACACGGTGCGTGACGAAATCGACGACGGGAGCGAGCAAATACGCGAAGAAGAGCGCGAGGACGAAGACGACGATGGGACCGCGCGCGAGGTAGACCGTATAGATCGCGAGAGCCACCAGAAACACGGTCCAGGCGGCGCGCGCGGCCTTTGCATTCAAGCCGAGCATGAATCTCCGATTATAGTTTGAATATGGCCTCACAGATGCGCGCGCTGGTCGAATCCCTGCAGGAACTGGAAGACCGCGTGCGGCGCGGCGGTGGCGCGGCGAAGATCGATAAGCAGCACAAAGACGGCAAGCTGACGGCTCGCGAGCGCATCGCCAAACTGATCGACCCCGGATCGTTTTTCCTCGAGATTGGATTGCTGATTGCGTACGACAAGTACGACGGACAAGCTCCTGGCGCGGGCGTGGTGACGGGCGTCGCGCGGATCGAGGGGCGGTTCGCCGTGATCATCGCCAACGACGCGACCGTCAAGGCCGGGGCGTGGTGGCCCGAGACGATCACCAAGATGCTGCGCGCCCAGGAAATCGCGATGCGGAACTCCTTGCCGATCGTGTATCTCGTCGATTCCGCTGGCGTGAATCTTCCGCTGCAGGATGGAATATTTCCAGGCCAGTACGGCGCGGCGCGGATCTTTTACCACAACTCGCTGATGCGGCGCCGGCTGCGGATCCCGCAGATTGCCGCGGTGATGGGGCCCTGTATCGCCGGAGGCGCGTACCTGCCGGCGCTCAGCGACTGCATCATCATGGTGCGCGGCACGAGTTTCATGGGGCTGGGAGGTCCCAATCTGGTGAAGGGCGCAATCGGCCAAGTCACCGATTCCGAAAGCCTGGGCGGCGCGGCCATGCACACGCGCGTGAGTGGCGTGGCGCATTATGAGGCCGCGCATGACGGCGAGTGCCTGGAGATGATCCGCCGCAAGTTCCGCGAGTTTGCGGACCCACCGGTGCTGCCGAAGGGCGTGGCGCCGAAGAAGTCCGCGGACGGATTGTATGAACTGATGCCCGATGATCACCGGCAACCTTACGACGTGCAGGAAGTGATCGCGCGCTTGTTCGATGGCGGCGACGATTACGTCGAGTTCCAGCCGGAGCATGCGCCGGAGATATTATGCGCGAACGCGCGGCTGAATGGGCGTCCGGTGGGATTGATCGCGAACCGGCGCGGATTCCTGAAGACGAACGCGGGTCCACGGATTGGCGGCATTCTCTACACGGAATCGGCGCGCAAGGTCGCGTACTTCGTAGAGTCCGCGGACCGGCAGGGATTGCCTCTCATCTATCTGCAGGACGTTTCGGGATTCATGGTTGGCGTTGAATCCGAGAGCGAGGGCATCATACGCGCGGGCGCCGAGATGGTCGAAAGCATGGCGTGTGCGACGGTGCCGAAAATCATCCTGGTGCTCAATCACGCGAGCGGCGCCGGATACTACGCGATGGCCGGCCAGGGCTTCGATCCGCACTTTGCATTCAGTTGGCCGACGGCGCGCATCGGCGTCATGGAAGGCGATTCGGCGGTGATGGCGGTGCATGGTCCGGAACTCGAGAAATTGCGTGCCGCCGGCAAACCCGTGCCGCCGGAACTACAGGCTCGTATCGACAAGACGCGGGCGGATTACGAGACGTGGCTCGATTCGCGGCATGCGGCTTCGCGCGGCCACTGTGACGCGATTCTCGATCCATTGCAGACGCGCTTGGCGCTGAGCTTCGCACTCGAGGCCTGTTGCGCCGTGAATCCGCGACGGCATCTGGCGGGATCGATATGATGCAACATTCTCTTGAAGGCGGCGTGATGCGTTTGACGCTGAACCGCCCAATGCTGCGCAACACAATCGACACCGCGACCGCCGAAGCACTTACGGCGCTGCTGCGGGACGAGAATCCGGAGATCCGGTGTTTTCTCATCGACGCGCAAGGACCGGTGTTCTGCAATGGAGCGGACATCGAATTGACGCACGCCTTCGACTTTCGGCTATGGATCCGCAAGCCTGTGGTGTGTGCGGTGCAGGGCGCGGTGCTTGGACCCGGCGTCGCGATCGTCGCGAATGCGCATGTGGTGGTTGCGGCGCAGGGTACGAGTTTTGGATTGACCGAGGTCCGCACCGGCGGCTGGCCTGTCGGATTGCCGGCCATCCAGCGAGCGATCGGAGAGCGGCGGGCGGTGGAACTCGCGTTATCAGGACGAGTCTTCGGTGCGCCTGAGGCCCTGCAAATGGGCCTCGTGCATGAACTCGCGCCCGCGTTCGAGTTCGACGATCGTGCAGAAGCCATAGCGCGGCATCTGGCGTCGTTAAGCCTCGAAGGCCGCCTGCCCGTTGCTACTTGACGGTGATCGCGCTGCCGCCGGGGGACTTGCTCACTTCGATCCGCGCGGGCAGGCGTTCGGCGAGTTCGGGAATGTGGGACACGACGCCGATCATGCGGCCGTCAGCCTGCAGCAACTCGATCGCGTCCAAAACAATTTGCATCGTTTCTGTATCGAGCGTCGAAAAGCCTTCATCTAGGAAAAGCGAGTCCAGGCGGATGGAGTCGCGATTCACCGAAAAGTCCGGCAGGCTCTTCGACAGCGCGAGAGCGAGGGACAGCGACGCCAGGAAGGATTCCCCGCCCGACAGTGTGTTCACACTGCGCTTCTCATCCGCATTCCAGTGATCGATGACCAGAAACTCATCGCCGTCGGTCGCAAAACTGTAGCGGTTCGAACTGAGATGCTTCAACTGGCGCGTACCCTCGGCAGCCAGGCGCTTTAGGGTCTGGCCCAAAACGAATGTCTGAAAGCGATCCTCGCGCAAGTGCACCCCGAGTTTGCGCGCGGTTTCCGCCTGCGTGTTCAGTTCCTTGATTTCGACGCGGCGTTCTTCCCATTCGGCGAGACGCTTTCGCGCCTGCTCGATGGCCGCCTCCAACTGCGCAACACGCCGCTGGCCGGATTGCAGATCCGCACTCACGCGCCTGCGCTCGGCATCGAGGTCCCGCCCGGCGTACTCACCGAGTTGGGATTCGATCGTATCGACGGTCTCGCCACTCTGCAATTGCGCAACGACCGATTCGAGGCGTTGCGAAAGCAACCGCAGATCCGTATCGGCCTGCGTGAGCGCTGCGCGCGCCTGATCCAGGATCTTGCGATTTGCCGTTACATCCGCTTCGGCCTTTCGCGCGGCCCCGCGAGCGGACTCCACAGCCTGCGCCTTCGCTTCAAAAGTTTCCGGACTCTCAGACGTGTCGGCGAGCAAGCCCTCGGACGATTTGATCTGCGCCTCGAGTTGCTTCACCTTGGTGAACGTCGCGTTCGATTGCGCCTGCAGCTTCTCATGCGCCTTCTTCGCGGACTCGCGCGCAACGCGCGCCGCATCGGCTCCCGATCCACCCTTCTTTGCAGGAACCAGGAGGACAACCTGTTCACATACCGGGCACTCGTCGCCGGCATGAAGATGTTCACGCAACTGGTCCGCGGCGCCGTCCTGGATTGCCTGCGTGTATGCGTCGTCCGCCTGCTTTGCGGCAGCCTCCGCCGATTTCAACTGGTCCTGCAGTTTTTGATAGTCCTGCACGAACTGCGTAAGCATCTCGCGGGACTTCGCCAGTTCCGCCTTCTTGGCGATTGCCTTCCGGATCTCGGCCGCCTTGTTTCGCAGCAGATCCGGCGACCCGTCGGCGTTTTCCAGTTCCTGCGCCTTTGTACGCGCAACCTCGAGGGCCGCCTCCACCCCGGCCATCGCGGCTTCGGCAGATCCAAACATTTCGGATGTTTTTTGTTTGCGCGATTCAAGAGGAGCCAATTGTGCCTGCAACTGATCGCGCTGACTGAGCAGGGTTCGCAACTCACGCAAACGCGCCTGTAGCGGATACACCGTGTTGATGCGATCCAAATCCTGCTGCAACGCAGCGAGAAGCGATTGCTCGGCAGCGGCCTGGCTTTCGAGTTCCGCGATGCGCTCTTCCGAAAGATCCGCGAGAGACGATTTCCATTGGTCCTCGATCAGCTTCGCGCGTTCGCTCTTGCGGCTGGCGGACTCGTTCGCCGCCTTCATCATCTGCTTGTAGATGTCGAGTCCCAACAACTCGATCAGGATCTCCCGCCGCTTCGAGGCTTCCCCGCGCAGGAACCGGTCGAACTCGCCCTGCGGCAGGACGACAGTTTTCGTGAATCCTTCAAAGTCCAGCCCCAGCAGTTCCTCGAGCTTCGCGTCCATCGCCCCGGACTTGTCGGCAAGCGGTTCCCAATCCTCGCCGATCTTCTGATCGAGGCGCTGTTTGGTGGCGCCCTTGCGTTTGACGTACCGAAACGCCCGATACAGGTGCTCGCCCGCGCGGAACTCCAGCAGGACCTTCGTCTCCGCGGCGCCCTGCGATATGAGATCCGTAACGCCGCGGCTGATTCGCGGCGTCCGCCCGTACAGCGCGAACAGAATGCTGTCGATCAGCGACGTCTTGCCCGCGCCCGTGGAACCGGTGATCGCAAACAGGTTGAGATCCGAAAAGTCCAGTTCCACCTTGCGGCGGAAGCTGGTGAACCCCTCAAGCTCCAGCCGTACGGGACGCATTGCGAACTCCTTCATGCAACTCGCGGAAGAGTTGCAGCATGTCTTCGGGAACTTCGGATTTTTGCGACTCGCGGTAATACTCGGCGAACAGGTCCGCGGGACCCATCGCGGCGAGCGCGGCGTCGCGCGTGGCATCCGCATCGGACTCGACAACACGTGCTTCCACGCGAATGTCGATAGCGTTCGGCAGGAACTCGCGGACCTCCGCCGATATGCCCGCCTGCGCCGTCTCGACCTCGACCGTCACACGCAGATAGTCGTCACCGAAATCCTTGGCGCGGGCTCGCAAATCGTCGATCGTTCCGCGCGCATCCTGCAGCCTTCGACCGCGCGTCAACGCGATGCTCTCGACATGCGACGGCTTGCCGGGGTGCGCGTCAATCAGCACGACACGCTTCGCCTGCCCTGCCTCACCGAAATCCAACTGCAGCGTGGATCCGGCAAAGTACGCAGGCGACGGCGCGGCGACCAGCTGCGGCCGGTGCAGGTGTCCCAACGCGATGTAATGCGCCGCGGCCGGGAAGTATGCAGCCGAAACGGCGAACGGCGCCGACGTGTGGATCGCACGTTCGCTGGCCGTCGTGTCCGCGCCTTGCACGAACAGATGCGCCATCAGGATGTTGATCGCTTTGGGGTCGAAATGATTCGCGAACCCACCGCAAAATCCGCCAGCCACTTCGGCATACTCGGCATACCACTGATCTTCCGGCAGCATCATCTTCGCGGTGTCGATCAGCAACCGGTCAGGGATCCACGGCAGCGCGGCGACGACCGCGGATTCGCCGTTCTTTTCCAGCCGCACGATGCCGCCGTCATCCGGAGCCGCGGGTTCCGGTCGAATGTACACACGCAGCGGATCGAGCAATCCACGCAACGCCTCGAGCCGCTTCGGATGATCGTGATTGCCGCCGATCATCACAGCTCCGATGCCCTGGCGCACGAGTTCCGAGAGGAAGTTGAGGACCACGAGTTCCGCGTCAGCCGGCGGAGCAGGCGAATCGAACACATCGCCCGCAATCAAAAGGTAATCGACCTTCTCACGCACCGCGATTTCGAGGATCTCGCCAAGTACCTCGCGCTGCTCCGCGATCCGCGACCGCCCGCGCAGAAGCTTGCCGGCGTGCCAGTCCGCTGTGTGCAGGAATCTCATACTTTCTTCTTCCGCAGCGCGCTAAACGCGTCTTCCCCGGCCGGCTTCGCGACTTCTGACGGGCGCGTCGCCCATGCCGGGAACGGAAACTGTGCGAGCAGCGGAATCGGGATTTCCGGCTGCGAAATGATCACGGTGCCGGGCTTCAGAATTCCGGCGCGAGCACGGCTCACCATCGGCAGGAATGCGTATTCGCTGTGCTGCGCCTCGGCAAGGTCGAGACGCCCAACCACGCGATAAGCGGAGTTCCCCACCACTCGACGTTCAATCTGGCTCGCGGTCTGCTGCGCGCCAATCAGGATGATGCCGAGACTGCGCCCGCGTTCGGCCATGTCCAGAATCACTTCTTTGATCGGACTCGACCCTTCGCGCGGCGCGTACTTATTCAACTCGTCGAGGACCACGAACACCAGCGGACGCGCGCTTCCGGTCGCTTCCTTTTCTTCGAACATCCGCTTCAGCACGACCCCGATCACGAAACGCTTCGCGCGATCGTGCAGATTGTGGATGTCGATCACGCTGACCTGTGCGCGCGACCAGTCGATGCGATGACGGTCCGGTTGCGCGACGCCACCGCGAATCAGGTGTCCCACGCGATGAATAGCCGAATCCAACCGCCTCAGGAAACTGGCCTGGGTACCCGTCGCAAAACCATGGGCCCAGGTCGACATGCTATTTCGGATCACGCTAACCAGATCCGAGAGGTCTTCGATCGATCGCAAGTCCTGATAGTTCGCGAGTTCCGACTCAATGCGCTCGACAATTGCCGAGAGCTGCGAAGTCTCGTCGTCCGCGTCAGCAAAGAGAAAGCGAAGGTACCGGCGCTTGCAGAACTCTTCAATGGTCCAGCAGTACCCCGTCACTTTGTCTTTTCGGGTCTGCGTGTCAGGCAGCAAGACATCGACACCTTTTTGCACGGGCGCGTACAGTGCGACATCTTCGAACGCGCCAACCGGCAGTCCCAGTTTGTCGTAGGCCGTGTGTGCCTCCGCCGGCAGCGAGGCGTTGTGTTTGTCGAGGTACAGCAGATCCTCGCCCTTGACGTTGAAGATGATCGCCTTGGTGTTGATCGCCTCCGTGCCGAGCAGATCCGAATGAAAGATGCCGTAGAGCAGAAACGTCGCGTACGTGGTCTTAGTCGCGACGCCCGACACGCCGGAGATATTGATGTGTGCGCCGCGAGTGCCATCGAGGAACTCAAAGTTGCCGTGGATCACTTCGCCGTCGCGCGACAGCCCCAGCGGGAACCGCTTCTTCATCGCATCGAAGAACAGCGCCTGATCGCGATCCGCGCCTTCCGCGCGAAACACCGACTGCCCAGGCAGCGGTGGCACGAAGATTTCCGGCTCGACGCGCGTCACCGTAATATGCGCCTTGATCGCGTGGGTCAGCGGCAGGATCCCGTCCTCAGCCAGAAACACGTCGCTCTCGAATTTCGCGCCTTCATGCCGCGCGACCATCTGGTCGACGATTCCATACACCGAGACGCTCTCGCCGTTCGGCAATTTGCGGCGCACCATCACGACGTCATCCAACTGCACGAGTTGATCGGGAAGAACCGCGATCCAGAAGTTGAGCGGTTCGGCGTCGAACGTTCCCAGGACTTTTCCGATTTCAGTACTCAACGGCCAGTCTCTTTTCGATCGCACGCCGGATCAGGACCGGGTCGCCCATGCGGCGGCGAAGTTCGGATTCAAGCGCCCCAACCGGGGCCAGATTCTGCGGCGCGCGCGGATCGCGAGCCTGTGTCGAAGCAAAGCGCGGCAATTCCAGCGTCGAGAAATCCGCGAGCCGGCACGCGGCGTCGATGCCGATGGTCGAGCGGACTTCCAAACGCAGGATCCCCGACAGCGGATGGTCGATCCGCCGCACATCGCCCACGCGCAGGTACCACGAATAGCGCTCGTGTTTCGGGTCCGGAATGTGGAAGAGTGGCGTGCGTTCGCCGGTGTGCAGGCGCTGGACCAAATCGAAGTGTACCGGATCGAGATACGGCTTTTGGATCTTCTTCACGACGCCGATGAGGGCGTCCGCGCAATGCGTGAAATAGGTCAGCGGACCATCGCAAAACACGCACGCGCCGGGCGTCAACAGGTCCTGCCCGAGACGCGCTTCGCAGTCCCGCATCAGGTTTTGCAGACGCGACAACGCCTCGTCCGGCGAACTCTCGTGCGTCGCCTCGCCCGTGTAACGCAACTCGGCGTTGCCGATCGTCAAAGTCTCGTGGCGATTGATGCCGGCGCCCATCACGAGATAACGGCGGACCTCCACAAATGGCATCGTCGCCTTGGAGCCCTCCGATTCCACACACCCGACGGCCACCGTCCCGAACAAGCCGTGAACCATCTTGCCGTTGACGTCCGTCATCACCCGCGCGTCGATGCGGCGAGTGCCATCGATGAAGTACAGCTTGCCGAAGAGCGGTTGCTGGGGATTACGAATCGCACGCCAGTCCTCGGTTTCGACCGTCACATCCACAGGACCGTCGTAGAGTGCGTCATCGAGTTGGATGGGCGGCTCGTAATCCGGCGGCCACGGATCGAGATAGAGTCTCAACGCTTCACGCTCCGCTTCGCTGGAAAGGCGTTGAGCCGGCGGTACCAGTCTTCGAGGGCGAAGAAGTGATCCATGTGGTCGGGCGCCGAGTTGCCGGCGAACCCCAGCACCTGCAGTCCGCCTTTCACGACTTTGGAAAGCTGCTGCATGCCGAGGGTCCCCCACTCGAGCACGGGCTCGCGCTTCAACTGCAGTTCGCGAAGCAGGTACGATGCGGCTTCGGTCGTGCTGGCGTAGGTTCCCGGAAACACTTCCGAATGTGCGATCACGAAACGCTTCTGCCCTCCTGCGGCCTCGCGGGCGAAGTCGAGGAACGCGTCGAGGTCCCGCGACTCGCCGCCATAGTCCGCATGCATCGAATCCGCGAGTACGACTCCATCCACCAGTTTCCAGCTTCCTTTGTCGCGCAGGATCTCGCGTATGGCGCCGTATCCCGCACTGAACGACGACAGCACAATCGAGCTGAACGTCACGCCGGCGGCGGCTTCCGCCTGTTTCACCATTTCGGGGAAACGCTCTGTAGCGGGCGCGAGCAGTGTCCGATAAGCGTCCGATGAGGTTCCGTTGGCCTGCACGCTCAAGACCGCTGCCCCGGGGAATACGCGCCGTGCCGCGGATTCCGCGAGCCACGCCGGCCCATGAAAATGGATCACCAGCCGCCTGCTGTTCGTCAAAGGTAACAGGAAGGTTTTCTCAGGCGCGAGAGTCACACGGCGTCCGGGGACCACAACTTCCGGCGGGCGTTTGTGTTCCCTTGTATCATCCTGCATCGGTGATGGATTTTGAGGTAACTGATTCGCGCGCGCCACGTCCATCGCTAACGGCATTGATAATGGAAGCAGCAGCCGAATGAAAGCGCGCAATCTCATTCTTCCCTACTGTATCGCCATCGGAGCGTTGGTCACGCCTTCGCTGTACGGACAGTGGCTGGTCGAGCGGGAATCGAAAGCATTCCCCGAGATCGAGCGTTTTTTCAAAGAGGAATTCGAGGGCAAGAGAGCGCAGGCACTGGCCTGCAAGGTTGAGCCGATCCGCCCTCGCGTCGCGTTCAGTTTTCGATTCTTCACCGGGTTCCTCGCCGCGGTGCCGGCAAAGCAGTTCACGGGCAAGAAGAACAGCCTGGTGCTGCTCATGCGCGTAACGCCGGTTGGCGGAGGCGCAGCCACGCCGCCGAAGTATTTCGCGTACTCGTCTGATCTGCCGCCGATCCCCGATGATCCCGGCAAGACGCTCTTCGAATTCAGCGGCGGTTTTTACACCGGCGAAGGAAAGTACAAAGTCGACTTCGCAGTCAACGACGCCAAAGATCGCGTTTGCCGGAAAACCTGGCAGGTCGCCGCCGCGGACCGCAAGATCCCGGTCAAGTTGGAACCCAACGCCATCGCGCCCGTCGGACTCGAGTCCTGGAAGGGGCTCAACCCCAGCGCGCCGGGAGGGCGGGTCACCATCTTCATGCACGCGATCCCGCTTTATTACCGGCGCGCCGTCACGAAGCTCAACGCGTTCGACCGCATCACACTGCTCGCAAGTCTCACTTCCGTGCTCGATCAATCGCAGTTCAGCAAGGTCCGCATCGTCGTCTTTGACCTGCTCGGCAAACGCGTGCTGTACAAGCAGGACGACTTCGATCCGGCCGGATACAAGCGGCTGGTCAATAAGCTCGAGACGACCAACTTCGGGACTATCGACATCAAGGTGCTGCAGGAAGGTCCGTCGGACATGGGCATGGTGCGAAAACTTCTGCGCGACGAGATGAACGAGAAACAGAAGTCCAACGCGATCGTCTTCCTCGGCGCCGAGGGACGCCCCGCGCAGAAGGCTCCCGCGGACCTCAAGGAATACGACCTGCCGGCAATGTTCTATATGGGATTCACGCGCTTCCAGATTCCGATGGAAGACGCCATGTATCGCGTCGTGAAGAGCGCCAGAGGCAAGACCGTGACGATTTACCGCCCCGTGGACCTCGCCAACGGCATCCGTTCGCTTTCGCAGACCGCATCGAAGGATGGCAGTGGCGGCGGCAACTGATCTACTGGACAAGGTGCTGCGAGATGGAGTCGAACGGCGCGGCATCCCGGCCGTCGTCGCGATCGTTGGGACGGCCACCGACACTCTGTACACGGGCGCATTCGGCATCCGCGACTCGGCTTCGAAACAGCCTGCCACCGTCGACTCGATTTTCGCCGTCGCGTCGATGACCAAGGCCATCACGTCCGCCGCGATCCTGCAGTTGGTGGAACAAGGGCGACTTTCGCTCGATGATCCGATGGGCCGGCACCTGCCGGAGTTCGCACAGCCGAGGATTCTCACCGGATTCGATGGCGACCGGCCGATCTTGCGCCCAGCAACTCGCGCCGTCACCATCCGGCATTTGCTGACGCATACTTCGGGCTTCGTCTACGATCACTGGAACGCAGATATGTACCGGCTGCAAGGATTCAAGTCGACGCGCCTCGCCGTGCCGCCGCTGCTGTCGGAACCCGGCACGCGCTGGGAATACAGTACGGGACTCGACTGGGCCGGACGCATCGTCGAAGCAGTATCCGGCATGAGCCTCGAAGCGTATTTCCAGGACGCCATCTTCGCGCCGCTCGGCATGGTGGATTCCACCTTCACGCTGTCGCCGGAAAAGTTTCCGCGCAAAGTCAGCCTGTGGCGCAGGCAGTCAACCGGCGAACTCCGCGAGGATCCGCACGTCCCACCCGCGCCGCCCGCATGGTGCAACGGAGGCGGCGGACTCTACTCAACTGCGTCCGATTACCTGTGTTTCATGCGAATGATCCTGCAGGGCGGTGGTTCCGTCTTGTCGCCCCAATCCGTGGAACAGATGTCGGCCAACCAGACCGGCTCGATGACTGGCGTTGGACGCATGCAGGCCGCAAGGCCTGAAATGACCGCGGATGTCGACTTTCACCCGGGCTTCGAAGACCAGTTCACGTTCGGATTCCTGCGCAATCCCGTGGCGCACGAGGGCGGCAGGTCCGCGGGAAGCCTCGCTTGGGGCGGGATCCAGAACACGTTCTATTGGATTGATCCGCAGAGATCTTTGTGCGCGGCAATCCTGATGCAATTCCTGCCGTTCTGCGACCCGCAGGCGATGGGTTTGTTGCGGGATTTCGAGCGAGCCGTTTACTCGTCGCCGGTCACTCGTCGATGACGCTTTCCGCCAGGTTGGGGTCGAGCACGCGCACGAACACAGCCACGATCCGATAGCGGTCGTCGTCAGGATCCAGCTCAATCACACTGTGCTCGGGATTCAGCGGCAGCAGCCGGATCGCAACTCGCACCGTGCTGTCTTCGCCGAACTCCTGTTTGACGCTCTCGTACTTCTTGAGCGTATACGCGCTGGCGGCTCCGCGCCGCCGCTCCTCCACCAGCACCAGTTTGCCCGCGCGTGAACCCGCCAGGCCCTCGGTATCGAAAATCGCCAGCGAACCGTCGGCAATGAGCGGCTCCATCGAAGTCCCCTGGATCCTCGCGATGAACTGCCCTTGCCCCAGCCTGCGCGCCTGCGGAATCTCGAGCCAGCCTTCCGGCTCGATCTCGGAATTCTCCAGGAACTTGCCCGCCGCGCTGCGCAGCGAATACATCGGCAGATGGGTCTCGAATCGACGCACCGCCGCCGGAACGTGCTTCGAATACAGGCGATTCAACGCCCCCGCGAAGCTCCCGACCATCACAGACTGCAGACCCTCGCCGGTCACGCCGTTCGAACCCTGCAGCATCAGGTCTAAGGCCCGCCGCCCGCCGAGGTCACGCTCCATATCGCGTAACGCCTGCTCGAGCGACTCGAAAAACCAGGTGTCCTCATCGCGGATGATCAGATCGAAATCCTGGCGCAGCCGGATATGCAACTTATCGGCTTCGGGATCGAGCAGCACGACCCCGATCGGCACGGACGCGTCCGTGCTCGGGGGGTTCGCAAACAGTATGGAATACTCCCCACGGGAAGTACCCAGGATGATCCCGGCCATTCTTGTATTTTAAGCCTCTTGTGTTACCATCGAACGTGCCTGCCAGAGTACTGGGCGTGATACCTGCCCGGCATGCCTCCTCCAGATTCCCTGGGAAACCTCTCGCTAAAATCGCCGGTAAAACGATGCTCCAGCACGTTTGGGAACGGACCTGCATGTCCCGCTACCTCACCAGCGTGGTGATCGCCACCGACGACGAGCGTATCGCGGACGCGGCCCGCGAGTTCAAAGCGCAAGTGCGCATGACTCGCTCCGACCATCCGTCCGGAACCGACAGGGTCGCCGAGGTCGCATCGGCCGGGAACGCCGAATACATCGTCAACATTCAGGGCGACGAGCCTCTCATCGATCCCAACGCAATCGACGCCGCCGTCCTGTCGCTGCTCGGAAGCCCCGACATTCCGATGGGGACCCTCAAAAAGCGCATTGAGAATCCGGCCGAGGTCACCAACCCCAACGTGGTGAAGGTGGTGACCGATCACATGCAGAATGCGATCTACTTCTCGCGATCGCCGATTCCGTATGTTCGTGACGAGGCCGAACGGCAGCAGACAGCTCACTATAAACATATCGGTCTTTATGTGTACCAGCGGGATTTCCTGCTAGGATATTCGGAATTAGCCGTTGGTCCCCTCGAGCGCGCCGAACGCCTCGAGCAGTTGCGGGCCATGGAGAACGGCTACAGGATTCGGGTTGTGGAAACCGAATACGATTCGCTCGGCGTCGACACGCCGGAGGATCTGGAGAAAGTCAGCGGGTTGTTCGAGTTCGCGGGCTTGGGATTCAAGGATCAAGGAGAACAGTAGTCAACGGCCATGCCAAAGTGCATCTTCGTGACGGGCGGTGTTGTTTCATCATTGGGGAAAGGGATCGCGGCGGCTTCGATCGGGTGCCTGCTCGAAAGCCGCGGGCTTCGTGTCAACATGCAGAAGCTCGACCCGTATCTGAACGTCGACCCCGGAACGATGAGTCCGTTCCAGCACGGCGAAGTCTTCGTGACCGACGACGGCGCGGAAACGGACCTCGACCTCGGCCACTACGAGCGGTTCACGCATGCGCCGCTGAGCCAGGCCAACAACCTCACGTCGGGACGCATCTACTCCCACATCCTCGCGCGCGAACGGCAGGGCGAGTACCTCGGCAAGACCGTGCAGGTGATCCCGCACGTCACCGATGAAATCAAGGCCGCGGTCCGCAAGGTGTGGAAAGACGTCGACGTCGCGATCATCGAAATCGGCGGCACCGTCGGCGACATCGAAAGCCTCCCGTTCATCGAAGCGATCCGTCAGTTGCGCAAGGAACTCGGCCGGTCGAACGCGATGTTCGTGCACGTGACCCTCGTGCCGTGGATCGCCGCAGCCAAGGAACTGAAAACCAAGCCCACCCAGCACTCCGTCAAGGAACTGCGCGCCCTCGGTATCCAGCCCGACATCCTCATCTGCCGTTCGGACCGCGAAATCCCCGACGACGTGCGCAAGAAGATCGCGCTCTTCTGCGACGTCGAACCGGAAGCCGTCATTGCAGCGACCGACGTGGAGTCCGTGTACGAATGTCCGCTGGTCTTCGCCGATCAGGGCGTCGATGATTTCGTCGTCCGAACCCTGAAACTCGAAACAGCCACCGACCGCCACCTCGATTCCTGGAAGGCGATGCTGGACCGGTTGTACAACCCGGTCGGCGAGGTCCACATCGGACTCGTCGGCAAGTACACCGACTACGAAGATTCGTACAAGAGCCTCAAGGAAGCGCTGCTGCATGGCGGCATTCACCATGGCTTCCGCGTCCGCATGGACTGGATCGATTCCGAGTCGATGGTCTGGCCGGATTGCAGCAAACAGTTATCGGTTTACGACGGCATCCTGGTGCCCGGCGGGTTCGGCAAGCGCGGCGTCGAGGGAATGCTGAACGCGATCCGCTTCGCCCGCGAAGCCAAGGTCCCGTACTTCGGCATCTGCCTCGGCATGCAAACGCTGGTCATCGAGTACGCGCGCAATGTCTGCGGCCTCGACGGCGCGAATTCCACGGAATTCGAGAACGCGCCGAAGCATCGCGTAATCTACAAACTGCGCGAGCTGCTGGGCGTCGACGAACTTGGCGGAACGATGCGGCTCGGCGCGTATCCCTGCCAGTTGGCTGAAGGCAGCTTTGCGCGCGCGGCCTACGGCGCCGCGGAGATCTCCGAACGCCATCGCCACCGTTTCGAGTTCAATCGGGAGTTCGAGCAGATCCTGACGCAAAACGGTTTGCGGATCTCCGGACAGACGCCCGACAAAACGTACGTCGAAATCTGCGAGATCCCCGATCATCCGTGGTTCCTCGGCTGCCAGTTCCATCCGGAATTCAAATCGAAGCCCATGGAACCGCACCCGCTGTTCACGGCGTTCCTCGGCGCCGCGGCGAAGCATCGCGAAGTGCGCCTGTCGAACGAAGCGCAACCGCTGTTTGCCGAGACAAAGGCCGGCGCGTGAGCGTCCACCGTATCGACCGAAACAGTCCCAAGCTCGGCCTGATCGCAGGACCCTGCGTGATCGAGAGCGAAGCGCACGTGATGTACCTCGCGCAGGCGATTCGCGATATCGTGGGTCCTGACGGCTTCATCTTCAAGGCTTCGTTCGATAAGGCGAACCGCTCCAGCGTCACGGCGTATCGAGGTCCCGGCCTCAACGAGGGACTTCGAATTCTGGGCGAGGTTCGCAAGCAGTTCGGGATCCCCGTACTCACCGACATCCACGAACCCGCACAGGCCGAGATCGCGGCGGAACACGTCGACATCCTGCAGATCCCGGCGTTTCTATGCCGGCAGACGGATCTGCTGGTCGCAGCGGGACGCACCGGCCGCACGGTGAACATCAAGAAGGGCCAGTTCGTCGCGCCGGCCGACATCCGTCATGCGGCGGAAAAGGTCGCGTCGACGGGCAACACGGACATCATCCTCACGGAACGCGGCTCGAGCTTCGGCTACAACAACCTCGTCGTCGACATGCGTGGACTCGCCATCATGCGAGGCTTCGGCTATCCCGTCGTGTTCGACGCAACCCACAGTGTCCAACTGCCCGGAGGCGCATCGGGCGGCGCTGCGTCCGGTGGCCAACCGCAGTTCATCGAAACCCTCTCACGCGCAGCCGTTGCAGCCGGCGCCGACGGCCTCTTCGTCGAAGTCCACGAAGCGCCCGAGCGCGCCCTGTCCGACGGAGCGAACGCGCTTCGCCTCGACAAACTGAGCGGCCTTCTCGCCCGTCTCCGCGCCATCCATCAACTCGTCCGCAGTTTCGAGCAGTAAGCATGCTGCTCTACCACGTCGCTTATTACTTGCCGAAACTTCCCGGCGAACGACTGATTCGCGCCGAGGCGCTCGATTTCCCCGGCGTCGCATCGGAGGGCTTTGATCTTTCCGAAACCCGCCGCACCATCACGCGAAATCTCGAGAACGCCGTCACGACGCACGATAGCGCGAGCCGCCGCCTGCCGGATCCGGATCCCGCGGCCGACTCGCCCCTTGCCGATTTTCTCGAGATTATCCCGGTTCTTCGCAAGAACGGCTGATACCCTGAAGGGGCATGGCCGGCGCAATTCTTGCAATTGGCGTACTCGTATTCGTGGCGCATTTCTTCACGGCGCTTTTCGAACGGAAAAGGGTCCCGGACGTCCTGCTGCTCACCGTTCTGGGGATCCTGATCGGCCCGGTCGGCCACTTCATCAAGCCCGAGGACTTTGGACATGTCGGCCGCGTGATGTCGACCCTCGCGCTGATTGTCATTCTGTTCGAGAGCGGCATCACCATCGACCCGCCGGTCCTCGCACGAGCCATTCGTCCGACGCTGCGGGTGACGTTCCCAACCTTTTTCGCCACCGCAATCGCAGCCTATTTCGCGGCCGTCCACCTTCTCGGAGTTCCGAATATGACTGGCTGGATGGCGGGCGCAATCCTCGGCGGCGTCTCCGCGGCTGTCGTCATTCCGCTGGTGAAGTCCATGAAGATTCGGGAGCCACTGGGCACGACCCTGGTCATGGAATCCGCTTTGGGCGACGTGCTCTGCATCGTCATTCTTCTCGGACTCGTGGAAGGCGCCGCGGCCGGCTCCGTACAACCCGCCAGAATTATCGGTACGATCGTCGCGTCACTGCTGATGGCAGCCATCATCGGTTGCGCCGGAGGCGTCGCCTGGGTGCTCGTATTGAACAAAGTCCGGCAGTTTCCCAACACGGCCTTCACCACGCTCGCAGTCGTATTCATCCTGTACGGCGTTGCAGACGAATTGGGATTCTCGGGAGCCATCGCCGCTCTCGCGTTCGGCGCCACGCTCACCAATTACGACCATTTCGGACTCTCGAAATTGAAGGCCTTTCAGGGCCGGGACCTCGCGCGCATCGAACAAACCGACGTCTCGTTCTTCATGGAAATTCTGTTCCTGCTGAAGACCTTCTTCTTCGTCTATCTCGGCGTCTCGATTCGATTCGAGGATGTGACGCTGATCGGCTGGGCGGCTGTGTTCTGCGCCGCGGTCTACGGCGCGCGACTCCTCATCGTACGCTTCGCCCTGATCAATGAAAACATCTCCTGGCAGGACCTCGCCCTCACTTCGATCATGGTCCCGAAAGGCCTTGTTGCGGCCGTCCTCGCGGGATTGCCCGTAGATCGCGGCATCGACGGCGCGCTCGCCGTGCGGAACTTCACCTACATGGTCGTCCTCATCAGCATCTGCTGGACCGCGGTTTTCATTCCCTTCACTGAAAAGCGGCCACTGGGATCCTTCTACCGTTGGATCTTCCGCGACAAACAATACGAGGGCGATGCCCAGTACGCCGAATCCCACCATTGAGTTTTCTGATTTCACTCATCCAATAAACCTGATATTCTGTCCGCAAGGTTAGTCAGCACAGGCGAAGGCTTCAACATCCCTGTGCGTTCGCTATGCCCGCCGGACGCGCACTTTCGAGCGCAGGCTTTTCGCGGGTTCGCAGCATCACTGCCGGACCCGTCGGTACTTCCCACCTCTTTCCCAACACCCACTTCAGGAGAATCTCCATGACTCTTCGTATTCTGGGGACGGCGCTTGCGCTCCAGCTTCTGCTAGCGAGCAGCGTCTTCAGCCAGGCAGTGAACGGCACCCTGCTCGGAACCATCACGGACTCGAGCGGCGGCCTCGTTCCCAACGCCAAAGTCACCATCCTCGAACAAAACAAGAACATCAGCCGCTCGACCAACACCAACGAGAGCGGCAACTACATCTTTCCCGACGTTCCTCCGGGCATGTACACCGTGTCCGCCGAAATCGCAGGCTTCAAGCGTTCCGCTCGATCCAACGTCGAAGTGCAGATCAACACGTCTCCCCGCGTGGACCTCGCCCTCACACCCGGCAACGTCGCGGAAAGCATCGAAGTCACCGCAGCCACGCCGCTGCTTCAAACCGATCGCGCCGACACCGGCCGGCAGATCGAAGCCACCGTGGCCGTCAGCCTCCCTCTCGGCACTGGCCGCAACTACCAAAACCTATTGAACCTGGTTCCCGGCACGACTCGCGCATCCTATCAGCATTCGCAATTTTTCAACGCGTCGAACTCGTTGCAGACCCAGGTCAACGGAAACATGCGCCAGGGCAACAACTACATGATCGAGGGCGTGGACAACAACCACCGCACCGGCCTGCTGCAGATCATGGTTCCGCCGATCGAAGCCATTCAGGCTGTGGCTGTTTCAACCTCGAATTTCGATGCGGAACTCGGACGCGCTTCGGGCGCCGTTACCAACGTCCAGATCAAGAGCGGTTCGAACGCTCTGCACGGCGGCGTTTACGAATTCCTGCGCAATAGCGAATTCAACGCCCGCGCCTTCTTCGACCCCTCCGTCGGACACCAGGCGTACAACTATGTCGGCGGCAACGTCGGCGGAGCCGTCATCAAGAACAAGCTGTTCTTCTTCGGCGACTATCTCAAGATCCTCGACCACCAGGCGAACACCAACCGTGTCTCCATTCCGGTGATGGACGTCCGCACCGGCAACCTCGGCCGTTCCACCACCACGGTCTACGACCCGGCGACCGGCAACGCCGATGGATCCAACCGGCAGCCGTTCGCGGGCAACCTTATTCCCGCCAACCGCATCAACGCGATCTCCACCAAGATCCTCAATCTGGTTCCGGCGCCCAACCTGCCAGGCGAAACCAACAACTATTTCGCGCTGCTGCCCTTCAGCAAAGACATCGACTCCTTCGACTACAAAATGGACTGGAACATGAGCGAACGGCACCGTCTTGCGGGCCGCTTCAGCTTCAGCCGCCCGGTGACGTTCCAGGCGCCGATCTTCGGCCTGGCCGGAGGTCCCGCGCAGGGCGCGTTCGAAGGGACCGGTGTGCAAAAGACCTATAGCGCGGGCCTGAACTACAACCGGTTGATCACCAATACGCTGGTCACCGAGGTCCGCATCGGCATCGCACACTACAACAACACCGCGCAGAATTCCGACTTCGGCACCAATGCGTCCGATCAGTTGGGGATCCCCGGCGTCAACATCGACAAATACTCGAGCGGCATCGTCGGCATCAACCTCAACGGCGGTTACTCGAACCCGATGATCGGATACTCGCCCAGCGTGCCGTGGGTACGCGCCGAGGCCAACATCAATCTCGTGAACAGTTGGACGAAGAACCTGTCCAATCACACCATCAAATGGGGCGTCGACCTTCGCCGCATCCGCGACGAGTTACTGCAGATGCAGACCTTCAGCCCGCGCGGCGTGTATAGCTTCTCCGACGGCCAGACCTCGACAACCGGCGCGCGGACAAGCTTCATGAATAACATTGGGAGTTTCCTGCTCGACCTGCCCAGCCAGGCCGGACGCGACCTCGCCACCTACTTCCCGGCATACCGCGCGTGGCAGTGGTTCTTCTATGGACAGGACACCTGGGTCGTCACGCCGAAACTGACCATCAACATCGGCATGCGTTACGAACTGTATCCCCCGGCGACACCGCGCAAAGCCGGCGGTTTCTCGAACTACAATTTCGTAAACAACACTCTCGAGATCGCGGGCGTTGGCGGCGTACCGATGGACCTCGGCGTCCAATACCACAAGAACTACTTCGCACCGCGCACCGGCATCTCGTATCGCTGGAACGACAAGACCGTCATCCGGACCGGATTCGGCATCAGCTACACGCCGTTCCCGGACAATAGCTACGCGTATAACTACCCGGTCCGCGCGAACAATCAGTTCGACCCGCAGGTAGCAACCTACGGCGCGGCGACCCTGCCCGGCGGCGCGATTGCCACGTTCCAGACCGGATTCCCTGCCCCGATCCAGGTGCCGATTCCGCAGGATGGCGTCATCAAGAATCCGCCCATCAACCAGCAGTACAACGCCATCAACATGAGTTTCACGAATCCTTATGTGGAAACTTGGAACTTCGCCGTGCAGCGTCAACTGCCCTTCAACTTCGTGCTCGACACCACGTACCTGGGCAGCCACGGCGTCCATCAGGTGGTGAACTACAACCTGAATTCCGCCGGCACGGTCGCCGCAATCGGGCAAGGCAACAACGGACTGCCGCAGTTCCCCACGCTGCGCCGCACGGCCGGCGTGAACCTGCTGTTCGCAGGCTTCTCGACGAGCTATCACGGATTGCAGCTCAAACTCGACCGCCGCTTTGCCGGCAGCCTCGGCGTCACGACGGCCTACACATGGGCGAAAGGCATGGGCTTCCAGACGGGCGACGACGGAGGTCCTCGCTGGTACATCAACTTCCGCCGCAACTACTCGCGCAATGATTACGACCGCACGCATACCTTCGTGCAGAGTTACGTTTATGACCTGCCGTTCGGAAAGGGCAAGAAGTTCCTGAACAGCGGCCTGGCGGCGAAGACCCTCGGAGGCTGGCGAGTCAACGGCGTGCTGTCGCTGATGACCGGCACGCCTCTCACCTTTACGACTTCAGGTACGACCATCAACGCACCGGGCAACACGCAGACTCCGAACCTGGTGTCGCCAATCACGCTGCCCAAGGGCATCAACATCGGCAACGAGTGGTTCAGCCGCTCGAGCTTTGCCACCCCGGCCACCGGGCAGTTCGGGAACCTCGGACGCAACGTGATCAACGGCCCGGGACTCTTTAACCTGGACGCTTCGATGGCCAAGACCTTCAGCCTGACCGAACGGTTCAAGCTGGAAGTTCGCGGCGAAGCGTTCTCCATCACCAATACGCCGCAGTTCAATAATCCGAATACGAACCTCGGCGACGCCAACTTCGGGTTCATCACCGGAGCGGGCGGCGCACGCGGCCTCCAACTCGGCCTGAAACTGGACTTTTAACCGGAGCCGTCAGGGGTGGGCGATGTAGTCCATTCGCCCACCATCCACCGTCAGTACTTGAGCGGTCACAAAGCTGCTCGCCTCGGAAACGAGAAACGAAACCGCGTTGGCGATGTCTTCAGGCAGGCCAACGCGTTTCATCATTGCCTTCTCCGCAATGTTGCGCGTCGCCGATTCGATCTCTTCGGGCGTCCTGCCCACCGTCACCATATCCGTCAGGATGAACCCCGGCGCAATCGCGTTCACCGTCACCCCTTGTGGACCCAGCGTCAGCGCGAACCGCCGCGTCAACAGCGCAACGGCCGCTTTGGTCGCTGCATAAAACGTCGTACCCGCCATCGCCGTGCCGACCGACGCGACCGACGTGATGTTCACGATCCGCCCGTAGCCACGCTGCCGCATGCCCTCGGAGAAAACGCGCGTCGGATGAATCACGCCACCCAAATTGATGCGGCACATCTCGTCGAAATCCGTCGAAGAAAACTCGTCGAGATCGCCCCGACGCAGGATCCCCGCGTTATTGACGAGTACGTCGACAGGTTCACCAATCGCCTTAGCCATCCGTTCCACCGCCGCAGGATCCGAAACATCCGCCTGCGCCGCCAGTGCGCTGCCGCCCGCCGCCTCGATCTCGCGGACCACTGCCTCAGCGGCATCAGCGCGCGACGTGTAGTTCACCACCACGCGGAAACCGTCCCGCGCCAGGCGCAAAGCAATCGCCTTCCCGATGCCTCGGGATCCGCCGGTTACCAGTGCTGTTCTCACGTTAGGAGTCCCGCTTCAATGCCTGCAGCGTACCGTCGATGCAGCCTGCAATCGTCGCAGGCAGCGGATCCACGTTGCGCTCCGAAGGCGCCACGGGGAAATACGTGCGCAGGTTCTCTGAGAGAAACTGCCCGTAGCCATCGTGCTGCAGCGACTTCAGCGATGCAGGCGTCACGTCGCGCTTCAATTGTTCTTTGCTCTCAAAGCGGCTGCGCGTCACACGCTCGGTCAACTCGTCGATCAGGTTCGCCATGTTGTACAGCCGTGTCTTGCCCTGCTGTACATCCGCGTGACCGCCGATCACGTGGTCGAAATCGAGTTCCGCCACCGAGATCAGCGTCCTCGACCATTCCTTTGGATACCCATCACCGATGAACGGCGCGAAGCCGTGCAGCATGTCGCCGGTGGAAACGACCTTCTTCTGCGGACAGTACACGATGATGTCGCCAGCCGTATGCGCACGGCCGCGAAAGCTCAAATGCAGGTCGTGCAATTTGTCGTGCAGCACAAGATCTTTGCCCACCGTGATGTTCGGCAGTTCAGGGGCGTAGTTCTTCATTTCCGCAAGGTACGACTGCGTCTCGCGGATCTGCTGCTGATAAAACGCCTTGTCTTCCGCGGTCTTCGCTTTGCCCGCTTTGTCTTTGTACTGCTCGATCGCCGCCGCTGCTTCTTCGATTGAACCCTTCACGCGAATGAGTCCCTGCTCGGATAGCAGCTTACGGGTGCCCACGCTCGAGATGAACTGCGCGTTCGGATACAGCTTGCGGTAGGCCGCCCCGCCCTGTGTATGATCCCAGTGAAAGTGCGAGTTCACGATGTACTTCACCGGCTTGGGGCTGACTTCTTTCTTGATCTGCGACACCAGGGAGAACACCGCGGATGGCTTCGAGTGCGTATCCACCACCAGCAACCCGTCGCTCATCTCAAAAATCGCTGCGTTCGAGTTGATCAGCGCAGACGCCTGCCCAATCGCGGCGTACACGCCATCCGCAACCTTGCGAATGTTGAACAACTTCGGCAATCCGGGATTCGCCTGCGCACGCGCCTGCGCGGCGCGGAAGATCGACTGTTCGAGCAGTGCGGCCCCGGTCCAGTACGCGCCCAAAGTCTTGCGAAGGAATCCGCGGCGATGCGATGACGGCGACGAGTGATGATGAAGCATCATGGATTCCGATTGTATAGCAGCAATCGGACCGTTCGCTGCCGCTTATTCGTAGCGCAAGGCTTCGACGGGATCGAGACGGGCAGCCTTCATCGCGGGCCAAACGCC
>CAZVKC010000059.1:0-3511 GCA_964627455.1 uncultured Solibacteraceae bacterium | reverse complement strand
CGGGTCCGTTCGGTCACGCTCACCAGCATGATGTTCATGACGCCGATGCCACCGACCAACAGGCCGAGGCCGGACAACGCAATGGCCGCCAGCGCGACCATTCCCGTAATCTTGTCGAAGTTCGCGATGATCGAGTCCGCGGTCGACAGAGAGAAATCGTCGTCCACGCCAGGCGGAACCTTGCGAATGCGGCGCATCGCGGCGCGGACCTCTTCCATCGCCTGCTCGCGCTTGCCTTCGCGCGCCTTGCATGTGAAGAAATAACGATTCGACGCCGGGTAGCGCATCTTCAAAGTGGCAAGAGGAACGAGTATCTGCGAATCGAGCCCGTTCTCACCGAAGAATCCGCCTTTTGCCGGCGCGAACACGCCGATGATCGTGTACATCGCGTTGCCCAACTGCAGGGTCCTGCCGACAGCCGAAGCCCCGGGGAACAGCGTGTCTGCAAGCGTTGAGCCAATGACGCACACAGACGATCCCCGTGCCGCTTCTTCCTGAGTGAAGCTTCGGCCTTCCTTGATTTCGCGCGGGGAAATCAGCGTCTGAAAATAGTCGGCGCCACCAAACTGGAAGCGATCGGTTTCAAACCCCGGCACCTTTACCACCGCCGATCCAAGATCTGCGGGGAACAACTGCATCCCGACCTCTTCGATAGAAGGCGCGGTCTTGCGAATGTAGTCGGCATACATCGGGTCCATCAACCTGCGCTTGCGTTCCTTGGGCGGAGCCATCTGTTCGGAAGGATCGCCGCTCACGCGAGCGAGAAAGATATTGTTCGGACCGAACTCTTCGAAGAAGGTCACGATGCCTTTGCGCAAGCCCGTCAACAAAGACGACACCGTTACCACCGTCGTGATGCCGATGACGATACCGAGGATCGTCAGCGCGGACCGGAAGCGGTGGCTCCAGACCGCAGTTAGCGCCATTTTCAGGTTCTCAGCCGGGGTAATCTGCATGGCGCGCCTATGCCTCCTGCCTCAACGCTTCGATCGGATCCATCTTGGCTGCCTTGTTCGCCGGATACCAACCGGAAACCATGCCGACGATCGACGACACACCCACGGCAAGCACCACAAACGTAGGCGTGATGCTGGCCTTGACGCCGAGCACCGCACTCGCTCCTGTTGTCACCAGCCAGCCGACTCCGAGGCCAATCGACCCGCCAACGACGGAAAGAATGACCGACTCCATCAGGAACTGGATCATGATGTCGCTACGCCGCGCCCCCAGCGCTTTTCGGATCCCGATTTCTCGCGTTCGTTCCGTGACGCTCACCAGCATGATGTTCATCACCACGATGCCGCCCACAACCAGCGAAATTGCAGTCACGGGCACGACGACGGCGGCAATCAGTCCCAGAATCTGCTCGATGAACCCGCGAATCGAATCCGGCGTCAGGAAGTCGAAATTGTCCGGCATTCCCGGACGCGTCTTGAAGCGCGAGCGTAACGCCGCGCGAGTGATATCGAGCCCGTCTTCAAGCGTCAGACCGGTTTCCGGACGCGGGCGTCCAAAGACGTTCAGAGTCTGCGCCGTCGGAAAGATTCGTGCAAAGACGGTCGTCGGAATATACACCTGGTTATCCTGGCTCCGTCCGAAAGCCGAACCCAGTTTTTCCTGCAAACCGACGATCGTGAAATCGAAGCCCTGCAGCTTGATCTTCTTGCCGATCGGAGACCCGCCAGGAAAGAACGTTGCCCGGATTTCATCTCCCACGACACATACCGGCTGCGATGCGCGCTCCTCCTGCTCGGTGAAGAAGCGTCCGTCGACCAGCACGATATCTCGGATTTCCGGCAGCGTGGCCGACACGCCGATGATCGCCGAAGTCTCGAGCGTCTGGCTCTCGAACTTCACGTCCGCGAACCGCTGCTCATAGGGCGTGTACAGGATTTCGTCGCCGGTAGTAAGCCGCAAGTACTGCAGGTCTTCTTTGCGGATCCGCCGGTTGTAGCGAAGCTTGTCGAGGCGCTCTTTACGCGTCAGCCTCTGCGCGTTGACCAGTTGGCCGATGAGGTAAGACTCGCTGCCGAACGCCTTCGACGCCGATTCCTCGGCGAAGATCCCAAGACCGTTGATCGCCGCACCGACCAGCACCACGCTGCTCACGCCGATGATCACCCCGAGCAGGGTCAGGAAACTTCGCAGCTTGTGGGCGCGAATCGAGTCCACCGCGAGGCGGAACGCGGTCAGCAGAGATTGGGTCAAATGCATGGCAGCGGCTCTCTATCCATTCTTAGATGCAGCGGGCAGCCGCTGATGTTCTTTTACTTACGCTTGCAGGTGAACTTGCCCGTCGCCTGCCCGGCGAGATTGATCGATCCCTTGGTCGAATTGCCGTCGATCTCGCCCGTGTACACCACCGAGCCCTGATCGAATTTGAACGAGTACTCGAACTTCGAGCCCGTCACTTTGCCCGTTACATCGGCCTCGCCGAGCGCCCCGGCGTACTTGCCCGTAACGGAATCGCCGCTCTGCTTGAGTACGAACGTGGGAGTCCCGCTGCCCATATCGGTTTCCACTTCGCAGTTCCAGGTTCCAGTGAGATCAGCGGCCGCGGCAGACATGGCGGTCGCGAACACGAGGGGGGCCAAAGTCTTGATCATCGCGTTCCGGAGGATACCACTTCGCGATGCGCACGAGCAATGCTATCATTGTCCATAGGAATTACATGTATTCGACTGGCAGCGTGAGGGGCAAAGTTTGGTTGGTGGGCGCAGGTCCCGGGGATCCGGAATTACTCACTGTGAAGGCGGTTCGCGCGCTCGAACAGGCTGAGGTCGTGATCCACGACCGTCTGGTGAGCGACGAGATTCTCGCTCTCGCCAATCCCGCCGCTGAACTCCTCTATGCCGGCAAGGTGCAAGGCCAGCAGGAAGAGATCCAGGAATTCATCTTCCGCATGCTGATCGATTACGCGAAGTCCGGCAAGCGCGTGGTGCGACTCAAGGGCGGCGATCCGCTGGTGTTTGGCCGCGGCGCCGAAGAATGGCAGAAGCTCAAAGAGGCCGGCGTCGATGTCGAGATCGTACCCGGCATCAGTTCCGCTGTCGCCGTCCCCGGCCTGGCGGGGATCCCCGTCACCTATCGCGCGGTCGCCGACGGATTCGCGGTCATCACCGGCCACCTTCGCAGCGAAGGCCAGGAAGTCGACTGGAGCAAGTACGCGAAGGTCGACACGCTCGTGATCCTGATGGGAGTCGCGACCCGCGCGGACATTGCGACGGAACTGATCCGCCACGGACGTCCCACCAATCAGCCCGTCGCCTTTGTCGAACGGGGATCCACCGAGCGCGAACGCGTTGTCGTGACCACGCTCGCCCAAGTCGCAGCCGGCAACGTTGCAGTCGCCAATCCCGCCGTCTTCGTCGCCGGCGAGGTCGTGCGCGTGCGAGAGCAATTGCTCTCTGCTGCCCAAACCGCCACGCAGATCTCTGGCGCCGTCAGCTAGTCAACGGCAATCGCCCGGCGCGTGACAGTACCGCAACAGTACTTTTTACCCAACACGGAA
>CAZVKC010000058.1:0-45483 GCA_964627455.1 uncultured Solibacteraceae bacterium | reverse complement strand
ACCTGCTCGGCAAGCGCGTCGACTACTCCGGCCGTTCGGTCATCGTGGTCGGCCCCGAGTTGAAGCTCAACCAGTGCGGCCTGCCGAAGAAGATGGCGCTCGAACTGTTCAAGCCGTTCATCTATCACCGGCTCGAGCAGCGCGGACACTGCACCACGATCAAGCAGGCGAAGGAACTCGTCGAGCAGCAGGATCCGGTGGTTTGGGACATCCTCGAAGAAGTCATCAAGGATCACCCCATCCTGTTGAACCGCGCTCCCACGCTGCACCGCCTCGGCATCCAGGCCTTCGAGCCTGTGCTGGTCGAAGGCAAGGCGATCAAGCTGCACCCGCTGACCTGTACGGCGTTCAACGCCGACTTCGACGGCGACCAGATGGCGGTCCACATCCCGCTGTCTCCGGAAGCGCAGATCGAAGCTTCGACCCTGATGCTCTCGGCCAACAACATCCTGTCGCCCGCGCACGGCGCGCCGATCGCGGTGCCGTCGCAGGACATGGTTCTCGGTTTGTACTACCTGACCAAGAGCCGTCCGGGCACCAAGGGCGAAGGCCGCATGTTCGCCTCGATGGAAGACGTGCTCATCGCGCTCGAAATGGGCGAGGTCGAGACGCTGTCTCCCATCAAGCTGCGCTACACCGGCCGCGTGGTGGATCTGGCGAAGCAGTTCGACAACCAGAACATCATGCACACCGAGCCGATCGTGTACGAGAAGCAGTACATGGACACGACGGTCGGCCGCGTCATCCTCAATGACGTTCTT
Source organism: uncultured Solibacteraceae bacterium (assembly GCA_964627455.1). Taxonomy (GTDB): domain Bacteria; phylum Acidobacteriota; class Terriglobia; order Bryobacterales; family Bryobacteraceae; genus F-183. The sequence goes on along the minus strand of CAZVKC010000058.1, from coordinate 44,722 downwards.
CCGGAAGACATGCCGTACATCAACGGCCTGTTGAAGAAGAAGGGCCTCACGCAGTTGGTGCATTACTGCTATCTGCGTCACGGCCTGCACACCACGGTTGGAATGCTCGACGAGATCAAGAAGCTCGGGTTCCTGTACGCGACCCGCGCCGGCATCTCGATCGGCATCGACGACATGGTTGTGCCGGACGAAAAGCACCAGATGGTGAAGGACGCCGAAAAGCAGGTCATCGAAGTCCAGAGCCAGTACCAGGAAGGCGCGATCACACACGGCGAACGCTACAACAAGATCGTCGAAATCTGGTCGCGTGTTACGGAAGCCGTTTCGAGCCGCATGTTCAAGGTCATGGAAGAGGACGACCGCACCGGCCGTGTTCTCAACCCGATCTACATCATGGCGGACTCGGGCGCTCGTGGTTCGAAGCAGCAGATCCGCCAGCTGTCCGGTATGCGCGGATTGATGGCGAAGCCGAGCGGCGAAATCATCGAAACGCCGATCACGGCGAACTTCCGCGAAGGCCTCAACGTGCTGCAGTACTTCATCTCGACGCACGGCGCCCGTAAGGGTTTGGCCGACACCGCGTTGAAGACGGCGGACTCCGGTTACCTCACCCGCCGCCTCTGCGACGTGGCCCAGGACGTGATCGTCACCGACACGGATTGCGGCACCGTCAACGGCCTGTGGGTGGAGCCGATCGTCGAATCGGGCGAAACCATCGAACCGCTGCGTGACCGAATCATCGGCCGCGTGGCGCTCAAGGACGTCCTCGATTACGACGGCAACAAGCTGGTGCTGGCGAACCAGGAAATCACCGAAGACCTGGCGAACCTGATTCAGGCGTCGGGCATCGAGCGCGTGGAAATCCGCTCGGTGTTGACGTGCGAATCGCGCCGCGGCGTTTGCAAACTGTGCTACGGCCGCAACCTCGCGACCGGCCGCATGGTCGAGCGCGGCGAAGCGGTGGGCATCATCTCGGCGCAGTCCATCGGTGAACCCGGCACGCAGCTGACGATGCGTACGTTCCACATCGGCGGCGCGGCGACGGGCTCGGCGGAACAGTCGAAGGAAGACGCGAAGTCGAACGGCTTCGTGAAGTTCATCGGCATCCACACGGTCAAGAACGCGGCAGGCGAACTGATTGCGATGAACCGCAACGGCATCCTCGCCATTGTCGACGAGAAGGGCCGTGAAAAGGAACGCTATCAGGTTGTGTACGGCGCGAAGGTGCTGTTCAACGACGGCGATCCGGTGAAGGCGAACGCGGTCCTGCTCGAGTGGGATCCCTACACGTTCTCGATTCTGACGGAAGTCTCCGGTGTGGTCCACTTCAAGGACCTGCAGGACGGCCTGACGATGACGGAGCAGGTGGACGAAATCACGGGCATGTCGCAGTCGGTTGTGACCGATTCTCCGAACGAGAAGATGGTTCCGACCGTCATCATCCGTCCGGAAGGCGGGCACAAGCACGACGAACGCCGTTACCTGATGCCGACCCACGCGCACCTGATGGTGCAGGACGGACAGACGGTGCACGCGGCGGACGTTCTCGCGAAGATCCCGCGCGCGACCACCAAGACCAAGGACATCACGGGCGGTCTGCCGCGCGTGGTCGAATTGTTCGAAGCCCGCAAGCCGCGTGAAACGGCGATTATCGCGGAAGTCAGCGGTATCGTGAAGTTCGGCGAAGTGGCGAAGGGCGTTCGCAAGATCATGATCGTGACCGACGACGGCGAGCAGAAGGAATACGCTCTGCCGCGCGGCGTGCACATCAACGTTCAGGAGGGCGAGCGCGTTCGCGCGGGCGAGCCTTTGATGGACGGTCCTCGCAACCCGCACGACATTCTTGCCGTGCTCGGTGAAAAGGAACTGCAGCGGTATCTGGTGAACGAAATCCAGGAAGTCTACCGGCTGCAGGGTGTGAACATCAACGACAAGCACCTCGAAGTGATCGCGCGCCAGATGATGCGCTGGGTGAAGGTCGACAACATCGGCGATACGGAGTTCCTGCCGGAAGAAGTGGTGGACCGCTTTAAGTTCCGCGAAGAGAACGCCCGTGTCGAGGCTGCCAACGGCGTACCTGCCGTGGGCCGTCCGGTGCTGCTTGGCATCACCAAGGCTTCGCTGTCGACGGATTCGTTCATCTCCGCGGCGTCGTTCCAGGAAACGACTCGCGTGTTGACGGAAGCCGCGATCAACGGCAAGGTCGACTACCTCCGCGGACTGAAGGAGAACGTGATCATGGGCCGCCTCATCCCTGCCGGCACCGGCATGGATTACTATCGCGGCGTGAAGATCGCGGGCGAAGACGTGGTGGAAGAGGAGAACCTGCCGGAGAGCGACATGACGCTCGACGCGCTGGCGGGATACGACGACGAGACGAAGGCGCTGTTTGCCGGTGGTCTGGGCGACGATCCGCTGGTTCCCGACGAACCGCTTGGCGACGCCGAGTAACCAGTTGTTTTAAGATAGGGGCGGATCCGCGAGGGTCCGCCCTTTTTTCATTGGTAATGCCAGAAGAATTCTTGTTGAGAGCAGCGCGCGTCGACCGGTCAGTGGTTGTCAGGGGCATGATGGCCAATACTGGGCAACCAAGACGCCGCAGGAGCGAATGGCGGCTCTGGAATTGATGCGGCAAATCGTGTGTGGCTATGATCCAGCTATCGAGCGACTTCAAAGAGTTGTTGAAGTGTTTGAATGCGAAATCAGTTGAATGCCAGCTGTAGTGCGCTGCGTGGCGCCTATCTTCTACACATACTCGTATAGCGGGACGGATGCGGTCGGCGGTGGAAGGTCCCTCACGAGACGTTCAATCGAACGCACCGTATCAGGACGCAGAAGCACGTCGCCGCAAACCGGGCACACCTCAGCGGGCACGTGATCGATCACGATCACATTGCCTTTGTGCCGGACCGTATGGATGACGGTCCTGGCTTCCAAGGTGCGACCGCATCCCTCAGTGGAACAGTTCATTCTTGGATTCTCCCTGGTTCCAGTGTCGGCCATTTTGACGCCCTCCTTTCGCGGATCGTGATGAAATTCAGAATCGGACACTGCTCCCACCCCCGGCGGCCGGTGAGTATTCAGTTGTGAAACATCGGCGTGGGCCGGGCGGTGTCGAAGCGCCTGTCCACCGGAGAGAGGGTTCGCGAGGCGGTGCGTCAGGCCCGCATGGGCATCTGGAGGCAGTTGGCGGTGCTGGTTTCGGGCTCGGCGGGGAGTTCGTTTTGTACGATTCGCCTGGCCGCCGCTGCTGCGGACCTCTTCTCCCTGGATTTCCGCTTGGCCTCTTCCATCTCCTCCAGTTCGCGCTGCTGCTGGGCGTGGCGCTTGATGAGCCAGTTCCGTTCGGCGATCAGGCGCGCAAAACCGGCGAGCTTTGCGAAGACTTTCTCCCGGAGGCGGTTGAGGCTTCTCTCCTGGCGATGGAGGTTGGTGAGTGTCCCCGATTTGACGAGACGGGCGTAGGCGAGAGTATCGAGGACCAAGGGGTCGGATTCTCCGAGCGCAACCATCAACTCGCTCAGGTTTTCGTCCGTCTTGCGTTCGATCTGCATGCGCAGGACCTCGATGGCGACCAGCTTGGCCTCAAGGACGGGAACGCGCTCCAGGCGCCAGCAGATACCGGCGTATTCGCGGACTGCGGCGATGAAATCGGGCCCTTCCGGTTGCCATTCGTCGATCTGTGTTTGGACGAAGGCCTGATACTCGGCCGGGTCCTCGGAGGGGAGAACCGGCAATCTGGACGTCAGGCCGTGCTTGATGGCGTTCTGCGAGGAGATGGCTTTGCCTTCGGGCGTGCGGGGTCCCGTGGCGGTGGCGGTGGCGGTACTCATGACGTGTTGTCTCCTTCTCTTTGCGGGTGTCGGAAAACAGAAAGGCGCACCTTGCGACTCCTCGGCGGGAGGCTCGCAGTGTGCGCCTTCTCTCTCGATTTCGACTTTAGCAGACGGTCCAGGAGCGATGAACAGTGTTCAGTTAGAGTTGGTCTGGATCATATTGATCGGAAAGGGAATTGGCTTCGAAAATATTGTTGCGGGAGTTGTGACCGCAATCCCAGTCCGGGCCAAGTTTCGAATGGCTACCGGAATAGTGTAAGGTGTCGTACTCATGTGATGCTTTGAATGGGTCTTCGAGATCGGGATTGTATCTTTCGACCACAAAAGTGACTGTCGCTCACGCAAAAGCACGCTCTTCACTCTAGTTAGTGAGTGCGTGCTCAGCGGCGCAAGCGTTGTGCTGAGACCAAGTGGGTTTCTTGAAACTGCTCGGGGCGGAACACCATGCGTCTGCAGTTCTTTAGACCGTTCTGCGTTCTTCTCGCATCCGGGTTGGCCGCGCTCGCGGCCGACAGCAACCCGAGCGATGACTTCTATCAGGCTATTCGACGCGACGACTTCGCCACTGTGGAGAAGTTGCTGCAGGCTCACGGTCCGAATTTCAAAGACCGGCGGGGATCGACACCGCTGATGTACGCTGCAGCCTCCGGCAGTGAGGCGATGATGCGGTTGCTCATCCGGGCTGGCGCGGATCCAAAGATCAGCAATGTGGTTTCCGCGTCTGCGTTGCACTGGTGCGGCGGGATTCACGCGAGGATGAAACTGCTCGTGGAGCACGGCGCGGACGTCAACCTGCGATCGAAACAAGGACACACGCCGCTGTTCCTCGCGGCGAGCCAGGCCGGTGGACTCGACTCGGTTCGCCTGTTGCTGGAACATGGCGCCGACCTGCACGCACCGCCGGGACCGGGAGGCGCCACTCCACTTTCGGGTGCGGCGGACGCGAACGATACCGCGACGATGAAGTTCCTTCTCGAGAAAGGCGGAGACGCGATCGTCGCGCCTCCGGGTGGTCCGCGGGCCCTGATCAGTGTGGCGATGCATGGCAATCTCGAAATGGTCAAGCTGCTGCTGGCGAAGGGCGTGCCCGGGAAGGCGATTTCGCCGCCGGTACCGATTGGACAAGTAAAGAATGGTCCCATCGCGCTGGCGTCTCTCAGTGCCTTGAGTCTTTCAGTTGCGGGTGGCAACACCGAGGTGGTTCGCGCGCTGCTCGAGGCCGGCGCGGATGTGAACGTCGTGGATATTCGCGGCATGACGCCGCTGATGTTCGCAGTTGCGACGGACCATCCGAACCGGGAGATCATCGCCATGCTGTTGGACCGGAAACCAGACCTGACGATCCGATCGAAGGCAGGTGAAACGGCGCTCGACTGGGCGATGAAGTTCCAGGACGCGGGCGTACTGGCGGCAGTACGCGGTGCGCAGGGCCGAAGCGAAGCCGCCGAGGCGAAGACGACGACGGCCGTCCCCACGCGTGCGGCCGGCGCGACTCCGGCGGGGACTCTGCAGGAGAGGGTTCAAAAGAGCGTGTCGTTGTTGCAGCGCGCGGCCGCGACGAACTTCGCCGAAGGCGGCTGTGTGAGTTGCCACGCGGGCAATGCGACGACGTCGGTTGTGGCGGCAGTGCGCCGCAAGGGGATCCGAGTGGATGAAGCGGCAGCGGGGGAATTGGTCAAGGCGACTCGATTGCAGTTCGCTGGGCCCGCGGATGGTCTGCTGGAGCGTTCCGACCTGCCGGCCGTCGAGATCCTGACGTTCGGTCTTGCGGCGCTGGCTGACGAGGGGGCGCCCGGCGACCGGATAACCGATGCACTGGTGTACAATCTTGCGGCGCAGCAGTTGCCGGGAGGCAACTGGACATACCGCGGCATCATGCGGCCCCCAACAAGCGATCATCTGTTCACCAACGCCGCCTTCGCAATTCGGGCGTTTCGGACTTACGCGCCGCCGGCAAGGAAGCAGGAGTATGAAGAGAGAATCGCGCGCGCCGTGCGGGTGATGCAGGCGACGAAACCCGAGACTACTGAGGATGCGGTGATGTTGTTGCTGGGGACGAAGTGGTCCGGCACGGCGGATGCGGCGGGCTTGAAGCGGCTCGTGAAGGGGGTTCTGGCGCTTCAGCGAAAAGATGGAGGCTGGAGCCAGACGCCGAGGCATTCGTCAGATGCATACGCGACGGGGATTGCGTTGTATGCGCTGTCGGAGTCGGGGGTGGTGCTGCCTGCGAAGTCCGCGGAATACCGGCGCGGCGTGCAGTTTCTCATGGACACACAGGCGGCCGACGGTTCCTGGCACGTCGTGAGCCGGGCGCCGAAATTCCAACCCTACTTTGAAGGCGGATTCCCGTATGGGCACGATCAATGGATCTCGCAGTGGGCGACGAGTTGGAGCACGATCGCGATGTCCCGGATGTTGCCGGAAGGGGCGATGACGGCGAAGCGCTAGTGTCCGGCAGTATGATAGCGGGGTGCGTACCCTGTTGCTACTTCCGCTCCTCCCGATTGTTCTGTTGGCTCAGCCGAGCCTGAAGATTGTGGTTCAGAATCCGGCTGTGCTGCAGGACATACAGGCGGGCGGCGGGTTGCCGGCGAATGTGCGGCTGGTGCAGGCGTCCGGCGCGGATCTCACGCGCGAGATTGTGGATGCGGACGGGTTCATCGGCGGACCTCTCAGTGCGCCCGACATTCGCGCGGCGAAGAAACTGCGCTGGGTGCAGTCGTTCAGCGCTGGCGTGGAAGGACAGTTGTTTCTATCCGGCAACACGGCGATGCGCGATAGCGCGATCGTGCTGACGAACAACCGGATTGTCGAGGGTCCCGAACTGGCGGATCATGCGTTCGCGATGCTGCTGGCGTTGACGCGGCAACTGCCTCGCTTTCTCTCGAATCAAGGGACGCAGAAATGGGCAGCGGATAAAGAGGGAATCCTGGTGCTGAAGGATAAGACCGCTGTCGTGATCGGCGTGGGCGGCGCGGGATTCAACATCGCCACGCGCGCGTGGGCTTTCGGGATGAACGTCATTGGCGTGGATCCCGAGGATTATCCGATGACGCCGATCGTGAAGAAGTACGTGAAGCCGGATCAACTGGACGAAGTGCTGCCGGAGGCCGATGTGGTTTTTGTTTCCGCCCCGCACACGCAGGACAGCCATCAAATGATGGCACGCAAGCAGTTCGACCTGATGAAGAAGGGTTCGTTCTTCATCGCGGTGAGCCGCGGGGGACTGTACGAGATGGACGCGCTGGTGCAGTCGCTGGACTCGAAGAAGCTTGCAGGGGCCGGCGTCGACGTCACGGAGCCTGAGCCGCTGCCGAAGGGACACGCGCTGTGGAAGTTCCCGAACGCGATCATCACGCCGCATGTGGCCGGGCGTTCGGATCAGGATTACGGGCGCATGGTGGGGACTGCCCGCGAGAACATCAAGCGGTTCGCCGCGGGCAAGCCTTTAATCAACGTGGTCAACAAGCAGAAGGGCTACTGACCGCTACCACTACTTCTTCTTCGGTTTGTAGCCTTGCCAGACGTACTCGAGCGCGAGGGGGAGAGTCTGCGCCTTGACGGTGCGATCGCAGTGCGAGGCGTTCTTCGCAAAGACGAATTGGTACGGATAACCCTTGTCCGCGAGGACCTTCGCCATGCGCTCGTTGGCGAGCACCCAGTCGTGATAGTTGTCGCGCGTGATCAGGTTGTCGCGATCGCTGACGTGCATCCAGATGCGTAGCGGCTTCTTCGGGCTGTTGGGGATGATCGTCTCGTGGTAATCCCAGGCGCCGTGCGGCGTTTCGGCGTTGTACGGCCATTGCTGATAGACGTAGGTCCCCGAGTAGCTGAGCACGCGATGATACAGGTCCGTGCGATACCAGGCCATGCTGAAGGCGGCGGCCGCGCCGGAACTGCAACCCATGGTGGCGCGTGAATCCGGATCCTTGCTCAGCTTCACTTTGGCTTTGTCTTCGACCAGCGGCAGGACTTCGGTTTCGACGAACTGCGCATAGAGGCCGGACATGGTGTCGTACTCGAGTCCACGCTGGCTGCCCTGCGCGTCGCCGCTGCCGTTGGCGATGGAGATGGCAATCATCACGGGGACGCGCTTCTCGTGGATGAGATTGTCGAGCGCGGTGAACAGGGTCTTGTCGGGTCCATCAGCGCCGACGATGAAGGGGGCGACTGTGCCGGGCTTGTACTGCTTCGGAACATACACGGCGACTTTGCGCGAGTACGGCTTGGGTCCGCTCTTGATGACCATCTTCGTGGGATCGTTCGGATCAACGGTCGGCGGACCTTCGCGGCCGATGCCGGGGTAGATTTTGCTGTCCTTCGATTCCATCGTGAACTCGATGATGTCGCCCTGCGGGACGCCTTCCTTGACGGCCATCTCGGGCGCGGGATTGTGCGTGGGGCCGATGACGAAGTTCCCGTTCTGCTTGGGGGAGGGAACCGTGCCGTCGGGCAACTCGGTGGACTTGACGTAGCCGGGTGTGTTCGGATCGCGCGTGGGGGCTTGCACGCGGACGGGCTTGGCTGGTGAAGGAGACTGCGCAGCGGGTGGAGTTTGCGCACACAGGGCGGCTGCCGCGCCGAGTGTCAACAGAGCATACTTGGCAAGAGCGGAATGACGATTCATGAGGTTGGTCTTTCCACGATATAACACCGTGGCCGCGAGCCGTCACTGTTCGCGGAGGCGCGCGGCGAGGGCGAGCAGGTAGTTGCGCTCCGGCAAACTGGCAGTGCCTTTGGCCGCTGTGAGGAGGTCTTCCACGGCGCCGGTGAGGTCCCCGGCCATTTCGCGCAACTGCCCGCGGACCGCATAGAAACGATAGTGCCGGCGCAGCACGCCGTCCGTGGCTTCGAGGTGGGCGAGAAGTTGGAGGCCTGGCGCGACGCCTTTCGACATCGCGATGGCTACCGCATGGTTGAGGCGCGCCATCGGATTCCCGGTCATGCGGATCAGCATCTCGTAGAGTGCGGCGATCTGCGCCCAGTCGGTGGCCGCGGCGTCCGGCGCTTCGTCGTGCAAGGCCGCGATGGCGGCCTGGAGTTGATAGGGTCCCACGGCGCCGCGCTCGAAGGCCGCGTGGATCCATGCGGCGCCTTCGGCGATCTGTTCGCGATCCCAGAGGCTGCGATCCTGCCTCTCGAGTGGGATGGGTTCGCCATGCTGCGTTGTGCGGGCGTTGCGCCGTGCGTCGGTGAGGAGCATCAACGCGAGGAGTCCCGCGATTTCGGGGTCGTCCGGCAGTTTGGCGTGCAGGATTCGCGCGAGCCGGATGGCTTCCGATGCGAGGTCCGACCGGAGGAGTCGATTGCCCGCGCTCGCGGTGTAGCCTTCGTTGAAGATCAGGTACAGGACGTGCAGGACGGTGCTCAGAGTCCGTTGGTAGGCGGCGCTCCCGGCCTCCGGCATGTGGAAAGGCGCGCCGGAATCCTGGATGGTCTGCTTTGCGCGGCTGATGCGTTGGGCCATCGTCGATTCGGGTACGAGATAGGCGCGCGCGATCTCGGCCGTGGTGAGACCTCCGACGACCCGCAGCGTGAGGGCGATGGCGGATGAAGTGGAGAGCGACGGATGGCAGCAGAGGAACATCAGGACGAGCGTATCGTCCTCGATGTCGATGTTCGCGGATGGCGGCGGGGCAGTCTCGCCGAGGTGCATGGCGTAGCCGGATTCGCGGACACGTCGCGCGGATTCCGCACGGATCTGGTCGGTGAGGCGGCGTGAGGCGACCTGGGTCAACCAGGCGCGCGGGTTCTCGGGCACGCCGCCTTGCGAGGGCCACTGTGTTGCGGCGGCCAGCAGGGCTTCCTGCAGAGCGTCTTCGGCGGCCGCGAAGTCGCGATAGCGCCGGACGAGGTAGCCGAGCACCTGCGGCGAGAGGTCCCGCAGCAGGCGCTCGAGATCGGGGGGCATCTATTGCGGAGGTCCGGCCATGATCTGGCGGACCTCGATCGGGATGCCCAGCGGTTTGCCGTCCGGGCCGGGTGCGGACGAGGCTCGCGCAGCGATGCGATAGGCGGCTTCGGCGTCTTCGACATCGACGATCCAATAACCGATGAGGAACTCTTTGGTTTCGGGGAAGACGCCGTCGGTGACAGGAGCGCCGCCGGCGCCGGCACGCACGATCTTTGCCTGATCCGGCCAGGCGAGGCCTTCGGCCGCTACCAGGTCACCGGACTCCTTGAGTTCGCGGTTGAGCTGCATCATGTACTGGATATGCGCCTGGATCCGCTCAGGCGGCCAGGTCATGATGCCTTTCGACATGCTTTCGGCGTCGGTTTTCATGTTCATCATCAGGATGAATTTCATGGTGAGTGGAAAGTCCTTTCGAATTTTCGCACCGCAGTGCGTTTGCACAAACAGGTCGGAGCCGGTTGGGCGTTCTCGACATCAGGTCGAAAGATTTTTCTCAATTGTGACGTCAATGGTGAGGATGGCGTTGGCGGGGATCCTGCCTGGGACACCGGCGGCGCCGTAGGCGAGGTGCGGTGCGATTTCCAGGCGGCGTGTGCCTGCGACGCGCATGCCGTCGATGCCGTAGAAGACGCCGGGGATCAGCGAGGTCCTGCTGATGCGGACGTCGAGGATCTTCTCGATTTCTCCGTGTTCCCACTGGATCCAGTCGCCGCGGTGTAGCCGGATCCGCAGGGCGATGCGATAGCGCTGCTGACGGCGGACGGGGTCGCCGCTGCCGGGAATGTCGGCGATGATGGTGAGTCCGGGGCGGAGGCGGCGGCGCACACCAGACAGAAGATCGGCAATCGCGGACATGCCGGACGCCATCTCCAATGGTGTTTCGCAGTCGTCGATGCGGGTACGCGCGTGTGGATCGGCGCCGTGGTCCAGCAGGAGGAGGATTGCGTGTGCGTTGCGCTGCGCTACCGCCATGTGGAGCGGCGTGTAGTCGTTGATGCCGCGCTGCGTGTTGGGATTCGCGCCGTGTTCGAGGAGAAGCCGCAGAACGTCGTTGCGATCGCTGCTGAGCGCGGCGATCAGGGGCGGAAAGCCGTCGCCGGCGGGCAGGTTGGGCTCGGCGCCGAGCGCCAGCAACTGGCGCAGGAACGCCATGGGACTGTGATAGACGGCGTAGACGAGGCAGGATCCGATGGCGGGTCCCAACCAGCCGTTGGGGATCAGTGATGGATCTTCGACCGCACTGCGCAGGGCGTCGAGGTCACCGGTCCGAAAGGCATGATCGATCTCCGCGAATCCCACGCTGGTCACGCATTCATACGAGTTTTGGCGTCAGGTACCAGCGCAGGACCCCGTGGGGCTGGGGTCCGAAGCCTGCCATGTCGATCGCGACGATGCCGGCTTTTTTGAAGTCGATCATCAGGGATGGCGAGTTGAGCAGGAAGGCCGTGAGGGAACTGAAGAGCGGGTCGTGGCCGACCAGCAGCACCTCGGCTTCGCCTTTGCGCGCGCGGACTTCAGTCCATGCGTCGCGGGGATTGGAGTCCGGCGTGAGGGAGGTCGAGGTTTCAAACGTGCCCTGAAAGCCGAGATCCTGCACGGCGATCTCCGCGGTCTGCAGCGCCCGTTTGTAGGGGCTGGAAATCACAAGCGTGGGCGAGACATTGGCGTCACGCAAGGTCTTCATCACCTCGTGCAGTTTTTTGATTCCTTCGGGTGTGAGCGTGCGCTCGCTGTCGGGCTTTCCGTAGCCGTCTTCCGCGATGCCGTGACGAAGCAGGTAGATCCTCATTGGCGGTTCTCTTCGATTCTGGCATACTGGGCGATTGATCCCTATTCGCCTGGTACGGGAACGCATCCCGTTCTATCTCACCTTTGCCGCCGCGGTTGCGCCGCTGATTTCCGGAGCGGTGTGCAACATCCTTATCGGACTCGCGCTCGCCTCGATGATCGTACTGCGGGTGCGTCCGAAGATGCCGCCGGTGCTCGCTCCGCTGGGCGCGTTCTTCGTGCTCACGCTTGTTTCGACGCTGCTGTCGGCGGATCCCTGGCTGGGACGCACAGGCATCCGCAAGTTCTACCTGATTCTGTTGTTGATGCTGGTCTACACGACGTTCCGTAAGTTGAGCGAGGTCCGCGCGCTCGTCTATGCGTGGACCGCCGTGATGACGGCCTCGTCCCTGTGGAGCCTGCTGCAGTTTGCCCACAAGTATCAGGGTGCGATTGCGGCGAAGCGGAACTTCTATGAGTACTACACGGGCGAGCGCATCACCGGATTCATGAGCCACTGGATGACGCTCGGCGGCGAGCAGATGAACGTGATTCTGATGGCTGCGGCGATCTGGTTTTTCGGTGCGGACGTGCTGCGCAGGTGGATGATTCCCGCAGCGGCAGGCGTGATCCTCACGTCGTTGATCGTCGGGTTCACGCGCAGCATCTGGCTGGGAACCGCGATCGCCGGCTTGTACCTCGTGTGGAACTGGAAGCGCTGGGCTGTGTTGTTGACGCCGGTTCCAATCGCGCTGTTGCTGATCGCGAATCCCGCGGATGTACGCGAGCGGTTCAAGAGCGCGTTTGAACCGCATGGCGATACGGACTCGAATCAGTTCCGCGTGGTGTGCCGGCGTACCGGGGCCGAGATGATCCGGGCGCATCCCTGGTTTGGCTTGGGACCCGAGCAGCCGCGTATCCAGTTCATGCAGTATCTGCCGGCCGATGTGCCGCGTCCGCTGCCGACCGGCTGGTACGGGCATCTGCACAACCTCTACTATCACTACGCTGCCGAGCGTGGACTTCCGGCTCTCGCCGTGTTCCTGTGGTGGATCGCGAAAATGCTCCGGGATTTCGCACGCGCGCTGCGGCGACCGGCGCAGAATCCCGAAGCTCGCGCGCTGCTTCACGGGAGCATCGCGGCGATGCTGGGGATCCTGCTGACCGGAATCTATGAAGTGAATCTCGGGGACGGGGAGATCCTAGCTCTCTTCGCCGTCACTATGGCCTGCGGCTATCTCGCTGCCCGCGAGCAGGGTCCAGATCTCTGCTAACTGTTCGATGCTCAATTGCTCGGCTCGGACATTCGACGGATGGGGCAGGGCATCGATCGCTTCCTTCGAATAACGCGCGAGTAAATTGTTGCGCAGCGTCTTGCGTTTCTGCCGGAAACAGATCGACGCGAACTGCAGAAACTGGCGGGTTTCGCGAACCGGCGGCGTGCGGGGCGTCAGCCGGAACACGGCGGATTCGACTTTGGGCGGTGGACGGAAGGCGCCCTTCGAAACCGTGAACAGGATTTCCGGCTGCGAGAACAAATGCGCCTGCACGCTGAGGTATCCGTAGTCGCGGGATCCAGGGCCTGCGGCGACGCGCTCGGCGACTTCCTTCTGCACGAGGAAGACGCCGCGCTGCCAGGCGTCGCCGGATTCGAAAACCTTTTCGAGAATCGGCGACGTGATGTAGTACGGCAGATTGCCGGCCACGATGTGCGGCCCGAATTCACGGAGTCCGGTCTTGAGAATGTCCTGGTTGAGGATGGTTAGCTTCTGGGATGCGATCTGCTCGCGAAACCGGTTTTGCAGGTAGTGGACCATCACGCGATCGATTTCGACTGCGATGACGCGCCGTGCCCGCGGCAGCAGGTATTCGGTGAGTGCGCCCTTGCCCGGGCCGATTTCCACGATGAGGTCCGCGGGCTCATCCTTTGACGGATGAGCCGCGTCTGCGATGCGTTCGAGGATCGATGGACTTGCCAGGAAATGCTGGCCGTAGCGTTGTCCCAAGTCTTAGAGTGCTCCGTCCAGGGCTTGCGTGAAGTCGGCCACGAGATCGCGCCAGTCTTCGATGCCGATGGAGATCCGCACCAGTCCGTCGGTGACACCGGCCTGCCGGAACTCCTCGTCGGTAAAGCCCGAATGCGTGGTGGTCTTGGGATGGCAGGCGAGGGTCTCGACGCCTCCCAGCGACACCGCGTTGCGCGCGAGGCGAACGCTTCGTAAAAACTGAAATGCCGCGGCCTTGCCGCCCTTCAATTCGAGCGACAGCATGGCGCCCGGAAAATCGCACTGCGCGTCGCGAATGCGAATCTGCTCGGGGTCGTCGAACATGGCCGGATAAATGATCCGCGAAATGGCGGGATGCCCCGCCAGGCGTTCGGCCACGCGCTGGGCGTTCTTGCTGGCTTTGTTCATGCGCAGGCTGACGGTGGGCAGGCGCGTGTCGAGCATCCAGCATTCATCGGGCTGGAGGATGTTGCCGAAGAGGCTGCGCTTGGAACGGATCTTCGCGAGGATCGAAGGATCGCGCGACACGGCGACACCGGCGATGAGGTCGCTCATGCCGCCGAGGTACTTGGTGGCGGAATACAGACACAGGTCGGCGCCAAGAACCAGCGGATGTTGAAAGGCAGGTCCGAGGAGAGTGTTGTCGACCATCACGAGGGGCTTCACGTCCCGCAGTTTTGCTGCTTCGACAGCCCTGGCGATGTCCGTCATTTTCAATGTCGGATTCGCGGGAGTTTCGATCAGAACAATTTTGACGTTTTTCGTGTGGCGGATCGCGGAGTCCAGCGCGGCGGTCTGGCCCGCGGGGATGGGGACGCCGTGGACTCCCCAAGGCTGCAGAAAATCCTGAATCAGTTTCTGGGTGCCGCCGTAGATCGGCACGGTATAGACGATGGCGTCGCCGGGCGCGAGATACGCAAGCAGCGAGGTCATGATGGCGGCCATGCCGGAATTGAAGACGAGCGCGGCCGATGCTTCGCGTTCGAGCGGGACCATGTGGTCCTCGGCGATCTGCGCGTTGGGATGATTGAAGCGCGAGTAGGTGAGGTCGACCTCCTCGCCGGGTTTCCGGGCGGCTCGTCCAGCCATCAGGTCGAAGCAGTGTTCGGCGGCTTCGGGGCTGGAGAAAACGTAAGTCGAGGACCGGAAGACGGCGGGCCGGGCGCTGCCCACCGAGAGAGCCGGATCGAAGCCCCTGGTGAGGACCTCCGTCGGCGCATGCAGAGGCTTGTGTTTGTCTGCCATAACTCCATCGTATCGCCGCGACTGATCTGGTACCCGGCAGTGATTCGGTCTATGCAGGTTAGTACTAGTGACGATCAGCATGTCTAGGCATGTGACTAAGGCCTCTTCCTAATTGGGGATTTTGCTGCAAATGCTTAGGATTGTGATAGTGAGATCCATGTCGCAGGGACGCCCAGGTAAATCGTTATATTCGGAGAATGAAGCCGCAGCAGAGGTGGGGTTGTCGGTGGATGAGTTGCGGGCGCTTGTTCGAAAGATTGCAGAGGGCAACGGCGAAGAGCCCGTAGATGACTTGAAGGGCGCGATGTTCCAGCCGCGCGACCTGCTGCTGCTCAAATTGTACGCAGCCGGCCTTCGGGCGCGCGCCTAGCGGGCGCTTCCCCAAGTAAGGCACACTAGCGAGTATGAACATATCCCGCAGTGCTGCCGTTTTGGCTGTTCTTGCTGGTTCGCTGCTTGCCCAGCGGCTGACCCCGGAACAAAGAGTGGCGGATCTCCGCCAACTCGCTTCACTTTACGCCAAGAATTACGGACCTTATGAGTGGAAGAAGCAGGTCCGCAATTTCGATTTGTACGATTTGAAGCCGTGGATTGACCGGGCCGAAAAGACCACGGATGATCTGGAGTTCGCAGATTTGCTCGTGGAGTACGTGGCTTCTCTCGATGACGCCCACGACAATATTACGTTCAACTCGACCTGGTCAGCGACTCTTGGCTTTTCCGTTGACATCTACGACGGGAAAGTACTGATCGATTCGATCAACCGCGCGCGGCTTCCTCTCGCGCAGTTCCCATTCGGCGTCGGTGATGAATTGGTGTCGATGGATGGGAAGCCGGTCGAGGAGTGGATCACTCGATTTTCCCGCTACAATGTCGCGGCGAATCCCGGGAGCACTCGGAGGCTCGCCGCGTCGCTGTTGACCTCGCGGGCGCAGTACTTCATGCCGCTCGCGCCTCGCTGGACGCCTGAGAAGTCGACGATTGTGGTTCGCCGCGCGTCGACAGAGGCTCTGGAAAACTATGAGTTGACCTGGCTGAAGTCGGGCGTCGAGATGGAGTCGGGTCCGCTGCCGATGCCGGGAATCGCAGCGCGCGTGAAGCGGCCAGCGGCTGCTTCTATCGAGGATGCGGAAGGGGACGATCCGACGCTGCCATCCTTCATGCGGCCACTCAAGCCATTTATGAACATCTCGGTTCCGGCGGATCGTTATGCCGTCCTGAATTTCGGTGGGCGCAATCCGATCTTCACTCTTCCGGCGAACTTCCAGCGCCGTCTGGGTGGCGCGGCCAGCGACGCGTTCTTCAGCGGGGTGTTTGAAGCGGAAGGCAAGCGCATCGGTTTCATCCGGATCCCCAGTTTTGCTCCAGCCAACATCAACCTCGCCATCAATCAATTCGCGGGCGAAATGGTGTTCTTCCAGCAGAACACAGATGGACTGATCATTGACGACATGCGGAACCCCGGCGGTAGCGTGAGTTATTGCGAATTTCTGTTGAGCCTGATCATGCCGAATACGTTCCGCACGCTGGGCTTCGAAATCCGCGCGACCTCGTTCTGGGTGGCTTCGTACGCCAGCACTGTCGCAGCAGCGCGCCAGGCGGGTCTGCCGCAGTGGCAGATCGTGCAACTCGAAGCGAACCTCGCCAATCTCCAGGAAACCAATCGCGGCAATCGGGCGCGCACCGGACCGATATCGCTGAACTCGAGCGGGACTCTGGAATTGTTGCCGGGTCCGATCTTCTATTCCAAGCCGCTGATCGTGCTGGTTGATGAAATGTCCGCATCGGGGGGCGACTTCTTTCCTGCGGTGGTGCAGGACAACAATCGCGGGCTGATCGTCGGCATGCGCACCATGGGCGCGGGCGGAAACGTGGTCGGGTTCGATGCGACGAACTATACGGAAGGTGTCGCGACCGTCACGCAGTCGCTGATGAATCGCAAGAATCCCGTCACGGGGACCGAGTATCCTGACGCGCCGTACGTGGAGAATATCGGCGTTCGTCCGGATGTCCAGGTCGATTACATGACCCGCGAGAATCTCCTCACGGGAGGACGAGCCTTCGTGGATCGCGTCACGCGAGTGATGCTCGATCACATCGGAAGCGGCGGCCGTTAATGGGACCGGGCGCCCTGCGGATGTGCGGGGCGCCTTTCTTACTTCAGCTTCATCAACAGGAGGCCGTAGCCGACGCCTGCTTCGTCCGCGGCTCGCGCCACTTGAAACGCCATGAAGCGGCCGTCGGTGGACACCACCGGGTTCGACGCTTTCCAACCTGCGTAGTCGTTGAAGAACGTCATCCGCACGAAGTCCCTGCCGGCGCTATCCATGCGCAGCTTCCAGATATCGATCTCGTGCGAGCCGTGCTTGCCGCCCAATTGCTCGACCTGTTTCGAAGATTCGACGAGCGTGTGTTTTCCGTCCGGCAGGATGCCTTCGACTTCGTTGTAGATCGTGGGCGCCTGGGAGAGGTCGGTCATCACGCCAGTCTTGAGGTCGACGGACATGACGCCGCCCAGATCTTTGGGCCGGTAGCAGGTGACGGTCATCTTCGTGTCGTTGTCATAGAAGTCCTGGGCTTCGAGCCGGCAACTGTTGTCTTTGCTTTCGACGACCGTCTTCTTTCCGGTGAGTTCCAGTTTGCCGCCAACCACCGCGACATCCGCTACGACGACCCGCGAGTAGCCGGAGGGAAGATCGGGGAACTGTGTCGAGGTTTCGGACCACGCCATTCGCATGTTCTTCTTCGAAATCGCGGCGCCCTCGCTGAGTTTCTGGCCGACGCGCACCGGTTTGGATCCCGGCTCTTTGCTGAGAAACCAGAGTTCGTTGTCCCGCCCGCGGCTGGTGCGAATATCGGTGAATTTCTCAGGACCGATGAGGATGTAATTGCCGTCCGGCAAATGCATGATCCGCAGGAACGCGGCGCCTGGAACGCCGCAAGTGAGGCAGCGGACCACGCGGGTTTTGAGATCGATGACGAAGGCGTCGCCGAAGCTTTTCGCCATGAACGCAATGCGCTGGTTATCGGGGGAGAAGTCGGCGCGCTCGCCGAAGTGCGTGATCACTTCGACATTGCGTGGCAGGTGTTCGAGCGGACTGCCGGATTTGCGCTGGTCCGCGAATGCAAGCGCCGCGGCCAAAAGGGCTGCGGCGAAGGGAGCTACTCGCATGGATCCTCCTAACGTGGGATGGAACAGAGGAGCAGAGAGCGGTGTCGCGATCAGTTCTTGTCTTCGGCTGGACGGGGGGCGGATTGGGCGGAAGCTTCGCCGCCGCTGCATCCACAACCGCCGCCGGCCTGGCGCGCGCGGACGCGGGCTTCGAGGATCCCCATCAGTTTGGACTTCAGGTTGTCCGGCAACGCCTGCGCTTGCATGCCCTTGTACACATTCACCGTTTTGCGGGTCGTGTCGGCGACGACGAAGCAGTTCGGGCAATCCGATAAATGCTTCTCGATCTCAGACCGCAGCGACTTGTCGCAGCACTCGTCGAGATAGTCGTTGAGTTCGCGTAAAAAGTCTTTACAAGTAAGCAAGCATATCCTCCGGTTGCTTCTTGAACAGTCGCGTGAGCTTTTCTCGGAGCTGAAGGCGGGCGCGAAGGAGACGGCTCTTTACGGCGGGAATCGAGAGATCGAGCGCGGCTGCGGTTTCTTCGGTGCTCAACTCTTCGACGTCCCGCAAAACGAAGACCGCGCGGTAGGCCGGGGCCAAGCTCTGAATGGCGGTCTCGAGGATGCCATGCAGTTCCTCTTGTGTGTATTTGTCTTCGGGATTGCCTTCCCAGACCGCGATTTCTCGTTGCACGGTTTCTTCGCCGGTTTCCATCGGTTCATCCAAGGCCACGGTCCGGTCCGACTTGCGTTTGCGAAGCTTCATCAGAGCTTCGTTCACTGCGATGCGGACCAGCCAGGTGTAAAACTTTGAGTGCCCCTGAAAACGATCCAGGTTTTCGTAAGCCTTGAGAAAGGCGTCCTGAAGCACGTCCTCAGCATCCTCGTCATTTTGTGTGATGCGTTTGGCGAGACGAAAGATTCTGCGTTCGTAACGGGTTACGAGTTCCGAAAAGGCGGGGGCGTCGCCGGCTTTCGCTCGTTCGACAAGGGCCAGCTCGCCCTCGGCGGATGCGGCCGGTTGGGCATCATCCAGGGCGACGGCAGCGGCTTCGACTGCGGGTTCGCGCAGGTCTTCTTCGCTTGGATCCATGTTCTCTCAATATAACAGCCAGCCTTGCGATAGAGTATTCACGATATGAAGTATCGCTATGAAGAGTTCACCTGGCCAGAGATTAAAGAAGCCGTCGCGCAGAACTGCGTAGCCGTGTTGCCGGTCGGGACGATCGAGCAGCATGGTCCGCATCTGCCTCTCGTGACCGACGTCCTGACCGCGACGGAGATGAGCCGCCGCGCGGTGGAACAGATCGCGGGCGAGGCCGTACTGCTGCCATCCGTTTACTATGCGTTCAACGAGCACCATCTCGATTTTCCCGGCACCATCGCGGTGCGCGGCGAGACGTTCATCCAGTATGTGACCGATATCGGAATGAGCCTCGCGCATCACGGGTTCAAGAAGATCCTGCTGGTGAACGGGCATGGCAGCAATGTTCCGTTTCTGGATATCGCAGCGCGGAACGTGACGAATCATTCGAAGTCGATTTGCGCGATGGTTCCGTGGTGGAACCTGGTGCCGAAAACGCTGATCGCGGAGTTGCGAGAGTCCGCATATCCGGGCGGGATGGCGCACGGGTGCGAACTCGAGACGTCGGCTTTGCTGTATCTCGCGGGGGACCTCGTGCAGATGCAGCACGCCGAGCCCGATTTTCCTGCACAGCGCAGCGAGTACTTCTTCTGGGACCTGCAGGCTCCGTCGCCCGTCTTCTTTCAGGAGTTCTTCAGCCGCTATTCGCGCACGGGAACGCTGGGGGATCCGACCAAGGCGTCGGCGGAGAAAGGCCGGCGGTTCGTGGAGGCGGTGGTGGAGCAACTGATCCGGGTGATTCGCGAACTGCGGGTCCGCGAGATCGAACCGCGAGTCGACCATCACTGATCACGCGTAAGCTCACTTGTAATGGCGAATGAGGGGCCGGGCCTGACTGTCCCTGCGCGCAAACAGGATCTGGTGGACGTCGAGATACCCTTCGTCGAAGTTGATGGCGGATCCGGCGAGGTAGAGAAGCCAGGTCCGGTATGTTTCCTCATCGACCTGTTCCAGGCACGCCTTCTCGTTGCGGTGGAGGCGTTCCATCCAGGCACGGCAGGTTAAAGCATAATGCGGGCGAATGTTCTCGACCTCGAGGACTTCGAATCCGGCGCGTTCTGCTGCGTCGATGAGTTCCGGCAGAGTCACCATCGCGGTGCCGGGGAAGACGTGGCGCTGCACGAAGAGGGACTGCTCGTCATAGCCGGAGCCGGAGCGGTGGACGATGCCGTGATTGAGGAAGAGTCCGTCGCGGCGCAAGAGGTGATGAGCTTTTGAGAAGTACTCGGGGAGTCCCGGGCGGCCGACGTGTTCGAACATGCCGATGGATGCGATCTTGTCGTACGCGCCTTGCACATCGCGGTAGTCGAGTTCGAGAACCTGTACGCTGCGGTTGAGTTCGCGTTCATGGGCCGCGGTGACGGCGTATTGCCACTGTTGCTCGCTCAACGTGCACCCGGTCCCGTGTACGCCGTAGCGCTCGCAGGCGTGAAAGAGCAGGGATCCCCAACCGCATCCGATGTCGAGAAGCGTCTCTCCGGGATGCAGGTCGAGTTTTCTGCAGATGCGGTCGAGTTTGGCGAGTTGCGCGTCCTCGAGCGACTGGTGCGGGTTCTCGAAGTAGGCGCACGAGTACACCATGCGCGGGTCGAGAAACTGTTTGTAGAAGCCGTTCGAGCGGTCGTAATGGAAGCGGACGTCATGGGCGGTTGTTTCACGGGAGCCATGCTGGAGGAGCCAGACGATGGGCGGACTCTCGGACCAGCGGACCAGAAGGCCGCCGATCCAGGAGCGGAGGGCGTGGTGGTCGCGCTGGAGGCAGGCTCGGACGGCGGCCGTGAGGTCGCCCTCGACCGTGAAACGTCCTCGGATAAAGTCGGCGGCGGCGCGGTATGGGTTGCGTTGGAGATTGGAGAGGTCGGCTCCGACAATGCGGAAATCCGATAAGGTGCTCACGGTTGGTCACCTCCATGCGGTTGCGGGCTGCCGGAAACTGGTGGTCCAGGTTCGCGAGTGTTTGGGGTTTGTTTGGCGAGAACCGCCGAAGATGCGGTTGCCGGCGGCGCCGGTTGCTGAGAATGCGGAAGCGCCGACTTTTCGGGTAGCAGCAACCCCGCCGCCATGCTGCAACCCGTTTTGCCGGCGCCGCCGTATGCGCTTTCCGGGGCCGGAAATCCGCAGCAAGGGCGGGTAGCCACCGGTTTGCGTCGATGCAAAAAAGCCTTCACGGCCCACCCCGTGGAGCACGCGGCCCAGAGGCAATGCTCATGAGCCGCGGGCGGCCCTCCAAGAATATTTTGCGGCGTACGGATCCAGACTTTGTCTGTTCCTACCTCGATTCGCGCGCCGGGTTGCCGCCCTGATTGTGCTCCTCAGGCCCTTTTACCTGAACTTCCTCCGTTCGGTTCAGTCTCAGCGTAAGGCGTTTTCCGCATGGGGTGACCTAGTCAGATTACGAGGAAATTGCCCGGGAAAAATACGCGATCGGGATGGGCTCCGGCGATAGAATGAAGGCGGAATGCGATTGGCGGCGCTGCTGGGGATCATCGGGGCGGGGTTCTGTTTGGCGTCGTCCGTGACGCCGGACCCTGAGCAGGAAGAGATTCTCCGGTCCCGGGTCGGGCTTGATGAGGCGGAACTGGCTCGGATCCGCCGGGGCCTTCCGGTGGTGCATCTGGTGAAGGCCGGGGACGCGGCTGAGATTCTGGTGTGGGGCGCCATTTACGTCAATGGAAAGCCGTCGGACTTTCTGGGAAAGTATCGCAACGTGGAGGCGATGGTTGACGGCAGGAATTACCTGGACGCACGGCGGCTTCCGGAGCGTCCGGCGATTGAGGACCTGAACGCGCTGCGGCTTGAACCCGCGGATGTCGAGAATCTTCGCAAATGCAATCCGGGTGATTGCGAGTTCCAACTCACGCGAGAGGCCATGGACGAGTTCCGTACGGCTATCGACTGGAAGTCCACCGAAGCGACCGCACAGGCGAACCGGCTGGCTCGAAAGATGGTGCTGCGGACCCTTGACGCGTACCGGCGGGAAGGGAACCGGGCGCTGGGCGCGTACCACGACAAGGGGAACCCGACATCGATCGATGAGAGCTTTCAGGCGGTGTTGAGCCGGGTGCGCGGGCTGCCGAGCTACTTTCCCGATTTCTACCGGTACCTGATCGCGTTCCCTTCCGGGAGACCCGCGCACACCAGTGACTACTTCTATTGGGAGCGTGTGAATTTCGGAATGAAGCCGACGTTTCGAGTGAATCACGTGATCGTGTATCAGCCGGCGGATGGTTTGCAGACCCTGGTGGCAAACAAGCAACTCTACGCATCGCACTACTTTCATACGGCGATCGATTTGTGGATGTGCGTGGGACGTCCCGGAGGCGGGTTCGTGCTGCTTACGCTGAAGGGTTCGCGGCAGGATGGGCTCGACGGCGTGAAGGGAAGGGTGTTGCGGAACATCGTGACCTCGCGGACGAGGGAGGCGCTGGAGCGTGCTCTGTTGCGTCTCAAGAGCGAGTTGGAGGGTACGGCGGCGCGGCGGGCAGCATTGCCATGAGGAGGCGTCCGAGGAGTGCGAAGGCGAAGACGGTGCAGAGCGGGATCCAGTAGCTGCCCGTGGTTTCGCGCAGGAGCGAGACGCCGTAAGGGAACCACGTCTGGCCGATGGTGTTGACGGGGAGGATCACGCCCATGACGCGGGGCATGGCGGAGGTCCCGAAGTGCTCGGCGGCAAGGACGGGCGTGAGCAGGAAGTCGATGCCCATGCCGAATCCGAACAGGATCGCGAAGAGGATGGGGATGCCGGGCGGCGTGAGACGGAGCAACAGGGGGGCCGCAATCGCGATCAATAAAAATGCGGCCGTGAGGACGTGGCGTTTGGGGTAACGGTCTGCGAGCCAGCCGAAGGAGAGGCGTCCCACCGCGCCGATGACGAGCATGATGAGGATGGTTTCGCCGTAGATGCGGTCGAGTAGCGCCTGGGGCGCGTAGCCGGCTTCCTGAAAGATGAGTTTCAGGTGCTGGCTGATGGCTCCGAGGGCTCCGATGGTGCAGGTGCTGCCGCAGAGGAGGAGCCAGAACGTGCGGGTGCGAATGGCCGGTTGATTTGTGGATTGGGACTGATGGTTCGCGGGGCGTGTGGCTTCGGGGTCATCGCGGACCATCAGTATCGCGAACGGCAACGCGCAGAGGACGGCGCAGGCGAGGGTGCGCAACGCGGTCTCGAAGCCGTAGGCGGCGGTGACCGGGCCCAGGAACGCGCGGACGGACATCGCGCCGAAGAAGCTGACGCCGAGGGATCCGAGCGCGAGTGCGGATCCGCGGGCGCGCAGGATGCGGCGGGTGAGGATCACCTGATGAACCAGCGGACCGGCGACGGTCCAGCCGAGCATGTAGAGGATCCAGAAGGCGTAGTAGAGCGAGCGGCTGCCGCCGGCGTAGCTCATGCCGAGAAATGCGAGGGCAGCGGCGAGGGTTCCGGCGAGGAGTGAAGTGCGGGGCGCGAGGCGGGGAACCAGGTAGGGTCCGGCGATGAGAGTGATCAGCGTGGCGAGCGGGAGTCCCAGAGTGACGTCCGCGCGGGACCATCGATAGGCGCGTTCGAAGTAGTCGTAAAAGAACGGCATGCCGTAGTAGGGCAGGCCGACGACGAGTCCGAGAACGATGGCGCTGCACGCGACCAGGCGGGTCATTATTCGAGGGTGATGGCGGCTTTGAGGGCTCCGCGGGCGACGGCGGTGTCGGGATCCGGGAGGAGTTCGATGCGGCACTGGCTGCGCAGCAGCGGATCGGTGTTGCGATGGGCGGTGCGCAGGGCTGCCTCGAGATAACAGGGATAGCGCAGTGCTCCGCCGTAGAGTCCGATGGAGACGGGCTGGATGAGTTGAATGATGGCGGCGAGTCCGAGTCCGAGGGCTTCGCCGGCGGTGTGCACGATGTCGATGATGGCGGCGTCTTTTGCGCGAAGGCGGGCGCAGACTTCGTCGCCGGTGAGCCCTGCTTGTTTGAGAATCGCGGCGCCGGAGGCTGCGGAGTCGAGGGTGCGCCCCAGTGAGCCGAGAGGCATGTGGCCGAACTCGCCAGCGAAGGGGCGCAGGGTGCGGAGGCGTACGCCGTTCATCTGGAGTGAGGAGACGATGCCGGTTCCGGCGCCGACGACCATGGTGATCGGGTCGGCAGTGGGGAGCGTGGATACGAGCGCGGCTTCTCCATCATTGAGCGCGGTGAGTTGCGGCGGAGGCGCCCAACCTGAGAAGGCGGGGAGGACATCGCAATCCTGAACCACGCCGCTGGCGTCGACGAGGCCGGGCAGCGCGAGGCCGGTGGTGTCGGCGGGCGGGAGTTCGGCGAGGATGTCGAGGAGGTCCACGGGACGGAATGAAGGTCCTGTGGCGAACTGGTGGCGGACTTCGGATCCGTTGCTGCGGTCAAGGATCAGGAGTTTCGTTCCGCCCGTATCGACGCCGCGGTGCAGGGGCGCGAGCGAGTTAGACATGGTCGAGGGTCCGGGAGGTCGGCGACGCGCCAGAGTCCGAGGGACTTGTCGGCGAAGGCTCCTCCGGCTTCGGCGCAGTTTTCGACGATGATCTTGAGAGGTGGCGGCAGGTGGAAGGGCGCCAGTTCGAAATTGAGGGCGCGCCAGTCCCCGTCGGCGATGTCGTGATTGGCGGTGATGCCGGTGAAGTGCGTGGTCAGCAGGTAGCGTGCGCCGGTCTTGCGGATCGATGCGAAGGCCTTGGCGATGTTCGCGTAGGAGAGGTGCACGAGGCAGTCGCGGCAGAGGACCACGTCGGCGGGGGGCAGGGGATCCGAAGGGGAGGTCCCGGTGAGGTCGCGGTGGAGAAACGTCCGAGCGGGCGATGCGTAGCGGCGGTTGTTCGCGTCTATGAGCGCAGGGACGATGTCCGCGCCGGTGTAGGGGATGTTCAATTGGACTTCGCTGAGCCAGTTGAAGTCGCCGCAGGGAGCGTCGAGGAGCGAGGTCGCGCCGACTTCGGCGAGGAGGGCGACGATGGCTTCACGCAGGACCTGTGTTTCGACGAGCGTGGATCCATCGCCGGAGCGCGATTCTTCATTGCCCCACAAGTTGTTTTCGAAGATGTATTGAAAGCGCTGGTCGAGGGGCAGCGCCTCCAGTTCCTTCTGGTGACGGAGAAACTGCGCCTGAGCGGTGATCTGCGGACGGTCCTCTGGAAACCCCATTTGTCTCACTATAGGGACTTCTCGCTCATTCCGTCCAATACATTTCCGGCTAGAATTGATAACACAAAGTTATGAGTCTGGAACTCGAAGAACTGCGCGCCTTCGTTGCGCTGGCCGAGACGCTGCATTTTGGAGAAGCCGCGCAGAGAATCGGCGTATCGCAGCCGGCGCTGACGAAGCGGATCCAGAAGCTGGAAGCGAAACTGGGCGGCGCTCTGTTCTCACGGCATACCCGCGGCGTGTCTCCGACGCCCGCCGGGGTGCTGTTGCAGGAGCGCGCGACGAACCTGCTGGCGGAGTCTGCGCACGTCGAGGCGATCTCTCGCATGGCGATGCGCGGCGAGGCTGGGGCGTTGCGCGTTGGTTTGGGGTTGGGCGCGGTGACGGCGGGCGTGCCGAGCGTGCTGATGCAGTTCCGCAAGCGGTATCCGCACGTGCATGTGACGGTCCGTGACATGGCGAGCGCGGAGCAGCTGGCCGCCTTGCGGCGGGAGGAAATCGATGTCGCGTTCGTGCGCCTGCCGGTGGCGGAATCGGCCGGATTGCGCATCACGCCGGTGATCGAGGAGCGGTTGGAGGTAGTGACCAAATCCACCGAGCGGTTCCGCGGGAAGTTGCGGGATGTGGCGGATCAGCCGTTCATCATCCTGTCGCGGTCGACCTCGGGCGCGTATCACGAGCACGTGCTGGCGACGTGCCGGGCAGCAGGTTTTCATCCACGGGTCGTGCAGGAGGCGAACCAGATTTACACGATCCTGGTGCTCGTGGCCGCGGGCTTGGGGGTGGCGCTGGCGCCGTCGTCGGCACGGCACATGCGTTTGCCGGGCGTGCGCTTCGCCGAAGCCGGTGTTCCGGAGGCGGCGTGGCGGATCGGCATGGTATGGCGCGAAGCGGCGAGGTCGAGCCGCGATGCGGTGGTTGCGAACTTTGCCGGCCTGGCGCGGGCACACTTCCGCGCAGCGTCCGGCAGTGTGTTCCAATAGTCAAGGTCTGCATGGAAGGTCGCGACTAAGACGACGAGAGGAGCATAAGCAAAGATGACGCCTAGCTCGGAAACCCTGAATGCCGTTTCAGCAGTTCGCGCTGCGCTGGCGCCGGGAGCAATGGCCCGGCGGACACGGCGCGTGTACGACCGGCTGGCTGCGATTTATCCGGCTTCTTCTTATTTGTTCCACCGGATCGCGCAGAAGGCAGCGATCGAGATGTCAGGGGTTCGCGACGGATCTCGGGTGTTGGAAGTGGGCACGGGATCCGGCGAATTGTTCCGCAAGCTCGTGCAGCACAATCCGTCGGGTGTGACCGTTGGCATCGACTATTCCCACCAGATGGCGGCTCGTACGGGGCGCACGGCGCGCGAGATGCTTCCCTCGGCCAACAGTTTCTGCAATACGGCGTCGGCGTGCAGCCTGCCACTGGCGGATGCGTCGTTCGACTTCGTGTTCAGCTGCCTGATGCTGGAACTGCTGGATCGCCGGCAACAGGTGCAGGCGTTCGAAGAGTTCCAGCGCGTGTTGAAGCCTGGCGGACGCCTGACGATCGTGCTGATCGGCGAGGATTCGAAAGTGTTCAACTGGCTGTTCGTCTGGTGTGTGCGGATTGCGCCCGCGTTCTGGGGCGCGCAAATCGAGCACCGGTTGCGCGACCTGCTGCGGAGAACCGATTTTCGGATCGTCGAAACGCGGCGTGTGCGGCAGAACGGGTATCCCGCGCTGGTGATGACCCTCGAGGTCTAGCGGCTGCGCAATTTAGCGATCGCCATCGCGATGGCCGGGAGTCCGATGGATCCTGCGAATGCAAACAGAAAAGAATCGCGGTCCGCGGCGGTTGCGCCTGTGAAGGCGTAGGCGGCGCTGACGCCGAGGTTCGCGAGTGCGTTCAGCAAGGCGAACGGCGCGAAGGGCATGCGCGTGAATCCGGCGGCGATGACGCTGGCTTCGGCGAGCACGGGCACCGGGCGGCTGACGACGATTCCCCAGGCGCCAAAGCGTTCGCGCAGGCGCTCGACGCGACGGAGTTCCTCGATACCCACGGTGCGTTCGACGAGGCCGCGCGCGGCTTTGGCTCCGAACCAGTAGCCGCCGAGAGATCCGAGCATCATCCCCAGCCACGAGGCGGCGAGCCCTTTCGGAAATCCCAACAGTGTGCCCGCGAGGGTGCTGACGATGCTCGACGGTACCGGCAGGAAAACGTCAGAGGCGAGGGCGGCGACGATCCACGCGAAGGCGCTGTCCGGACTCTCGCGCAGACGCGAGAGAGTCCAGTTGGACAGCGGTTCGTCGAAGATCGCGAACGGGACGAGAATGAACGCGAGGAGCGCCGCGGCGATGAGGGTCCAGCGGATCCACATTGGGACGCTTAGAACTTACAGCCGCACTCGGGGCAGAACTTCACGCCGGGCGCGGGCTGATGGCCGCACTGCGGACAGAACTTCGGCGTTGATTTCGGCGCGGGCGTTCCGCATTGCGGGCAGAATTTGGCTTCGCCGAGTTGGGCGCTGCAATTGGAGCATACAGCGGTTCCGCCTGCGCCGCCGGCCGGAGCCGATTTGACGACGGAGTCAGCGCGCATGTCGACGCCGGACACGTAGTCGGTCTGCTGGGCCTTTTCGTAGAGTTGCTGGCGCGCGGCGTCGGCTTTGGCGTGCGCCTGTGCGGAGGTCAGCTGTTCGTGGAAGTCCGGCGCGCACTCTTCGCACTGGTTGGCTTTTTCGTTCCAGCAGACTTCGGGACAAACCCACTTGCCGCAGCGCGTGCACTGCTTGAAGTGCTGCTTGCCCTCTTCAACTGCTGTCTTGAGGGCTTCGTCGTGGGCTTTGCCTCCGACGGCGCGCTGGATCTCGTAGGCCGAATTGCCGGCGGCATGGCCCCATCCAAAGAGATTGCCGGCCGCGTTGAGAAGCGAGCCGGCAATGCCGATGGCGGAGGGTTGAAAGCGCGACATGGTGCCGTTGCCGCACTTGTCGCAATAGAACTTGAACTGAAAACCTTTGTCGGTGGAGAGGTCGTCGTAGTTCCGAACGAACTGGATCATTGCCTCTTATCTTAGCTCTTTAACCGCGCCCGACGAGAGGCATTTTCGTCGCCATGACGGTCATGGTGAGGACGTTCGCTTCGAGCGGGAGACTCGCCATATAGAAGACCGCGTTGGCGACGTGATCGACGTCCATGCGAGGTTCCACCATCATGCTGCCGTTGGCTTGCACGATGCCTGCACTCATGCGTTCGGTCATCTCGGTCGCGGCATTGCCGATGTCGATCTGGCCGCAGGCGATGTCGAACGGGCGGCCGTCGAGGGCGATGGACTTGGTGAGTCCGGTGATGGCGTGTTTGGTGGCGGTGTAGGGCGCGGAGTTCGGCCGCGGCGTGGTGGCGGAGATGGATCCGTTGTTGATGATGCGTCCACCGCGCGGCGCCTGGTTCTTCATCATCTTCATGGCGCGCTGGGCGCAGAGGAAGGCGCCGGTGAGGTTCACGGCGACGACCGCGGACCACTGTTCAAAGGTCAGCTCTTCCATCGGGATGCCGGGCGCGCCCATGCCGGCGTTATTGAAGAGCACGTCGAGGCGTCCGAATTCTTTGGCGACCGCGTCGAACAATGCGTCGACGGATTCGGGCTTGCCGACATCGGTGGGGACGGCGATCATGCGGCCTCCGCCCGCCGCCGCGAGTGACGCGGTCTTGTCGAGTTCGGAGGCGCGGCGTCCGGCGAGCGCCACGTCATAACCATTGCTTTGCAGCTTCAAGGCGACCGCGCGTCCGATGCCGCTGCCCGCGCCTGTGACCAACGCTATTTTGCTCATCATGATCAGTCTGCCATGAATGGTATCCTGCAACTCATGATCAAGCTCAAGATCAACGGGGTGAACCGTTCATTCGACGGCGATCCCGATATGCCACTGTTGTGGTACGTGCGCGAAGGTCTCGAGATGACCGGCACGAAATATGGTTGCGGCATGGGCCTTTGCGGCGCATGCACGGTATTGGTGGACGGCAAGGCGACGCGTAGCTGCATCACGCCGATGAAGTCCGTCGCCGGCAAGAAGATTACGACGATTGAAGGGCTGCATCCCAAGGGCGAACATGCGGTGCAGAAGGCCTGGCGTGAATGTGCAGTCGCGCAGTGCGGCTATTGCCAGAGCGGACAGATCATGCAGGCGGCTTCGCTGCTGCAGGAGCATCCGAAGCCCTCGGACAAAGAGATCGATGACGCCATGCAGGGCAACATCTGCCGCTGCGGCACGTATCAACGAATTCGCAAGGCGATCAAGGTCGCCGCGGGGGTGAAGGCGTAATGGCACGGAACATTGAACCCATCACTTCCACACGCCGGGAATTCCTGCAGGGGATCCTGTCGGCCGGCGCATTGGTGCTTGGCGCCAAGGTGCTGCCGGAGACGGCGGAAGCTGCCGCGAAGGCCTGGAATCCGAGCGTATATCTCGGCATCGAGACGGACGGCACAGTGGTGATCGTGGCGCACCGCTCCGAAATGGGCACCGGTATCCGCAGTGTGCTGCCGATGGTGGCGGCCGATGAACTCGACGCCGATTGGAAACGCGTGAAGGTCGAACAGGCGATCGGCGATGCGAAATATGGTTCTCAGAATACCGATGGATCCTGCTCGATTCGCGATTTCGCAGATGCGATGCGGATCGCGGGCGCGACGGCGCGCACGATGCTGGAGCGCGCGGCTGCTGCGAAGTGGAACGTCAGCGCGAGCGAGTGCAAGGCCGAGAACAACTTCATCGTGCATGCGAAGTCCGGCAAGAAGCTGGGCTTTGGCGAACTCGTCGCGGACGCCTCGAAGCTGCCGGTTCCGAAGGCGGAAGAACTGAAGTTCAAGTCGCCGTCGGAGTACAAGTACATCGGCAAGAACACGCCGATGGTGGATGCGGAAGACCTGACGACGGGCAAGGGACAGTTCGGCATCGATGCGAAGATGCCGGGTATGCTCGTTGCGGTGATCGAGCGTCCCCCGGTGTTCGGCGGCAAGGTGCAGAGCTTCGACGACGCGGAAGCGAAGAAGGTCAAGGGCGTTTCGCAGACTGTGCAACTCGAAGGCTTCAAGGGCGGCGCGCCGCTGTTCCAGCAGTTGGGCGGCGTGGCGGTGCTCGCCGATTCGACCTGGGCCGCGATGCAGGGCCGCAAGAAGCTGAAGGTCGAGTGGAACGATGGTCCCAACGCGACCTACGACAGCGACGTGTTCAAGAAGCAGTTGCAGGAGACGTCGCGCAAGCCGGGCAAGGTGGTGCGCAACATCGGCAATGTTGATGCGGAGTTCGCCAAGGCCGGCAAGGTGCACGAGGCGGAATATTACGCGCCGATGCTCGCGCACGCGCCGATGGAACCGCCTGCTGCAGTGGCCGAGTTCAAAGACGGCAAGGTCGTGGCGTGGACCGCGTCGCAGGATCCGCAGGCTGTACAGGATGCGGTGGCCGGCGCGCTGGGCATCAAGAAGGAAGACGTCACCTGTCACGTGACGCTGCTGGGCGGCGGTTTCGGCCGCAAGTCCAAGCCGGATTACGTGGTGGAAGCGGCGTTGTTGTCCAAGCAGACGGGCAAGCCTGTGAAGGTGGTCTGGACGCGCGAAGACGACATCCGGTTCGACTACTATCACTCGGTGGCGGCGATGTACATGAAGGCGGCGACGAATGACAAGGGTCTGCCGACAGCATGGTTGCAGCGCAGCGTGTTCCCGTCAATCGGAACGACGTTCGCGCCGGGCGCCGATTACGCGATGGAGTTGGAGATGGGCATGGGCTGGACGGATCTGCCGTTCGACCTGGCGAATCACCGCTCCGAGAATGGTCCTGCCAAGAATCATGTGCGCATCGGATGGCTGCGCGCGGTGGCGAACATCTATCATGCGTTCGCGATCCACTCGTTCGCCGATGAACTGGCGGCCGCGGCGAATCGCGATCGCATCGAGTACCTGATGCAGTTGCTCGGACCCTCGCGCAAGGTTGATTTCACGGGCCAGGGCATGAAGGTCTGGAACAACGACAAGCCGCTCGATGTGTATCCGGTAGATACGGGCCGCATGAAGCGCGTGCTGGAACTCGCCGCCGAGAAGTCGGGGTGGGGCAAGAAGAAGTCCGGCAACGGACGCGGGTACGGCGTGGCGGTGCACCGCTCGTTCCTGACGTACGTGGCCGCGGTGGTTGAGGTGGAGGTCGACAGCAAGGGTAAGCTGACGATCCCGCGCGTCGATCTCGCGGTGGACGCAGGACGCACGTTCCATCCGGATCGCGTGCAGGCGCAGTTTGAAGGCGCGTCGGTGTTCGCAACGTCGATCGCGATGCTGGGTGAAGTGACGGCGAAGGACGGCCGGATCCAGCAGCGGAACTTCAACGACTATCCTGTGGCGCGCATGAACGAGGCTCCGCGGGAGACGCATGTGCACGTAATTGCGAGCAACGATCTTCCGGCGGGCGTTGGGGAACCGGGTGTTCCTCCGATGGTTCCGGCGATCACGAATGCGGTGTTCGCGGCGACCGGCAAGAGGGTCCGCGAGTTGCCGCTGAAGCGGCACAAGCTGGCTTAGTCGAGAAGCACGAAAGAGGGCCGGGAGCTTCGCGCTTCCGGCCCTTTTTGCTTGTGCAGGTCTAGGATGCCCGTTTACCGAGCCCCTCAGCGATCAACGATGTAACCAGTGTGTTGAGGCTGACGCCCTCTTCGCGGGCTCGCACGACCAAGCGTGCGTGAAGACTGCGTGGAACGCGCTGTCGCCATTGACCACTCGCGGTCACGGGCTGGGGAATGGGGTCGCCATGCTTTTGACAGTCCAGCAGGTAGGCCTTGACGGCGTCGCGTCCATTGTGGAGGGCCTCTTCCGGAGTCTCTCCATCCGACATACACCCAGGCAGGTCTGGGTACTCAATCAGATATCCGCCACCTTCTTCTTCAGAAAGCGGGCGAATCGTGAAAGCATAGGACTGGATCAGAGCTTGACTAATCTTCATCTGACTGAACCACCTTATTGACGAAGTCCACAAACGCCCGAATGTAGACCTGTTTGATTGGCCGATGCGCCGGGACCGACAGGCGGCCCGCTTCCGAATGACGAAAGACTGCGTGACTCGAGCCGTGATGATCGCAGTCGATCGCCAGACTTTGCGCGATCATCTTGAGATCTTCGATCCGCCAATCGCGGGGATTGCGCCTCATTTTGGCAAGAGTTTTCGCCGCATTGGACACAAATGGATGGTATCACCTGTGATACCGCAAAAGGCTATTGGCCGGCCGGGCGGACCCGCAACGTGGACTTCGCGGGGACCGAGAAGCCGAAGGGCGTGCTCCGGCCGCTCCAGTAGGATTCCCACTGATCCTTGTAGTTGCGCGAGAAGACGTGGCCGGATTCGCCGATCGTGAGGTCGAGACGAGATTGCTCCCAATCGGCGAGGTTCGCGGTGAAGCGCATCGAGGGACCAATGTTCCTGCCGGTCTGCTTCACCGTCGTCGAGGATCCCGACATCTCGATGGGACCGACGTTGACGAGTCCCAGTAACTCGCCGATGACGGGGATGCGCCCCAGCACGGGATTCGGGATGGTGACCTCGTTGTACTTGCCGTAATCCCAGCCTGCCGGGTTGCTGCCCTGGCGTGTGCGGATCTCCTCGATGGCGTCGTCCAGCGCCTGGATGAGCGTCTTGTCCCAGTCCTCGAACCAGCCCTTGGGACGCTCGCGCAGCAGGCGTTCGATCACAGCTTGCCCCATCTGATCCTGGTACACGTCGCCCTTCTTCGGCGCCGCGCTTTCGACGACGGCGCGCTTCAGCCGCTGATAAACGAACGTCACGATGAGCGGCGCGGACTGGCCTTTTTCCATTTGCCCGTTCCAGGAACGGAGCAATGCGACAGCTTCCGGCAGCGCGCCATTGGTCGGCTTGCGCTTGTCGAACGCCGCGACCACCTGCTGCGCGAGGAAATGCGAGAAGGCGGAGTAGACGTCCTTCTGGATGATGACCATGTCTTCCGGAGCCCATTTGCCGGCCTTGGTTTGCAGCAGCGCGCGGATCTGGTTGGCGCGATAGGGCGGCGAAAAGTCGCCGTGGATGGGGAACTTCGCGTCCTTCGGCGGAAAGGGATTCTGGTTGGCCGTGACGACGTAGCCGTCGGCCGGGTTGAAGGCCGTGGGGAGGTCCTCGAAAGGCACGGCGCCGGTCCACTCGAATTCGCCGGTCCAGCCAGGGGCGGGGACGTCGCCGAGATGGCCGGGCTTGCGGGCGGGCAGGAGTCCTGTGGCCTGATAGCCGATGTTGCCTTCGCGGTCGGCGTAGACGAAGTTCTGGCCGGGTCCGGGGAAGCGCTTCAACGCGGCGCGGAACTGCTCCCAGTTCTTGGCGCGGCCGAGGTCGATAAAGGGGAACTGGAAGGTCCCGATCTCGGTCGCCATCCAACGCAGCGCGAGCGCGGTGTTGCCCGTGAACTGAACGAGCGGACCATGGCGGGTGATGCCGATGTCGAGGGTTTGGGGTTTCTCACCTTTGACGACGATAACCTCGCGATCGACGAGGAGCGGCAGTTGCTGGCCCTGGAACTCGTAGCGCCCGGTGCGCTGATCGATGTGCTCTTCGTAGAGGTCCTGGACGTCGAAGCCGAGGTTGGTGACGCCCCAGGCGATGTTTTCGTTGTGGCCGATGATGATGCTGGGGACGCCGGGGAGCGCGACGCCGGCGACATGCAGGTCTCCGCCCTGGATGCGGA
This sequence comes from uncultured Solibacteraceae bacterium, assembly GCA_964627455.1. Taxonomy (GTDB): domain Bacteria; phylum Acidobacteriota; class Terriglobia; order Bryobacterales; family Bryobacteraceae; genus F-183. The sequence continues at coordinate 10,853 of CAZVKC010000058.1, read as the reverse complement.
TGGCGTGCCAGGTGGAGGGTAGGGTCCACATGAGGTGCGGGTCGTTCGAAAGCAGCGGCTTGCCGGATGCCGTGTGGCGGCCGCTGATCGCCCAGGCGTTGGATCCGGGGGCGATTTCGCCGCCGGCGCGGGGCGGGTAGAGAAAATTGACCTTCTCGGGGTTGCCGGTCTGGAGCAGCGATTGTTTCTGGACTTCATGTTTCCAGGTGGACGTCAGGCTGCGATGCATTTCGAGACCGCAGAGGACGGTGTCGGTGACGGTCCACGGGCGGGGTGCGTAGCCCATGAGGGTGAACTCCAGCGGCAGTTTGTCGCGATGGGTACGGATGAAGTGATTGACGCCGCGCGCGTAGGCGGAGATATAGGCCCGGTCCTGTGGGGGCATCACTCGGGCGTGGAGTTCGGCGGCGCGGCGCATGCGCAGGCGGCGGGCCTCGATGTCGAGTTCCATCGTGACGGCTCCGGCGACTTCGGAAAGTTCGCCGGCGGCCTTGCGGCGAAGTGCGTCCATCTGGAACAGGCGGTCCTGCGCGGTGGCGTAGCCTTGCAGGTACAGAGCGTCTTCAATAGAGGCGGCGGTGATGGTGGGTACGCCGCGATCATCGCGGGTGATGGCCCCGGGGGCCTGGATTTCGGCGGTGATTTCGCCATCGACTTCCGGCAGAACGCGGTAGCCGGTCCAATAGGAGAATCCGGAAACGGCGAGAAGACACACAAACAGGGCCAGTAACCCGTAGCGTACGGTAATTCGAATCACTTGGCTCGATTGTAGCGAACCGGCCTGGTGGGGCCGCTACTTCTGAGCTTCCATGTACGTACGCAAGACGGCATTGATTCGCGTTTGATAACCCTTCTGCCTGCGGAGCCACTCGAGGAGATCGGCATCGAGCCGGATTGTCACCGTTTGTTTGGCTCGCGGTAGAACCACTTTTGCCTTCTTCCAGAATTCCGCATCAGTTGGGCGCACATCCGGATCGGCTCCCTGGGCTGCGCGGATCTCCTCGTCTGTGGCTGACGCGAGGCGATCCCAATCGGTCCCTTTACGCTTCGCCCGCATTTTGCCAGTATGCTTCTCTTTCATGACGTGTTGCCCTCCAGGCCGAGATGATACGGCGTTCGGTCTCGGATGCATCGGTGTAGATCACTGTGACTTCCAGGCCATGCACCAGGCCGATCGCGTAGACACGAACCTCGCCATAGTCGAAACGGTCATCGGTTCTCTCGAATGTAGGGCCTTCCAAGATCCGAACTGCGTCTTCGAACGTGATCCGGTGAAGAGCCAAGTTCCGGCTGTTCTTCTTTCGGTCCCAAACGAACCTCGTGATCCGATAACTACATTATGTATTGACACAAATGCTTTGGCAACCTGAGCGAAGACGCGTGCAGGGCCAGTTCTGAAACGCGCAGACACGGATGAATTTGAGGACATGGGTAAGCAAGGCTGGTTCTGGGGTTACGGTTTCCGACGAGGGACGATCCTTGTTCGTTTTCCTGAACCAAGAAGAGAAATCTGCTTCCGAGAAGCTGTGAGGTCAAGCGGGATCGGTTTGTGCCGTTTCCTCGCGCAGGGCGCGGAGGACGGCCAGGAACATCGCCAGCAGCACAGGACCTGCGACAAATCCGACGATGCCGAAGCCCTGAGCGGCCCCTAACATCGACACCATCACCAGCATCGGGTGGATCGCGACGCGCGAGGCGAGAATCCAGGGACGAACGAAGTTGTCGGCCATCGAAACCACGGCGGCGCCCCAGATCAGCAGGAAGATCGCCATCCCGGTCGATCCCCGGGAAAACAATACAATCACGGCCGGGACCCACACCAGCGCGGAGCCGACAAAGGGGATCACCGATACGGCAGCTGTTGCAATTCCCCACAGGATCGGGGCAGGGAGGCCGGCGATCCAGACGCCGACGCCGCACAAGGTCCCTTGCGCCAGCGCGACTCCCGCCACACCATAGACGCTGGCGTGGATCATGTCGCCCGCGGCATGCAGAAGTCCCTCGGTGCGCTTGCGGCCGAGCGGGGAGATCGCGACCGTTTCGTCAAAAAGCCGGTCCCCGTCGCGCAGGGCAAAGTAGAAGGTCGTGATGGCGACGAAGGTTTGGATGACGCCTCCGGTGGCGAAGGCGATCGCGGAAACACCCTGTCGCAGAGCCCACTCCCCCGCCTGCTGTAGACCCTGCCGGAGCCAGTCCGCGATGGGGGATCCGACGGCCGGGGCCTGCCGGAGCGCGGCGATGCCGTTTCTCAGTTCCTGGGCGAGGACCGGGACGATCACGCTCAGTGGCACGATGAAAATCAGGGCCATGATGACGGTGGATACCGTAGCGCTCACGTTGGGACCGGGAATATGCCTACGAATCCTGAGGTGGGGCGCGCGAAATGCCACTGCCAGTAGTGCGCCTGCCGCCAACGCTTCGGCGAAAGGACGCAACATCTGATAGACCAGTACCGCGCCCAGCGCGGTCAAAATCCAAAGGGTCCATCGCGGATTGGCCTGTCCCTGCGTCATTCGATCATCGTAGCTGCAATCGTCCCGCCACATGGCAATCGAGTTGCAACATGCGGTTTTGAGGTGATCGCTATGACAGCCATCGCGGTAGAGTACCAACCCGTCACGCTGGATGCAGTAAAGAGGCTCGCAAGGTTGCAGGGAGTGTGCGTCTCCATCTATTTACCTGCGTATCAGCAGGGGGCCGCATCGCCCCGATCGGACGTTCTTCTGCGTTCTTTCACCAACCTGGCTGTGGAACATCTGAAGATTCGCGGCTTGTCACCCACGGACATCGAGGGATTGCTCGCTCCCGTGCGCTCGTTCCAGGCGAATGATGAACGGCTGCAGCGCGGACATTCGGAGAGTCTGGCGCTGTTTCGGACCCCCGCGAGTTTTGAGGTCTACACGGTTCCGGCTGACATTGCCGCAGGTGTGTACGTCGAGGCGTATCCGCATATCATTCCGCTGCTCGAGTATACGTCGACACCGCATGATTACTGGGTTCTGGCGCTGACGAGGAAGGGCGTCCGGCTGTTCCAGAGCGGCAAACCGGCGCCGCTGCCGCCGTCGATTCCCGCCACGCTCGACGATTTTTTGGCGCTTGACCAGCCCGACCACCGCCGCGACAATCGGACGTCGGTGGGGTCCTCGCTCGGCAAGATGAAACGTGCGCCGTTTGGCACAGGCACCGAGGCGGAAGCCAGCAACCGGCACTTCCGTGATTATTGCGTCGCGGTGGATCGCGGGTTGACTGCGTTTCTCGAGACGTCTAAGGCTCCGCTGGTGCTAGCGGGCGCCGTGTCGGAACTCTCGATTTACCGGCATGTCAACACCTACTCGCGGTTGCTGCAGCAGAGCATTGTGCGGAGTCCTGACGACGGCGCGATGCCGGAGGAGGTGCTGGCGGCTACGGCCCACGCCATTGTGATGGATAACCCATCACCTGCGGAACTGCGTGCGAATGCGCATGTCTTCGGTGCGCTGGGCTCAGCCAGGATCGTGACGGAACTGACGGCGCTGGTGCGGGCCGCGTCGAAAGGCAAGGTCGGCGAAGCCTTCATATGTACGGGTTTGACCGCGACGGGTGATGTCGATCACATCACGGGGAAGGTCCGCGAATCGGGCGATGTCGTGGCGAGCGCTGATGATCTGTACAACGCCGCGGCGGTGGAAACGCTCAATCATTCGGGCGAAGTGTTCGTGGTGCCGCCCGAGAGGATCCCGGGAGGCTTCGGCGCGGTCGGCGCGTTGCGCTACACATAAAGATGTGACGGCAAGATCCGGATATTCTCTTCGCGCGAAACGCCGCATGATGGCGTCATGACGACATCGATTTTCGACGAAGAGATTTTCTGGAACGCCATCCGCAACCGGGACAAGTCCTGGGATGGCAAGTTCTTTTTCGGCGTCATGACCACCGGGGTCTACTGCCGCCCGTCCTGCCCCTGCCGGCTACCTTTGCGCCGCAATGTACGGTTCTTCCTGGAGCCGGCGGAGGCCGAACAGGCGGGATTACGGCCGTGCCTCCGATGCCGCCCGTTGGCGACGCGCGGCGTGGACCCCGATACCGAACGCATCCGCAAGAGTTGTGACTTCATTCGCGCGAACCTCGATCGTGAGTCGCTGCCGTTGTCCCTGCTTGCGGATGAGGTGGGGTTGAGTCCGTTCCACTTCCAGCGCAGTTTCAAGGCGGTGATGGGGTTGACGCCCCGGCAGTTCGTCGAGGCCTGCCGTTTGGACTCGCTGAAAGGCAATTTGCGCGACGATCGGCATTCCGTCACCGACGCAATCTATGAGTCGGGATTTGGATCCGGCAGCCGTGTGTACGAGCGTGTCGACACGCGACTGGGCATGACTCCTGCCAAATATCGCGCGGGCGGCAAGGGGGTGCGGATCTCGTGGGTGTCCGTGCCGTCTCCGCTTGGGCGCATGATGATCGGCGCGACGGATCGCGGATTGTGCTTTGTCCAGTTCGGAGATACCGAGGCGGAACTGCTGGCGATGCTGCAGGCGGAGTATCCCGCGGCGGCAAGCATCGAACCGATGGCGCGGCCGTACCCTGACGAATTCCACCAGTGGATGCGCGCTCTCGAGGATCATTTGCGGGGCGAGAGTCCACGGTTGGACCTGCCGCTTGACTTGCAGGCGACCGCGTTTCAGATGAAGGTGTGGCGGTATCTGCAGCAGGAAGTGGCGTACGGCAGCGTGCAATCGTATCAGGAGGTCGCCGAGGGGATCGGCCAGCCGAAGGCCGCTCGCGCCGTCGCTCGCGCCTGCGCGACCAATCGCGTGGCGCTGGTCATCCCGTGCCATCGCGTGATTCGCGGCAGCGGGGAACTCGGCGGCTATCGCTGGGGACTCGACCGCAAGCGGGTGCTGATCGATACGGAACGGCGGCTCAAAGTATCAGGCGCATCGGGCGCCGGCCGCCGCGGATCCTAGTATAGGCTCTCGCGGCGGATGGCTTTGGTTCCACCGAGGTCGGTGACCATCGAGGCGATTTTGTAATCGAAGAACTTGCCGAACGTCTTCCAGTCGCGATTCTGCGGCCAGTCTTTTTGTACGGTCCACCAGCCGAAGAGCTGGTCTTCGAAGATCGCTTCGAAAAACGGTCGCAGGGCCTCCTCGAGCGGAGCCTCTTCATCAGTGTAGGGAATGAGGTAGACGTCGGGTTCTGACTTCATGTCGCGCAGGGTGATTTCGCTGGTGTTGGAATCGAGCGACTGGACCCATTCGAGCATTGGAGCCTTCGGGGCTACGACGACGGCGTAGCGGTTCAGGAGCGTGGCCTTCTGGAGTGTGGGCGACATGCGGGTGGTCCTCTTTAGAATCCGGTGGGCTTGACCCAGAAGCTTTCGCGCCAGACGCCATTGGCGGGCACGGTTTGCAGTTCGGGATACTTGCCGGCGTGGTTGAGATTGAATGCGTTGGTAACGCCGGTCATCGGCTCGAAGCAGATGAAGGGACGTCCCGGCGGCGCGTAGACAACAGCGACGGGGTATTTGGGTCCAAACACGACCGACACCTTCTGCTGTTTGCCTGTGACCGAAAACTCGCGATCCCCATCGACGCCGTCGAACACGTCGTCGAGTTGAATGCCCTTAAGCGAGACGGTCTTTCCTGCGTGCGGGTTCGGCGTGCGTTCTCCGCTGGGGACGAGCGTCCTGGTGAGTTCCACGTGATACTTGGCGGGAAGCTTCACCGTCCACTCGTCGCGCGGCGCGTCGGTTACCTGGAAGTACGGATGGAAGGCGATCGATAGCGGCATCGCGTCGTGCGAATGATTGAAGACCGCAGTCTCGACCTCAAGCGCGCCGTCGTGCAGGCGGTAGGTCATCTCGATCGAGTGCGCAAACGGGAAGTGCGCCATGATGTCGGGGTACTTCCACATATCGATGCGGCTGGTGACCCAGGCGGCGTCGCTGGATACGCGCGTTTCCTTCACTTCCCAGCGGTTGGTGTTGACGATCAGGCCGTGGATCGGCTGGCCGTGATTATCCTTGCGGTAGTTCGTGTAGCCGGGATTCAGCGGATAATGCTTGCCGGCGAAGTAGAAGCCTTCGTGGTCGAGACGGTTCGCCCAAGGCGCAAGGAACGGATTGCCCAGCATCTGCGGGCGCGTCTTCTGTTCCTTGATGTCGGCGTACGGCGACCAGAAAACAGGCTTGTCGTTCACCTTCATGTCGAAGGCGTTGTTTCCAACGGAGACGAGGATCGACACCTCGGTCTTGTACTCGTGGTCGATGAGCTTGACGATTTGAAGGCCGCCGGAGGTGAGGTCCTCGGCGCCGTAGCGGGCAGCTTGCATGAGGGTTGGGGAGGTGAGCAACACCAGCGCGGTCAGTCCGAAATGGACTCGCGCAAATCGAGATCGGTTTCTTTCTGACAGCACCAGCATATTCCGGGAGTGTACGTGCGAATGTAGCACACGTCGCACCAATAGGTGATCATCAGCTTTTTGCCGTCCTTGTGGACGAACATCGCTTTGGTGTGGATGGGGTCGATCTGGAATTTCTCGCCGGGAGTGCCGGTGGCTTCGAAGTCGACGCCCTGGAGGCGGTCGTCGCCCAGCACGCCGACCGTGGGAACGTCGCCCGTGAGCGGGATCCGCCGGCCGTCGTTCGACTGGAGTTCCGGATTGGTCTTGCTGGTGGCGAGTTTTCCGCGGATGGTGGTCGCGGCCGCCGCGGCGAATGCCGTGCACGCCGCTGCCAGGGGAAATCCGAAGAGAAACCACCGCCTCCGCATACCTTCATTTTTGCATGGTCTCTGGCGCAGGAACGGCCGGCAGTACAATTGTGTCGACTCCCGATGCAGATTCTGAACACCCTTCGTATCCCGATGCTGATTTGGTCCGTCCTGTTGCCCGCAATGGCTCAGAACTCACAGCTTCCGTATCCCCCGCGGTTTCCGGACGCGAAGGCCGAAGTATACAAGCGCGCCGGGCAGGCGTCTCTGAGCTTGTATATCTTTGAGCCCCCAACAGGTGCGGGCAAGACGCCGCCGCGACCCGCTATCGTGTTCTTCTTCGGAGGCGGCTGGCGGAACGGAAGTCCGGCGCAATTCGAAGGACAGTGCCGGAGGCTGGCGGCGCTGGGGATGGTGGCGATCTCGGCTGACTACCGTGTGTCGAGCCGGAACCAGTCCACCGCTTTGGACAGTATTCACGATGCGAAGTCCGCGATTCGATATGTACGCCGGAATGCCGCGCGGCTCGGAATCGATCCGAACCGAATTGCTGCCGGCGGGGGATCGGCGGGGGGACATATCGCGGCGGCGGCCGGCGTGATTGAGGGGCTCGAAGAGCCGGGCGAGGATCCTTCGATCAGTTCGAAACCCAATGCACTGGTTCTGTTTAACCCCGCGCTTTCGTTGACGGGGGATGGCGCCCTCTCGAGCCGGCCTGAGTTTGCCGGTGTCGATCCTGCATCCGTATCTCCGGCGAGTCACGTGTCCAAAGGTGCGCCACCCACGGTGATCTTTCACGGCAAGGCGGACAACACTGTCCCGTACTCGACGGTGGAGGCATACACGAAGAAGTCGCAGTCCGCGGGCAACCGCTGTGAACTGGTCGGCTACGACGGCCAAACCCACGGGTTTTTCAATAACCGGCCCGGCAACCCGTTCTACGGCGAAACGTTGCGGGCGGCAGAGAAGTTTCTCGTCTCGCTCGGATACCTGGCGTCCGGCGGATCCGCTCATTAGCTCCCAGGCGGTGCATCTTACAAACGCAACCTGCTAAAATTGTTTGTTAGGAGTTATTTCTTGGCAGATCAACAAGATCCCCAGAATCCAGCAGGTGGCGGCGAGTCCGGAGGCGGAAAACCGCCCGTTCCTCCGCCCAGCCAGATGAGCCTCGGCGGCGACGGCGGCGGCAAGAATCTCGTCCCCATCAACATTGAAGACGAGATGAAAAAGTCGTACCTCGATTACGCGATGAGCGTGATCGTTGGACGCGCGCTGCCCGATGTCCGCGACGGTCTCAAACCCGTGCACCGCCGCATTCTGTTCGGCATGTACGAAATGGGGCTGCATTACAACCGCCCCACGCGCAAGAGCGCGAAGATCGTCGGCGACGTCATGGGTAAGTATCACCCGCACGGCGACTCGGCGATTTACGACGCATTGGTTCGCATGGCGCAGCCGTTTTCGATGCGCTACCCGCTCATCGACGGCCAGGGGAACTTCGGTTCCGTCGACGGCGATCCGCCGGCGGCGATGCGCTACACCGAGTCGCGCCTGTCGAAGATTTCCGCGGCGCTGCTCGAGGACATCGATAAAGAAACAGTCGATTTCCGGCCCAACTACGACGACCAGGAAATCGAACCGGAAGTGTTGCCGTCGCGTGTCCCGAACCTGTTGATCAACGGTTCGTCGGGCATCGCGGTCGGTATGGCGACGAACATCCCGCCGCACAACCTCACCGAAATCATCGACGCGACCATCAAACTCGTGCAGAAGCCGGATACGACGCTGCCTGAGTTGATGACCATCGTCAAGGGTCCGGACTTCCCGACCGGCGGCTTCATCCTCGGCCAGAACGGCATTCTCGATTACTTCAAGAACGGCCGCGGGTCGCTGAAGCTTCGCGCCAAGGCCGCGACCGAGAGCATCGGCAAGGATCGCCACGCGATCGTGGTGACCGAGATCCCGTATCAGGTCAACAAGGCGCGTCTCATCGAACAGGCTGCGGGCTTGGTGAATGAGAAGAAGATCGAAGGCATTTCGGAAATTCGCGACGAGAGCGATCGCGAAGGCATGCGCATCGTTTTCGAACTGAAGCGAGGCGAACAGCCCGAAGTCATCCTCAACAATCTCTACAAGCAGACGCAACTGCAAATCAACTTCGGCGTCATCATGCTGGCGATCGTCAACGGCCAGCCTCGTGAACTCGGGTTGATCGACGCGATCAAGCGCTTCATCGACCACCGCATCGACGTGGTCCGCAGGCGCACTGATTACCTGTTGCGCAAGGCTCGCGACCGCGAACATCTGCTGCTTGGATTCCAGCGCGCGCTACGCAACATCGATCGCGTGATCGAGTTGATCCGCGCATCGAAGAACCCGAAGGAAGCGCGCGAGGCGTTGATGAACTTCATCACGCCGGACGAGGCTTCCGCCTACGCGGATCTGATCAACGCCGGCGAGCGTGGACCCCGGTTCACCGAGCGCCAGGCGCAGGCGATCATCGAACTGCAACTCCAGCGCTTGACCGGTATGGAGCAGCAGAAGATCCTTGATGAACTGGCGGATATCCAGAAGCAGATTGAGCGCTATTTGGAGATCCTCGGTTCGGAGAAGGTTCTGCGCGCCTTAATCATCGACGAGTTGAAGGAAGTCCGCAAGGATTACGGCGACGAGCGACGCACGCAGGTGGTCGAGGATCCGGGCGACATCGTGCTCGAAGACCTGATCCAGATGGAAGACGTCGCGGTCACGGTGACGCGCGGCGGCTACCTGAAGCGGACGCCGATCGACACGTATCGCCGGCAGACGCGCGGCGGCAAGGGACGCATCGGCATGGGGACGCGCAGCGAGGATGTGGTCGAACACCTCATCATCTCGTCCACGCATACCTATTTGCTGATCTTCACGAGCAAAGGCCGCGTGTACTGGTTGAAGGTGTATCTGATTCCCGACGCCGGCACATCCGGCAAGGGCAAGAACATCGGCAGCCTGATCAACCTGCAGCCGGATGAAACGGTGAAGGCGTTCCTGCCGGTGAAGGAATTCGTGGCCGGCAAGTACATCGTGATGGTGACCAAGCATGGCGTCATCAAGAAGTGCGAGCTGACCGAGTTCGACAACCCGATGTCCCGCGGCATCATTGCCTGTGGCGTCGATGACGGCGACGAGTTGATTGCCGCGCGCTTGAGCAACGGTGACAATTACATGTTCATCGGCACGTATCAGGGCAAGGCGATTCGCTTCCAGGAATCGGAGGTCCGCGCGATGGGCCGTCCGGCTCGCGGCGTGCGTGCGATGGATCTCGCCGAGGGCGATTACATCGTGGGCGCCGAGGTGGTCGAGAAGGATGGACTCATCCTGTCGATTTCCGAGCAGGGCTTCGGCAAGCGTACGGAACTCGAAGAGTACAGGCTGACGTCGCGTGGCGGCAAGGGCGTGATCAACATGAAGATCACGAACCGCATCGGCCATGTGGTCGCGGTGCTGTCGGTGAAGGAAGAGATCGATCTGATGCTGATCACGAAGGACGGCAAGATCATTCGCATCGAGTCGAGCAAGATCCGGCAGGCTGGGCGGTCGACGCAAGGCGTGCGCCTGGTGACGATGGAGGAGGGCGATACGGTCGCCGCCGCCGGAGTCGTGCCGGAGAGCGCCGAGAAAGAAGGCGACGAAGAGTCACCGCAAAATGACCTTCCGCTTTCCTAAGCGCTACGCTGATTTCGTTCAACGTTTGCGGGTGCCCGCCGGGTTTGTCATACTCGGCGGGTTCGCCCTTTTGGCGCGTCCTACTTGGATGCTGATGGCGTATAGCGTGCCGGTGGTGTTGTTGGGAATGGCGCTGCGGGCGTGGGCGGCGGGGCATCTGGAGAAGAACCAGAAGCTGGCGGTGAGTGGTCCGTATTCGTACACTCGCAATCCGTTGTATCTGGGTTCGCTGGTGGTTGCCTTCGGGTTCGTGATTGCGTCCGGAAGCTGGTGGCTGGGGCTGCTGTTTCTTTCGTTGTTCGTGTTGATCTATCTACCGGTGATGGAGCAGGAGGCGGCGCACTTGTCGAACCTGTTCCCGGATTATGAGGCGTATGCAATGCGGGTCCCGCTGCTGTTGCCCGCAATGTCGGCGTACGCCGGTTCGACGGCAGGCAAGCGGTTCTCGATGGACGTGTTCCGGCG
>CAZVKC010000057.1:17854-46105 GCA_964627455.1 uncultured Solibacteraceae bacterium | reverse complement strand
AGAAACGGAAGGACCTCCGGTGTGGTTTGCCGGAGGTCCTCTTTTTTATGCAGATCTGTTAGAGCAGCTTCTGAATCGCGGCTTCGATAGTCGCGATGGGAGTTTCGCCGAAGAACGCCTGCGCTTTCTTGCCGGTCTTGTCATAGAGGAACAAGGCGGGAAGGGCGCCCTGCCACTTGGGATCCACCGAGCCGATGAACTTGTCGTCATCCTTGGGACGCTTGATATAGGCGGGGAGTCCCGCGGCGCCGGCGTCCTTGAGGAACTTGGCGGCGCCCTGCACGGTCTCGGGCTCATCGGCTGAGATGGTGATCACCTCGAGCCCCTTTGCTTTGAGCTTTGCCTGCAGTTTGACAATCTGCGGGAGTTCCGCGCGGCAGGGGACGCACCAGGTCGCCCAGAAGTCCACCAGCAGGACCTTGCCTTTGTATCCGGAAATCAGGCGCGGATACGCGGCTTCATCGACAGGCTTGAAGAGCAACTGCTGCGCAGTTGCGGAAGCCGCCGCAAGCAGCAGGAGAGTCAGTACAGTTTTCATTGGTTTTGTTTTTCCCGCTTGAGGACACAGCCGAACGCCTTGAGTTCGGTGACCTGAGGGTCCCTGCCGGCCAGAACGGCTTCGATCGCGTCGCGCAGTCCCCGGACCTTCACCCGTGCGTCGTTCGTCGCATCGTCGATGGCGCCGCGATAGCGAACCCGCCCCGCCGGGTCGATGACAAACACCTCAGGGGTCGTCTGCGCGTCGAGGGCGTCGGCGACGCGATTATGGAAATCCTTGTAAATGGGGAAGCCCACCGCGAGCTTCTGCAGTTCCGCAATGCTTTCGTTTGCATTGGAATTCAGGATCACGAAGCCCACGCCCGCCTTCTGCGAATACTCCTGGTACAGATGCGTGAGGCGTGCCTGATAGGCCTGTGAGATCGGGCATTTCGCGGCGATGAACGCCACGACGGTGAGTTTTGCGCCACGCAGTTCGGTCAGGGGAACGGTGGCGCCGCTCAGCGCCGAAACCCGAAAGTCCAGGTTCACAGGCGCTGCTGCGGGGGGCGGCAGCAAAAACAGCATCGCCGCCGCGGCGAATGTCACGGCTTCTTCTCCATTTTGAGATCCATGATGGCCTTCTTGCGGGCGTCGAAGACGCTGAGCGTGCGGGTCTTCGAAACCTGCCCCTGGAACTCGGCCTTGAGTTCGTAATCGATATTGGCGCTCAGTCCGAAGAAGTGATACCGGCCGTCCTTCTTGGTGACGTACGAACGCACCTGCAGGGTTTTGAGGTCCTTCAGTTGGACGATGGCGCCTTCTGAGATCTGGTCCGCCGCGTCAGTGACGACGCCCTCGACCGACCGCTTGGCGGCTTCTTCCGCCTTTTCCTTCCTGCTCTGGCCCGACACAATCATGCCGGGAACGACCGCCAGAACAAGGCAAACGATTAGGGTTCTCATATTGAAATAGCTGCTAGTTGGATGCGGGCACGAGATTGAACGTTACGTCAATGCGTTCCTCGCCGCCGCGCGTCATGGCCTGCTTCGCTTCGGGCTTCATTCCCTGGGCGGACGCTTTCACCGTATACTTCGCCTCGATGGGCGGAACCCGGAATGCGTACTCGCCGCGGCCATCCGAGATCGCTTTCTGGGGTTTCAGCTTTACTCCGTTGACGACCGGTTGTTCCGGTTCCAGGGTCACTTCGGCGCCGCGCAGGGCGAAACCCGGATCGCGAAACACCGTGCCGCCGATAATCGCAAAGAGGTCAGCGGTCTTCTTCTTGCCAGCGAAAGAGACCGCCGCGAAGGGCAGGATGAGGCCGCGCAGGGCCGCGCGTCTACCAATCCTCCTCTTCGTCTTCTCCATCTTCTTCCTCTTCGTCCTCGTCGAAATCTTCGTCGAAGTCTTCATCCTCGTCCTCGTCGTCCACTTCATCCGCGGACTCGAGTTCGAGCGGATCCTTGCTCGTTACCACGATCGTGTCGCCGCACTCTTCGCAGGTAATCTCGTCGCCTTCGTCGAGTTCATCTTCTTCCACGTCAAGAACGGCGTCGCACATTGGGCAGGTGACCATATCTGTTTCCCTCTGGAGAGCATAGCGCGACTCGACTTCCTCGCGCATGTCAATCCCTGATCTTTTACTCCTAACATAGTTTTCGCGCTTCAGGCGCGTGTCAGCTTCCCGAGAATCGCGGGGCGCGAAGCGCCGGTGGCCGACGGTACATTGCCGGGACGCGCGGCGAGAGATTCGCGCGCGAGCAGCGCAAAAGCAATGGCTTCCTTGTAGGTCGAATCGACGCCGAACGCCTCGGAGGTTTGCGTACGCAGCCCCGTGCATTTCGCCAGCAATTCCATCAGGAACGAGTTGCGCGCGCCCCCGCCTCCGACGATCAGGTCGCGATAGGTTCCGCGAGTCTGGCGGATGCCGAGTTCCACCGTGCGTGCGGTGAACATGGTCGCAGTCGCCATGAGGTCGATGACTGGAATCCCGGTCGCGATCAACCCGTCGATGAAGGCGGCTCCGTACTGCTCCCGGCCCGCCGTCTTCGGGGGGGCCTTGCGGAAATACGGATTGTCGAGAAGCTGTTTGAGAAGCCGTTCATCGACGCGGCCCTTGCGCGCGAGAGCGCCGTTGCGATCGTACTGTTGCACGCCCCCGGTCAGGCGGACGGCCAGTTGATCGATGATCATGTTGGCAGGACCTGTGTCGAAGGCCACCACGTCGCTCAGCGCCCCGCCCGCGGGGATCGCCGTGATGTTGCCGATGCCCCCCAGATTGAGGGCGATGCGGCCGTGCTTTGCGTGGCGGAAGAGCAGGTAGTCGAAGAGCGGGACGAGGGGCGCGCCCTGGCCTCCCGCGGCGATGTCGCGCTCGCGGAAGTTGCTGACGACATCGACGCCGGTGCGTTCCGCAATGACTGAAGCCTCGCCGATCTGCAGGGTGTTGGCGATACGCTTGCCAAGGAAGGGTTCCGGATGCCCCTCGTGGTAAATCGTCTGGCCGTGGCAGCCGATCGCCCGCACCGTCTTCGGGTCGATGCCATGCTTGCGGCAACAGTCGAGAAAAGCCTTGGCGTACAACTCGCCGAGCAGGAAATTCAGGCGGGACACGGTGGCGACGTGCGCCACGGCGTTCGACACCGACAGCAGGGCTTCGCGAACCTTCGCCGTGTAGTTGGCGTGGTGGCCCGCGATGAGTTGAAAGCGGGCCGCTGAGCCCTTCAGGTCGATGATCGCGACATCGATGCCGTCGAGCGAGGTCCCGCTCATGATGCCGGCGATTCTCATTGTGGCCCGAGTTCTTTCTGCAGGTCGTGCAGGAGTTTCAGGGCCTCGATCGGACGCAGTTCGTCGACGTTGATCGCCCGGATTTTATTGGCGATCTCATAGCCGACCGGTTCGAACATCTGGATCTGCACCGAGCTTTCTTTGCGGCGGGCCGCGGCTTTCGGCGAGGGCGGCGCGAGTTCTTCGGTGACCTCGTGCTCGGACTTCTCGTGCAGCGCGAGGATCTCGCGCGCCCGCTCGATCACGGTCAACGGCAGCGCGGCAAGGCGCGCCACCTCGATACCGTAGCTGCGGTCGGCGGACCCCGGCAGCACCTTGCGCAGGAAGATGATCTGGTCGCCCGCTTCCTTCACCGAGACGTGCAGGTTGCGGATCCCTTCCATCTGTTGCTCGAGTTCCGTCAGTTCGTGATAGTGCGTCGCGAACAGCGTCTTCGCGCGGATGTTTTCGTGGATGTGCTCGAGCACGGCCCAGGCGAGAGAGAGTCCGTCGTAGGTCGCCGTGCCGCGCCCGATTTCATCGAGGATGATCAGGCTGCGCGAGGTCGCCGTGTTGAGGATCACCGCGGTTTCCGTCATTTCGACCATGAAGGTCGAACGGCCGCGCGCGAGGTTGTCGGCGGCTCCAATGCGCGTGAAGACGCGGTCTACGATCGGCAGCGTCGCACGGTCGGCAGGGACGAACGAGCCCATCTGCGCGAGGATCGAGATGAGCGCGGCCTGGCGCAAGTACGTGGATTTGCCGCCCATGTTCGGACCGGTAATGACGGAGACGAATTCACTGGCGGTAAAGTAGACGTCGTTGGGCACGAAGCGGATCGAATCTTTCTCCGTGAGCTTTTCGATCACCGGGTGGCGTCCGGCCATCACCTGCAGCAGGCCGTCGTCCGAGAATGTCGGACGCGTGTAGCGGCTTTCCACCGCCACTTGCGACAGCGATGCCGTAAGGTCGAGTTCCGCCACCGCGTTGGCCGTGGCGCGGATCTGCGCGGCGAACGAGGCGACGAACGTGCGGATCTGCGTGAACAGTTCCTTCTCGATCGCCAGGATCTTCTCTTCCGCTTCGAGAATCTTCGCTTCGAGCACCTTCAATTCCGGTGTCGTGAAGCGTTCGGCGTTGACGAGCGTCTGCTTGCGCTCGTAGTCGGACGGCGCCAAATGCAGGTTCGCCTTGGAAATCTCGATGTAGTAGCCGAAGACGTTGTTGAAGCGAACCTTCAACGACGCAATGTTGGTGCGGGTCCGCTCGCGCGCTTCGATCTGCGCGATGTACTGCTTGCTGTTGCGGCTGATGTCGCGCAATTCGTCGAGTTCGGCGTGGCAGCCGTCGCGGATCGTGCCGCCGTCGACGATATTGACGGGCGGCTCGTCGGAGATCCCCTGCAGGATGCGGTCGCGCGCTTCGGGGACTTCGCTGAGTCCCGCGGCGATGTCGCGTAATCGATTGCTGGCGGCGCTGGCGAGCAGGTCCCGCAGCTTGGGGATTCCGTCGAGCGACTTGCCCAGCGCCAGCAGTTCGCGCGGCGTAGCGTTGCCGATGGTGACCTTGGCGAGAAGACGTTCGAGGTCGAGGATCGACGACAACTGTTTGCGGACCTCGCTACGCAGGATGGTTTGCTTCGCCAGTTCCTCGACGGCGTCGAGCCGCGCGTCGATTTCCGCGACATCGAGGCTGGGGCGCAGCAGACGCCGGCGCAGCAATCGGCCGCCCATGCCGGTTGCGGTTTGATCGAGGACGCTCAATAACGTCGAATCACGGCGTTCGCCGGCAAACAGCGGTTCGACGAGTTCGAGATTACGGACCGTGACTGCGTCGAGCACCAGCGACTCGCTGCGGTCGTAGAACGCGGGGCGATCGAGATGGTCGAGAGCGGCGCGTTGTGTATCCCGCAAGTAGTGCAGCACAGCGCCGGCAGCGCCAACGCCGAGCGGCTTGCCTTCGAGTCCGCAGCCGTCGAGGGCGAGCAGCTTGAAGTGTTCGAGCAGCGAACGCTCCGCGTAATCGAAGCTCGTGACCCAGCCCTCGACTTCCGTCTGCAGGCATTGGATCTGCTGTAACCGCAGGCTGCCCGGCACGAGCACTTCACGTGCGGCCAGGTTCTCGATTGCGGCGGGGACCTCCGCCAGATCGAGTTCCGTGACGCGGAACTCGCCCGTGGAAACATCGACGTGCGCGAGACCCGCGCGATGTTCGCGAATGCAGACCGCGGCCAGGTAATTGTTCTCGTGCGAGCGAAGCAGGGAGGATTCGGTGGCCGTGCCCGGCGTGACGATGCGCGTGATCTCGCGGCGAACGAGCTTTTTCGCGACCTTGGCGTCCTCGACCTGATCGCAGAGAGCAACGCGGTAGCCCTTCTGAATCAGGCGCGCGATATAGTTTTCGGCGGCGTGGAACGGGACGCCGCACATCGGAATGGGTTCGCCTTTTTCTTTGTTGCGGGCGGTGAGGGTGATTTCGAGTTCGCGCGCCGCGGTGACGGCGTCCTCGTAGAACATCTCGTAGAAGTCCCCGAGGCGGAACATCAACAGAGCCTGGGGGACCTGCTGCTTAACGGAGTGATACTGCCGCATGAGCGGCGTAGAGGGCTCTTGGGACGACATCCAAACTTCCTATTATCGACCAGAAGCCCGATCCACGCCGCGCATGCGGTGACAGGAACTACTGACGCTGTACGACGAGGAACGCGCCGTCTGCCGGCGTCGACCCGCCTTCGAGCGTGACCTTCACCGGAATCATGCCATCCGGCGTGTTGTCGGGGATGCGGATGCGAAGCTGCTGCAAGCCGCTGATCGAACCGACAGTGAGGCCGAGGTACTGGACATCGGACGCTGCGAGGATCGTGTCGCCGAGCGTCACCGTGAACGGCAGCGGGACCTTGGCTTCCGACAGGACGATTTCACCGTTCTGCCAGACCGGATCGGTGAGGCCGAAACCGGTGCCCGAGATGACCACCACTTCGCCGGGACGCGCCGGGCGTGCGCCGGTCAGCACGGCGGGATCGCCGATGGCGGTTCCGTTCGCGAGTGCGGCGCGCACGAACTTGCCTTCGACCGTGAAGAAGGCGGGCGCTACGGTCGAGGACTGCTGCAGGCCGATGTCCGACCGCAGTTCGTTCGAGCGTCCGGGGTTCGCGATCACGGTCACCTGATGCATGGCGGGGTCGACGATCCACGGCGCTTGCACCACCAGGGCATCGGGCGAGGCCGACAGAATCGCGGTCCGCTGGCCGTTGATCTCGACGGCGACGCAGCTGAATTCCTTCGGGAAGAAGCCGTCGCCGGTGTTGCCGATGGCCGCTGAACGCGAAATGCCTGCGTTCTGCAGGTTCGCGCCGGTGATGGTGAGCAGCATGTTCGGAGACAACGCAGGCTGGCCCGTGGCGTTGCTGAGAATGCGATTCAGCGTCGGACGCGGATTCGAACAGCCCGCGCTCGAAGACAGCCGGATGCGCTTCGTTCCGGTGTAGATGCGATCGCCTGCGTTGGTGCCGGAATTATCCGCCGCGTTGCCGGCGAAGTAGAACATGATGTCGCCGACGTCGTTTGCGGGCGGAGTCCAGTCGAAGACGAAGGTGTACCCGGCGCCTGCCGCCGTTACCGGAGCGTTGGTGTGTGCGATGAACTGACGGGCGCCGTCGCAAGAACCGCCGGTTCCGTCGCAGCGCGCGGCGGTGTCAGCTCCGGCAGGCGTGAAAGATCCTGCCATGTCATTGGTGTTGGTGACTCTGCGGGCGGTCAGTTCGAACCCCCAGCGGAGAGCCTGTGTGTGCTTGACCGTGACGCGAACCGTCTGGGCCACGCCGGGGACATAGGTGTCCGAGGTTTCAACGGTGACTGACCCGTCCGAGTCGGGATTCGGAACGACGAACGTGCGGTGGCATGCGGTGCAGACCGTTCCGTTGTCGTCGGTAGGAACTCCGGTGCGCCGGAGCGGTGGGTTTCTGGAGAACCCGAACACGAGTTCGGGCAGGAGAATGCAAGCGAGCAAGAGCAATTTAGACATACGTCTCCCTTGTGGTCGATACCGATTCGATTTAGTTTTCCCCGGGGCAGGGAAGCAACCTGGTCCCGGTCGAGACGAGCAGTGTCGTTTAGTTTACCCGAAAAGAGGTCCTGGGGAAAGAGCCTGTAACGCTTTTCGGGTAGAAGTCGTCACGGGCAGTTTTTCGAGATCCGCTTTCGTGGTCCAGTGAAGCCCGTTGTGCCGTGCTGCTTTGAGGGTGGCTCGGGCAACCCTGTAAAGGTAGCGATGATGGGTGATCTGATGGTGGAACTCCCCAATCATCTCCAGTTCCGCGATGGATCCCTGGGGGAGAAGGTCGAGATGCGGCAGTTCCCAGAAGCCCGCCAGTTGCCCGGATTCCGGTTCCCGCTGGCGCAGCAGGATCCGGCCGTCCTTTTCGATGATGAGTAGCGTGACGTCGAGTTCGACGCGCTTCTGCGGGCGGATCTTGACCGGCAGTTCGTGCTGGCGCCCGGCCGCGTAGCCTTCGCACCATTTGTGCACCGGGCATTGCTTGCAGGTTGGGTTCCGCGGCGTGCAGACCGTTGCGCCGAGTTCCATGATCGCCTGGTTGTATTCGGCTGGATCCGCGGTGTCGAGCAGGCGTTGCGCCTCAACGGCAAGCCGGCGCTTCGTTTTGGGGGACGCGATGTCGCTGGCGTCGTTGTGGATCCTCGTCAGCACGCGCAGAACGTTCCCGTCCACTACGGCGTGAGGGAGTCCAAAAGAAATGCTGGCGACCGCCGCCGCCGTGTAATCGCCGATCCCCGGCAAGGCGCGGATCTCGTCGTAGGTGTGCGGGAAGACGCCGTGCGGCATCTGCTGTGCGGCTTTCTGCAGATTGCGGGCGCGTGAATAGTAACCGAGTCCGGCCCAGTACGCGAGTACATCCTGCTCCGGCGCCGCGGCCAGTGTCGCAATGTCGGGGAAACGCGTGAGGAACTTCTCGTAGTAAGGAATGACCGCGGCGACTCGCGTCTGCTGCAGCATGATTTCGGAGATCCAGATACGGTAGGGATCCCGAGTGCGGCGCCACGGGAGGTCGCGCCGCACTCGCAGATACCAATCGATCAGGTGCTTCCGGAACGAGGTGAGATTCTTCAACTGGCTTTCTTGGGAGCGGCAGGCGCTTTCGACGCCGGGGCCTTCGCTGCCGGCGCGGCCCCGCCGCCCTCAGCAACGAGGCTGTCGAGCATCTTGCGGATGTTCGCCGGTTCGTTCTGGAAGAACGCGTCGCTACCCATGTACTGCGCCCGGATCTGCCCCTTGCGGTCGATGAAAAACATGTACGGTACGAAAGTCCGCGTCATGGGCGACCACTGCGCGAACTGCATCATCTTCATGTTGTCGCTCTCGCCGATAGGGAACGCCGGGCTGTAACGGGCGATAAACGCCTTGGTTGGAACCATGCCCTCGGTGTCAATCGTTCCACCGATGATCTGCACGCCCTTGGCCGCGTATTCCTTCTGGATGGCGCTCAGGACCTGAGCGCTATTTTGACAGTGCGGTCAAGTAGTGAGCAGGCCGGCGAGCAGGATCACTTTCCCTTTGTAGTCGGTCAGCGATACCTTCTTGCCGGTCGGCAGAGTCACGAAAAAATCAGGCGCCGGCCGGGGAATCGTCTGGCCGAACGCGACGCTCGCGGCAAGCGCGAACGCCGGAATCAAACGCATCAGTTTCTGTCTGGTCATTGTTGCTATTTCTTTTTCTGCTGCTGGGCTCGCGCGGTGGACGGCGGTGTGATGCCTTTGGTTCGCATGTAGCCCACGAGGTTGCCGTAATGTTCGTTGAGCGAGGCGATGAGGCTCACCATCACGTTGGCTGGCACGATCTTGCGTTCGCCAATAGCGATTTCCTTGACAGCCTTCTCATCGTCCATTTCCTTAAAAGCGGCGTCGCAGTAGGTGAACGAATCGGCGAGGGCCTTGGCGATCGCGGCCTTGCCCTCGAGACCCATCACGGTCTTGGTTTCGGGCGGCGGCGGAACTCCCTTGATGTTCGCGCAAAAGCTGTAGTTCAGCAGCGCGGTGTGTTCGATCCATTCGCCGAACGGGCGCTGCGCCGGCGTGAGCTTGAAGCCGTAGTCGGCCTCCGGCATCACTTGGGCCGTGTCGTTGAGGAATAACTTGTACCGCTCGTAGTTTGCGGTGATGGCCTTGACCCAGACTCCCTGAGCCATGGCGCAGGTTGCGCTGAGTGCGCAAGCGATTGCCAGGATTCGCATAACGACAAGTATAAAAGATGCGCTACCTTGACGGTCATGATGCTGGTCCCGTGTTTGCTGAGCTTGTTTCTGGCGCAGTCCGGATTGGAAAATCCGCTGAAGGCGCATCAGGTCGTAACGGAGAAGACGCAGTACAAAGGCAAGTCCGCGGTGAAGGTGACGCCTGCGCCCGGCAACGGGGCCGAGGACCTGCTCGCGATTCTCACCGGCGGACCCGCCTTTCACAACGGAACGATCGAGGTCGAAGTGGCGGGGCGTCCGGGATCCGGCGCATCCGACACCGCGCGAGGCTTCGTCGGCATCGCCTTCCGCGTCGCGCAGGACCTGAAGAAGTTTGAATGCATCTACATCCGGCCGACCAATGGACGCGCGGACGACCAGGAACGCCGCAACCATTCGACGCAATACATCTCGTATCCCGAGTATCCGTGGCACAGGTTGCGCAAGGAGACTCCGAGCAAATACGAATCGTACGTGGATCTCGTACCCGGCGAGTGGACGAAGTTGCGCATCGTGGTGGACGGCGCGAAGGCGCGTTTGTATGTGCACGGATCCGAGCAGCCTGCGCTCATCGTGAATGATCTGAAGCACGGCTCGGACGCCGCGGGATCGATCGCTCTGTGGGTCGGACCCGGAACCGAAGCCTATTTCGCCAACTTGCGCGTGACGCCCTGAACCGCGCGGCGCACTGCTGTGTCGCAAACCGATCTACTTGTATGGATTAGTTAATCCGGCGCGTCGCCACGATCTCGGTCTGCGCCGTTGATCCACCGACTGCCTTTGACCGGATGAGCGCCTCGAAGGAAACGCCGCGCAGGTCCCCAGAGGTGGGGAGTCCCAACGAGGCTCGCAGCGTACGGCGGCCCTGTTCTGTCGTGAGCAGGAGTCCGGCGGCTTCCGTGCCTTCCTGCTGCGCGCCTTGCAGGATGAGGACTTTGCCGTGCTGTGAGTTCCGCGGCAGGAGCGCGATCGCGGCATAGTCCACGCCGCTCGACCCGGTCATCGGGATGCCTGCGTATTTCGGCTGTTCCCCGGGCTTCGGATTGCGGTTGACGAAAGCTGCTGAGGAACCCTGGGGCTTCGTTTCCACGAAGTTCAAATCATCGTGAAACAAGGACACCCACAAGTTCGAGGACGGGCTGCCGATGAAGATGGCGTTCGTGTCGGCGAGATCCCGCATCTTGAAGTCGCGGGCGGACCGGACATTGAACTTCTCCCGCTTGCCGCCGAGCGTTTCGAGCAACCGGTTGGTCATGATCGTGTCCGCAAACGAAACGTAACTCGCCCGGTTGAGGTGCTGCGCAAGCCGGGTTTCGCGCGGCGTCGCATCCTTGGGAATGAGATCGTTGGGATACGCCGGATGCAGGTACTCTTCCAGAGTCAGCGTTTTGCCGCTCAACAGGCAGAAGAGTCCGTAGTTGATGTCTGAGATGACCACCTGCGGCGCGCCGGACTCCGCGACCTCAGACAAAGGCCATGGGGGAGATTGCACAGGCGCGGCCGGTGGAATCAGCCGGGCCGCCAGGAACCCAGCCGCGAGGCATCCGATGGCGATCCCGGCGATCAGCCAGGTCTGCAGACGCGGTTTCACCGTTGCCGCGCCAGGCGCTGGTTCCGCAGTCTCCACTTCCGCACTTGCCGTAACCGGGGTCGCCGCTGCCGGGGACTCGGGGGCGGTCTCGAAGACCGGAACATAGCTGCCCTTCGGCAGCGACAGGATCATCGGTTCCGAGCGTCCGTGCATGTCGTAGTACTCGTGCAAACGGAGGCGAAGCAGCCGGGCGTTCGCGCGAACGGAACTATCTTCCGCGGGCGAGTAATCCGGGCTCTTGCCGAACACCGCGTGACCGATTCTTTGTTCTGTAATGAGAGCCGCGTTGCCGAAGATGGATTCTTCGACTACATAGAGCAACATGGCCTTCAGCCGCTCCGATTTTGCGAAGGGCGGACTTTGGACGATGCGCTGCGCCAACTGCCAGCGAGGGTCGGCCCGGAGGGCTTGGTCGTCGCGTAAGTCGCTGATAGCAGGACTCTTCACAGGTAGTTCACCATGCTATCACAGGTGATCGTCTGTTTCGCTGGCGTGACTGGGTTCATACTTCCGGAAAGCCCGCCTGACGGGCATCGAGTTCGTACTCGAATCCCCTGAGTTGCAAGGAGTCTCGCCCATGATGTCGCGATCTCTCCGGATTCTTTTGCTCGCCTGCTTCGCTCTGTGCGCCCAAATGAATCGCGGAACCCTGACCGGTCTGGTGACCGATCCATCCGGCGCCCCGATCCCCGGCGCCTCCGTCGTAATCAAGAGCCCCGAAACCGAGTCGCGCTGGGAAATCAGCACCACCGAAACGGGCCAGTACACGATGCCGAACCTTCCGGTGGGCGCCTATACCGTGACGGTCTCGGCCAGGAGTTTCAAATCGATGGTGCGGGAAGGTGTCGTTCTCGGCGCCACGCAAGTCCTGCGCATTGATATGACCCTTCCGGTCGGCCAGGTGACCGAATCGGTTTCGGTAACGGCGGAGATCCCCAGGATTCAGTCCGAGACGCGCGAAGTGGCGACCAGCCTCGACAGCAAGCAACTCCGGGACCTGCCGTTGAGTTTCGCCGGCGCCCGTTCGCCTGAAGTCTTTGCCTACAAGATTTCGCCCGGCGTGACTGGCGACTTCTGGCAGAGCAACATCAATGGCTCGATGCGCTTCTCAAAAGAGGTGATGCTCGACGGCGCCTCGGCGACCACACAGTTGGGCGGCGACTTCACGACCGGCTTCGTGTCCGTCGAAGCCGTCGGCGAATTCAAGGTCATCACCAGCGGCATGTCCGCGGAGTTCGGACGCTCGCAGGGCGGCCTCTTCAATTACGTGATGAAGTCCGGTACGAATCAGTTGCACGGCAGCGCGCTCGGCATGCTGCGCAACGAAGCCCTGAACTCGAACGGATTCGCCAACAACGCACGCGGCGTCCGCCGTCCCCTGGATCGCCGGCAGGTGTGGGGCGGCAGTTTCGGCGGCCCGGTGGTGATCCCGAAAATCTACAACGGCCGCAACAAGACCTTCTTCTATACGGCTTACGAACGGTATCGGGAACGCAACCTCGGGTTCGGTTCCCCGAACCGCACGGTGCCGATCCCGGATTTCTATGCCGGCGATTTCAGCCGTCTGCTGGGACCCTCGACGGGCCAGCGTGACGCGTTGGGCGGCGATGTCCTGCGCGGCGCGATCTATGATCCGGCAACGTTCCGCCGTCTCGACAACGGACGCTGGATCGGGCAGATGTTCCCGGGCAATGTGATCCCGGTTTCGCGGTTCAGCCAGGTTTCGGCGCGCGTCGTGAACATGATGAAACAGTACTACCAACCGGTGGTGCGGCAGCCCGACGGACAGTTTGCGCTGATCAACAACGCGCTGTTCCCGATCGCCAACGCCCCGGTGTTCGACAACCATCAGTTCTCGGTGAAGGCCGACCAGAACATCGGTTCGGCGCACAAGTTGTCGGGATCTTATTCCTATGCGATCAAGAATCGCAGCACGCTGGCGGACGCCGGCGGTGTCTGGAGCCCCGGCGAATCCGACGGCGGCCCGTTCTCGGCCGCGCGCGGCCAGCGTCTTGGTACCACCTATACGCGCCTCGCCTACGACTGGGTCGTGCGCCCGACGTTGATCAACAACGTCACGGCTTCATTCAACTGGCTGCATGCGCCGACTCTCAGCCGCCATGTGGATGTCGATGGCGCAAAGGAACTCGGCATCAAGAACCTGTCGACCTACGGGTTCCCCACCATCAACTGGGGCGGCGGGCCGTTCGTGGGCCTGACGAACCTCGGCGATCCGGCGAAGGCAATCAACGATTTCATTCAGTGGGGCTTCCTCGATACGTTGAGTTGGAACAAGGGTAAGCACTTCCTGAAGTTCGGCGTCGACTATCGCACCAATCAGCTGAACAGCCTGTCGACACAAGGCGGCGGATTCAACTTCAATCCCCGCGGCACGGCGATTCCGGGCGAAACCTTCGCCGGCAACCTCACCGGCTTCTCGATGGCGAGCTTCCTGCTTGGCATCGTGGATAGCGCCGGTTTGAACGATCCGATCAAGCTGGGCGGGCGCCGCAAGTACCTCGGCCTGTTCGTGCAGGACGACTTCAAGTTCTCGAACCGGCTCACCATTCAGCTTGGTTTGCGCTGGGAGTTCCAGCCGCCGACCTACGAAGTCAACGATCAACTCTCGAGTTGGAGCCCCACGGCGAAGGATCCGCTCACCGGGCTTCCCGGCGCCTATCAGTTTGCGGGCAACTGCAATGGCTGCACGGGCCAGCGCTATTTCGGATCCCGCAGTTTCCGCGACTGGGGTCCGCGCATCGGCTTTGCCTATCGTGCCTCGAACAAGACAACGGTTCGCGGCGGATACGGCATCTTCTTCGCGGGCGACTTGTTTAACGGTTTCAGTCCCACGCCGCTGGGCAAGCAGACCAACGTGCAGGCGGGCGGCACGTTCAACCTGTCGGCCGATCCCGTGCAACCGTGGTTCGGCATTTTCAACTGGGATGCCGGCTTCCCCACCAACCGCTACGTGCCGGCGACGCTCGATGCTTCCTGGGCGCGCAACAACGGACCCGGGACCATCGATCCTGCCTATGGCCGCACGCCGTATGTGCAGGAATGGAATGCAAACATCCAGCATGAGGTCTGGAACAAGATCGTGCTGGACCTCGGCTATATCGGCAACAAGTCCACTGGATTGTGGAATGGCACGTTGTCGCGCGTCAATCAGTTGCCGGCTTCGGTGCTGTCGACCTACGGACGCGCACTGACGAATCCGGTGCGCAACGCCGCGGAAGCTGCGGCGAACAATGTCGCGTATCCCTTCGCGGGCTTCAGCGGCACTGTTGCCGGAGCCCTGCGCCCGTATCCACAGGTGATCGGCACGGCGACCATCAACAACTTCGGCGCGCCGCTTGGATTTGCGAACTATCACAGCCTCCAGATCACGGTGAACCGGCAGTTCAGCAAGGGGCTGTCGATCTTCGGCAACTACGTGTGGTCGAAGAACCTCAGCAACACGCGTTCGCTGATGATTGGCGATAACCCTGGTCCGCTGGACTATTACAATCTGGGGCTCGAGAAGGCCGTGGTGGAGTTCGACCGCCGGCATGTCGGTAAGATCTTCGTCGACTACCAACTGCCCTTTGGCAAAGGGAAACGCTTCTTCGGCAACAGCGGCCGGGCCGTGGACCTCATCGCCGGAGGCTGGTCGATATCGGGCATCCTGAACTATCTGAGCGGCACGCCGCTGGGATTTGGCGGATCCTTCCCGTTGTCGGGAGGCTGGAATGGTTCGACGAACCGGGCCAATATCGCAGCCGGCAACATGCTCGCGCAGGGGTACGACAAATCGAAGTTCAACCTGTTGAACCCGCTGGATCCGGCGAATACCTATCTGAACAAGTCGTTGTTTTCGGATCCCGCGCCATTGACACTGGGAACTTCCGCCCCGCGTTATGACCAGGTCCGCTCCTTCGGTTCGCCCAACGAAGACTTCAGCCTGCAGAAGAACGTCTTCTTTGGCGAGAAGTACCGGGTGCAACTCCGCGGCGATATGTTGAACGCGTTCAACCGGTCGGTGCTGGGCGGCATTCAGACGAGCGTGACAAGTCCGCAATTCGGCCAGGTGACCGGCATCAGCGGTACGCGTCAGGTCCAGTTGGGGCTCCGCCTCGACTTCTAGGCTGTGTTCTTCGCACTTCTCTGCGCGTTGACGATGATCGCGGATCCTCTCGATGAGGGGATACGCGCGTTTCGTGCGCAGGACTGGATCCGCGCTGAGCAGTTGTTTCTTCGCGCCACAGCCGAGCGTCCGCGTGATGCCGCCGCGCACAAGTGGCTGGGCATGACGTACGCGGCGCGGGACCGGTTGAGCCAGGCCGTGGATCCCTTTTCACGGGCTTGCGAGTTGAATCCTCGCGAGCCCGATTCCTGTTACTACCTCGGCCGGGCGCTGCTCGGCCTCGCGCGTTTTGAGGAAGCGGAGAAGGCTCTGCGAAAGGCGCTCGCGACGAGCGGAACCCGGGCTTGGGGCGCTTTGGCGCTGGTGTATTCGAACACAGGCAGGCGTGCGGAGGCTGAAAAGGCTTTTCACGCTGCAATCGCCGCCGGTGATCAGAACGCCCGCCAGGATTACGAGCGGTTTCGCCGGGAGAATGCTGCGGCTCCCGCGGCCGGCAATAGCGGACCCATTCGTTTCGAACCTCGCGATCTTTCGTTCACGCTCCGCAATGGAGCGACAGGCCTGCATCGCCTGCCGGAAACGATGCCCGGCGGACTCGCCGTCTTCGACTACGACAACGACGGTTGGGACGATCTGTTCTTCACCACGATGTACGGGTCGAACGCTCTATTGCGGAATTCGCACGATGGATCCTTCGTGGATGTGACGGAGGCTGCGGGGCTGAAGTTGGACGACCCGCTCAGTATGGGCGCCGTGGCGGCAGACTTCGATAACGATGGATTCACCGATCTGTTCGTGACGGGACTGCGCGGCCGCGTTCGTCTCTATCGAAATCGAGGCAATGGCGCGTTCGAGGATGTCACGGCTCGCTCGGGGATTCGCGAAGGCGCGCTCTGGTCGGTGTCCGCGGCCTGGCTCGATTACGATCGCGACGGATTGCTCGACTTGTTCGTGGTCCGGTACGTCGAGTGGGACGAAACCAGGGAGCCGGATTGCGTGGAGAACGGGATCCGCCAGTATTGTCACCCGCGGCACTTCGCTCCGCTTCCGAATGCGTTGTACCGGAACCTGGGTGGAGGCAGGTTCACCGACGTTTCTGAGGCCGCCGGAATCGCGAAACATCGAGGCAAGGGCATGGGCGTTGCAGTTGCGGATTATGATCGCGATGGCTGGCCCGACATCTTCGTGGCAAACGACTCGGAACCGAACTTCCTGTTCCACAACCGGGAAGGGAAGCGGTTCGAAGAGGTCGCGCTGCAGGCAGGTGTCGCGCTGAATGAATCCGGCAACGCGGTTTCATCGATGGGGGCCGAGTTCCGCGACTTCGACAACGACGGGCTCGACGACCTCTTCGTAACCGCTCTCAGCAACGAAACCTTCCCGATGTTCCGCAATCTGGGCGGCGGCAGATTCGAGGATGCGACATTGCGGTTGGGTCTTGCGAGTCCAACGATGCCGTGGACCGGTTGGTCCGCTGCGCTCGCGGACTTCGACAACGACGGCTGGCGCGATCTCGCCATCGCGGGCGGGCATGTGCAGGACAACGCGGAGGCCTTCTCGGGACGTGCGTCGCGACATCCGAATCTGTTCTTGCGGAATCAGGGCGGCAAGCGGTTCACCGGTGAAGAACTCCCCGGCGGACGGGCTTTTCATCGGGGGCTGGTTGCCTCTGACCTCGATCATGACGGCCGGTTGGATCTCGTCGTCACCCGGTTGAACGAACCATCTCGCGTGCTTTGGAATCGAACGGAGGCGGCGGGATCGTGGCTCGAGATCGATCTGGTTGGCTCCGCGATCGGGGCGCGGGTGGAGATCGAAAACTCGCAATCGGCCACTGTATCCAGCGCTTCGGGATATGCAAGTTCCGGTCCGCGAACCCTTCATTTCGGACTCGGTCCGCGAAGGGAACCGGTTGGGCTCATCCGGATTCTGTGGCCGGCTGGACACGTGCAGGAACTTCGCGACGTTCCGCTGAATCAGCGAATTTCGATTCGACAGCGGAAAAATTAGGTTTTTGCCGAATCCTGTGCGATCATTAGAGTGAAGTTTGCACATCTGCTTTTCTAGGCTTCTCGTTTAGTCCGGTTCATCCCGCCTATCCCGCCGCCCGCATCGGCTGTCTGCAAATTCCAGAAGGAATATCAATTGACGAATATTTTTGTAGGTAACCTCAGCTTCGGAGCGTCCGAAGATGTGGTTCGATCCATGTTTGCTTCGTACGGGACGGTGGACCGTGTGAGTCTGGTGACTGATCGCGAGACCGGCCAGCCCCGTGGCTTCGGTTTCGTGGAGATGAGCAACGACAACGAAGCGGTTGCCGCGATCTCCGGCATCAACGGCCGCGAACTCGACGGCCGCACGCTGAATGTGAATGAAGCGCGCCCGAAGGAACAGCGCAGCGGTGGCGGCGGTGGATACCGCTCCGGCGGCGGCGGTGGCTACAAGTCCAATGGCGGCGGCAACAACCGCGGCCGTTCACGCTGGTAAATCTCGATCTTCTCATCACCGGGGCGCTTCGGCGCCCCGAAGTTATTTGGGGCAGTTGTAGAAAAGGAGCAGCCTATGGCTACACGATCGAGAACCACAATGAAGAAACGGGAAAAGGAACTGGCCCGTGCGCAGAAGCAGCGCGACAAGGTTGCCAAACGTCTGGCGCGCAAAAACGGCCTGTTGAGCCCTGGCGAATCCGATTCCACTGAGTCCGGCGATGCCGGCAGCTATGATTCGCCGTTCGAGTCCGAAACTCAGGCGAGCAGTTCCCTCACGACATTGCCGTAAAGATCGGTGAGCCGGTAATCCCGGCCGCCGTGTCGGTAGGTGAGCCGGGTGTGGTCGAAGCCGAGACAGTGCAGCAGCGTCGCGTGCAGATCATGCACATGGACGGGATTCTCCACGATCTCGAAACCGATCTCGTCGGTCTTGCCATACACCACCCCCCGCTTGAAACCGCCTCCTGCAACCCACGTCGAATAGCACTTGTTGTAATGTTCGCGGCCGTGTCCACCGGATAACCACGGCATTCTTCCGAACTCTGTGGTGCAAACCACCAGCGTATCGTCGAGCATGCCGCGCGACTTCAGATCCTGAATCAATCCCGTAATCGCGCGATCGACATTCAACGCGCGAGGAATCATGTCGTTGACCTCGCCGTGCGTATCCCAGTTCTTGGACGTGCCGCTGTCGACCAGTTCGACAAACCGGACTCCGCGTTCCGCCATGCGACGCGCGACCAGGCACTGCCAGGCGAATCCGCTGTTATCCCCTCGCTCCAGCCCATACATCTTCAGAGTTGCGTCGGTTTCCTTCGAGAAGTCGAAGATCGCCGGCATCTCGCTTTGCATGCCATAAGCCGTCTCATACGACTTTATTCGGGCTTCGAGCACCGCGTCCGCCCCGCCCCGCGTATTGAGATGCGTGCGGTTCAATTGCGTGAGCAGGTCGAGTTCGAGCCGCTGGATCTGATCCGATGGCGCGCGCCGCTTGAGATCCGCGACGGGTTCCGCGCCGCCGGCCACGCGGGTTCCCGAGTGCGCCGCAGGCAAAAAGTCCGACGACCAGATCTCGCTGCCGCCATAAGGGATGTACGGCGCGAGCACGACGAAACTCGGCAGGTTGCGATTCTCGGTTCCGAGGCCGTAGCTCACCCACGATCCCATGCTGGGACGCTTCGCCTGCACGGATCCGCCATGCACGCCCATCACCGCCTGAAAGTGATCGTTGTGATCGCCGTGCATCGAGCGGATCAGGCACAAGTCATCGGCGACGTTGGCGAGGTTCGGGAAGAGGTCGGTGAACTCCATGCCGCACTTGCCGCGCGGCGAATACTTCCACGCGCTGGGCATGAACGGCTTCGGCGTCTTGCCTCCGCTGTTGCGTTTCTCAGTGGAAGCGGTTTGCGGCTTGGGGTCGAACGTGTCGATATGCGAAATCCCGCCCGTGAGAAACAGCAGGATCATCCGCTTGGCCTTGCCGGGAAAGTGCGGCGCCCGCGGGGCGAGCGGATCCTCCGTGGCGGCGGTCGCGGCAAAGACCGCTGGGAACAGCGAAGATCCGGCAACGAAGGATTGGAAGAAGCGGCGTCGGTTCATGTGCGTGTTCTCAGTCCACGTAGAAGAATTCATTGGTCGCGAAGAGGACGCGCATATAGCTCGCAAGCGCGGCGCGGTTGCGCTGGTCTTCGCTGATGCTGGTTCCGTCATGCGCGGCGCGCGATGCGGTGAGGAACTTCGCGCCTGCCTGGGCTTCCGCCGGCGTCGGCGTGCGCCCGAAGAGCAACTTGTACGCGGCCTGTACGCGGCCTGCGGGCGTGCTCTCCGCGAGGCCGATGCGCACCGCCAGCGTGTCGGCGCGCTTGTGCACGAACTCGTCGTTGAAAAAGTACAGCGACTGCAACGCCGTGGATTCGCGGCTGCGGTACGGCGTAGTCGCGTTGGTGTCGCCGCCGTCGAAGAGTTCGAGATACGGATGGCGGCGGAAGCGCTGCTGCAGCAGGTATACGCTACGGCGGTTGGTGTCGTATTGCGCCGTATCGCCGACAAAGGGCTTGTGCTGCGTAAACGTATAGCTGCCGCGCGGCGGGAATGGATGAGGGCCGCCCATGGTCGGGTCCAGGTCGCCGGACAGCGCGAGCAGCGTGTCGCGAACCTCCTCGGCCGCGAGCCTGCGGCGGTCGAAACGCCAGTAAAACTGATTGTTCGGATCCTTGGTGGCGTTCGCTTCGTCGGCGCCGCTCGAGTTCTGGTACACGCGCGTGAGCAGGATCCGCTTATGCAGCTTCTTCAACGACCAGCCGTCTTCGATGAAGCGCGCCGTCAGGTAATCGAGCAGTTCCGGATGCGATGGCTTTTCGCCGCGCGCGCCGAAATCGTTCGGCGAATTGACGAGTCCGCGGCCGAAGTGCCAGAGCCACACGCGGTTGACGAGCACACGCGCGGTGAGCGGATTGCGATCGTCGGCGATCCAGTCGGCGAGCAGGTCGCGGCCGCTGCCCTTGTAATCCGCGGGGACCTTCTGGCCGCCGAGGATCTGCAGGAAGCCGCGCTCGACCTCCGGCCCCTTCGTTCCGGGATCGCCCTTCACGAAGATCCGCGCATTTACCGGCGTACCTTCGCTCACGCCATACGCCATCGGGATGTCCGACGGGAACTCCTGCCGGATGCGGTTCAATTCATTGCGCGCTTCGAGATACTTCAGGCGCAATTCCGGCGCGGCTTTTGGATCCGAGCCTTCGCCCTTCTTCACGATCGAGTGCGCGTCCACCATCTGCTTCTGCCACTTGTTCAACCGCTCGTCGTCTTTACTGTCGAGTGCGACAAAGTTCTCGAGATACTGATGATGCTCGAGTCCGCCGTGCGCGAACTTACTGCTCAGCAGGATCCCCGCGAGACCATAATAGTCGCGCGTCGGAATCGGGTCGAACTTGTGATCGTGGCAGCGCGCGCAGCCGGTCGAGAGTCCGAGAAACGCTTTGCCGAGATTGTCGATCGCGTCATCGACCGTCAGATAGAACTCACCGGTGGTCTGCCCGAAGCGGCGGGCGTTGGCGAGGTACGAAGTCGCGATGAGTTTATCCGCGCGATCCTCTTTGTTCTTCGCAGGAAGCAGGTCCCCGGCTAGCTGTTCCCGGATGAACACGTTCATCTTTTTGTCTTCCTGGATCGACCGGATCACGTAGTTCCGATACCGGTACATCTCGGGGATCGGGAAGTCGGATGCGTCGCCGCCCGAATCGGCATAGCGCACGATGTCGAGCCAGTGCCGTCCCCAATGTTCGCCGTACGCGCGCGAGGCGAGTAGCCGGTCGACCGCTTTTTCCATCGACGGATCCGCAACGAAGTCGCGGACCTCCTCAGGGGTGGGCGGCAGTCCGGTGAGTCCGTACGTCACGCGGCGCAGCAGCGCGACCTTCGAAGCAGGCGCCAGCGCACGCAGCCCTTTTTCATCGAGCTTTGCTTTGATGAACCGGTCGACCGGAGTTTTGTTCCACGCGGGATCCGCAACCGCCGGTGGCTGCGAGTCGCGGACCGGCTGAAACGCCCAGTGCCGGCGGGCTTTCTCCCAATCGTAGGCAGGCGCCGCGTCGACGAGTTTCGCCGATGCCGTCCGCGGATCCGGCGCGCCCATCTTGATCCAGTCGACAAAAGCCTGGATCACCGGGGCAGGCAACTGCTTGCCGCTGGGAGGCATTTTCAAATCTTTGTGCTTGTGCTGGATGACTTTGACCAGCAGGCTCTCTTCAGGCTTGCCCGGCACAATGGCGGGGATCCCGGAGGCTCCGCCTTTCAGCAGCCCTTCGCGCGAGTCGACGTAGAGTCCGCCTTGTGGCGCCTGTTGTGCGGAAATCGCACTGTGGCACGCGTAGCAGTTCCGCGCTAGCGCCGGCCGGATGTTCTTTTCGAAGAATTCCGTACCGTCGTCAGCGAAAGCAGAGACAGAGCAAATCAGCAGAAAAACGAATGCAGCGGGCTTCAGCACCTTGCATTCGATTCTATTACTGTTTCTTCGGCGGCGGCTTCGTCGCGTCTGGTTGCTTCTCTTCGGTGTCGAAGATGATCTTCGTGTCGGACTTGAACTGTTTGTAGTCCGCGTACGTCACGATCTGCTTGATCCGCGTGTTCTGGCCGTTGTCGAACTGCAGCACGTCGTTGGCGATCGTGTACGTTGGGAACCAGTACTTGCCGTCGATCTGCTCGCGATAGGTCTCGAACTTCGGATAGCGGAAGTCGACGCCCTTCTTTCGAACGCCGGTGCCCCGTCCATACGACTTCACGATCTGCAGGTCGCGGTCATCCACCCATACCTGCCCCTGGAAGTAACGCTTGCCGGCTTCGAGTTTCTTGGGCTTTACCGCGAAAACATAGCAGCCGATTTCGTCGATATCCTCGTGTCCCAGGTACCGCACGTGATAGTTAGGCAGGTCCTGGGCTGTCAGTACGAACGGTTGCGTACTGCGCAAGTCCTGCTCGTCGCCGGGATCCATCTGGATCAGCCGCAGCGTCGCCACAGGCGCACGCACGACGTTTTCCGTACGCTTGCCCGAAGATGTAAACACGACGTCCCAGATCATTTCCCACTTGCCGCCGGGCGATCCGTCCTCGTCGAACTCCTGTAGTTTCGCGGTCTGCCTCCAGGTATAGCCTTCGCGCACTCGCGCGAACTCCGACTCCTTCTCGGCGAACTTCTGAATGATTTCCTGGATGCGGGCGTCCGAGAGATTCTCTTTCGCATCCGCGGCCGCCAGCACGAAACAACTGCTGGCTCCCAGCAGCATCACAGGCAGGAAAAGACGCATACGTATCATTTGAGATGCACCCCGTTCCGTTCCGGTTACGACAACAGCGCCTTGGCGATGGTCACGCGCTGCATGTTGCTCGTTCCTTCGTAGATCCGCCCGATCTTCGCGTCGCGATACAGTTTCTCGACCGGGTAGTCTTTGGTAAAGCCCACGCCGCCGAGGACCTCCACGGCCTTCGACGCCACCGTCTCCGCAACCTGCGACGCATAATACTTGGCCATCGCGGCTTCGGTCACATACGGCAGTCCGGCGTCGCGCAGGCGCGCGGCGTTGTACACCATCAGCCGCGTCGCTTCGACCTGCACGGCCATTTCCGCCAGTTCGAACTGCACGCCCTGGAACTCCGAAATCACCTTGCCGAACTGCTTGCGCTGCTTTGAATACGCCAGCGCATGCTGCAGCGCGCCGCGCGCGAGTCCCAGCATCTGCGCGCCGATGCCGATGCGGCCTTCGTTCAAAGTCTCGATCGCGATCTTGTACCCCTTGCCCACTTCGCCGAGGACATTCTCCTTCGGAACCCGGCAGTCGTCGAGGATCAGTTCGCAGGTCGAAGACGCGCGGATCCCAAGCTTGTCTTCCTTCTTGCCGACCGCGAAGCCGCTGAAACCGCGTTCGACCAGAAACGCCGTGATCCCGCGATATCCCGCCTCGGGATTGAGGTTCGCGAAAACGAGAAAGAGTCCCGCTTCCGCAGCATTGGTGATCCACAGCTTGCGGCCCGTCAGCGAGTAGTGGTCGCCCTTGTCGACTGCGCGGGTCTGCAGCGCGAAAGCGTCGGAACCCGACCCTGCTTCGGACAGCGCATACGAACCCGGCAGGTTCTTCGCAATGCGCGGCAGGTAATTTTTCTTCTGCGCCTCCGTGCCCCAGCGCTGGATCGCGTTGTTGAACAGCGTGTTCTGCACGTCGACCACAACGGAAATGGAAGGATCGACCGCGGCGATTTCCTCGATCGCGAGGATCGACTGGAAGAAGGTGCCGCCCTGTCCGCCGTACTCTTCCGGAACGTCGATCGACATCAGGCCGAGTTCAAAGAGCTTGGCGTACAGGTCCTTGCGGATGACGCCGGCCTCGTCCATCTCGCGCACGAGCGGGGCGATCTCCTTCTTCGCGAAATCGCGAACGGAATCCTGGAACATCTGCTCTTCTTCGCTGAGGCTGGTGAGCGGCATGCGAACTTCGGCTGCTGCAGTAGTGGACGCGGTGGCGGACATACGACTCCTTCAGAACGATTGTAGAATGACGAACGATGCCTGATTGGAAGAAAGCTGCCCAGGCGCTCGACCTCGGAATCCCCGACGAGCAACTGGACGCGATCACCCCCACCCTGAACGCGGTCATCGGCGCGTTTCGCCCCCTGCCCGCCGCGCTCACGCCTGAAGACGACCCGGCGCCTTTGTTCAGCGCCTTTCCGGAAGACGAACGCTAATGATCTCGATAGTTGAAGCCGGAGCCCAACTGCGCGCCCGCCGCGTCTCCTCGCTTGAATTGACGCGGGCCTGTCTCGACAAGATTGAAAAGCTGAATCCAAAGGTGAACGCGTTCATCACCGTGTTGCGCGGCGAGGCCGAAAAGCAGGCCGCCGAGCGCGACGCGGAACTGGCGCGCGGCGTCGACCGCGGACCTCTGCACGGCATCCCCGTCGCCTACAAGGACCTCATCTTCACCAAGGGGATTCGCACCACGGCGGGTTCGCGCGTCTATGAGAACTTCGTCCCCGATCACGACGCCAAGCTCGTCCAGGATTTCGACAAGGCCGGCGTGGTGCTGGTCGGCAAGACCGGCCTGCACGAACTCGCCTACGGCGTCACGTCCAACAATCCCCATTTCGGACCCGTGCGCAATCCGCATGATCTCGAGCGCGTTCCTGGAGGATCGAGTGGCGGATCCGGCGCCGCGGTCGTCACCGACATGGCCTACATGGCGATGGGCAGCGACACCGGCGGAT
Source organism: uncultured Solibacteraceae bacterium (assembly GCA_964627455.1). Lineage (GTDB taxonomy): Bacteria > Acidobacteriota > Terriglobia > Bryobacterales > Bryobacteraceae > F-183. Next base: position 21,650 of record CAZVKC010000057.1, on the reverse strand, counting down.
CCATTCGCATCCCCGCGTCGTTCTGCGGCTGCGTTGGTTTGAAGCCAACCTTCGGACGCGTGCCGCGCGACGGCTGCTTCCCTCTCGGATTCTCGCTCGACCACATGGGTCCGCTGGCGCGCACCACGCGGGACTGTGCGATTTCTCTCGAAGCGATCTCGTCGCTGCGCGGCAGTGTCTTGCCAAGCGGCGCCGCGACCATCAAGGGACTCCGCATCGGCCTTCCTGAAAACTACTACTTCGACCGCACGCAGCCCGAGGTCGCGGCAGGAGTTCGCAAGATGGCCGACGCCGCAAGCTGGCTTGGTGCGCAAGTGCGTCCCATACGGGTTCCGGATATTGACGCGATCAACGCAGTCGCTCGTGTGATCCTCTTCGTAGAAGCCTCTGCCGCGCTGAGCCCGCATCTCCACAAGCGCGAACTGTTCGGCGCCGACGTACTGGCCCTCTTCGATCAGGGACGTCTCGTCAGCGGCGTCGACTACCTCAACGCCCAGCGTCTGCGCCGCAAATACCAGAAGGAATTCGCAAAGATCTGGAAAGACGTCGACTGCCTGTTCGTACCCGGCACGCCGACCACCGCGCCGAAGATCGGCCAGACTCGCATGACGATTGATGGTGTCGAAGATGACGTGCGCCTGGCGACCACCCGCCCGGTCCGCGCGGTGAATGCGCTCGGCTTGCCGGTGCTCTCGCTGCCGACAGGCATGGATCCCGCGGGACTCCCGATGGGCGTGCAGATCATCGGCAAGCCGTGGGACGAAGCCACGCTCATCCGCATCGGCAGCGCGCTCGAAGATGCGGGCGCCGCTGTGCTGACGCCGCCCGCGATCCTGAAAAGTTAATCGATGATATCGACGAATCCGCCGGACACGAGCCGGCGGAACACCCCAGCCAGTTGCTCCGGCGTCACCGCGAACGGCAGCGACTGGCGGATTTCCTCGCCCGTGTGCTTCCCATCCAGGTGCGCCAGCAGATTGGCGAGCAGTTGGTCCGCGCTCAAGTGATACTCAAACGGCTGCGACCGCTTGAGCACCAGCGAAGCCTGTTCCCACTTGCCCGCTTCCAGTTGATGCGTCACCTGCAACGTCGATCCCGGCCGCGCCAGGAATCGCAGCGACAGCATCCGCTGCGGGAAATCGGCTTGCGAGACCCGGGTCTCGGCGGCGATGAGCTGCACCAGTTCGCTGGATCCCGTATGCGGACCTTCGCGGCGAACGGTGAAGGCATGCCGCTCTGCGCTGCCGTGCTCGCGCATCTGCACGACGACCATGCCATACACCATGTCGCGGACCCCGGCGTTCGTCAAAGCCTGGATCCACGCTCTCCACGCACCGTGCGGTTTCTTTTCCTGTAACGTTTCGACGGCCGTATACCGCACCATGTCGTGATGCGTATACACCACGAATCCGATGTCGCAGAGACCGGCGTGCTCGTCCGTCATCCAGTTTCGGATGCGGACCTCCACGGGATCTTCACGATCCGTCAACTGGCACAGGCAGAATAGTTGCCCGCCGGGCTTGAGGTAACCAGGCGCTTCCGTAATGATGCGCCGGGTAATCTGCTCGCCGTCGGCTCCACCTGAGTTGAACGTCGCGATATGGTCGAGCACGGGCTGATACGGAGGATGCACGACGATGCGATCGAACTGTTGTCCGGCGACCGGGGCATACAAATCCCCGATGGCGGGTTCGATGTTGTCAAAGCCATTGACCCGTGCGTTGAAATGGATGAAATAACGGCAACGCTCCGTGAGATCGGCGGCCACTACCTTTTGTGCCGTGCGGGCCAGCAGCAAAGCCCCGATGCCGCTTCCCGCGCACAGATCGAGCACGTCGCCCGTTGCGGTGCGTGGAATGGTCTCGATGAACTTGCGCGTGGTGACGAACAGGCACGGGTAAACCAGATCGTCCCAGACTTCGTAGTAGGATCCATCCGCGTTGTTGTAGCGGTCGCTGGCGACGAAGAGATCCTCGATCGGGTATAACGAAACGGTTGCCGCGGCCTCGTCGCCATTTCCAAATGGCATGATCAGGCCGAAGCGGTCGAGCAGATCCAGGCCTTCGGACGTCAGCAGTTCAGCGAGGCTGCTCCGCGAAACCGGCCAGCCTTCGATAAACAACTTCGTCAGTGCATCGCTGGCCGAACGCAGGGGACCCGAATCATGCTGCCGCAACTGTTCGGGCCGCAGATCCGACAGTTTGCCGATCTGCAGGCGGTCGCAGACCGCCGGTTCAGAGAATCCCGACAGGCGCAATAGCTGCCGGAGCGCCTCGTACTCAGCCGGCTGCGAGTCGACGCGCGGGATCGGCGGAACTTGGACCGGCATACGCTACGGACGCTTCCTCATCACGATCACCAGCACGACCACGATGATGAGGAAAATCAGCAGGCCGGCGCCGATAAACACAAGAGGCGGGATCCCCTTCTTTTTGGCCGGAACTGGAGCTTTGCTTCCGCCGGCCTGTTGGCCGATCAGCGACTGCGGCGCTGCGGGAGCCTGCATCATCTGCGTGTAGCTTCCCGCACCGACAGCGGCTGCCGGAGCCACTCCGGGCGGTGATGTCACGCCTCCTCCTCCCGCACTGGCGCCCATGGGCCCGCCTGGAGAGAGTCCGCCAGCCGGAGGCTTCGGCGGCTGCGGCATGTTGAACTGAGCGGTGGCAGTCAATCCCCCACCCGCTCCGGCCGGGGACCCCGGCGCAGGCGGGGCTTGTGGACCCGGCCGTGGCGTCGCATTGACGCCTCCAAAGAGTTCTTCGAAATCATCGGCGGGTTTGGATCCCGCGGGCGCCACCGGCTTGTTGGAGGACGGCGGCATCGGGAACGACGGCGAAGAGCCAGGCATTGATCCCCCGCCGCCTGCCATCGGGTTGTTGAAAAACTGGGTGAACTCTCCCGGGCCAGACTTGCCGCCGGATGCCGAAGGCGGCGGCCCCGCAGGGGGCGCGCCCATTCCGGAGCCTCCCGACTGGAACATCTGCGTAAACTCGCCGGCGCCCTGCTTTCCACCTCCTGGCGCGGGAGGCGCCGGCATCGGCGGTGGCGGCGGCTGGGGACGGAATGCTTGCGGCGGCGCAGGCGGTGCGGCTCCACGCGTCGGAGTCTGGAACATCCGAGTGAACTCGCCCTCCTGCGCGCTGACGAACTTCGGCCGGGCTGCCTGACCCTGCGGCTGTTGCGGTTGCGGCGGCGGAGTCTGCGGCGGGACCTGTGGCTTGGGCGGGATCCCGCCCGAGAACATCTGGGTGAATTCGCCGCCCGAAGGCGCCTGGGCCGAGGGAGGCGGAGCGGTCGCTCCACCGGATTGGAACATGCGTGTGAATTCCCCGCCGCTCTGGACTGGAGGCGGTGGCGGCGGAGCCGGCGGCGCCGCAGGCTTGGACGGTCCGTCATCGAAAAGCTTGTTGAACTCGACGGTCAGGGATCCTGGTTTCGGCTTCGCCGGCGGAGGAGGAACGTTCGGTGGTGCTGCCGCGCCCGCGGCGGGCTTGTCCTCGAAAAGCTTGTTGAATTCCACGGTCAGCGATCCCGGCTTGGGCGGGGGCGCTGCCTGTTCCGGGCGCGGTTGGAACAATTGCGAAAAGTCCTTCGCAGGCGCTGCCGTTGGAGGCTGGGCCTGCGCAGCCGGCGGCGCCGGAGGGACCGGAGGCGCAGATGGGGCCGGAGGCGCAGATGGAATGCCCGGCTGCTGGAACATCATCGTGAATTCGCTAGCCTGCGGTTTCGCAGGAGCGGCGGCGGCCGGAACTGCCGGGGGAGCAGCAGGCGGCGGAGGCGCAGCAGCAGGAGGAGC
>CAZVKC010000057.1:0-17754 GCA_964627455.1 uncultured Solibacteraceae bacterium | reverse complement strand
TTGGCTGGAGGAGCTTCCGTCGTACTCTCAAACAGCTTGCTGAATTCTTTGGTCACTTCACTCGCTGGTTTGGGCGGCGCAGCCACTGGCGCGGGAGGCGGAGTCGGCGGAGGTGGCGGAATCTTCGCCGCTCCGAACATCGGCTCCTCTTTCGGAGCCGGCGCGTCTCCACCGAACAGCTTGTTGAATTCCAGCGTCGTGGCCCCGGGACCCGCCGGCTTCGGAGCCGTAAGAGGCATGGTCGGCGGCTGTGCCGCGAAAGGCGGAGGCGGCGCTGCCGGCATCGGGGGCGGCGGCGGAGGCGGAGCAGGGGATTGGGCCGGAGTCCCGCCGAACATCTGATTGAATTCCATCGTGACCGATCGCGCCGGCGGCGCCGGAGGTGGGGGTGGCGCAGGCATCGGCGGAGGAGCGCCAACTCCCCCTCCCCTCGATTCGGACACGATCCAATCCCGAACATCCTTGTATCCGTCCAGCGGACGCGTCACGACCCACGGGGTCCCCTCATGGTCGCCGAACTCGATCAGCCTTCCCGACTTCGGAAGTGTTACGACCTTCTTCAATAGCGCCTTCGCTTCGAGAGAATGCGTCATCCAGAATAAATGGATTTCCACAGGTTGTCCCGTGGCCCTGTCACGCCCCTCATAAGTCTTGATGCTCTCGTCGCTTTGCCGCAAATCCAGCAGATCGTATTTTTGGTTGAAGCTCATCCGGTGAGTCCCCTCGTTATCATGACACTCGCGCGAACCCCGATCAAACGGCCATCCACGCGGAGTCAGACGCCCTACAATTCATAAGCGTGAAAATCGGATCCAAACGCTCAAGGCCCAAACCCTAAGCCGAAGTCCACGCCACCAGCAGCAGGATGACTGCCGTCGCCGCGCAGATCCATCCTCCCGCCTTCAATCCCATGGTCAGCACCAGTGTCGCAATCCGCTGCTCGGGGATCCGCCCCGACAGCAGCGCCCCCGCAAAGCAGCACGCGGCGGCGGCGCTGAAGACGCCAAATCCCACCCACGCCGAATGTGCCGCGGAATTGCTCAATGTCACTGGTCCGAACCTCCATTATGATGGAACTCAGTGCCCCGCTACGCAGCCATTGATATTGGCAGTAATTCCGTCCGGATGCTGGCCGCCGATGTCGCTCCCGGCGGCGCCATCACGCCTCTTGCCTCCGACCGCCAGGTCACCCGTCTCGGCGAAAGCGTCTTCCGCACCGGACGCTTCAGTGAAGAGTCCATCGCCATGGTTTGCGAAACCCTTCGAAGGATGGCACTCGCCTATCGAAAGTTCGACGTCTCCGGTGTCCGCGCCGTGGCCACCGCTGCGACACGCGACGCCGGCAACCGCCACGACTTTCTCAGCCGCGCGTCAGAGGCTCTCGGCGCCGAAGTCGAAGTCATCTCCGGCCAGGAAGAGGCCCGCCTCATTCACCTCGGCGTCCAGTCCCGCTGGCCCTCGTCCGACGAAGGCCGGACCCTCATCGTCGACGTGGGAGGCGGCAGTGCCGAAGTCATCCTCAGTCATGAGGGACGCATGCAAATGGCGTGGTCCAAGCCGCTCGGCGCCGTCCGTCTCAACGAGGTTTTCCTGCGCGCTACGGACCCGCCCGCCAAAGATAACCTGCGCCATCTCGAACAATTCATCGACGAAAAACTCCACGTCGCCCTGCAGGAAATCGGCCGTGGATCCTTCGATCGCATGGTCGCTACCTCGGCGACTGCCGCCGCCGTCGTCTGTGGCGTGAACCGCATCCCGCGCGCCCGCCGCGAAACTGCCGACCGTCTGCGCGCGACGAAAGCGCAAGTCAAAAAGTTCTACCGCAGCGTTGCCGAAAAAACGCTCGCCGAACGCCGCCGCGTCACCGGCATCGGACCTCGCCGCGCTGAAATCATCGTCGCCGGCGCCGCCGTCTTCTGGCGCGTTCTCGACCTCTTCGAACACAACTCGATGTACTACCTCGCGGCCGGGGTCCGCGAGGGCATCGTCGCCGATCTCGCCGCGCGTGGTGTGGGGCGCGAACGCACGCACCTGAGCCGCGAGCAGCGCGCCGTTGTCGAAAAGCTGGCTCGCAAGTTCGGTGTCGAAGTCCGCCACGCCCGCCTGATTGCCGGGTTCACGCATCAACTGTTCGATTCGCTCGCCGCGCTGCATCAGGTTCCCGCCGAATGGGCGCGCCTGCTCGAAGCCGCGGCCTATCTGCTCGACACCGGCCACTACATCAGCGACACCGCGCATCACAAGCACGCGGCTTACGTCGTGCATCACGCGGACCTCGCCGGCTTCACCGATCACGAACGCCGCATCATTGCGCTCCTCTGCCGCTATCACCGCAAGTCACTGCCCGCCGTGCGCCACGCCGACTACCAGGCGCTCGACACGGAGACGCGCCGCATGCTGCTCCGCATCATTCCCGTGCTGCGCCTCGCCGACAGTCTCGACCAGAGCCACGCGCAACATGTCGAACGCGTCACCGCGGCCATTGCCGCTGATGTGGTCGAAGTCGTCATCGAAGGCAGCGGCGATACGGGACTCGAAGAATGGTCCGTGGAACGTCTCAATAACGTCTTTCGTCAAGTCTATGGACTCGGCCTGCGCGTCAGAAAATTGCGAGTGGGGACCACAAGCCGGTGACGTTGATCGAGCAATTCGGACCCATCGACATCTATCTGTTCGATCAGATTCTGCGCGGCCGCATCGCGCCGGGCATGCGAATCCTCGACGCCGGTTGTGGCGGCGGGCGCAATCTCGTCTATCTGCTGCGTGAAGGCTACGACGTGTATGGTTGCGATGCGAATCCCGCAGCGATTGCTGAGGTCCAACGCCTCGCTGCCGAACTCGGCGCCCGCTCTGCGCCTAACGCCTTCCGGCTTGAGGCGATCGAAAACATGTCCTTCACGGAGAGCTTCGCAGACGTAGTGATCGCCAGCGCGGTGCTGCATTTCGCCCCGAATGACGCCGCCTTCAAGAGCATGCTGCGAAGTTGCTGGCGAGTCCTGCGCCCCGGCGGACTCTTCTTTTGCCGCCTCGCCTCGAGCATCGGCATCGAAGGACAGATCCGCCAGTTGGAAGGCCGCCGCTACGCGCTGCCCGACGGTTCCGAACGCTACCTCGTCGACGAAGCGAGGCTCCTGCGCTGGACCGCGGCCCTTGGCGGCGAACTCGTCGATCCCCTCAAAACCACCGTCGTCCAGGACCAGCGCTCGATGACCACCTGGGTCCTCCGCAAATCCACTGCTTGACCTACTGGGCAATCGTCCCCGGGTGCAACCCCGTCGCCAACTCGAACCCGCCGCCGACCGCGCCCACCGCCGCCGTAGCGCGCTCCAACCCCGCCAACTGCCGAAGCCGCATCAACGACTCGATCCCCGTGCAATGCGCCCCCAAAAAGTGCCGCAGGCCGAATTCGCGGAACTTCGCAGCCGTGAAAGCCAGCGTCTCCTCCTTTGCATTGAACAGGTGAAATCCGCCCAAAGCCGCATAAACACTACCGCCGATCTTCGCGCGAGCATAATCGAGGATGTTGACGATGCCCGCATGACTGCACCCGGCCACCACCACGAGGCCCTTCGCCGTCTCGATCACCAGCGTCATGTCTTCGGGCACGTTGTCCTCGGCATCCACGCCCGCCGGAGTCTTCAGCCGCCCGTTGCCTGACCAGTTCCGCTCCGGATACTTCCGCGGAATCGGCCCCGTCAACCAGATCCCCGGATACAACTGCACGGGACCCGCATGTTCCACAAACCTCCCGCCCGCCGCCTCGTACGCAGCCTTTGTGGCAATCATCGTATTGCCCTCTTTGGTCCGTGCACCCGAAGTAGTCTTCGAAAAATCCAGCGTAGGCCGGCTATAAAACATCCCCGGCGCCACATGCGCATGGCGCAGCGCTTTCGGATTCTTCTTCGCCAGCGCCTGCCGCAGCGTCACCAGTCCCGCCGTGTGATCCAGATGGTGATGGCTCAGCACCACCTCCTCGACATCCGAGATATCGAGATCCATCGCCGCGAGGTTCCGCAGCACGGTATCCGGATGCGCGCCTGTGTCGAACAGAATCCGATGGCCGTCCGCTTCCACCAGCGCCGCAAATCCCCACTCTCCGAAGCCCGCCGAATCCGCGAGCATCGTCGACAGGATCCGCACGTTCACCTTCTCCACCATTCGCCGTGGCGCATCGGCGGCAGGCAGAGTCCCGATCCCCAAAAACAACAATGCGAAGAACAATCTGATTCGGCTCACTTCACCATTGTGACCCGGCGGTCTCACTGCGTGAGCCGGTAAGCCAGGAATCCCAGATACAGCGCCAGAAATACCGCACCCTCGCCGCGCACGATCCGCTTCCCGCTCCGGATCGCAATCGGCAGCAGGATCACCGTCAATAGACCGACAAACGCCAAGTCGATCCAACCGCCCGGCGGCAACTCGATCGGATGGATCGCCGCCACGCCGCCGCCGATCGCCAGGATGTTGAAGATGTTCGAACCCACCACGTTTCCCAGCGCAATATCCGGATTGCCTTGCCTGGCCGCCACGATGCAAGTCACCAGCTCCGGCAGCGTCGTCCCCATCGAAACGATCGTGAGTCCAATGATGTTCTCCGCGATGCCGAACGCGCGAGCCATCGCCGTCGCCCCGTCCACTGTCCAGTCTGCTCCGATCGAAACACCCGCAAGCCCGGCCAGCGTCACCAGGATCGTGGCCGTCATGCCGCTCGATTTGGCGGAACTATTCTCCCTCTGTTCCACATCGGCGACAAACCCATCCGGCGCGTGGCGATCCCTGCTCAGCAGCCGCGTAGCCGCCGTGTAAATCACCGTGTAATAAAGAAACACGCCGAACAGCAGCAACAGCATCAAGCCGTCGGCGCGTCCCAACCGGTCCACCGCGTCGCCGCCTCCGCTCCCGCCTGCATGCCACAAACGATCGAAAGAAAGAATCAGCAGCGCCGCCACAGAGAGCATCAACATCGGGATCTCGCGCGTGATGATCGAGGTCTCCACCCGCAACGGCCGGAAGATCGCCGTGACTGCCAGCACGAACCCCAGATTCACCGTGCAAGATCCCACGATGTTGCCGAAGGCAAGCGCCGTCTCGCCACGCGAAGCGGATAGCAGGTTCACCACCAGTTCCGGAGTCGAAGTTCCGAACGCCACCAGCGTCATGCCGATCACCAGCGGTGGAACTCCCAACACTGCTGCGATGCGCGCGATGCCGTCCACAAAGTATTTCGCGCTGATCAGCAGCAGCGCGAGCCCCGCCAGAAGCGCGGCCAAAGGCATGGATGACAACATGTCCTGCTACGGTAGCGTGCGTTGCAACCGGAACAAATACCGATAATCCTGTATGGGAATCGATCGGCTGGCTCGATACCTTGAATACAGGCACACCGTGGGCAACGGAGTCGCCGGCCCGATTTTTCATACCAGACAGGGGAGCGGCAAGCCATGATTTCAGTTGTAATTCCTGCATTAAACGAATCCGCCAACATTGCCTCCGTGATCGGCGTAGCCCGCCGCTCCGCGCGAGTGCGCGAGGTCATCGTCGTCGATGACGGATCCGTGGACGGCACGCCCGACATCGCCCGTGCCGCCGGCGCTCGCGTCATCACCAGCACCTTGCTCGGCAAAGGCGTCTCCATGAAAGACGGCCTCGACGCCGCCACGCAGCCCATCGTTGCGTACCTCGACGGCGACCTCTCCGGCCTGCGCGAGGACCTCATCGACGTCCTCTGCGCTCCGATCTTCGAACAGCGTGCGGACTTCGCAAAAGCCAGCTTCTCGCGCACTGCGGGCCGCGTCACCGTGCTCACCGCAAAGCCGCTTCTGCAGGTCTTCTTTCCGGAACTCGCTGCCTTCCAGCAGCCGCTCGGCGGCATCATCGCTGCCCGCCGCGAAGTGCTCGAAGAGGTCCGCTTCGAAACCGACTATGGCGTCGATCTCGGGCTGCTCATCGATGTCTCGCAAGCCGGTTTCCGCATCGCCGAAGTGAACATCGGTCATCTCGAACATGACAGCCAGTCCCTCGAAGCCCTCGGCGACATGGCGAAGCAGGTCGTCCGCACGCTGCTGCAGCGCGCCGATCAATACGGCCGCCTCGGCGGCAGCCGCCTCGAAGAGGTTGAAGAGGTCGAGCGAATCGCACAGGGCGAACTGTCTCTCGTGCTCGGCGCGCTGGGACGAGTCCGCCGCCTCGCGCTGTTCGATATGGACGGCACACTTGTGCAAGGCCGCTTCATCACCGAACTCGCGAAGCAAACTGGCCGGACCTCACAACTCGCGCGCTGGCTCGACAACTACTCCGTCACCGATGCCGAGCGCGCCGCACGCATCGGCGAAATCTTCCAGGGCGTGCCCAAGCAGATGTTCGAAGAGATTGCCCGCTCGCTGCCTCTCACGCCCGGCGCGCAGGAAACCATCGTCACCTTGCGCAAACTCGGCTTCCGCGTCGGCGTCGTGAGCGACAGCTATCGCATCGCCACCGAAATCGTCCGCCGCCGCGTCTTCGCTGACTTCAGCGTCAGCAACCTGGCCAGGTTCCGCGATGGCGTATCCACAGGCGAAGTCACCGCGTCCCCCGCCTGGGAAGCCGCCGGACACAGGGGCGGCTGCCTCGAACATCGCGCCTGCAAGGGCAACGCCGTCCGCCATCTCATGGAACGCATTGGCATCCGCAGCAAGTTCGTCATCGCTGTCGGCGATGGCCGCAACGACCTCTGTATGTTCCGGGAAGCCGGATTCTCGGTCGCCTTCGAGCCGAAATCGCATCACGTTCGCGACGCCGCCACACACTGCATCCGCGGCGACCTGCGCCAGGTCATCGGCCTGCTTGCTGCCGACGGTGGCAAGATGAAATTACGGCCCGGTCTGCGCGTCATCGCGCAACAGGCCTGCCAGTCGATACGTCCATTGGAACAACCCGCGCCAGCGTGGGCTTGAACATCGCAACGATATGAGCCGTTCCCTCTCCGCAACACACGCGCTGCGCGCCGGCTTCGCCGCCATGGTGGTGCTCCTTGTGGCGTCCGCCTGGGAGGCAAGCCGGCTGCAGCGCGCCGGGTCCGAGTCGGAACTCGACGCCTACGAGACTTACGTGAAGGTCGATGAAGCGATCTCCGAACTCCGGCGGGTCGCCTGGCTCGGATCCACCCAATCGCGTGACTACTTCCTCGATGAGGATTCCGATCGCGAAAAACGCTATTCGCGCCAGATTGAACGCTCGCGCGCCAACACGCGCCAGCCTCTGGAAACGCTGCGGACAATCGAACCCGAACGCTTCCGCCGCCTTGAAATTCAGGAAAAATTCGACGCGCTCTTCTCGGAAATGATCAACCTCGCGGCGACCTCGGAAAAGACCGGCCGCCCCATCCGGATCCTCGTGCATGAAACCGTCGGCGTTCGTCGCAACGAAGCGCAGGCCGCGCTCCAGAATTACTCGCAGGAATCCCTCAACGATCTCCACCAGGCGCAGATCCGGTCCGGGGAACGCCAGGCACGCACTCGCGAACGCCTCTTCATCCTCCTCGGCATTGCAGCTTTTGCTGCCGTTGCGATCGCCGCCTTCAGCCTTCGTCATGCCGCAAGATGGGATCGCGACCGGCAAAGCTACTACGAACAACTCGAACAGGCCAACGCGCGCCTCGAATCCCTATCGACGCGCCTGCTCGAAATCCAGGAAGAAGAACGCGTCCGTCTCTCGCGCGAGTTGCATGACGAAGTCGGCCAGTCGCTAACAGCCCTGCGCATGGAGATCTCCTGGGCCCTGCGTGCGCCCGCCGATTCCGCCTCCGGCCGCGAACGTCTGATACGCGCGCGCGAACTCGCCGAACGCTGCGTGCAGGTCGTACGCGATCTCTCGCTCATGCTGCGCCCCTCGATCCTCGACGATCTGGGACTCGGCTCCGCCATCCAGTGGCTGCTCGAAGAGTTCTCGCGCCGCAGTCATGTGACGGTGAACTTCGACGGACAGACGGTCGGCGAGGATCTGCCGGATTCCCTCAAAACCTGCGTCTTTCGTGTGATGCAGGAAGCCTTGAACAACATTGAGAAACATGCGCATGCGTCGCGCGTCGACGTGGCGCTCCGCCATGACGAAGAGAACGGACTGCTCATGCTCGAAGTCCAGGATGACGGCGTCGGATTCGAAACCCCGCGCGGCGGCAAAGCGCCCTTAAGCGGCACCGGGATCCTCGGCATGCGTGAACGCGTCGCTCGCTTGCATGGCGAGTTTCAACTCGATTCGAAGCGCGGCGCGGGCACATCCATCCGCGTTACCTTGCCCGCCCCGCTGCCGGATCAGACAGAACGAACGGAAGAGGAGGTCCGCGGGTAATCGATGCCTGTTCGTATTCTGCTGGCCGATGATCACGGCGTCGTCCGCCAGGGCTTGCGCCGCATCATCGAAAGCCGTCCCGATCTCGACGTGGTCGCTGAAGCAGGCTCCGGCGTGGAAGCCGTGCAGTTGGCGCAGGTCCACCGTCCCGATGTCATTGTCATGGACGTCGGCATGAAAAACCTCAATGGGCTCGAAGCCCTTGCGCAGATTCGCCGGCAGACCCCGCAGACCGTCGTGCTGATGCTCAGCATGCACGAGGACGAACGCTACGTCCTGCGCGCCGTGCGGGAAGGAGCATCCGGGTACGTGCTCAAGGACTGCGTGGAAGACGACCTGCTCAACGCCATCTCCGCCGTCGCGGCGGGCAAGCGCTTCTTCAGTCCCAACGTGCGCAAATGGGTCGCGCGCCGCGACGAATTCGAACAGACTCCGGATGATCGCTACGAACTGCTCACCGACCGCGAGCGCCACATCTATCAGTTGCTGGCCGAAGGCAACGCCAACAAGGAAATCGCCGCGCTGTTGAACCTCAGTCTCCACACCGTGGAAACGCATCGCGCGCGCATCATGGACAAGATGGGATTGCACTCTGCCGCGGAACTCGTGCTCAGCGCCGTGCGCCGCGGCATCGTCACATAGAACTTACAGCCGCACGCTGAGGCCGTCGCTGAGTGTGTTGCGATACGCCTTCCACGCCGGCACGAAGCCGATCAGGACGCCTGCAATCAGCACGCCGCCCAGATAGATCCACCCCGTCGACGTCGGCGCCTGAATCGGCAGGTACAAGCCGAATTCCCGCTCGACGATCGGCTGGAACGTAAACGAGAGCCCATACACGATCGCCATCCCCAGCACGCAGCCGAGAAAGCTGAGTATTGCCGATTCGAACACCAGCAGGCTGATGATCTTCACCGGACCCGCGCCCAGCGCACGGAAAATCGCCATTTCGCGCCGCCGTTCGTTGAGCGACGTGTACAGCGAAACCAGCATGCCGAGAAGTCCGACCACCAGCACGAAGAACGTCACCACGCGCAGCGCGTCTTCGGCGTACCCGATGGTGCTCCACAACTCCGCCAGCGCCACGCCCGGAATGATCGCCTGCAGCGGTTCGTCGAGATCCGTGTTGATCTGCCGCTGCAATTGCAGCGTCGCGATGCGCGTCTTGAACCGCACCAGAAACGCCGTGATCTGCTCGACCTTCAGCGTTTCTTTCTTGAGCTTCTCGACCGGAATCTCCTCGCCCGGCAGCGGAGGCGCGCCTTCCTGCCAGTCGGCGTGCACCGCCGAAATCCCTTCAAGCGGAATGTACACCGAACGGTCAACCGGTGTCGCCGTGCGGTCGAGGATCCCGACAATCGTGAACGGCTTGTCCTTGTGGTCGAGGATGCCTCGCGCGCTGCCGACGCCGTGCGTGATGACCACCTTCTGGTTCACCTGATAGCCCAGCTTCTGGGCCACGTCGCTGCCGATGGCGGCTTCGAATACATCCTCAGGCGCCCGTCCCGCGGCAAATTTGATGCTGCGGTCCCGGCGGTAGCGATACCGCTCGTAGAAGTCCTTGTTCGTGCCCACCACGCGGAAGCCGCGGTGGCTGTCGCCTAACGAATACGGAATCGTCCAGGAAACGGCCGGATGATTCTTCCACTTCTCGTAGCTCGAATACGAGATGTTGTTCGTCGCCGAACCAATGCGGAACACGGCGTACAACAGCAATTGCAGGGTCCCGCCGCGCGCGCCGACGATCAGGTCGGTCTGGCTGATGGTGTTCGAAAAACTTTCACGAGCCCCGACCCGCACGTTCTCGACGCCGATGAGCAGCGCCACGCTGAGCGCGATCGACACGATGGTGAGCGTCGTGGTGAGGATCCGGTTCTTGAGCGAATGGTACGCGAGAGAAAGCAGCAGCATGGCGTTTACGCAGCGGCCCCCAGGTGTGTGCGGTTGATCTCGGGAAGCGAAAGAGCGCGGCTGAACATCGGCATCAGCGACCGGTCGTGGCTCACGAACAGCAGTGTCGCGTGCGCCTCTGCAACGCAGTCGAACAGCAGTTGGATAAATCGCTCGCGGTGATCGTAATCAAGCGAGGACGTCGGTTCATCCGCCACGATCACCTCTGGCGTCCCCATCAACGACCGCGCGGCAGCCACGCGTTGTTGCTGCCCGACGCTGAGGTTGACGACATTCTCGTGCAGCAAGCCATCGATGCCGAGATGCTTGGCAATGTGTAGCGCTTCCTGCTCGAGCGATCCCTTCACGCGCTTGCGGCGCTCCGCATGCAGCCGGCACGGCAGCGTGATGTTCTCGAGCACCGACAAATACGGAATCAAATTGAAGAGCTGGAAGATGTAGCCGAGATGGCTGCCGCGAAAGGCGTCGCGCTGATGCCCGGACATCTTCGCGAGATCGCGGCCCAATACCTGAATGCTCCCTTGCTGGTTGTGCAGCACTCCGGTGAGTAACCCGAGCAGCGTCGTCTTGCCGCTGCCGCTCGGTCCGAACAAAAACACACGCTCGCCGCGTTCGATCTCGAGCGTCGGGATGTCCAGGATCTTCTTGCCTGCGCGGTAGGAAAACTGTACGTCTTTGAGTTCGATTGCCAGGGAAGAAGCGCTATCGGGTTCTGCTGCCATTACCCAATTTTCACACTTCCCTTGTCTTTCTTGATAGTGCCGCCGGTCTGCCCGGTTTCCGACACCGCCTGTACTTCAACGTTTTCAATCTCCGGATACAGTTTCGAAACACCGAACGTCACCGTGGCGCCTTTCAGCGGCTTGGCGCACTGCAGCTTGAATTCCGCGTGGACCTCGGCATGTTGCCCGTCCACTTCATAGGCCGCCTTCACGGCTGCGAACTTGCATCCCAGCGCCGCCGGAAAGATCACCATCTCGCCGAAGCGCGCCTTCAACGATGCCAGCGCCGCATCCACCTTTTTCTGGTCCGCTGCCGTCTTCGGCTTATGTTCGAAACCGATCACCGGATCCGCGGCTGCTTCGAACTCCACGGTTCCGCCGTTGCCTTCGATCCCGATGTTGATCTTCGCCGCGCCATGCTCGTGCGCATGTTGCTGCTGCTTCTTGGCCGGAGCCTTGGATTGCTGGCCATTCGCAGCCAGTGCAACAGCCAAAGTCAGGAAGACAAGCGTTCTCACTGCTTCTCCTTGTAAGGCTCGACCGCAATCGCACGCAACTGGTAGGAAGTCTCTCCGTACTGGTTCTTCGCGTTCGCGATCTTCAGGTCGCCGATGATCCAGAACGGATCCGTGACATTCACGTTCACCGCCTTCTGATCCGCGGTCTTCACCTGCACCACCTGATTCGGCGGCGGAGGCGGAGTATGAATGCACGCGCCGACATACGGCACCAGCAGGAACTCCGAAACCTGATTCTTGTTGTCCTCGAGCGGCACCACGAATCCGGGGATCCGCACCCGCTTGCCGTCATGCTGCTTCAGGCTGTCCGGCGCTTGCCCCGACTTCACGTCGAGCTGCCGCAGAAGTCCCCAGTTGAGAGAGGGGATCTCGACAACCGCCGTTTGCTGCTGTTGAGGCGCCGTCGTCGTGGTGCTGAAGTCCGGCAAGGTCACCTGTTTCCAGGTCTGCCATGCCGCCGCGCAGGTCATCACGACCAACCCGGCAAAGACCACGCCTTGCAGAATGCGTGCGCCCAATCCGAGTTTCGCCGTTGCCCTGGTGTCTGCCATTTCCATCGTTTGTCAATATGTTTCGTGAATTCGCCTTGAGGCTGTGACGCCTGAGGTCTGTGTGCGAGAGAAGAACTCCTTCCAGGATACCGCCTGATTTGTCATTCTAGGAATTGATGGTCAGTGTGAGTGGACGCCGTCGGTCCATCATCTTCTTCAGCGCACTCGGCATCTGCCTGGTCGTCCTTGCCGTCGTTCTCAACGTCGGCTGGATCGCCAACTGGCGGACGGGCGTCATGTACGTCCTCGGGATGCTCTTCTTTCTCGCCATCATTGCCGGACTCGCGTTGAACACCATCTTCCTGGTCCGCGAGATCCGCCGCAACGAGCAGCACGACCACTTCATCAACGCGATGACCCACGAACTGAAAACGCCCGTGGCGTCCATCCGCCTCTATCTCGAAACGCTGCAGAAGCGCGAACTCCCACCCGAGAAGCGCCAGCAGTTCTACCAGATCATGCTCGAGGATTCCGACCGTCTGCTCAACACCATCGAACAGGTGCTGCGCGCCGGGCGCGTCACCCGCTCAGCGAAGAGCCTGCACCGCATCCCGGTCAATCTTGCGGAAATCGTCGAAGGCTGCGTAGCGTTGGCGCGCACGCGCAATCACCTGCCTGTAGAATCGATCTCGTTCACGTCTCTGCGCAAGGATGCGGTTGTGCTCGGCGAACCCGACGAGTTAAAGGGCGCCGTCATGAACCTGCTCGACAACGCCATCAAGTATTCCGGCAAGCGCGTGCACGTGCAGGTTTCGCTCGATGTCAACGAGACGGACAAGACGGCCGTCATCCAGGTCCGCGATGAAGGCATCGGCATCCCGCCGGCGGAACTGAAACACATCTTCAAACGGTTCTATCGCGTGCCCGGATCGGTGACCATCCGCGTTAAAGGTACTGGACTCGGCTTATTTATCGTCCGCAGCGTCGCGGAAAAACATGGTGGAAAGGTCAGCGCCGTCAGCGGCGGCACGGGGCGGGGAAGCACCTTCCGTCTCCAGTTGCCCCTTGCGGCGCCGGAGGCAGCGGCACTGCAATCGTGAACGAACGAGTACTCATAGTCGAAGACGAACGCCACCTCGCCGAGGGACTCCGCTTCAACCTCGAAGTCGAGGGCTATTCCGTCGAAGTGGTGGAGACCGGCGAAGAAGCGCTCGAGCGCTTGCTTGGCACAGGCAAGCCTGAGGATGCCGAACGCATCGAGGCGATCCTTTTGGACGTAATGCTGCCGGGGATGGACGGCTTCACGGCCTGCATGGAGCTACGCCAGAACGGCATCTACGTGCCGGTGCTGATGCTGACCGCGCGCGGCCGCAGCGAGGACATCATCAAGGGATTCGAATGCGGCGCCGACGACTACCTGCCGAAACCCTTCGAACTCGAAATCCTCTTCGCCCGCCTTCGTGGACTCCTCCGCCGCCACGCCTGGGCTCGAAGCAACGCCCCGTCGGCCGCCGCGGCGGCAACCACTACGCCGACCCCGCTCCCCTCGCGCATCACGCTAGGCGACCGCATCGTGGACTTCGAGCGCATGGAACTGATCGACGGCACGAACAAGCAGCCGCTCACGCTGATGGAAACCAACCTCCTGCGCTTCCTCGCCGAGCGCGACAGCCAGCCAGTCTCCCGCAGCGCCCTGCTCGAAGGCGTCTGGGGAGTCCGCGAAGACACCGACACACGCGCCATCGACAACTTCATCGTCCGCCTCCGCAAGTACCTCGAAAAGGACCCGGCCAAGCCCCGCTTCCTCACCACCGTCCGCGGAGTCGGCTACAGGTTCCAGCAGAAGCCCGAAGATTAGCCGTCTCCACTGCCCTGACAGCGGTTGAGTCGGAACGCGGTCAACGCTGGCTGACCCAGTTGTCGATGTCGCCGGCAGGGGACCCTCCGAAATGGCCGTACAATTGAAAAAGAGAGGAATCTCAGATGACAACGCGAGAGGCGCTACACCATCTCGTCGATCAGTTACCCGAGGACCGAGTGGATCTGGCGCGGCATTGGTTGGAAGACCTGCGCGATGCTGCCGATGATGACGGCCCGGAGTTAGATGCTGCGACTCTCGCCTCGCTTGACCAGGGCCTCGCCGACCTTGCCGAACTTCGGGTCAAGCCGCTCGAGCAGTACGAACGCGAACGCGGGCTGTGAGCTATAGTGTCGTCATCGCGCACGAGGCAGAGAAAATCCTCGATCGGATGGACCGGCCAACGGAGCAGCGCATCCGCACTCGAATCATCCAGCTTGCAGAAGATCCCTTCGATCCCAGGATCTCCGGGCCGCTGACAGAACGTGCAGGCGTCCGCAAGTCGCGTGTCGGTGGCTGGCGGATTCTCTTTGCAGCGAACCGGGAAACCAAGACCTTGGCCGTGCTCACCGTCGATACACGAGGGCAAGTCTACAAACATTCGCAGTGACCATCGTTCGACAGGGGGCTCCGAGTGAAGAAGCGGCTTGCGGGTTGCCGCGAGGGTCGCGTACGATCCATGCGCTGCCGCGGCCAATCCGCATACCTCGACCCCAAAAAAGAAACGACCGCCGCCAGGGTAGGCGGCGGTCGTAATCAACTGCTCACTCTGCGTATCAGAATTGGAACCGAAGACCCAGCTGCAACTGCCGTGGCGTACCGACGGTGCTGGTAATCGACCCCACCTGCGCATTGCCGATGTTCTGGTTCGGCAATCCGAATTGCGGATGATTGAACACATTGAACGCTTCAGCGCGGAACTCGAAGCGGATCTGTTCACGAATCACGAAATTCTTAAACAGCGACATGTCCCAGTTCACACGGCCCGGTCCGAACAGGCTGTTGCGGCCCGCATTGCCGTAGGTGAACGGCGCCGGCGTCTTGTACGCGCTCGGGTCGAACCAGCGTTGCAGTGTTTTGGGATACGTGACCTGGCCGGCGACATCCGGCCGGCTGCCGGTGCCGTTTGTGGTGGACGTC
Source organism: uncultured Solibacteraceae bacterium (assembly GCA_964627455.1). Classification (GTDB taxonomy): domain Bacteria; phylum Acidobacteriota; class Terriglobia; order Bryobacterales; family Bryobacteraceae; genus F-183. The sequence continues at coordinate 2,789 of CAZVKC010000057.1, read as the reverse complement.
TGCAGCACAGGCGAGAACGGCTGGCCGGTCTGGATCGTCAGGATGCCGTTGGTCTGCCAGCCGCCGGCCAGCAGGTCGAGCGCACGATTGCGAATGGCCATGGCCTGTCCCTTGCCAAACGGCAGCTGGTAGAGATAACCGGCGGTGAAGCGATGGCGAAGGTCGATGATGGAATTGCCTCGCTCCGCTCGCAGGTTGCGGGGATCCTGGGGTTGCGGACCCGCGGCGCCGCCGCCGAATTCCAGGACAACATTGTCAATGGCGTGCGACCAGCTGTATCCGATCAAGCCACTCAAGCCGCCCTTAAGACGCTTGTCGAGCGTCAACTGGCCGGCGTAGTAGGAACTCAAGCCGTCAGTGACGAAGTAGCTGACGCCGGTCAGGTCGGGCAGGACGTTGTAGTATGGCCGGCGCGTATTGATGGCCGCAGCCGAAGGGACGGGCTGGTTCGCATCGTAGGTGTTGTACAGACGGCGTCCCAGATTGCCAATCAACGCCGCGCGGACTACGAGGGCCAATGATGGGATTTCATGCTCCACCGTGAGATTGAATTGTTCGGCGTAAGAGGGGCGGAAGTTTGGCGACACCGCAAATACCGTACCAAAGGGCTTGTTGATTTCCGCGGCGCCGGGCTGCGAGAGTGCGGGGAAGCCGTCGCTGACCTTGGATCCTACATTGATGTCGCCGGGCGTGATGTTGACCGTCAGGCCGAAGGGCAGGTTCCGGAACAGGCGAAGGCTGCTGCCTTCGTTGCCGCCGGGATTGTAGAAGATGCCGAAACCGCCGCGCACCACGGTGTGGGCCAGCATCTGATAGGCAAAGCCGATGCGGGGACCGAAGTTCTTGTAATACGGTTTGACGCCCGCGTATTTGTCCACACCGGCTGAGCCTGCGACATCCATCTTTGCCGTGAGCACATTGAAATTCGACCAGCGATTGGCGACTTCGCTAAAGGGGCTGTAGTAATCCCAACGCATGCCAAGGTTCAATGTGAGCTTGCGGGTGACGCGCCAATCGTCGGCAAAGTACAGACCCACTTCGCTGCCGCGCTCGCCGGGCCAGTTGAACGTGTAATCGTGGCCAATCAGGGTGGGATACCCAAGCAGGAAGCTGGCCATCGTATCGCCGCCGGAACCTTGTCTTGAGTCGGTGAAGGCCGGGGTGAAATTGAAGCGTCCGTTGCCCATGTTGGTCTGATAAACCGTGAGTTGTCGGCGGCGGAAGTCGGCGCCCCACTTGAGCGTGTGCTTGCCCACCGTCATGCTCATGTTGTCGACGTACTGGAATGTGTTTTCGCGACGGAAGATCGGCAACGAGCGGGTTTGACCGATGCCGAAGTAGTTCGAAGGCGAGAAAATCGGAAAGTTCTGCTCGTTCGGCGTCACATTGGCATTGGGGATTCCGAACTTGTTCCCGAGCGATCCGCCCGGCTCGAACTGATCGGCTGTATAGTCGGCGCGGAAACGGCTGAAGCCCACGCGGAATTCGTTGACGAATCGCGGATTGATCATGCGCGCCCAACTGGCGACGGCATGCTGTGCGGGCTGAAACGCAGTGCCCGCGAAGGAACCTTCGTCACCCAGATTGACCGGCTTGGATAAGCCTGGGAGCGTTACAGGCGGGAGCGTGCTGGGCACTCTTGTCTCGGTGTTTTGAATCGAGTAGCGGGCGAAGAACGTATCCTTCGAAGACACCTGGTGATCCACGCGGATGTCGCCCTGATTCCAGTTCTGGTGCTGGACGAGGTTGGCCAGGTAGTTATTCAACCTTGCGGGACTGGTAGGCGAGGGGTAGGCGTTGATGAGGAGCGCAGTCTTGGGATCGAAGCGGTTCGCCGGGATGGCGTTGCCCGGGAACTGATTGCGGATGAAGCCCGCGCCGGACGGATTGGCGCGCGTGGTGAGCGGATCATAGATCGCCGCGGCTTCGGTGAAGTCGCCCTTCCGCATTAACACGGTAGGCACATTGCCCAGCGCAATGCTCTGCGAGTCGCGCCGGAAGCCTTCGTAGTCGACGAAGAAGAAGGTCTTGTCTTTGCCCCGATACACCTTGGGCAACATCACCGGTCCGCCGAACGAACCGCCGAATTGATTCAGGCGGAACGAAGGGAAGGCCGTGCCCTTGGGACTAAAGAAATTACGGGCGTCCATGGCGGAGTTGCGCAGGAACTCGAACAGGCTTCCGTGCAGTTCATTCGTGCCCGATTTGGTGATCACGTCAACGACCGCGCCGGAGTTGCGGCCGATGTCGGCGCTGTAGAGATTGGTTTGGATCTTGAATTCGCGCACCGCTTCGACGGCGGGCCGCAGAACGATCGATAGCGTCAGCCGTTCGTTGTTGTCGACCCCGTCATAGAGGAAGTTATTCGAGCCTTCGCGGTTGCCGTTCGAGAAGATTTCGGTGCCGGGGCGGCGATCATCGGGGCGTGTGCCGCTCATGATGGTGCCGCTGGCGGCGAAGCCGACGCCCGTGACGCCAGGACTGAGGATCGCGAGTTGAATAAAATTGCGTCCGTTCAGCGGCAGCTGATTGACGAGCTTTTCACTGACGACCGTGCCGAGCGACGACGATTCCGATTGGAGTTGCGGAGCCTGGGCGGTAACCTGGACTTCTTCGCTCACCTGGCCGAGTTGGAGTTGGAAGCTCAACTCCGCCTGCTGGTTGATCTGCAGGGTGAGGCCCTTCTGCACGACTTTCTTAAAGCCGTTGGCCTCGACGGTGACGATGTAATCGCCCGGCTGCAACAGCGAGACGATGTAATTGCCGGTGGCGCCAGTGAGGGTTTCTTT
>CAZVKC010000056.1:28480-47331 GCA_964627455.1 uncultured Solibacteraceae bacterium | reverse complement strand
GCACGGTCCATTCCGGACCTGTGTCTTCGCTTTTCACCGCACGCATCGTGCGGCTGCGCTGCTCGTCAGGTGGTTCGAAGCTCCCCATGTGCCTGTGTCGATTCTCGCCGATTGCAGCGGGTTCCGCTACATCAGCCAAACGCTCCCGCGCTCAACATGATCACTTCAATTTCCTGCGTGATCTCTTCCTGGCGCAGGATGTTCCGGCGACGCGTGAGTTCTGAGAAGCTGCGATCGAGCCGCTCCACGGCAGCCTCCATATGCTGGACGCGAACCTGATTCTCGACCATCAGGGAACTGTACAGCAACTCGTGCAGGCGCGCGAACAGGTACTGCTCGATCAGGCCTTCGGCGAACGCCGGCGGATCGAGTGTCAGGTCGGGCGGGAATGCGAACTTCGACGAAGCATCCGGACCCGCGCGCATCGGCTGCAATACGGCTTCGCGTACATCCTGGCCTGCCGCCTGGTGGTGGATCACTCTTACCTGCGGCGAGCGCAGTCGACCCTGCGCGCTCATGAGGCGGGATAGCGTGTCGGTGAGATGTACGAAAACCCGGTCGACTTCCTCGACTGTACTGGCGTTCTCGAGAGTCGCCGCAACCTCGAACCCTTCCGGAAGGTGGTCCTGCAACCTGCTTCCCACGACGATTGTTTCCGCGCTGTTCCGATCCAGTTGCCGGATCAGGGCTTCATTGAAGTCGCCGCAGAACCCGCGCTCGCTGCCAACGAGCAGGATCACATTACGGGACGGCGCGCCAAATGAAAACAGATCCGGATAGAACGAAGCGAAATCGGAACCGGCGTCTTCGATTGCAGCTACAACGCGCTGCTGGGCCAGCAAAAAACGATTGAGCCGGCGAACCTGCGTCAGAGCCGTGTTCTTCATCGCGTTGAGGATCTCGCGAATCTCCCGCAAGCTCGCCAAGCTGTTCTCGATCTGCCGGCGCCTGCTCATGGCGATGCCGCCATTGGGGTCTCGCCAAGCCATTGCTCGACTGCGCGCTTCCAATCCCCACGGTTATCGCTGAGCGCGAGATGGCTGGCGGCCGAGCCCTCCATGAGCTTCCCGAGCGCCTCGGGTATGCGTCCGAGTGCGATTTCATCGAGTAGTCCGTCGTTGTAGGCGATCATCCAGGCCATATGCTGTTCGATTGGCAGCGGGTTCAAGCGCTGCTGTTTGAGAAGTTCCCGAAGAACACGCCCACGCCGGATGTGGGCCTCGACCTTCGCTTCAACACGGGCTCCGAAACGGGTGAAGACTTCCAATTCGAGGAAGCGCAGGTAATCGAGCTTCATCCGGCCGGCCTCCTCCGCGACTCGCGGGGCCTGTGCTTTGCCGCCGATTCGCGAAACGGATCTCGTAACGTCGATGGCGGGAAGAAAGCCGGCGGCGAACAATGCCGCATCCAGATAAACCTGGCCATCCGTGATGGAAATCAGATTGGTGGGTATATACGAGGCAATCTCACCCTCCCGGGTTTCGACGATCGGCAGCGCCGTCATGCTGCCGCCGCCATAGGCGGGAGCCATCCGCGTCGATCGCTCGAGCAGCCTCGAGTGCAAGTAAAAAATATCGCCGGGATACGCTTCGCGCCCCGGCGGACGGCGCAAAAGCAGAGAGAGTTCCCGATAAGCCTCTGCGTGCGCAGTCAGGTCGTCGTAGATGATGAGGCAATCCTTGCCGAGCGCCATCCACGCCTCGCAAACGGCGCAGCCAGCGAACGGCGCCAGGTACTTCAGTCCAGGCTGTGCTGTGGCTTCGGCCACGACAATGACCGTGTAGTCCAACGCACCCGCGGATCGCAGCGTCTCGATTGTGCTCACCACCGCGGACCGCTTCTGGCCCACGAGTACGTAGACGCACAAGACGTCTTTGTCTTTCTGGTGGATGACCGCATCGATCGCCAGGGAACTCTTTCCAAGTCCGTTGTCACCAATGATCAACTGGCGCTGGCCCTTGCCGACCGGGATCAATGTATCGATGATCTTGTTGCCTGTGTACAGAGGCTGGTCGACGAATGCTCTCGCAACGATGGGCGGCGAAAGAGACTCGAGTTCCCGCCGGCCCGGACACTCCGGTGGCGGCCCTCCGTCCAACGGCGCACCCAGAGGATCAATCACGCGGCCCAGAAGGCGATCGCCCACTGGAATGCTCAGCCGCTGCCCGGTCAGAAAAACCTGTGTGCCAGCCGCCAGCCCCGGCGTCTGTTCCAGCAGGATCGCACTGACGGAATTCTTCTCGAGAGAACTGACCACGCCGCGGCTGCCATCGGCGAAGTCCAGCAATTCTTCCATCGCGGCAGAGGGGAGTCTGGAGATTCGGGCGATGCCGTCGCCAACGGACAACGCGATTCCCTGTTCCGTGACGCGGAGACCAAAGCGATACTGTTCAAGCCAGTCGCGGCTATTGGTTGGCGTCATGGGCCGCCATCTCCGAAAAGTACTGCAGCTCATCCCGAAGGTTCGCCCGGACAATCCATGGGCCGGCACTCATTCTCAATCCGGCCAGCAGGGAAGGATCCACCACGAACGATGGAACAACCTCGACTTGTGTTGCCTTGCGAAGCGCTTGAATCAAACGGTTCCGGCAGGCATCCTCAAGCAGATACGCACTGGCGATGCGAATCGGGCTCCCCGCATCGCTGGCGCATGCGTCGCGAATTGCGTTTCTGCGTTCTTCGGTCAACGCCGGCAGATCCTCGATGGCAATCCCAACCAGCCGCGATTCGAGTTCCGGCCCGGCCATCCTCTCGAATAGCCGTATCGCGAACTGCACCGCCTTTGCAGTTCCCTGCCGGACCGCGTGTTCCTCCAGTTCGTTCATTCGGCGTTCGGACAGCACGCGTTGCTTTTCACGCTCCTGATCCAGGGACTTCCGGAGATCCTGCATGAGCCGATCCTTCTGATCCCGCATCTCCGCTATCAGGGCTGCGCGCAAGTCTGCTTTCTCCTTCTCCCATTCCGCGAGGCGATTCTGATACTGGCTCTGCAGGGACTCAGCAGCGGCATCCTTCGATGCGGCCTGCGCCAGCGAACCGTCGATAGCGGCCTTCCGCCGGGCGATCGATTTCAGCACGGGTTTGTACAGGAAGCGCTTCAGGATCCACAGGAGGATCAGGAAGTTCACCGTCTCGAGTACGAATGTGGTCCAGCTCAGTTGCACGCGCGCGCCTCATTTCACCAGGTATTCAATGAGCGGATTCCGGAACAGGATGATGAGCACCACGACCAGGACATAAATCGCAAGAGACTCGATCATCGCCAAACCGATGAACAACGTGCGGGTGATCGATTTTTCAGCCTCTGGCTGCCGCGCCAGCGCATCCAGGGCACGCTCGATCGCCCGGCCCATCCCGATGGCGGGCGCCACGGCTCCGACTGCGATTGCAAGCGCCGCAACCGCGGTCGAGAGCATTACGAACCAGTTCTGTTCATGCATGAGTCAGTCCTTCCTGGCGAGTCTTCAGTTGCAGTGTTTCGATTCCGCTCGCGATGTAAATCAGGGCCAGCATTCCAAAAATGTAAGCCTGCACGAGGGCTTCCACGATGTGCAGTAACAAGAGCGGCACGGGGGCGAGAAAACCGGCGACCATCAGAACCAGCAGCGCCGCCATTTCGAGGCTGAAGATGTTGCCGAAGAGCCGCACGGCTAGCGCAACGGTCCGGGATATCTCGCTGATGATGTGGAACGGGAGCATGATCGGGTTGGGCTCGAGGTAGTGGCGCAGATAGGCTCGAAGTCCATGGATCCGGATGCCGAACCAATGCACAGACAGAAACACCAGCACCGCAAGCGCCGTCGTGGCGGACAGGTCTGACGTTGGTCCATGCAGGCCGGGCAGCACGCCCACGAGATTGGCGACTCCGAGGAACAGCCACAGGGATCCGATGAAGGGCAGAAGGCGGTCCGCATGCTGCGGGGTGACCTCCGCAATCGCATCCTCCATCGCGGAAACCAGGCCTTCGAGCACAATTTGCGCAGATCCGGGAGACTGCTGCATCCTGCGGCTAATCAGCCAGCAAACCAGAAACAGGACTGCCATCACGCTCCATGTCGCGACCACAGTTTCGCTGATGAACACGCCGAGCATACCTTCACTCTCGAGCAAACCAGTACACGTTCCAGGCGCCGATCACGATCCCCAGAAAGATCATGCTCACGGTCCAGTGCACTTCGTATCCCGGCAGCCTGGCGTCGAGCCACCGGCCAAAGTAGGCTCCGGCGACGACGGGTAGGATGAAGAGCACTCCGATGGTCCCGACAAAACGGGTTTGCGCCAAGAGAGTTGGCTGCTCCAGTTTGGCCCGCCGAAGCCGCTCGGCCTGCCGGTCTACGCTATCCGCCAGCTTCTGCCGTGGCGAATCAGGTTCGGGCTCGCCAGCGGATTTCATGCCGCACCCCGGCGAGTGATCTCCAGCAGTCTCTTGAACATCTGCTCCTCCAGGCGGCGCATGCTCTGCTTGATTTCGTGCAATTCCCGTTCCTCCGCCAGAAGCTGCTTCTGGAGCGCCTCGCGAACAGACTCGTAGTCGGCCCCGCGAACATAGCTTCTGCAGCTGACATACAGTTCATTGCCGGTGAAGTAGAGAACGCCGCCCGGGACGGCCAGATACTGCCAGTCGCTGTCCTCCTCAGTCCGGAACCGTGCGAGGCCGAAGGACAGGAGCGTCATAGCCCGTGAGTGCCCGGCCAGAATGCCGAAACTTCCGGAAGCATCACGGCCGGTGAAGCTGGCGACGCCGTCAATCCGCTCATATGCCGTTGCGCTCTGGAGGTGCATCGCAAAGCTGTTCATGGCGAGCTGGCTCCCGCCATGCGGCCGCGCATGTAGCATTGGTCTTCCGTGACCGAATCGTAGTCGCCACGGAGGAATGCCTCACAGTCCTGCAGGGTTCCTTCAAGCGGCACGGATGCTCCCTCGATACCGGTATGCCGCGAGACCACAAAGAAAGGCTGTGTCAGATAACGCTGTAGCTTGCGCGCTCTGGCGACGATCAGCCCGTCCTCGGCGGACAACTCCTCGATGCCCAGCATCGCGATGATGTCCTCCAACTCGTGGTAACGCGCCAATTGTTCCCTGACGGCTTTTGCAATTCCGTAATGCCGCTTACCCAGTACCTGTTCGTCCATCATGCGGCTGCCGGAGCGCAGAGGATCGACTGCCGGATAGATCCCCTTGCCGGCCTGTGCCCGGGACAGGATCACAGTGGTGTCGAGGTGTCCCAGAATCGCATTGACCGCAGGATCGGTCATGTCGTCTGCAGGCACATAGACTGCCTGTACTGAGGTGACATTTCCCCGGGCTGTCGAGAAGATACGGTCTTCCAGCCTGCCGACCTCTGTAATCAGAGTCGGTTGATAGCCTACGGTGGCTGGCATGCGCCCGAGAAGGCCGGAGATCTCGCTGCCCGCCTGGACAAAACGATAGACGTTATCCATCAGGAACAGGACCTCTTTGCCCAGCGAGTCTCGAAGGTATTCCGCGTAGGTTTGCGCGGTCATACCCACGCGAAAACGGACTCCCGGGGATTCATCCATCTGGCCGAACACCATCAGTGCGTGCGGCATGACCCCGGCTTCCTGCATCTCACGCCAAAGCTCGTGCCCCTCGCGGATTCGCTCACCGACCCCTGCAAAGACCGACACGCCCTGGTACAGGTTGGTCACCGCATGCATGAACTCCATGATGAGGACGGTCTTGCCAACCCCTGCGCCTCCGAACAATCCGGTCTTGCCGCCGCGAATGAATGGGCACAGAAGATCGATGACTTTGATTCCGGTTTCGAGTACTTCGGTTGTCGATTGAACCTCGTAGAGCGGAGCCGGCTTCGCGAGGATGTCGCGGTACTCCTTTGCCTCTAGAGGCGGACCGTCATCCAACGGTTCTCCGAACACGTCCAGCAGGCGGCTCAGGCAATCGAGCGATACCGGAACATGCAACGATGCACGGCTGTCGAACACTGGCATCCCGCGACGGAGTCCAGCCGTACGGTGCAACGTGATCGCCCGTACGTGCGATTCGTCCAAATGCTGATGGACTTCAAAGACATAGGTTTCGTGATCCAACCGTGTATAGAGGGCCTCATGCAGCGGCGGAAGGACGGAACAGGCGACATCCACGACGGGTCCGTGAACCTGCGCGATGACTCCGACTTGCAAGTCGCCGGATTCTGTCGATGCGGGCATGCGCTGCAGAACTCCGCAGTCGGGAGAGCAACTAGCGGGCCATCCGGGCAGCCGTCCCCGAGGAAATCTCTAGCGTAAGATGCAGGTAGGCCTGCAAGGGCCGGAGCCGTAACCATGGACTCGGATTCTTCCAATCGACGGCGCCCTGAGATTCTGCGTGTGCTTCCCTCGAAGCAGGAAACGCGCGCGTTCTACAACAAGATCAGCGGCGTTTACGACATTCTGGCTGAACGCACCGAGGGGCCGATGCGCGAAGAGGGAATCGAGCAACTCGACCTGCGGCATGGCGACTATGTCCTGGAGATCGGCTTCGGGACTGGACATGGCCTGGCGCAACTGGCGGAAGCGGTGGGCGAGCGGGGCATGGTCTTCGGCCTCGATCTTTCGGAGGGGATGCTGGCGCAAGCACGGGACCTGCTGCAGGAACGGAACCTCGTGACGCGTGTCGAACTGACATGCGGAGACGGGACCCGGCTTCCCTACTCTGAGTCCAGCATGGACGCTGTGTTCCTGAGCTTCACTCTCGAACTGTTCGATACGCCCGAAATTCCGCAGGTTCTGGCAGAGTGCAGGCGAGTCCTTCGGAAGGGAGGACGAATCGGCGTTGTCGCGATCAGCAAGGAAGGGCCCGAGGGTCTGGCAGTCGAAGCATACGAGTGGACCCACAAGCACTTTCCCAACCTGTTGGACTGCCGCCCGATCTACGTTCGCCGGTCGCTCGAGGAGGCGGGATTTCAGATCCGGCATGCCGCGATCGGGAAAATGTGGGTGCCGGTCGAGATCGTAGTCGGAGAGAAGATTACTGACTAGCGGTCAGTTCGACTTCCGGATCAGGGGCGTCAACAGATTCTCGCTGAGGAATCGCACCACGGGAACCACCACGCCGTCGCCGGCCAGATGGTAGGCGTCGTTGTAGTTCGCGGGCAGGCGATAGGAATCCGGAAGGCCCATGAGCCGGGCGGCCTCGCGTGCGGAAAGGAGCCGCGACCGCACGTGTGCGCCGTCCACGACCAACAGAGTTTGACGGCTTGATCCGCCGGCAGGAGTTCGCAGGCACCCGGCGAGCCCGTCGAAGCGTACCTCCGCCCGTTGGACCCCGATTCTCGTGCGCCTGTAGACGGCACCGACCTGCATCCCTCCTGCGTCCTGCGCCACTTCCACTTTCCGGCGGTTGACAGGGCTCATCATTCCGAGAATTCGCCGCGTCTCGGTGGCTGGGCTCCATTTGACAACTCGACTTGGTTCGATGAGGTCGGCCAGCCGAAGCCTGGAGCCGCCGGCTGCGGGGTTGGGGAGTTTCCACCAGATCCAGGCTCGCTTTGCCTGGGACGACAGGCTGGATCTGGCCGCAATGACACGGTCGGTGTGCCACGCCGGATCCGGCCGGCTCAACCGGAGTTCCCGGGGAATCTCAGCGCTGCGGGAGGCAATGATGAACAACCTGGGACGCGAATGAGGGAGAAACCTTGCAGCGTCGATCACCACAGCGCCGAAGTGATATCCGGCCGTGGCCATCGCGGACCCGATGGCTGCGAAGTCGCGGCCCCCGTGGGAGGTGAGAGCGCCGCACACGTTCTCGAGCACGATCACATGGGGGGCTCGCTCTTCTTCGCGCAACGCGCGGATCAGATCCCAGAAGGCCCAAAACGTGCCGGACCGGCGCCCGTTCAGGCCCGCGTAATTGCCCGCGAGAGAAAGGTCCTGACAGGGGAAAGAGGCCCATGCGAGGTCTGCCGTACCAGCAGGAAGATCGCCGATGGTGAGCGATGCGACATCGGCAAGTTTGAAGTGTTCCCCGCCCCAGTTGATACGGTATGCAGCCGCTTTCTTCTCGTCGAAATCGTTGGCGAACACGCACTGCCAGCCTTCGCCGAGGCCGGCTCGCGCCATGCCTCCACCGGCAAAGAACTCGTAGAACGTGGGCATTCTTATTCGATGTCGCCGATGCGTTCCGGCATGTCGGCGAGCACGTAGCTGAGTACGGCCAGCGACGCGACATTCAACTGGAACTCGCGCGGCACGATCTTATCGAACGTGTCGGCGTTGGTGTGGTGCCAGTCGAAGTAGTGCGTCCCTACGGTGCGCACGCCGAAGCCCGGCACGCCCGCCGCCAGCAATGGAGCGATATCCGCGCCGCCGCCGCCCGGCATCATCTTGCCGGCTTCGATGCTTTCCAGCAGCTTGCCGATTTCAACGGCGCGCTGGAACGAGGCAGGGGAAGTTTGCTTCGAAGGAACTCCTGCGGCCCCGCCACGTCGGCGCTGTTCACCGCCTGTGCCGTATCCGAAGCCAAGCGGCTTTTCGGCGCCACCATCCATTTCGATTGCCGCAACATGATTCTTCGCCTGATCGCCGACCATCGCGCGATAGGCGCGTCCGCCGGTTCCGCCATTCTCTTCGTTCACCCAGAAGACCACGCGAATCGTGCGGCGCGGCTTCAATCCAAGCTTCTGCAGCAGTGCGACGGCCTGGAATGTCGCGATGATGCCGGATCCATCGTCGTTGGCGCCCTGGCCCAGGTCCCACGAATCGATGTGCCCGCCGAGCACCACGACTTCCTCCGGCTTCTCACGCCCGCGGATCTCGCCCATCACGTTGTGCGAATCGGCATCGGGCAGTTGCCTGGCTTCCATCATCAGCCGGACCTTCACCGGCGCACCGCTCTTTACGAGCCTGTGGATCATCGCCGCATCTTCCACCGTGATCGCCGCCGCGGGAATCTTCGGCACCCCGACGGTGTAGTTCAACGCGCCCGTATGCGGGGTGGCGAGGCTGTTGCCGGTCATCGAGCGAACGAGCGTCGCGACCGCGCCGAGTTCGGCAGCACGCGATGCGCCGGATCCGCGATACTGCACCGTTCCGCCATAGCCCTTCCATTCCGGATTGAAGAGCACGATCTTGCCCGCGACCTTCTCTTTGCCGAGTTGCTGCAGTTCATCGAAGTCCGACACGGCAACGACCTCGGCTGTGATGCCTTCCGGCGGAGTTCCAACGCTCATGCCGAGTCCGAGCATCACCAGGGGCTTCTCGATCGGAGCCAGCAGCGTCGCGGATTCGCGTCCGCGAACCCAGTGCGGAACCTTCACGGGCGGGGTCTGGACGTTGGTGAGTCCGGCCTTCTTCATCTCTTCGGCGGACCACTGAATGGCACGTTCCAGCGACGGCGATCCACTCAGCCGCGGTCCAATCTGATCGCAGAGATACCTTAGACGGTCGAGGCCTTCTTTGTCTTCAAGCGCCGCGGCGATGATCTTCTTTGAGACCTCACCATATTCGCTTGCGATGTCAGCAGCCCGCAGCGACGACAGGCACACAAGCGACAGCAGCAGCCAGACCGATCCCCTCGATTTCATCATTCCATCACGATAACACTGTGTTTTACTGGGGATTGACCAAACATGGGGACTGAAAAGCAGCCGCCATCGCAGTTACAGAAGTACGAAGAGAAGCGCTCCTTCGAGCAGACGCCCGAACCGGCTCCAGCCCCGGCAAAGGCGTCGCCAGGGAACCTCTTTTGCGTGCAGCGGCACGACGCGACCCGGCTGCATTACGACCTGCGAATCGAGATCAACGGCGCGCTCGAATCCTGGGCGGTGCCCATGGGACCTACGCTCGACCCCAATGAAAAGCGGCTCGCCGTGCATGTGGAACCGCACCCGCTCGAGTACGCGACGTTCGAAGGCAACATCCCGAAAGGCAACTACGGCGCGGGGTCGATGATGCTGTGGGATCTCGGGACGTTCGAGGTCCTCGACAACATGCCGGTGGCCGGACAAATGGAACGCGGGGATTTCAAGTTCCGGCTGCACGGCCACAAGTTGAAGGGCGAGTTCGCGCTGGTGCGGTTGAAGAACTCGCAAAAAGGCAACGAGTGGCTGCTGATCAAGAAGAAGGACGCAGCCGCGACGCCGAAGTGGAACATCGACTCGCTGGGCTGGTCTGTCGCCACCGGACGCACGCAGGAAGAGATCGCGCATGAGATGCCCGCACGAACGGCTCGTCCCGCAACGCTCGATCCCGCGGAGCTGACCGGTGCGGTTGCGATGCCGGATCCGCCAGCGAAACTCGAATCGATGCTGTCGCACATCGGCGAGCAGATCCCCGCGGCAAATGGCGACTGGCTGTTCGAAATCAAGTGGGACGGCGTGCGCGCGTTCGCGATCCTCGACACGGTGAAAGGTGAGACGCGCTTTGTGGGACGCAGCGGCGCTTCGATGAACCGGCAGTATCCCGAACTGATGAAACTGCACGTATCCGTGCAGGCGCGATCGCTGGCGATTCTGGATGGCGAGATCGCGACGCTCGATGAGCAGGGCCGCCCGTCGTTCCAGCGTCTGCAGAACCGGATCATGGTCGACGATCCAGGCGCAGCGGCGCAGTACGCTCGCAAGCTTCCCGCGCTGTACTTCGCGTTCGACCTCGTGTATCTCGACGGCTACGATCTCCGCAATACGCCGCTCGTCGAACGCAAGCGGATGCTGCGGCGGATCCTCGATCCGCACCCGTCGCTCAAATACTCCGAGCACTTCGACGTCACCGGCGAACAACTCTTCGAACTCGCGCGCGCCCAGGGTCTCGAAGGCATCATGGCCAAACGCGCGCAGTCCGTGTATCGAGGCGGCCGCTCAAAGGACTGGCTCAAGTTCAAGGTCTACACCGAGCAGGAATTCGTCATCTGCGGCTATGCGGCAGGCGAGCGCGACTTCTTCGGAGGCCTGATCCTCGGCGCGTATGAAGACGACGGTAAGACGCTTCATTTCTGCGGCACGGTCGGAACCGGCTTCGATCGCAAAATGATCGAGCATATCTACAACCAGTTGCAGCCATATCGAACCCCTGACTGTCCGTTCGCAGCAGCGCCGTCGCCGCTTAACGGACCTCCGGTGTGGACCCGTCCCGAACTCGTCTGCACCGTCCGCTATCACTCGTGGACTGCCGATGAGCGCCTGCGCACACCCGTGTTCGTCGCCCTGCGGCCCGAAAAGCATGCGTCCGAAGCCCTGCGAAATCCCGCCGCCACGCCGCGTCCCACCAAACATCGCGAACCACTCATCACAGGCGACAAAGAGACGACCGTCCTCATCGACGCCAAGCGGGTTACGTTCACCAATCCCGGCAAGCTGTACTATCCGGCGACCGATTGGAGCGAAGCCTACTACAAGCGCGACCTCATCAACTACTACGATGCGGCGGCGTATCTGATTCTGCCGTATCTCGAGGATCGCCCGCTCTCGCTACGCCGCTACCCGGACGGCATCGAAGGCGAAGGATTCTTTCAGAAACACGCTGAAAAAGGGTTCCCCACGTGGATGCGCGTCGAAACGATTCTCGCCGAAGATGGACACGAACGCCAGCAGTTTATCGGCGGCGCCAAGGCCGACCTGATGGTGCTCGCAAACCTGGGATGCATCGACCAGAATCCCTGGATGAGCCGCGTGCAGTCGCTCGACAATCCGGACTTCATCCTCATCGACCTCGACCCGCACGGCTGCGGGTACGACAAGATCGTTGAGGCCGCACACTACGTGCGCCGCAAACTCGACATCCTGGAACTGGAGAGTTATCCGAAGACCACTGGCGGCGACGGCATGCACCTGTACATTCCGGTCGAACCGGTGTACACATACGAGCAGACGAAATCCTTCTGCGAGATCATCGCGCGAATTGTGGCGTCCGAACGGCCGGACCTCTTCACCACGCCGAGGTCCGTTAACAGGCGCGACAAAGATCGCGTCTATTTCGACTATCTGCAGAACGGCCGGGGAAAGACGATCTCCGCGCCATACGTGCTGCGAGCGCATCCGGGCGCACCCGTTGCGACGCCGCTCGAATGGCGCGAGGTCACCAGCGGCCTGAAACCGCAAAACTTCCACATCCGCAATGTGCTGGACCGCTTCGACCGCCATGGCGATCTGTTTGCAGGCGTGAGGACTCGCCCGCAACGCATCGAACCGGCAATGGAAAAGCTGCCGCTGATCCTGCCTGCGAAGAAGTCTTAGATTGCCGGCGTGCTCGACCGAGCCTGGGTCCTAAATTCGTACTGCAGGATCTCGACCGCGGCCGTCTGCGAATCCGACCGGACGACTCGAGCCTTGGCGACCAGCTTGAGGGGGGTTGTGTTATTCAATTGCGCCGGCCAGTTGACGGCCAGTTCAAGCCGGCGACCCACGGACAACGGCTGTTCGGTTTGAAACAGGATGCCGTTGCTGCTCATGTTGATCGTCTTGCCGGCTCCGGATTCTTCGGCGGCGCCTTTGCGGTAATTCAGGGCACGATACCGCACGTCACGTTCCATCGGGAACCGGTCGGAACTCCGGCGATCCCGCGCACCACCTTTTGTTTCAATCACGGTAGTGACACCTTCCTATCAAAAAGCTGAATGCCAGACGTGACGCCTGGTGCTGAGGTTCAGCGTCACTTCCGCTGTTGCTTCATGTTCCCAGCCGGACGCGATGCGGACAATAGGTTCCGGGTTGGATTCGCAGTTAGTACTTTCGGACATCGTCGATGGGACGTGTAAACTAGCCATGTATGCGTACTATCCTCTGGTCCATCCTGCTTGTCAGCTTCTCGACCCTCGGCTTCGCGGAAAAGAAGGTCATCCAACCCAAGGAGTTCCCCACCGGGCGGCCCTTCAGCCCTGGGATTCTCGTCGACGGCACCCTGTACGTGGCGGGCCAGACGGGCAACGACATCAAGACCGGCCAGCGTCCCGAGTCCTTCGAGGACGAAGTCAAGCTGTGCCTCAACAACATCGGGATCATCCTGAAAGAAGCCGGCTTCGACTTCAAAGATGTCGTCGCGGTCAACGTCTACCTCACCGACATGGAACTGTTCCCCCGTATGAACGCGGTCTACACCACGATCTTCAAGGAACCGCGTCCGGTCCGCACGACGGTTGGTGTGGCGAAGCTGGTCGGAACCTCCCGGATCGAAATCACGGTGACGGCGCGGAAGTAGCCTTCCTCGCAGCGATCCGCAAATTCACCCAGGTTTCGAACACTGGTGGATTCTCGAGCCACGTCAGCATCCAGTCCACCATTTCCTGTTTTTGAGCCCGCTTGGCTTCGCTCTTCGCACGGCGCGAGGCCCAGCGGGCTTTCGTTTTTGCTTCGATTACCATACGCCGGATCGCCATGCGTCCCGCGCGATCAGACGATGGAATCGCCTCGTACGCCGCCTGCAGTTCGATCAACGATACCGCAAGATTTTCGAAGCTGTCTTGAACGACCTTCATCGAGTCCTTAGATCTGCGGGACTTCGACCTCCGCCCCTTTGCGATCCGCCGATACGTAACCCGCGTAGATCGCGAGCGTGATGTCGATGGCGAGTTCGAGATCGCACTCGGGCTGCCGTCCGGCGAGCATCGAGTAGACGAAATCGTGCATTTCGTAAAACTGCCCATTGCTCCAGCCGAACTCGGGATACGCCTGGATCCAGCCTTCGTTCGACGAGATCTTCTCCATCAGGTCCATGCCTTCGAACTCTTTCTTGTTCGGGCTGTAGAGGTCCACGACCTTGACCGGCTGGATGTGGCAGCGTGTGCGGTGATTGTTGGCGAACACTTCGATGAAGTCATAGACGCCGCCGAGCACGAGTTCGCTGGTCATCACGTCGGCGATCATGCCATCGTCGAAGATCACGTGCAGAAAGGCGTAGTCTTCCGTGTCCTTGTAGGTCGTGCGCAGATAGCCGCGATCCTCAAATTTCGGACGCTTGGTGATGGCGTGGGTCCGGCAACTCACCGCGACGGGACGAATCGGCTTTCCGTAACGCGCCATGCCTTCCTTGCGCTTGAGGTACAGCACGCCGCCGAGCGGATGGCAGCCCTTGCCGATGAGGGATCCGCCGCCCTGTTCGCTCCAGATACCGTACACCGGTGAGTGCGATCCCGAGTGCGACTCCTCAGCCGTCATGCGCAGGATCTGCCCCTTGGTCTCTTCGAGGATCTGCCGTTCGCGCTGCACCGACGGTGCGTAGATGTAGTTTTCCGCATAGCCCAGCAGGATGCCGCTTTCGGAGACGACCTTGCGGAGGTCCCGCAATTCCTCAGTAACGGCGGCGAGCATCTCCTCTTTGGGATGTTGATCCGGGGATCCGAAGAATCCGTGGAATGGCTTTTCGACGATGACGTGCTTGCCGGCCGCAGCAGCCTTGCGGATGTAATCCGCGTGAGAAGACGGCGGGGTGCAGATGTCGAGGACGTCGATATCCGGCAGCATCTCGTCCACCGATGCATAGGCGCGGACTCCGAACTCGGCCGCGAAGGCCTCACGCGAGGACGCGCGGGCGCTGGTGACGCCGACGGTGTAGGCCGGGAGTCCACGGAGGTTCTTGTGGTGGAACTTGCCGGCAAATCCGGATCCGGCGATGCCAAGTTTCAGGGGAGGGTTCATGGACAATCGCCATTGTACAGGTTCGCCTCCGGAGCGTGCGAAACTCAGAATTGCAATTGGAACCGAAAGCTTACTTGTGGGTCGCGCTGGGGAGCGCTGTGGGAGGCTGCGCGCGTTTCGCTCTTGGCTCCGCTGTCGCCGCCGCCGCAGGATCCGCGTTCCCGTGGGGGACGTTCCTGATCAACGTGTTGGGTTCGTTTCTGATCGGCCTTTTTGCCAGCAGAATCGAGGATGCCGCATGGCGCCAGTTGCTGATGGTGGGTCTCTGCGGAGGCTTCACGACGTTCTCGTCGTTCAGCCTGGAAACCCTCAACCTCCTTCGTGCCGGCCACCTTCCCCAAGCCCTTGGCTATGCAGGCGGATCCATACTGCTCTGCCTCGTGGCGGTCTGGGCCGGCCATGCTGCGGGAACGATCTTGCGTTAACGGCATACTTTCTTAGTAACCGTAAGCCTCTTGCCGCGTATTTCCTTCATGAACTCCGGCATTCTTGCGGATCTGCGCTTCTCCTTCCGGGCGATCCGCCGTAGTCCTTTGTTCGCCACTGTCGCCGTCCTTTCTCTTGCCCTTGGCATCGGCGCAAACACCGCCATTTTTTCGTTGATGGACCAGATCATGTTGCGGAAACTGCCCATCCGCGACCCGGAACAGATCGTCATGCTCTTTCAGCGTGGATCCCACAATGGCAGCAACATGGGCGACCGGATGCATTCCTATCCGATCTATCAGGATTTCCAGCAAAAGGCCGAACCGTTCAGCGAGGTCCTGTGCCGCCGTCTGGTCGCAACCTCTATTAGCGTGGGCAACCAGACGGAGCGGGTCGGCGCCGAGATGGTTTCCGGAAACTATTTCACGATGCTCGGCGTGAAGCCTGCGCTTGGCCGCGTCTTCACGTCCGAGGAAGACGACCGCGTCCACATGGGACACCCATCGGTGGTGCTCAGCTACGACTTCTGGATGACTCGCTTCGCCGGCGACCGCGGCGTCATCGGTACGAAAATCCTGGTCAACAATTACCCGATGATCGTGGTCGGTGTCTCGGCCGCCGGGTTCCATGGACTCGATCCGGCGCAGGAACCCAGCATCCGGGTGCCCATCCTGATGAAGGAAGCGATGATCCCGGAATGGAAGTGGGTTCGTTTTGACGACCGCCGCAATCGCTGGATCCAGGTCTTCGGGCGATTGAAGCCGGGCTATACCGCGGAATCCGCCGCCGCCCCGATGCTCGGCCTCTTTCGACAGATCCGGCAATACGAAATGACGTTGCCGGCGGCCGCGAAATGGTCGCAATACCAACGGGACCGTTTCATGCAGGGGACCCTGCACGTGGAAGCCGCAGCAACCGGATACTCGAACATCCGCAATAATTTTTCGAAGGCCCTCATCGTGCTGATGTGCATGGTCGGACTGGTGCTCCTCATTGCCTGCGCCAACGTCGCGAACCTGCTCATTGCGCGCGCGTTTGCGAGGCAAAAGGAAATCGCGGTGCGGCTGTCGATCGGCGCATCGCGCGGGCAGCTGGTCCGGCAACTCATGGTGGAAAGCATGGTGCTGTCGCTCATCGGCGGCGTGGCCGGCGTTCTGCTCGCCATTGTGTTGACCAAGGGACTGATCAGTCTCGTGCCGTCGGACGCCAACACGCTCCTGATCCAGCCGGAGCCGGATGGCCGCGTCCTCGGTTTTACGATCCTGCTGACGCTGATCACTGCAGGCATTTTTGGACTCCTGCCTGCACTTCGCGCCAGCCGTCCGGATCTCTGGAGCACGCTCAAAGACACGGTCGGCGCCATCGCGGGAGGTTCGGCTGCGGGATCCGGTTCTCACAGCGCCGGGTCGGTATTCCTCCGCAAAGGACTCGTCACCGCGCAGGTCGCCCTGAGTTTCCTGCTTCTCTTCGGCGCGGGCCTGTTCGTGCGCAGCTTGCAGAATCTCAAACACACCGACACCGGTTTTCAGGACATGACCAATCTGGTCACCTTCCAGATCGCGCCCGCGCTCAGCGGATACGATGAGCCGCGCTCGATGCACCTGTTCGACGAACTGCTGGCGAATCTCAAGTCGATTCCTGGCGTGAAGTCCGCGACGCTCGCCTCGGTGGCTCTGCTGCATGGCGATGAGTGGGACAGTTCGGTCAGCGTGGAAGGCTACCAGGCCAAAGACGGCGAGGACATGCAGGCGTTCATGAATTCGTTCTCGCCGGGTTATTTCGACACGATGGGGATCCGGATGCTCGAGGGCCGCGACTTCCGCCGCGCCGACATGCAGGAGAACGCCCGAGTCGCCATCGTCAACCGGAAGTTCGCCGAACACTATTTCAAGGGCCAGAGCGCAGTGGGACGTCACATCGGCTTTGGCCGCGACAAACTCGATATCGAGATCGTCGGAGTCGTCGAGAACTCGTTGTATGAAGGTCCGCGAGAAGGCATTCGCAGGCAGGTGTTCATTCCGCACTACGGCAAGCTGAGCGTGACGTTCTACGTTCGCGCCGGGCTCGGATCGCAGGCGGCCTATGGGGCGATCCGGAATGAGGTCCGCAAGCTGGACGCCTCGATGCCGATCTTCGAATTGAAGACCCTCGAATCGCAACTGGACGAAACGCTGCTCACCGAACGGTTGATCGCCTTGCTGTCAGCCGGATTCGGATTGCTGGCGACCGTGCTCGCCGCCATCGGACTCTACGGCGTGATGGCGTTTGTCGTCGCGCGCCGCACCCGCGAAATGGGTGTTCGCATGGCGCTCGGGGCCAATCCGGGGTCCGTTATCTGGCTGGTGATGCGGGAAGTGCTGTTGCTGCTCGGATTGGGACTCATCGTCGGCATCCCTGCCGCGCTCGCGCTGGGACGCTATGTCTCATCGCAACTCTACGGGATCCAGGCCAATGATCCGATGGTTGGCGGCGTCACCACCATCGTGTTGGTGGCCGTCGCGAGCCTGGCAGGACTCATCCCTGCGCAGCGGGCCAGCCGCATCGATCCGATTCTCGCCCTGCGCTACGAGTGAGTAGCATGAGATGTGGATCTCCTTCGCCTCGCTACCCCTGACGATATCCCCGCGATCGCCGCGTTGATCGAAGTCTCCGTACGGGGCTTGCAAGCGAACGACTACACCTTCGAGCAACGCGAGGGCGCGCTAGGGAGCGTCTTCGGTGTCGACCGGTTGCTGATTGAAGATCGCACGTATTTCGTGGTCGAGGATGCGGCGCAATCGATCATCGCCTGCGGAGGCTGGAGCAAACGCAATACGCTGTTCGGCAGCGACAACGCGCCAGTGAAGAACGACAACTGGCTGGATCCCCATGTGGACGCGGCACGGATCCGCGCGTTTTTCGTACATCCCGCACACGCTCGCAGGGGACTCGGGTCCCTCATCATGCGAACGTGCGAAGAGGCCGCGCGACAGGCGGGGTTCCGGAAACTGACGCTGGGCGCGACGCTGACTGGAATTCCCTTGTACGAACGCCACGGCTTCCGGCAGATGGAACGGGTCGAGGTTCCGCTTGCGAACGGAACCTCGATTCCGATTGTACGGATGGAAAAGGAACTGGCGGCGCCTACTTCTTGAGCAGGTCGCGGATTTCGGTGAGGAGCTTCACGTCCGCGGGTGGTTCGGGCGGAGCTGCCGGCGCGGGTGCGGGTTCGGCCTTCAGCTTGTTGACCTGCTTGACGAGCATGAAGAGTACGAAGGCTACGATCACGAAATCGATCACGTTGTTGATCAACACACCCGGCGTCATCACAGCCGCGCCAACTTTCTTCGCTTCATCGAGAGACTTGACGTCTTTGTCGGAAAGATTGATGATCCAGTCCGCAAAATTGACGTTGCCGAGCATCTTGCCGATCGGGGGCATCATGATGCCGTCGGTGAAGGTACTTACGATCTTCCCGAAGGCGCCGCCCATAATCACGCCCACTGCCATGTCCAGGACGTTGCCTTTAACCGCAAACTCCTTGAATTCTTTAAACATTCATTTCTCCTCTCTGTTTAAACTCACCCTGCTATGAGCTAGAGACGGAGTATATCAGAACATTCCGGTGATAGTACCGACTCGTCCGGAGTAACGTTTCCGGCCTAACGCCGGTTTGCCTTTCAAGGCCTATCTCTGCTTTCCGATACGGAAAGCATGAAGCGATTTATTGCTGCGTGTCTAGTGCTCGGCGCCAGTGCGGCCCTAGCCCAGGACCGGGAAACTCCCGTGACCCGGTTGGACGTCGTGCAGTACGAGGGTCGCGCGGTTGTGGCCGGGGAACTTCTGGTGAAGTTCCGCGACG
>CAZVKC010000056.1:27250-28380 GCA_964627455.1 uncultured Solibacteraceae bacterium | reverse complement strand
CAGTACGAGGGTCGCGCGGTTGTGGCCGGGGAACTTCTGGTGAAGTTCCGCGACGGCAACGCGCAGCGGTTGCGCAGGGACAGCGTGCGGATGCGGAGGCATCGTATCGCAGCAGCGCGCGACCTGGGGCATTCCGGGTACAGTCATGTTCGCCTGGCCGACCGTCAGGCGATCCGTGAGACGATCGCCTCACTTTCGATGGATGCGGATGTCGAGTATGTCGAACCGAATTACATCGTCGAGGCAAGCGCCACACCCAACGACACGTTCTTTAGCCGGCAATGGGCGTTGAAGAACACCGGACAGGACGGTGGACTAGTCAAGGCGGATATCGACGCGGCGACGGCGTGGGAATACACCAAGGGTGCTAAGAAGACCGTCATCGGAATCGTCGACTCTGGTATCGACTACACCCATCCCGATCTCGCCGCCAATGTGTGGAGCGCGCCAAGGGAGTTCACGGTGACGTTCTCCCCGACGGATAAAATCACCTGCCCGGCGGGGAGCCATGGATACAACGCCATCACGAACAGTTGTGATCCCAGGGACAACGCCACGCACGGCACGGCTGTTGCGGGTACGGCCGGGGCGGCGGGCAACAACAGCGCGGGTGTATCCGGGGTCGTCTGGACCACCACGATGATGGGGCTCGCTTTTCTGGACTCAACAGGCAGAGGCAGCGTCGCAAACGCGATTCGCGCGATCGAATTCGCGATCCAGGCGAAAAAGGCGTTGGGTGATGGAGCGAACATCCGCGTGCTGAACAATAGCTGGGGCGGGGCAGGATACTCGCAGGCGCTGCTCGATGAGATCAACAAGGCGGCTTCGGCGGGGATGCTGTTCATCGCCGCAGCCGGCAATACGCCCAAGGATCTCGACGCCCAACCGGAGTATCCGGCCGCCTACACGGCGCCCAATCTGATTACCGTCGCCGCCACGGATAACAAGGACGTGCTGGCCACCTTCTCGTCCTATGGGGCGAAGAGCGCACACATCGGCGCGCCCGGTATCGGTATCGCCACGACGTCACCCGGAGGTCAGTACGTGTTGGCCTCGGGGACCTCTTTTTCCGCTCCGCTCGCGACGGGCGTCGCCGCGCTGGTGCTCGCGGCGTGCGACACACTCGATGT
>CAZVKC010000056.1:0-27150 GCA_964627455.1 uncultured Solibacteraceae bacterium | reverse complement strand
CGCAGGTCCCGCCTGGATTCAGTCTTGCGGCGAGTCCCCTGGCGGCGACGCTGAATCCGGGAACGGCGGCAACGATGGCGATTCAACTGACGGCGAAGGGCGGTTTTGCCGGGCCGGTCGCTTTGACGATCACCGGGTTGCCCTCCGGCGTGACGGGCGTCTTTACCCCGGCTTCCATTACTCCGGGACAGACGGCATCCCTCAGGCTGACGGCCGCTGCAAACGCTACTCCGATCGCCACGGCTGCCGCGGCGTCGATCAAAGGCGTCAATGGATCCATCATCAGTCTGGCGGCGGTTTCGGTTGCCCTCAAAGCACCGCCTTCCTTCGACGTCACGGCGACACCGCCGGCCGCATCGATCAAGGCAGGCGCCACCGCATCCTACACACTGAAAGTGATCCCAGTCGGGGGATTCAGCGAGCCGGTCATGCTCCAGGTTGCGGGTTTGCCTGCGGGATCCAGCGGCCAGTTGACGCAGCCCACGCCGGGTACGCTCGTGCTTGCTGTCCGGACCACGGCTACGACAGCCCTGAAATCCTACCCGCTGACGGTTACCGCCACAGGGGGAGGCATTCGCAAGACGGTCAACCTGACACTTACAGTTGCGGCCAAATAGCGATTTCCTACCAGCGGAGCGTTTCTCCGGGTTCCGGGACCAATACCTCGGTTCCTTCCGGCGCCAGTTCCGCGAGCTTCTCGGGTGTCCCGGTCAACGGCGGGAACGTTCCCCAGTGCATCCCGATCACTTTTCGGGCATGCAGGAGACGGCAGGCCAGGGCGGCTTCCTTCGGGCCCATGGTGTACAAGTCGCCGATCGGCAGGAAGCACAATTCCGGCCGGTACAACTCGTGGATGAGCGTCATGTCCGAGAATACGTTGGTGTCGCCGGCAAAATAAGCGGTGCGCCCGTCCGGGAAGGTCAACACATAGCCGCAGGGTTCGCCCGCGTAGATGATGTTCCCGTTCTCGTCCTGGATGCTCGACGAATGGATGGCGTGAGTCATGGTGAACGACACGGATCCGACCTTCTGTGTCCCGCCCTTGTTCATGCCGCGCGCGTCGATGCCCCTGGCGCCGAGCCACGTCGCGATCTCATGGATCGCCACGACCGGAGCATTGAACTTCTTCGCGGTGGCGATCAGATCGTTGACGTGGTCGAAATGTCCATGCGTGACGACGATCGTGTCACAGCGGTCGATCGTGAAACCCTCGGGATATTTGGGGTTCCCGTTCAACCAGGGGTCAATCAGAATCGTTTCGCCCGATTCCAGGCGGATCTGAAACGTGCCGTGTCCCAGCCAGGTAATGTCGATCATGGTTCGCTTCCCACTTCTGAGTTTATCCCTTGCCCGGATGCTACGCTGTCGCATATGACGCGGCAGGAACTCGTGGATGGACTGCGCTTTCAGGCGTCAACCAGCGACCGGTCCGGCTCGCCTCTGTACGGCGAACTGTTTGAGCTTGCCGCTCGCGACGTAGAAGCCGCGGGGACCATGTGGCGGTTTCTCGAACCCGTCGCAACAGCCGAATCTCCGCGCTCTTTGCTCCCGTTGCGATTCTTCGCGTTGTTTCACCGAATGGCGCTCGAAGGCGCGCTGCCGGAACTCGCCGCCTGCTACCCGTCGTGCGTTGGCGGCGCCGCAACCCGCGATGCGCATGCCGCCTATCAGGCGATGGTCCGCGCCATCGAACATGGCGGACTCCCCGCCGTTCCCCGGCGCGTCCAGACCAATGAATGCGGACGCTGCCGGGCGCTTCTTCCGGGATTTGCCGCGATTGCTGCGGTGACCGGATCCACGCCGTGGCGCTTGTTGGAGCCGGGTTCCAGCGCGGGACTCAACCTGCTCTGGGATCAATACGATTTCGTTCGCGCCGCGGCGGCGTTTCCACTGCCCGAGATCGTCGAACGCCGGGGTTGCGATCTGGCGCCAGTCCCGCTGCAGGAAATGGACTCCCTTCCTGCTTTCGTCTGGCCCGATCAGCTGGAACGATTCGCATTGTTGCGCCAAGCCATCGCGGTGTCGCGCGCCATGCCATCGCCTCCTGCTGTTGACGCGGCGGACGCTGTCGCATGGTGTGACGAGCAATTGCTTCGCAAGCCGTGGCCTGAGCGTACGGCGACCGTGCTTTTCCACTCAATCTTCTGGCTGTATCTCGACCAGCGGGCCAAGCGCGATCTCGAGATGATCCTGGTTGAAGCCGGTGAGCATCGGGCAACCGGTGACGCCCCGTTCGCCTGGCTGCGCATGGAGCCGGACGCTACTGCGAGTCACGCCGAAATCGTGTTGACGCTGTGGCCGGGTGACGGTGAACCGCGTCTCATTGCGACCTCCGGCTTCCACGGCGCGGATGTTCGCCTGGCTGGATGAGACTACTGCAACTGCAATCCGTCGCCGTACTGCGCGAGTTCCGGTATCGTAACGGGCAGCTTACCCTTGGCGGGGATCTCGCCGAACAGCACCTTCACGACTCCTGATTCAGATGCCGGCACGTTGCTGAACGTCGCCACGTATGCGGCGACAGAAGGGAATGTACGCAGCAAATACGGACTGCTCAGCGACACCAGCACAATAGGCTTCGTGCTATCCGCCTGCAAAGCCGTCATCAGTTTCCCGACGGCGCCATTGCCGTTGCCGTTGGAAAACGACGCCACCACATACGTCCGGCAGGCATCAGGTGTAGGCGCCGCGAACGCCGCTTCCGGCATTGCGGGATCCAGATGCTGGATCTTCATCTGCGGCGCGCGTGCGCGCATCTCGTCGATCAAACGAAGTCCCTGCAGGTTGCGGCGGTTGTCGGTGACGACGAATAAACACGATGCAGCCGCCGTATCGGCGCGCAACGGCAGCAATCCATCGCGATTTCGAACCACCGTCACGGCCTGTTCCGCGGCCTTTTGCGCGGAAGCTTCCATGTCCGCCGCCTCGAGCACTTTGTTGATCGCCTCGAGATCGACGAACCGCTGCTGCTGCAAGCCGAGCTTCGACTTGGCGGCGAGAATCTTTGCGACGCTGCGTTCGATGCGTTTCACGCTGATCCTGCCGTCTTTCACCGCTTTCGCGACTGCGTCAATCACTTCTTCCGGCCGCGCCGGCATCAGCAGGACATCGGCGCCTGCCAGCAGCGCGCGAACTCCCGCCTCGCCTGCGGGAAACAAACTGGTGAGCCCCTTCATGTCCATCGCGTCGGTGGCGATCAGCCCTTCGAAGCCGAGGTCCTTGCGCAGCAGCCCCGTCAATACAGGCTCCGACACCGTTGCCGGAACCGGCTCGGGGTCGATAGCGGGAACCATCAGGTGTCCCGTCATCACGCCGTCGATGCCCGCGCGAATGGCCGCGCGAAAGGGAACGAGTTCCACTTCGTCGAGCCGCTCGCGGTTGCCGCTGACTGTTCCGAGACCCACGTGGCTATCGACATTGGTATCGCCGTGGCCGGGAAAATGCTTGACGCACAACAGCACGCGCTGGCGCGGATCCGCCGCCGATCGTGCGCCGGCGATAAACGCTTCCACCTGCGACGCGACGTCCGCCGGACGCTCGCCGAACGAGCGGATGCCGATCACCGGATTGTCCGGATTGTTGTTGACGTCGGCCACCGGCGCGAATACCCAGTGAACGCCCATCGCGCGGCTTTCGCGGGCCACCGAGGCCCCCAGTTTCTTTGTTAACTCGACATCCCGCGCCGCGCCGTACGCCATATTGTGCGGGAACTTCGTTGTGTTCGCGACGCGCATCGACGCGCCACGTTCGAAATCCCCGCCAACGAGGAGAGGAGTCTTCGCGAGGCGCTGCATCTGGTTGAGGAACGCGGCCATCGATACGGGATCGACGTTGCGCGCGTTGCCGTACACCACGCGGTTGAGCACGATCAGGCCGCCCACCTTGAGGTCGCGAACCCAGTGTTCGAATTTGCGATAGTCTGCCGACTCGCGGTTGGGATTCTCGCCGAAACAGGGCGCGATGATCAGTTGCGCGATCTTCTCGCGCAGCGACATATTCCGGATGGCGGTGGCGCTGGTTGTGGCAGCGGGCGGCGTCTTCCTTGCGGAAGCAGGCGGGGCGGCATCGACAGCAGCGAAAGAGATCAGAAAAAGGCTTGCCAGAGTCGCCGCGTGCCGGGTCATGCCCCTATTTTCGCTTGGATGCCGCCGAAGCTGCCGAGGTCTTGCGCCCGGTTGCGGAAGAGGCCGGCTTGCGAGTGGCGCGCTGGTACAGCAAACGGTTGATCGCACGGAGCAGGTGCTGGCACTCATTCGCGCCCTTCTGCAGCACGATGTTCGCGCCGGTCGAAGCTTCTGTGAGTCCGCCGGTTTCGGCAAAGCCCGAGAGGATCACCACCGGCAGCGCAGGACGAAGTTCCCGCAGTGCAGCGATCAACTGCACGCCGTTCATTTTGGGCATCCGGTAGTCGGTGACCACCAGATCGAAAGGGGATTCCTGAAAAAGTTCCAGGGCCTCATGGCCGCTCGATGCGGTGCTGACTTCGAACCCGTGTTCCACCAGCGCGGACTTTCGCGCCGGCGCCCCGCTCTTGTTATCGTCAACCAGCAAAATCCGCTTGATTTCGCCGGCAGGTTCCATTCGCTTCATGGCAAAGAAACCTGACGTTATCAGACTTTCCGGTTGAGGTGCAACGCCCCTGTAACAGACTGGAAAAACGCGGAATCGAGTTCTTGACTTTTCCAGCGGCTGTTCACAGGGATTCCACTGAGGGCTATTCGACTTCGCGAGGGGCCGTGTACCCGGCTTTTGCGATGACCTGGTACTTCATCGGCTTGCCCTTTTCATCGACGATACGCAGCGGTTCGTTGGTTGCGGGATTCACGAGTTCCACCTTGATTTTGCGGAACTTGCCGTCGCGAACCTGGTTCGACGGGTTGTACGTCACCGTGTACTGGTTGCGCATCGCATCGCTGATGGAGCGGAAGATGCCGGGGAACTCGCCGAAGAACCGCGGCAGGAACGCCTGGCCGCCGGTTTCGCGCGAGAACGTACGCATCTGGTTGTCGGCCTGCAGGAAGTCCAGGCGCTGGATGGGACCCATCCAGCCGCGGGCGTCGTACAACTCGCGGATCGCCTGCAGGATGCCGATGGCGTAGATCGGTACGCCCGCGGTCTGCAGTGCCTTGCGGGTCTTGTCGAACGTCAGCTTGCTGAAGGTGTCGACGCCCGAGGCAATCAGCACGATGGCCTTGCGCCCTTCGATCTCGCTCATGCGATCCGCCGTGTCCACCAGCGCATCGTAGAGGTTCGATTCCGAAAACGCGGCGATGCGCAGGCGCTGCATCGCTTCGTAGGCGGCGCGCTTGTCCTGCGAGAAGTCCGACAGGATCTCCGGACGCAGGTCATAAGCGACCACCGCGACATAATCTTCGGGCTTCAGGGTCTCGAGGAAGCCGTACGATGCCTGCAGGGTTTCATACCAGCCGCTGCTCCAGTATTGCTGGTAGAGGTTCGAGAACTCGATCACCATGGCCACGGTCATCGGAGCTTCGCCCATGTTGACCGACGCGATCTTCTGCGGGACGTTGTCTTCGAGGACCCGGAAGTTGCCCGGCGGAATCTTGGGGATGAAGCGGCCCTTGTTGTCGAGTACGGCGACGTCCACGGTCACGGAGTTCACGTCGCTGCGGAAGGTCGGCCCGCCGGCGGGTGTGACGCCTTCGTTGTTCTTCTTCATCCGCGACGGAATCTTCTTCTGCTCGACCGGCGCCTCCTCGGCCTTCTTGCGAGGGCGGGCGACGGTTTCAGACGAATCCGGCTTCGGCCCCTGCTGGGCTGACAGGACGCCAACCGACCAGATCAAACCACCGGCAAGAGCATACAAACCAGCCATTTTGAGCATCTTCATGTGTGGAAAACCCTGTACTCAAGTATAGGACGCCGATCTCAGCCACGGAGTTGCAAAGTTGGCGCGGTTGCTACAGTGAGGGTTAGCTGCATGAGTGGGGAATCGCAAGAGCACATTCTGGTAGCGGGAGGCGCCGGCTACATCGGCAGCCATATCGCCAAGGCTTTACGTCAGGCCGGGTTCGTACCGGTCACGCTGGACAACCTGTGCACGGGGAATCGCGAATCGGTGCGGTTCGGACCGTTTTACGAGGGTGGAATGCACGATGCGGCGCTTGTCCAGCGCATCGTCGCCACGCACGGCATCCGTTCTGCCATCCTGCTGTCCGCGCACGCGTACGTCGGCGAATCGACCCGCGATCCACGGAAGTATTACACCAACAACGTCGTCCATTCGATCGCCTTCGTCAACGCACTTTTGGACGCCGGCGTCCGGAACCTGATCTTCTCGTCGAGTTGCTCGATTTACGGCGTCACCGGGACCCTTCCCATCACGGAAGGGTCGAGCCTCGATCCCCTCAGTCCCTACGCCGAATCGAAGTATCTCGTGGAGCGGATGTTGGACTGGTACGGCAAAACGTACGGCCTGCGGACGGTCTGCCTGCGCTACTTCAACGCAGCCGGCGCCGACGCGGAAGGTGAAATCGGCGAAACGCACGATCCGGAAACCCACATCATTCCGGTGACGATCCTGGCGGCGCTCGGCCGGGGTGAACTGACGATCTTCGGGACCGACTATCCCACGCCCGATGGCACAGCGATTCGCGATTATATCCATGTCACGGATCTCGCGGATGCCCACCTGCGGGCGGTGCGCTACCTTCTCGCCGGTGGCGTATCGGTACAACTGAATCTTGGTACCGGCCACGGGACTTCCAATCTCGAAATCATCCGGGCAGTTGAGGTTCACGCCGGGCGCAAGGTTCCCTTTGCGACGGGTCCACGGCGGGAAGGTGACGCGCCTATACTGGTCGCCTCTCCGGCGAAGGCCGCGGAAGTCCTCGGCTGGAAGGCCGTGCATTCGGATCTCGCCAACATCGTCGCAACGGCCTGGAACTGGCTCGCCCGTTAGTGAGGTTTCCGCAACACCACCAGCAGCGACGTGCCGGTGGACTTCTGCGGGATCGATTCCAGCCGGCTCCACAGTTTGAGTAGCGCGTTCATCGGCCCGATCCGCGGATCCATGCCTTCCGAAATGATCTCCTCGCGCTTCTTGTTCTGCACCCAGGGTTTGCGGATCCACAACAGCGGCAGAAGCGGAAGTCCCCAGTAGGTGGCGGCTTCGGTGACCAGGCCATTGCGGCTCGTGACCGCTTCCATCGCCTCGAGTTCGTAGCGGCGGACATGTCCCACCACTTCGTCGTAGCGCGAGTAGAGCGACTGCAGCGCCGGTACGTTGATCAATAGCCGCCCGCCGGGCTTCAGATGGTACAACAGCGAGGTGAGAAAACCATCCTCGTCGTCGATGTGTTCCAGGACATCGAAGAGGAAGATGACGTCGTAGCGCTCTTTGAGTTCCGCGTTGCGCTGGTGAATGTCGTAACAGTAGATCGGACTGCGGCGGCTCATGTTCCGCTGCAGCGACAGTTCATTGAGATCGTAACCGTCGACCGTCAGGCCGAAGCGCTCTTCGAGTTGCGTCTGGATCACGCCGTTGCCACAGCCGAACTCCGCGACCCGCAGTCCAGGGGTTCGCAACAACGGGCCGGCGAGCGCCTCCAGCACTTCGAACCTGCGTATGAACCAGAAGTGATCCGGCGAAGCGATCTCGAACCACGCATCGCCCATGCTGACGCGATCCGGTTGCGACAGGTAAATGATCCGCTCGCTACCGCTGCTCATCCATTCCCACCCGTTGCGTCGGGAGCTTCCAGAACTCCGTACGCATGCGGCCGCAAACGCGCATCGCCGATGACGGTTTCCACCACGCTCGCAGGCCGGCGTTTGGTTTCTTCCATCAACACGACGAGATATTCGCCGATGATGCTCAAGCACAGGAACAGCACACTGAACATCACCGCACCGAACAGCACAATGGTCGCCGTGCCGCGGCCGCTGCCGATCCAGTAACCGAAGAGCGTAAACGTCGGGAACAGGCGGTTGATGAGCACCAGCAGCGCAAAAAGAAGGGAAAACACCCCCATCAAAAAGCCCATCAATCCCGCGATGCGCAGCGGGATGCTGCTGAATGCGATGAGTCCCTGCATCGCCAGCAACACCAGTCTGTGCATGTTGTACTTGCTGACGCCGTGCAGGCGCGCCGGCCGTTCATAGGGATACCCGGCTTGCCGTAACCCGATCCACGACCGGATGCCGCGCAACATGCGGGAGTGTTCGGGCAGGCTCAACACCATCTGAACGCAACGCGCGGTCATAACGCAGAAATCGCCGGCGTCCTCGGGCCAGGGGTGCGTCGCGGCCTTCCTGATCAGCCGGTAGAACGCCCAGTAGCCGAGCTTCAAGTGGACCGGCGCGTCCCGCCGAGCGCGAACTCCGTAGCAAACGTCCAGTTTCTCGGCGACGCACTTGCGATACATCGCAGCCAGTACGTCAATCGGATCCTGCAGATCGCAATCAATGACGCCGACATAGCGGCCCGAGGCGTACGCCAAACCCGTCGCCAGCGCCGGTTGATGTCCGAAGTTGCGGCTGAGGCGGATGCCGGACACGCGCGGTTCCGAAATGTTCTTCTGTGCGATCAGTGCAAAAGTCTGGTCGCGGCTGCCGTCGTCCACGCAGACGATCCGCCAGCGGCCCTGCGTCATCTCCTCGAGAGCGGGGATCGCGGCGGCAAAGAAGTGCGGCAGCGCTTCTTCCTCGTTGTAGCAGGGCACAACGAGTGTGAACTCGATATCGGTCGCGCTGGGCATCGTGGACATCCCGCTATCGCTCCAGCGACTTTCCCATCGTGTATTGAATGCTGATCCGGAAGGGTTTCCGCGGACCCGGCGCCGGATTCTTCAAACGGTACACCGCAATCGTGCGCGAGGCTCCGTGTTCCGGATTGAAGGTCGCCAGCCGCTCCAGACGAGAGGCGCCGGCTTTCGCGATGCGGTTCGCCATTTCGACACAGGGAAACTGCTGCATTTCGGGCGTCTCATCGACGAGAAAATAGTTGATCTTCATCTTCTCGAAGTCATCCAGGGCCTGTTCAGGAGCATCGTACCGCATGCGGAAGTGGTTGCCCATCCAGTCCTGATCCGCCAGGATCTTGGTCGACCGGAGGATGTAAATATGCGGGCGCGGCTCCATCGCCGCAAATTCGGAGACAAAGGCGCCTTCTCCGCTGGCGTCTGAAGCGATGAGCAACAGGTCTTCGGCTGTGACACGGTTTCGAAGCATCATGGCCGCGTCGCGGTATCCCATAGCGGGTCGATGCAGCGTCGAGTAGGTGGAGAGATAAAAGACTCCGGCCAGGAGCACCATCGCTGCGCCAGTGATCTGCTGTTGCCGTCGTGCGTCGAAGCTCGCAACCCAGGATACGCCGTACGGCGCAAGCATCAGAAACGGCGCGAATCCCAGCAGCACATACCGGTGCTCCGTCCCCATGCCCTGCGAGGTGGTGGAGTGAAAAAAGATCGTGGCGAACCAGAGCGAAAACAGCGTCAGTCCCAGCGGCTTGCGATCGCGGAACAGGACATACACGGCGCCTGCCGCCGCGAAGAAGGCCCAGGCCCATCCGCCTTCCCGCACATACAGGGAAAGGTATTCGGAGGTGAACCGGTAAATGCGCGCGGGGGTCACCGGATGAAACGCGGAGTTTGTGTCGTACAGATACCAGGACACGGCCATGAAAGGCCCCGCCAGCAGCAACACGAACGCGGCCGCCCAATACAGCCCCTTGTCCTTCAACATCTCCCACTTCCAGGTCA
The DNA here is from genome assembly GCA_964627455.1 of uncultured Solibacteraceae bacterium. Classification (GTDB taxonomy): domain Bacteria; phylum Acidobacteriota; class Terriglobia; order Bryobacterales; family Bryobacteraceae; genus F-183. The sequence continues at coordinate 17,428 of CAZVKC010000056.1, read as the reverse complement.
ACAGGAGCAGGATGGGGCACATCAGGATCGCCACCAACCCGTTGCCCTTGGCGAAGCAGGCGAGTCCGGTAAAGACGCCGAACCATTGAGCGCTCCGCAGCGACTTGGTTTCCCAGTATCGGGCGAGATGCCAAGCGGCCTCGATCGCCATGGCCGCCACCAGTAGATCGGCCATCACAGCGGTCGAGGAATCCTGCACGGCATGCAGCCCGATGAATACGGCCCCGACCGAAATCCCGGCCCAGATGCTGTGTTCCCGCGCCACCATACGGCAAGTTCGAAACGCGATCCAGGTGGTGAGCAGGGCCATCACGGCGAACGCGATCCAGGCCGGCGGCAGTGGAATCAGCATCAGGGTTCCCAGAATGATGTGCAGCAACGGCGGCCACATGAATGGCGCGATCTTCGGGAAACTGATGTAAAAAGCCTCGGCGAACTGCACGGGCGACTGGCCGATGCCGGTCCGCACGTAGTCCCGGATCAGGATTCCGTTGGTGAAATGGACGGCCTCGTCCGCGTAACTGCCCCGCTCGGCGTGGTAGACCCCGCTGGCCGCCTGGATCCACACCTCAATAACCAACAGGGCGACAAAAATGGTGATCCATTTCCATCGCGGGGCCGGTGGTTGAGTTTTCGAGGTGTCGATGGACATGCTCGCGACGTCGTCGTCAATATGAGGGAAGTCGCGTTGCAGCAGCGACTTGTATTTCCTACCCTACTATAGCGTAATGTCGCCCGGGATCCTGCCCTGCGAGGGGAGTTACAGCATGTCCCGCAACACTTGCCCGTGCATGGCGCCCGGCGGGATTTTGACGCCCAGGATTTCGGCTGCGGTCGCGGCCACGTCGATATGCGAGACCGGGCGTTCCACCTCGCCCTTTCGAATCCCTTTTCCAAGGGCGAGCAGCCACATATTGCGGCAGGATGCGTCGCCGCTGCGGTGGTTGAGAAAACCGTTTGCCGTGTTCAGGTCGCCGTCGCGGCCGAGTTCCGGCAAAACCAGCAGCGTGGTCTTATCTTTGTAGGCGGGCAGCGACTGGACCTCGTCCCAGAGCATCGAAACCAGCCGGTCGGTTCTCGTAATCGCCTGGAGATAAAGCGAATAAGAGCCCCAGTGGGCCACATCCATGTCCCAGAAGTTGACCAGCAGGAGGCGAGGCGCGAATTCGCGCATCACTTCACGCGACATGAAGTACGTGAGTTCGTCGCCGGAAGACGGCGCTTCCGGACCTTCAATGTACTCGACCAGAGATCGAAGGAGCGTGCTCTTGACGGCGGAATCGAGTTCGCGGCCTGCCTTGAAGATCGTCCAGCCCAGACCTTCGTAGCTTTCGTTCACCAATGTCTCGAGTTGCCGCAGCATGGCCTGCCGGTCGGCTGCGCCGCCGCCTTTGCGGTTTTTGACCACGGTGTCGACGGCTTCGATCAGCAGTTGCTTCGGGAGCACGACGTTGGCGCCAAAACCGGGTCCGAGGTCCCGGTCGGCGCTCGAGCCGATCATCGAGAAACTCTTGTTCGTGCAGATCGCCCAGGCGTCGGTGGAGGTCGCCTTCGTCTGTTTGCGGTAGTGCTCGAAGACTGTCGCCGAGGCGGGCCGCTCGAAGCCGAAGTCGTCCACCCGCTGCCAGTTGCCGGTCAGGATGCTGCCCGTCGAATTGTAATGCGACAGGACCCCGGCGTTGGTGCATTGCCGGAAGAAGAGGGCGTTTTCCTTGAGGCCGGCCAGCCGGGGGATGTTGCGAAGTCCCTCGGGTGCAAAGGTTTCCGAATATCGTACGCCGCCGCCGAAGGTCACGATGATGACCTTGTTCCGGTCGTCGGTCTTGTGACGTTGATCCCTGGCTGGTCCAGCCAGCAGCCACCGGGGTAGGACGCGGTCGGCAATCGCGAGTCCGGATAGCCGCAGAAACGAGCGCTTCGACAGGCTCCACGGCAGCGACGAAGGCTTCATGTATCGAGTGTACACCCGCCTCAGCGCCGCGGGAGTCCAGCCAGCAGCGCCTCGATGCCGGTCAGGTAACCTTGCTGAGGTCCACTGGCTCCGAATTGTCCGGACTGTTCGAGGATCGCGAAGCCATGCAGGAACGACCACACAGCAACGGCGGCAGACGTGTCATCAGGATCCCCGGTGATGGCGCCGACGACCTCGAGGATCAGGTTCCAGAGACTCTTGCCCTCAGGACCGGGGTCGTGCGGTCCAATCAGCAATTCGAACAAGGCTTCATCCTCGCGAGCGAAGCGCACGTACTCCCAGCCGACGGCGCGGAACGCGTCTTCCGGTGACCGGCCTCCCGCTGCGATCCGCATCCGTGCCTCTAACTCGGCAGCGGCCTTTCCTGCCAGGGCCGCTTCGAGATCCTCGCGCCCCTGGTAGTGCCTGTACAAGCTGGAGGCCTGGACTCCGAGGGATCCGGCCAGTTCGCGCATGGATAGGGCCGCAAGTCCTTCTTCCCGGACGATTTGGAGGGCGTGCTCCAGGATCGCGTCGTTGGAGATCTTCTTCGGGAACGGCATTTGTGAACAGTGTACGTCTTGACTGGGAGTGATGCAAGCAGTAAGATCATTCTATATGAAAACGAACGATGTTCACAATAAAGCTATCCCATTGATCCTGCGCGCGGAAGCCTTTGCTTTGCTGGTAGCCTCGCTGACTGCCTACCACTGGCTGGGCGGCTCCTGGACAACATTTCTATGGCTGTTTCTCTTGCCGGATCTCGCTATGATCGGCTATGCAAAGGACATCCGAACCGGCACACTTGCCTACAATACGGCGCATAGTTATGCAACAGTGGTAATCGCCGCCGCCGCCTGCTCCTGGTCGCCATTGTTCCTGATTTGGGTTGCCCACATCGCATTCGACCGGATGTTAGGCTTCGGATTGAAATTGCAGGCAGGCTTCCGCTTCACGCACCTGACCGTGATCCCGGAACTTACGGAATCTCGGAGAGCTTGACCACCACGTGGCGGATCTTCTTCCGGTTCCACGTGTAGGTGATATGCACGTCGCCATTCGTAGCCTGGATTACGGCCGGGTAGGAGAATTCGCCCGGTTCGGTCTCGAGGTCCAGAAACTTCTGGAACTTCTCACCGTCCCGGCTTACAGCGACATTGAGCGGCGAGCGGCCTTTGGTAGTGTGGTTATACACGAGAATCACCCGGCCATCCTGCAACCCGACCGCGTCCAACCCGCTATTCGGGTTCGGCAGGTCGGCCAGCGGACGGGCGGACGTCCAAGTACGACCGTCGTCGGAGGAGTCGGAAACGCAGACGCGGCCGATGCGGGACGTCGCGCGAACATACATCCGTACCTTGCCGCCGCCTAGCGGGACGATCGTTGGCTGAATGATGCCGTTCGGTTCGCCAGGGACAGTGATAGGACCATGCTTCGTCCAGGTTTTCCCATTGTCAGTGGACCGTTCCACCCAGCAACTCCAACTCTTATAGCTCTCTACGGACGAACCGGCCAGGATCGTTCCGTTCGGCAGCACCAGAGGCTTATTCTTGATCGGACCGAGCAACCCGGCTGGCAAATAGTCGGCGGCGCTCCACGTAACCCCCTGATCTTTGCTGAACTTCCGGGCGGACGTCCAGGTCATCGGTGACGGGCCGAAGCGGTAATACATCCACAAAAGCCGGTCCGGGCTGAAGAAGTACACCGGGTTGTAAGTGGCAATCTTCTCTTCGCGGGCGATCTCCACGGGCGCCGACCACTTGCCGCCCGTGTAGCGCGACTGCCAGATCGCGACGTCCGGCTTTCCCTCGTCGGAACCGCCGAACCAAGCCGCCAGAAACTCTCCCGGCGTTGCGGTCTCGACAATCGCCGACGCGTGACAGGACGGAAACGGCGCCTTTTCGTAGATGAACTGCTTCTCGGCTGCGAACAACGACAGCGATAGTAGAAAGGGGAAAGCCAAACGAAGAATCATGATACTTCGGAATCGAACAGCCCGATCTGACCAGGCAAGGCGGCCGGCTTCTTTCGCGCCGCCGCCGCAGGAGCCACGCGGCGCAAGGGACTGCCGATCACTCCGAGCACCTGCGTCTCGATCAGAGCCTGTCGAGGGACGAAAATGCGCTGGTTGAGAAAGGCCGGGTCAGGAGGAATCACCTGAAATCCGAGCGGGTCCACCAGCAGCAGGTTGTTCGGCGCAACGCCATCCATGGCGTCCTCATCCCGGAACTTCAACCGCAGCCACAGACCCTCCATCTTTGGCCGTACTGTAAAGAAACGATTGGGCTTCCAGCTTTCCGTTGGGGGTAAGTCCTTGACGAAACAAACCGCCTTCGTCTCCGCGACGCTGACCGTGATCAGGTTGCCCCCGTGAGCCAGAACTTCCAGGAACCCGTTCTGAAAGAGCACTGTTGGATTCACGACTCCCGCAATGGGCTCGCGGTCGAACCGGACGACAAGAACGCGCTTGTTAGTGGAGGAGGCCATCAGTCTCGGTCACGGAAGTACTCTGTGGAAAACGGATCGAACTCCCAGTATTCCACAAGTTTTGTTCCAAACAAAACGGTAAGTTATTGTATCATTACAAGTAATGCGGCTCGCAGAACTTGGCGCCGAGCCTGTCCAACCCCGCCTCCAACCGGCCGGGGAGGGTACCCGCGTCTCTACTGCCTCCGCCGCTTTCCTCACCTTCTGCCGCATTGAAAAAGGGCTGTCGGCCAATTCGTTGGACGCGTACCGGCGTGACCTCGCCAGTCTGGCCGCGTGGTGCAAGGAGCAGAAGATCCAGGATTACCCTTCCACGGACCAGCTCAGGGGGTACGTGGATTCCCTCTACGCGAAGGGCTTGCAGAGCCGCTCCATCGCGCGGCACATCACGACCCTCCGCAACCTCTACAAGTTCCTGCTCGAACAGGGCTCGATCGACGCCGATCCAACGGAATTCCTGACGTCCCCGAAACAGTGGACGACAATCCCGAAGTTCCTGAATGCAGAAGAGATCGGTAAACTGCTGGAATCGCCGCCACCGGATAATCCCCTCGGTTTGCGCGACCGCGCCATGATGCAGCTTTTATACGCATCAGGACTGCGGGTCAGCGAACTGTGCCAGGTGCAGGTGTCCGACATCGAGCGGAACCTAGGTGTGATCCGCGTGGTCGGCAAGGGCAATAAGCAGCGTCTGGTCCCGGTCGGCCAAACCGCCCTCATCGCAATCGAAGAGTATCTCGAAAGCGGGCGGCCGGCGATCCTCAAGCGCAAGTCCAGCAAGTATCTGTTCGTGACCGGCCGCGGCACCAAACTGACCCGCCAGGCCTTTTGGAAACTTCTCGGTCTTCATGGAAAGAAGGCCGGAATCTCCCGGCAATTGACCCCGCACGTGATCCGCCACAGCTTTGCCACGCATCTACTCGAAGGCGGAGCCGACCTGCGCAGCGTCCAAACCATGCTGGGACATTCCGACATTTCCACGACCCAGGTTTACACCCATGTGGTCCGCAGCCGCCTGCGGAGAACCATCGACGAGCACCATCCGAGAGCTTGAGAGGGCAAGTCAACACACGATGAGCGACTACAAATTCATGCTGGAAAGCCACCTGTCGGCCGAGCAGAATCGCGCGCTGGCAGCAATCCGGGACACGGCTGCGGAAAACTCGCTATCCCTGTACCTGACCGGCGGAGCCTTGCGCGACATGCTGGGCGGCTTTCCGATCCGCGAACTCGATTTCACGGTTGAAGGCAACGCGCTCAAGCTAGCCAAAGCATTGGAAAAAAAGGGCATCGCCAAGCTCCTCTCCGTGGACGACAACCAGAAATCCGCGGAACTCGCCTTTCCGGGCGGCGTCACCGTGAATCTTGCGATGGCGCGTACAGAAAAGTATTCGAAGCCCGGCGCGAAGCCCAAAGTCACGCCCGCAACCATCCACGAGGACTTGAAGGCCCGCGACTTCACCATGAATTCGATCGCCTTGTCCCTCAACAAGGCGTCGCTTGGCTTGCTCTTCGACCCGACAATCGGCGCCTCGGATCTGGAACGCCGGGAACTCCGCACGGTCAGCAACCACACTCTGTATGACGATCCCTCCCGCATCCTGCGAATGCTGCGGTTGAAGGTCCGCATGGGATTGACGCTGGCGGAACGCACCGAATCGCAGTATCGCAACGTCCGCGAGCAGAAGCTCGAATCGAAGATCACGCCGGAAGCCTTGCGCAGCGAATTGCTGCGGATCGCCGAGGAACTCAACCCCGGCGCCGTGCTCGAGGAACTTGAACGCGAAGGACTCCTGTCCCTCTTCTCCCCCGCGCTCACGGGCGCCAAACTCAACCTGCCTGGATTCGCCAAGCTGTTGAAGGCAAGACAGAATCTCCCCTTCGGCATTGAATTCCCGGTGCAGTGGGCCCCGCTGTTCATGGTCTTCCTGACCGAAAAACTGAGTCCCAAGGAGATCTCGGCGCTGGTGAAGTCCTGTGCGCTGCAGTCCAAGGACGTCAAGGCGTGGCAGAAGGCCGACGCAGCGGCCAGGAAGCTCGAAAAAGCGATCAAGAGTCCCAAGCTGAACAAGCCGTCCCTCGTCTATCGCGCGCTGTTCGAACAGCCCGGGGAAGAGATTCTGCTGGCGCTTGCCCGCAGCAATGAACGCATCGTGCAGGACCGCATCAAGAACTACCTGCAAAAGTACCTGCAGGTGGCCAGCGAGGTGACCGACGCGGATGTCACGGATGTCGCGCCCGCTTCCCCCAAGTTCAAGAAAGCCAAGGACACGCTGGTGAACAAGCGTCTCGACGCGCGTCCCAAGAAGGTCGTGGTCGAGGAGCCCGTCATCTCGACGCCTCCGCCGATCGTCGGCAGGTCGGCGCGCAGTTCCGCGCGGGCATAACCGGGTTCCGATTTCGGGAACCCCGCCAGCGAATTTGCGTATCTTGTTAGCGGAAAGGATTTCTGCTGCGATGTTTACGTTCCTGCTGTGGTGCCTGCTGCTCGTGGTTTGCTGGCCTCTGGCGCTGATCGCCCTGGTGCTGTATCCGCTGGTATGGCTGATCCTGCTGCCGTTCCGCCTCGTTGGGATCGCAGTCGGCGGCGTCCTGGCGCTGGTTTGGGAACTGGTCACGCTGCCGGTCACCGTGTTGCGGATGATTACCGGCCGCTCGCGCCGGCACGCCTGCTAACCATGTTTTCACCTCTGGCCGATCCGCCCTACTACGCGGTAATCTTTTCATCCCACCGAACCCCGGTCGATCACGGCTACGAAGCCACTGCGAACCGAATGGTCGAACTTGCTGCGACCATGCCCGGCTACATCGGCATCGAAAGCGCCCGCGGCGCCGACGGCTTCGGAATCTCGGTCTCCTACTGGAGAGACGAAGAGTCCATCCGAAACTGGAAGAGCCAGCTCGAACATCGCGGCGCCCAGGAACGCGGCAAACGCGACTGGTATACACGCTACATCACGCGTGTTGCGAAGGTGGAGCGTGAATACGACGGTCCTGCGGGACGCTAATTGACCTTCAGTTCCGTCCACACGACGGCAGTACGCCCGTGCAGATCCGCGGTCGCGGCGCGCAAGCGATACGCGCCAGGTTTCGAAGCCTCGAACGTACACTCGACCTCGTATTGCCCTGGTGGACCCGTCTGGCGAACGGTGGGTCGCATCCCGGGCGCCATCAGGAACGTGTAATCTTCGGGCTCGGGACCGTAGAGTTCCCAGAGCACCATCGCATTCTGCAGGATCCCCGAGGCGTCGGCGCCGTGGGTGTAGTAGACCGGCGAATCCGTCTCGCGGATTCTTGCGATTGCCGTGAACCAGCGCTCACCCGCCGTGACTCGGACCTCCAGCTTCGGCGGATTCCCGAACGTTGGTTGCGCGTCGGCGGCAGTGTTCTGTTCCCGGATCCGCACCACTTCGGGATAATCGAGCCGCAGGCCGGGCAGGTCCCACACCAGGTCGAACTCCACCCCTTCCCGTAACCCTCGCTCGATCTCGGCAAAGAACCGGCTCATCACCGCACGATACGAAACGCCCTGCGCATTGCGTCGCTCCAGGTTCAATTCCGGAAGTCCCCAGAGATTGCCACGGCCCATGTGAGTGTGTCCGAGATCGTATCCCGCAGGAAGCGTGATGACGCGGGTCGCCGCCCGTCGCAGCGCCGCAGGATCCCGCCGCGGATGCTGCCGCGCGTGCGCCCTGAGATGGCGGCTCAACGCGAGCACCTCCCCGAATGGCACGCACGCAAGCTGGTAATTGTCCCAGAAGAAGAAGCGCGTCGCGCCCAGATCGTACGCCCGCGTCAGCCAAAAGAAACTGTCGGCTCGCTCGACTGCGCCGTAAATGCTGAGTCCCCAGTCTTTGTTGCTTTGCCGCGCGGCGCCGCGGAGGAACCCGCCGATGATCGCGGGCAGGACGCGCAGGTCGTCCGCCGCGAAATGCGTCCCGTAAGCCATGTTGAATTCCGGAATGGTGCGACGCGCCCCGACGCGTCCCGGTGGTTCGAACACCATCGCCGAAGGAACCCGCGCGTCCTGCGCTAGCGCCCACGCCGCAGTCGAAGGCATAGTCTCCCAGTTGAAGAGGTTGCTTTGCGGGAACGACATGTCGCCCGGGTCGACGTCTTTGCGTTGTGCGAGCGTACGCATCAGAACCTGCGCCGGACCCTTGCTGATCGTCTTCGCGTAGTGATCCTTGTAGGCGTTGAATGCGATCTCCGGTGTGATCGCGCGCCGGAACGCGGGATCCATCGCGAGGCGTGGACGGAGATCGTGGTCGCGTGTGCCAACCGCGGGTTCATCGAGGAATAACGCGGGTCCCAGATACTGGCTGCGATACAGGAACTCGGGATACGGCAGGTGCTCGTGAGGTCCCCAGAAGAAGAGGTCCGCATCTTCAGCCCAGGTCTGCTGGTCGCTGGTGACCGCCTTTGCAACCGTGATTCCGGACGCCGCCATCAGACGGTAATCGGTCTGCGCGAGCGGGATCAATTCGTAGTCCGAACCATCGTAACGGCGGGTCTCGTCTTTCTGCCGCGTGTTCGATGCAGGGCCGATCCAAAGGTCCGGACGCAGCTTCACCACGCGAATCTTCTGCGTTGATGCCGGCGCCTCGGGGACTGCCTCGACGCGCGCCTGATCCAGTTGGAATGGATGTCCCAGCAAACGGCTGGTCCTGCTCGCGGATTCCGGAGATAGCGGAAGCGGGTCCGGCCATTGAAAGGTCCAGCCTCCGTGCGACGGCAGCACCGCCTCGCCCGTCAATTCATGCGCATACTCCCGGGTGCCGCGAGAACCCTCATCAACGAGGTAGCGCCGAACTGCGCCGCCGCGATCCCGTAGCACCCAAACGCGAAAAGTCGAGCGATCCGATCTTTTATGCAGCGTGAGTTGGACCCACTGAAAACCTTCCAGGGACTCCGTCCCAAGCCGAACTTCGAACGACGCGATGTTTCCGCTGGCTGCCGTGTACTGCGCGTGAAATCCCGGGGGACCGAGCGGCGGCGCTGCAGTCGAAGCCACTGTGCCGAGAAGCAGCAGCACAAGCGTCCTCACTTGCGAACCCTCCACACGGCGACACCAAACGGCGGCAGGCGAAGGATCGATCCGTACACAGGTTCCGGTCCCACAACGGCTTCACGCACCTGCAGACCCGTGTCCACCTCAACCGGGTTCGGATCCGCATTCACTGCAATCCAAAGGAATCCAAGTCCTCCACCGGGATCCGGCTTGGCGATCCACTCAATGCCGCGGTCGAGCGAGTGTCCGGTGTCCCGATACTCCAGGCGAATATCCACCCGTTCCGTTTTCCCGGCGAGAGAGGCCTCCAGCCGGTGGATCTCGCGGGCAACGGTCTTCAAGTCGCTCCACAAGGAAGCGGTCGCCGGACTGAATTCGAGCCCCCACCAGAGCAGTCCATTGGCTCCGTGCACGATCGCCTGCCAGGCCATGAATCGTAACTGACCGGCGGTCGGATATAGCACCATCTTCGGATCGCGGTCGCCCTGTTTGCGCAGCATCTCCCAGGAGAACGCCTGCAGGACCATCCACATCGCACGGTTCGGACCCGCCACCTGCCGCATCTTGTCCGCATACTGCCCAACCTGGCTGATGTGCGTATTGAGCAGGTCGCCCTGCCGGCCGTCAGGCCATAGCGCATACTGGTCGCGGATCCCATGCGGGATCACTGGATACACGTCCGTCGCAATGATGTCGCCCCCGGGATTGTATGCCTGCAAGGTCGATACGAGATTGGTCGGTGAATGATTGAGATAAACAGGACGGCCGGGGTCCAGCTTCTTCAGCAACGCATACGCGGCGCGCATTTGTTCCCGCGAAACTCGCGGACCCGGCTTCTTCCATTGAAAAGACGGCTCGTCTTCCGTCTCCCAGAACAGCAGCGCGGGATGCTTTGCGAACCGCTGCACGAGATCCGTGATCTTCGCGGGATCCGAACCTGTCGTGATCCACGCGCGCAACCCTTGCCGCGAGGCCACATCGAGCGCCTCTACTACGGGCGGGCAGTGGAGGATCGAGAAACCGGCTTCCTTCGCTTCCCGATGCGCATCGGGTATCGGCGGCAGTTGGTACAGACCGAGCGGAAACACACGCGTCCCGTCCAGTGCCAGAGCGCCATCCGGGTCAATCCGAGTCGTGGAGGCATGAAGAGCGCCAGACGCCGCCGCTGTGGCAAGCGCAACGAATCGCCGGCGCGAGAAACGATCGAACACCAAGTCAATTGTATGCGTTCAATCGCCGCGCCCCCAAAAAAAAAGCCCGGCAGCGGATGATACCGCTGCCGGAGCACAGACTAGCTGATGAGGTAGTTGCGCGGAACGAGGGGAACTACATCTTGGGCATCACAACAGCGTCGATCACGTGGATGACGCCGTTGGAGCAGGCGATGTCCGTCTTCACAACATTCGCCTTGTCGATTTTGACCTTGCCGCCCTTCACGACGAGCGACGCTTCCGAACCCTGCACCGTCTTGGCCTTCATGGTCTTCACGTCCTTTGCCATGACCTTGCCGGCCACGACGTGATAGGTCAGAACAGCCTTGAGCTTCTCGGGGTTGGCGATCAGGCTGTCCAACGCGCCTGCGGGCAGCTTGGCAAACGCTTCATCGGTCGGCGCGAAAACGGTGAAAGGACCAGAGCCCTTCAGCGTGTCAACGAGGCCGGCGGCCTGCACGGCCTTCACGAGCGTCTTGAACGAACCCGCCGCAACGGCGGTGTCGACGATATCTTTTTCTTCAGCAGCAGAGGCGGTGAAGCTGGAAACGACAAGCAGCGCCGCGACGGAAAGGAACTTCCAACGATTCATGCGATCTCCTTGGTAGAGGAATGGAACAGGATGACCGGATTGCGCTGGACTCTGAAATGGTCCGCTTATCCGGCTCTAGGGTAAGAGATCCATTGCGCGTGGAAGCGGATCTATTTTTTGCGGGTGCGTGTGTTCGCACCGCCGCCGCCGGCCTGATTCAGCCGCTCTTCGAGACGCTTCAATTCCGCTTTGAGCTTGCGATTCTCGAGAAGCAACTTGTCCCGCTGTTCACGGATTTCGGCGGCGCCGCGAGGCCCGGTTCCAGGTTGCGCCTCCGCTACGAAATTCACGGATTCTTCGACCTCAGGCCGAAGAAGTCCTGTCACTCGCAGCCGCACCGCGGTATCCGAGGTTGTGGCAGGAAACAGATAGTGACCGAGGGCTAGCTGCTCCGGCGAAAGTCGAATGGTCCGCGTCTGCTGGCGATCCCGAATTTCGAGCGAGCCCTCGGATGCGCCGAGTACGGTGCTCGAAGCCCGATCCCACTCGATGCGCAGATCCCCGTTCAATTCGCCGACTCGCAACAGAATCGGGTCCGGCGTTCGAAGGCTCCACCCCCAATACAGTGCGAAGCCAATCAAAAGTACGCCCGCAAGCCACGCAACAAGCCAACTCCAATGCCGCTGTCGCGCGGCTTGCGGCACTCTCGAGGGAGCCGTGAAACGCGGAAAGTCGGAAGACAGCACCAACTGCGCGCCTCTGCCGCCGCCTGCGGAAGCAACCGGAGCAATGGCTCGATCGCGCGGGAGGAACTCGGGCAACTCGTCCATGCTCGAAGGGGGATCCGCAGGTTGAAATACATCAGGCGCCGGGACATTGGCGCTGCGAGCCCGCGATTGCGGCGGACGAGGTTCCGACTGCGCGCGTGCCGCGGCCATCAAAGCCGCAGTCTCAGCGGGATCGGAAGGCGGATCCAGTTGGAACTCCTCATAACTGCGATCGCCGTTCAACTGCCCCAGAGGCTCGCGAACGAAGAAGCCGCCGCGGACAGCGCCCTGCCGGGCAGGACGCAGAATCAGCATCACCTGCCAGGGACTATTGAAGAACCCATCGTAAATGGCCAGATCCCGCTCGGTGGCCGCGATGTCGTCTTTCGTGTGTGACACGTAGAAGCCGACAGGAATCAGCCCTGCCAGCGACGGATCTGTGTCAGGCTTCAGTTGCTGGGTGAGGGCTTCGCGGTCGGAATCTGAAAGTACGAACGAAGGTCCATTCTTATACTCGCAGCGGATCTCGCGAATCTCCCGCAACACAATCCTGCGGCCTTCGCGAGTTCCATACAAAACACCGGCGCACTCAATGCCGCGTTTCGCGAGGCGATGAAATCCAACGATCACATGGTCGCGGATCTTCGACATCAGATCGAGCGAATACTCGACGGAGACGGGGCTCGCCTTTGGAGCCCATTGGATCATCTGGTCGTTTTCCGGCATGTCGGCATCATCTGGGCGTCTGAGGGCGGACCCACGCGGTTTCTTCCGGCGACGCCTCGTCCAGATTGTCGTTTTCGTGCAAGTGATAGTAATACGTGACCGCCGACATCGCGCACACGATCACGAGGCTCAACACAAACCAGGTGACGGCTTTGCCGTTCCAGAACCGTTCCCCTTCGACAGCGGCGACGGTCATGCCCACGACCGCTGCAGCGAGGGCCAGGGGCAACCACAACTTCCAATACCAGGCCATCAGATCGAGGTGTCCCTGCCCGCCTGCCTGGGGCCACACAACATGTGACGCCAACAGCACGAGCCAGAACTCCGCTACGTAGGCCAATCTGAAAACATTCGGAGACAAACCTCAATTGTAGCCACGCGCGGTTTACACTGGAGTCATTACCTCTCTCCCGCACCAACCGATGACCGTCACGACGCAAATTGCACACTTCGGCCAACTGTGTCTGGACTCCGGCGCTACGTTGAGCCAGGTGGATTGCGCCTATGAAACCTACGGCGAATTGAACGCCGACAAGTCCAACGCGATCCTCGTGCTGCACGCCTTTTCCGGTGACGCCCACGCCGCGGGATTGAGCGACGACGGCAAGCCCGGCTGGTGGGACAGCATGATCGGACCCGGCAAGGGATTCGACACCAATCGATATTTCGTCATCTGCTCGAATGTGTTGGGCGGATGCCGCGGCACCACAGGTCCTGGCTCGATCAATCCCGCTACCGGCGAACCTTTCGCAATGTCGTTTCCGGTGATCACCATCGGCGATATGGTCCGGTTGCAGAAGATGCTGATCGATTCACTCGGCATCCGCAAGTTGCTCGCTGTTGCTGGCGGATCGATGGGCGGCATGCAGGTGTTGGAGTGGGTTGCTGCGTATCCCGATGCGGTTGCCTGTGCGTTGCCGATCGCTTCGACCTGGCGCCACAGCGCGCAACAGATCGCGTTCAACGAAGTCGGACGCCAGGCGATCATGGCGGATCCGGACTGGAACGACGGCAACTACTACGGCAAGTCGCGGCCTGCCCGCGGACTCTCGGTGGCGCGCATGGTCGGTCACATCACGTATATGAGCGACCACTCGATGCGCGACAAGTTCGGCCGCCGCCTCCGCGACAAGAACGAGTTCGGTTTCGACTTCGGCGTCGACTTCGAAGTGGAAAGCTACCTGCGGTATCGCGGCAGCCAGTTCGTCGATCGCTTCGATGCGAATTCGTATCTGTACATCACCAAGGCCATGGATTATTTCGACGTCACGCAAGGGCGCAGCACGTCCCTGGCGGCTGTCTTCGAGAACGTCGACACGCGCTTTCTGGTGATGAGCTTCACGTCGGACTGGCTGTATCCGACGTATCAATCGTTGGAACTCGTCAAGGCGTTGCGCAGCCGCAATCGCGATGTGGCGTTCGTAGAACTCGAGTCCAACTACGGTCACGATGCGTTCCTCGTCGAAGTGGACGAACAAACAGAACTCATCAAAGGCTTCCTCGCCAGCACGATGAAGGGACTCGCCCGGTAATGGCATTCGTCAGAGCGTTGTTGGGACGCAGCGATTACGCGATCATCGGCGAGTTGGTGGAACCCGGGCTTCGCGTCTTGGACCTCGGCTGCGGTGAAGCAGAGCTACTCGCGTGGCTGGTGGAAAACAAAAACGTACAAGCGCGTGGGGTCGAGCTGTCTGCTGCAAAGGTCCAGAAGGCGATCGCGCGCGGCGTCGCAGCGTATCAGGGCGACATCGAAGAGGCGCTCGCGGATTATCCGGACGGCGCCTTTGACATCGTGATCCTCAGTCAGACGCTGCAGGAAACCCGCCGTCCGCTGCAAGTACTGAATGACATGATGCGCGTTGGCAGGCGCGCCATTGTTGCGTTTCCCAACTTCGGCCACTGGCGGGTTCGTGTGGCGCACCTGTTCAGCGGGCGCGCGCCGCGGACCGACCTGTTCCCCTACGACTGGTACGACTCGCCGAACCTCCACTACCTGACCATCGACGACTTCGAGGAAACGGCCGACCGCGAAAAGTGGATCATCGAGCGGCGCATCTGTCTTGCCGGCACTCGCGAAATCCGTTCCTTCCCGAACCTGATGGCTGAAGTCGCCGTCTATCTGCTGCGCAAGTGACAGCAGAAGCCACGATCGACGCGTTCGACGCCCTGGCGCCCTTCTACGACGTCCACTGGGGACCCGGCTTCGTGAACGACGCCGAACAGCTTTTCGACGAATACGTAGCGCCGCACCTGCAGCCTGGAGCACGAATCCTGGACTTGTGCTGCGGCGCAGGACACCTCGCAGCGCGTCTCGCGGCACGCCGGTACCACGTGACGGGCATCGACGCTTCCGCCCAAATGATCGGCCTGGCATCGTCGAAATTGCCTCACGTGGACTTCTTCCGCGCGGATATGCGCAGCTTCCGCGTCGAACTGGCCTGTGACGCAGTCGTATGTTTCTACAACAGCGTGAACCACTTGATGTCGCGCGCTGATGTGCAGGGCTTTCTCGAGTCGGTGAGGCTGCATCTCAATCCCGGTGGGTGGCTGTTCTTCGATTTCGTGGACGCCGCGGGCTATGAACAGACCTGGTGCGGCGAAGAGACGGTGACCTGCGACGATCGCACCTGCATCGTCCGGTATCACTACGACGGCGCACGCCAGCTTGCGACGTGTCTGGTTGATGTCGGCGCGGGAGAGGAAGAACAGTGCTTCCACCAGCGTCCGCAGGTCCTCGCAACGCTCGTTGAGGAACTCAATGCCGCGGGCTTCCGGATCGCCACCATGGTGCAGGCAGGAGGCATCGAAGGACGCATCGGCGTCCTCGCGCAGCGGGCGATATAGTAGTCGGATGCTACGCCTCCGCGGTGTCATCCTATTGCTCGCCGCAGCTGTGTTTGCGGCCGATGCATACCGTCCGAAGATCCACTTCTCACCCGCGCGCAACTGGACCAACGATCCCTGCGGCCTCTATTTCCTGGATGGCGTGTATCACGTATTCTTCCAGTACAATCCGTTCGGCGACACGTGGGGACACATGAGTTGGGGACACGCCAGCTCGCGCGATTTGTTCCACTGGACCGAGCATCCCGTCGCGCTCGCGGAAGAGAACGGCGTCATGATGTTCACCGGCTCGGGCGTCTTCGACAAGGGCAACACGAGCGGCTTGTGCCAGGATCCTGCAGGCTGCCCCGTGCTCATGTACACAGGGCATGTTCCCAAGGCGCCGCGGCGGGAACACCAGAATCTTGCCGTTGGCGATCGCGAGGGAACGCGCTGGATCAAGTACGCCGGCAATCCGGTGATCGATGAGTCAATGGAGGAATTCCGCGATCCCAAAGTCTTCTGGCACGACGCAACGCGACGCTGGATCGCCGTGGTGTCGCTGGCCAAAGAGCATCGGGTTCGCTTCTATGCATCGAACGACTTGAAGTCGTGGAAGAGGCTCTCGGAGTTCGGTCCGGCGGGTGCGCTGGGGCCCAACTGGGAATGCCCGGAATTCTTTGAACTCCCGGTTTTACGGGCCAAAGACGACAAGCTGCGCGGAGACACGCGCTGGGTGCTGAAGATCGGAATCGGCTCCGGACATCCCGCCGGCAATGGTTCCGGCGAGCAGTATTTTGTCGGCCGCTTCGATGGGGAGACGTTCGTCAACGACAATCCCAAAGAGACGACCTTGTGGTTCGATTCCGGACCCGACTGCTACTGCACGCTGCAGTGGGGAAATCAGCCGAAAGGCCGGAAATCCACGAAAATGCTGGGTTGGATGAACAACTGGCGGTACGCGGCGAAGATCCCGACTTCGCCGTTTCGTGGGCAGATGACGATTCCGCGGGACGTGTCGCTGGTGGAACTGACCGGCGGTCAGTTGCGGTTGAAGCAGGATCCGGCTGCGGAGTTCGCGAGGCTGGAGTCGGGCTCTCTGAGCGCCTCCCGGTTACCTGCAGGTGGAGCATTCGAAATCCAGGCCACAGTGGCCGGCCGCAAGACGGGTGAGTCCTTCGCAGTCCGTCTCGAGAATGCCGCCGGCGAATGGTTCGAGGCTGGATTCGATGCCGGAGTGGGTCAATGGTATACCGATCGGACCCAGGCTGGCCGGCATGGCTTCGACAAGACGTTCGGGATCCGATCGGCCGCCGTTCCCGGCCACGACACGTCGGGATCAATGCGCCTCGTTGTCGACGTGTCATCAATCGAACTCTTTGCTGGCGGTGGTACCGTCGCGATGACGAACCTGGTCTTTCCTGGCTTGCCTTGGACCAAGGCCAGCCCGATCGGTCCGGTGAAACTTCGGATCCGGCAATTGAAGATCTGAAAACGCCCGGTGGAAAAAACAGGATCCGCGGTCAATGTCGTCGCTAGGCACTTTCGTGACCAAATTTTTTTCACCGGATAACTTGTTGTAATCCGGAAACTTCGCCACTTCGCAGTTGCTCTCTGAGCGGGGAAAAGTCGCAGTTCGCTTGCATCTGCCCCGAAGGCTTTGTTAGTCTGAACTTGTCGCGGTTGACGCGAGCCGAAAACGCGAAAGCGAGACGGGCTCGGCGGGCGAAAAAGATGGCAAGGCGGAGACGCTTGCAACGCCCGGTAGAGTTTGGTAGGCTTGTAAAGGCGGCAACAACGCAGTCTGTAGAAAGCGAGGCGGTCTCAGACCCCCGCAGTGATTGCAATAAGTTGCTGACGCCGCAAAAGTTTCTCTGATACGCATAAAATCAGGGTAGCGCGAGAGGGATGTAATCCCGA
>CAZVKC010000055.1:47820-49103 GCA_964627455.1 uncultured Solibacteraceae bacterium | reverse complement strand
CGCATCGATGCGGGCGACTCGATCGAAGCGGCGCGCGGCGCGGATGCGGCGATCGAGTTTTCGACTCCCGAAGCCGCGTTGGGCAACATCGAAAAGCTGGCTGCGATCGGAGTGAATACGGTCTGCGGCACCACGGGCTGGTTCGGCGAACTCGACCGCGCTTCGAAGGCGGTGGAGGCGGCGGGATCCGCCCTGGTGTACAGTCCGAATTTTTCGGTGGGCGTGAACATCTTCTTCAAGCTGCTGGAAGATGCCGCGCGCATGATGGAGCGGCAGACGGAGTATGGAGCGTGGGCGTGGGAGATCCACCACGACGCCAAGAAGGACGCGCCGTCTGGCACGCTGCTGAAGGCCGTAGAATCGATGAAGGCGGCCGGATACACCGGGCGGGTCGATGTGTCGTCGAACCGCGCGGGCAAGGTTCCGGGGACCCATGAAATCGGGTTCGACTCGGCCGCGGATACGATCACGCTGCGGCATACGGCGCGGAGCCGGGAAGGGTTCGCACGGGGCGCGCTGCAGGCGGCGCAATGGGTCGTCGGCAAGCGCGGCGTGCATGAATTCGCGGGGATTTTGTTCGAACAGGGAGGCAAGTAAATGTTTCAAGGTTGTGGCACTGCGCTGGTGACTCCTTTCCGCCAGGATCAGTCGCTGGATGAGTCGGCGCTCCGTGCGCTGGTGCAGCGGCAGATTGCGGCGGGCATCGATTTTCTTGTTCCCTGCGGGACGACGGGTGAGAGTCCGACACTGACGCGCAAGGAGCATCTGCGCGTGGTGGAGATCACGCTCGAAGAGGCGAAGGGAAAGGTTCCTGTGGTGGCCGGCGCCGGCGGGTACAACACCGCGGAAGTGATCGAGTTGTCGCGCGAGATCGAGCATCTGGGCGCGGACGGACTTCTGTCCGTGACGCCGTACTATAACAAGCCCACGCAGGAAGGGTTGTTCCAACACTACAGCGCGATTGCGGCGGCGACGAAGTTGCCGATCATCGTGTACAGCGTGATGGGGCGGACCGGCGTGAATGTCGAGCCTGCGACTTTGAAGCGGCTGTCTGCGATTGAGAATATCGTCGCGGTGAAGGAGGCTTCGGGCAGCATCAACCAGATGGGTGCAGTGCTGCAGCAGGTCCCGGAGAGCTTTCGTGTGCTGTCTGGCGATGATTCGATCACGCTGCCATTGATGGCGCTGGGCGGGCACGGATTGATTAGCGTCGCGTCGAACGAGATCCCAGCGGAGATGACGGCGTTGGTTCGGCTGGCTCGCGAGGGCGATTTTGCCGGCGC
>CAZVKC010000055.1:22704-47720 GCA_964627455.1 uncultured Solibacteraceae bacterium | reverse complement strand
TTGGCCCAGGTGTAGCTGAAGATGTATGGGACGAGTTCCGTTTGGCCGCCTGCCGTGAGGGGGGCGCGGAAAATCCCAGGGCCGAAGTTATTGATCAATCCTGCATAGCCCGGGTTGTATGAAGCCAGCGCGATCGACGAGTAGCGGCCCGATCGCGGATCGGCGAGTTGCGCGGCAGTCACGCGTGGCAGCTTCTTCAGCACGGCGTTCGATGGGATCACGATGCGGCCTTCCGATGCTGTAGCCGTGCAGGTCCAGATCCGGTTGACGATCCTGGCCGGATCTTCCGGGGCAGGACCTTTTACGAGCCCGGATGCCGTGATCGTATCGTCGGTACGCGCGCCGCTGTGGCGTAACACGAGATCCACGGATGTGTCGATTTCCTTGAGGTCCGCCATGTTGGTCCACGTCATTGGTGTGCTGATGTCAAGGTTCACCTTGAAGGGGCCGACGACTTCACCGCCGGGACCCTCGATGGTGCTGCCGCCCGGCGCGATCTTCAGTCCCGGGGTGGTAACACCGGGAATCGGGCCGCCGTTGAACAGGTTGCTGAGCACGACGTTGTACTGATTGCGGGAATCGCCGGTTCCTCGCGGCACGGTGAAGTTCCAGCCGGAAGTCGTGAGTTTGACTGAAGGGCCTGCGTCAACATACACGCCGCCATCAGTCCCTTCGAACGCATCCTCGACGACGCAGCCGTTTTCTTCCGTGAGCGGCGTGCGAGATCTCAGGCGCGCGGTCATCCTCGCGATTTCTTCCGCCGTGTAGCTGACGAAGCCGCCGCTGAACTGGTCGACGGTGGTATCAAAGTTCATCGGTCCTGCTGAGATTTGACCACTGAGACGAACCAGCGTAAAGGTCCCGCGGACGACGCTGCCGCCTGCGGAGAGAGTTGCGAGTCCTTCAGGCGTGACGCCCATAGGATGGCGGCAGGCCGTTTCGTCTGCGGCGAGGATCGGCAGGAAAGAGGGAGCAGAGGGCGTGTCATCCGAGGTGAGACGCACGCGAATCGGCGTCATGCAACCGGCAGGCAGGTTATCCGCAGGCAGTGTGATACGAAGCTTATCGTAGCCGGGCGAGGCGGGGTTGCGGCCGAGGTAGGCGACGGGGATTTCGAGAGAACCAATCAGTACGACCGCGTCGGGGAAGCGGTTGTTTTCTGCGGGTGCTTCGTTGTCGGGTGTGTCGATAGGGCCGAGTCCGGTGAGGTCGAGTTCGATGGTGGATCCAGCAGAGGCGGCGCTTGCCAGCGTAATGGCTGCGGGATCCGCGCCTTCGACGAGAATCCTGCCGGTAATAATTCCGGCGTTGCCGCCAGTTGCGATGGGAACGAATCCCGCGTTGGTGGATACGACTACTGCTGGGGTTGGCGCACTCGCTTCGCCTGCGACGGATACCGTAGCGGTGTAGTTGCCAGGGGCGGCCGAGGACGGCAGGATGCCGACGATACGATTCGGCGATACCGAAATCAAGAAGGCAGCAACCTCGGAGCCATCCAAAGTGAATTTGACCGCGACCCCGTCGATCTCGGATGGATAAGGTATGCCGGCAACAGTTTCGGGCCCGAATCCTTCACCGGTAATTTCAAAAACGGATCCGGCGGCGATTTTTCCCCGGTCGGCGACAGCGGCAACGGTCGCGACGGTTGTGATCCTGGGGGCGGCCGTGAGGGTAGAGAGTCCCACGGCAGCCGAAACAAAAAGGAGAGTGTATTTCGACATTGAATGACCTCGTGCAGGCTTAAAGGGCTATTCAGCCATCCTAACCTACACGAGTCGAGGTTGTTTTGCAGGCCCTCCGATTTTAGTTGGTGAACTTCCTGCCTTCAGTCAGCGCCTGCACCATGGCCGCCAGGTTCTGTTTGTTGACCTGGTCGGGCGCTTGTTCGAGGGCTTTCTTTGCGTGTTCAAGAGCCTTGGCGTTGTCGCCGACGCCCATGTAGCCGCGGGCAAGTCCGACATGGACGGGCCATGCGTCTCCATTGCGCTGGTGGTTGATCTCGAAGATTTCGAGTGCTTCCTTCGCCATGCCCGACACCTGCAACTGACGACCGAGTTGATGGATTTGCAGTGCTGTCGGCTGCGTGGTGTTGATGGCTTCCCTGATCACGTTGTGCGCGTCCGCCGGGCGGTTTAGCGCCATGAGGACCTGGCTCTTGGTGGCCAGGGTCTGGAAGTTCTTCTGACCAACAAAAGGACGAGTGATGGCGGCTTCCGCCCATTCAAGGCCGAGTTTGAGGTGTTTCTTCGTTTGGACGGTGTACTGGGCGGCGGCCATGAACGCCAGGTGCGAGAAGCCCGTCGACGTGCGAAGTTCATCCTGCAACCGTGAGATGTAGAGATCGTCGATGTTGTCGACGTCAATGGTCCACGCGACGGCGACGTCTTCCCACTGCATTTCGGCGACGGCGCGCGAAGGTTCACGCGAGGTGAATTCATAGGTCAGGTATTCGCGATAGTCGTGCTTCTTCGGCTTGACGGTGACGCGCAGGGCGTCCTCTTTGGGTTCGTAGAAGAAGCTCCCCCATGAGGTGTGGTTCTTCGAGAAGATGAGGGTCCACTCGTCTTTGCCCGTCATGATGTGGAAGCCATAGGACCCGGCGGCGAGCGGTTTTCCTTCGATTTTCACTGGTTCCGAGACGCTGAAGACCGTGTTCTCGTTCGCGCCAGCCCGCCACGGCGACTCGACGGCGGTGCCGAAGCCGAGGTTGGTCATTCCATAGGGGACGAGTTCGCCCCAGATCTTGCCGCGGCGGTCCGCGCCGTTGGGCCCGTGGACTTTCGGGCTCGAATACTCAATCGAAACTTTGACCGGACCAATGAACTGCGTGACGGACGCGCGCTGGTTGTTGCCGCTGGGCGGAAGCGAGAGTCCTGGAAACTGCGCGGAGCAAATGGCCGTGAGAAAAGCGAAAGCCGCAAGTGTACGCATGTAGTGCTTTACGCTTGCGGCTGAGATTGGAAAGGACCTCTGTGGCGAGGCGCGGGGTCAGTGTGGCGAGTGGCCCAGCACTGCGTTCATGGAGCCCTGCCGGTAGCCTTCGAGGTCGAGTGTGACGTAGTGGAATCCGAGGGGCTTGAAGATCTCGACGAAGCGCGCGGCGACGGCGGGATCGAACGCCTTTGCAAGTTCCTCGGGCGCAATCTCGATGCGGACGAGTTCGCCGTGGAAACGCACGCGGAACTGCCGGAATCCGAGAGCCTTGATTTCCTCTTCGCCCTTCTCGACGGTTTTCACGACCTTCGGGGTTACGGCGGTGCCGTACGGGATGCGCGAGGAGAGGCAGGCGGACGCGGGGCGGTCCCAGACGGGGAGCCCGGCGAGACGGGCGAGTTCGCGGATCTCGGCCTTGTAGAGTCCGGCTTCGACCAGCGGAGCTTTTACTTCGTGGATTTTCGCGGCGCGCTGGCCGGGGCGATAGTCGCCGAGGTCATCCATGTTGACGCCGTAGATGATGTTCGCGATGCCGCGCTCGCGGCCGACCTGTTCGAGGCGCGTGAAGAGTTCGTCTTTGCAGTGGAAGCAGCGGTCTTTGTCGTTCTTGACGTAGTCCGGGTTTTCGAACTCGTAGGTGTCGATGTACTCGTGCCGGAAGCCCTGTTCGCGAGCGAATTGCTCGGCGTCGCGTTTATGCGATTCGGGGATCGACGCGGAATCGGCAGTGATGGCGACCGCGCGGTCACCGAGGATTTCGTTGGCGGCCCAGGCGAGGTAGGCGGAATCGATGCCGCCGGAATAAGCGACGATCACATGCTCGAGGTCACGGAGAATCGCGTAGAGTTTCTGCTTCTTTGCCTCGAGAGATTGCGGTTCGACTGCTGGCGGAGGACCCAAGGTCACAAGAGTGGCCATACACGAAGTATAATTCACCATTGACCCCACAACGCCAAACTTCCGCTACCGGTGGCCAGGCCCACTCGGCTTCTTTTCTCTGGTTTGCTCTCGCTTTGCTCGTGGTTTCGGTGTGTATCAACTACATCGATCGCGGCAACCTGTCGGTCGCGAAGACCGCGATTCAGAACGAACTGCATCTGAATCCGGAGCAGATGGGCCGGTTGCTGTCGGCCTTCTTCTGGACCTACTCGATCGCACTGGTGTTCGCCGGATGGCTGATTGACCGGTTCAACGTGAACTGGCTGTATGCGGCCGGTTATGCGTTGTGGTCCGGTGCGACCGTGTTGACTGGTTATGTGCACGGCTTCGAAATGCTGTTCGGGCTGCGGTTGATTCTGGGGTTGAGCGAGTCGGTCGCGTATCCCTGCTATTCGAAGATCATCGCATCGAGTTTCACTGAGAGCCAGCGCGGTGTGGCGAACTCTTTGATTGACGCGGGATCGAAGCTGGGTCCGGCGTTCGGCATCTTCGTTTGCGCGCATCTCATGGGGAACTACGGATGGCGCATGATGTTCATCCTGATCGGCGGCCTGAGCATGCTGTGGCTGATTCCGTGGGCGTACGTGGCGTGGGTCCACAAGGTGGAAAAGCCCGCGAACGCTCGCGGCGGCGCGTCGCGGCCGGAGGCGGTCAGCATGGGGCAGATCGTGAAGCACCGGTCCGTGATCGGAACTGCGCTGGGGTTGTTCGGGCTGAATTACGCGTGGTATTTCCTGCTGACCTGGCTGCCGGGGTATCTGGTGGATGCGCGCGGCTATTCGACGGCGGAAATGGCGAAGTTCGGACCGCTGCCGTTCTACGCGGTGGCGTTCTCGTCGGCGATGTTCGGCATCATTTCGGATCGGCTGATTGCACGGGGCGGTTCGCCGACGAAGGTCCGCAAGAGTCTGTTCATCGCTGGCTTGGTATTGACGTCGGCGTTTTTGTTGCCGTCGGCGATGGTGGACAGTCCGCAGACGTCATTGTGGCTGCAGGTGATCGGCGCGTTTTGTTTCGGCATGTCGACGTCGAACTTGTGGGCGATGACGCAGACGATGGCGGGTCGCGAGGCGGCGGCTTCGTGGACCGGGCTGCAGAATGCGTTCGGGAATTTGAGCGGGGTTGTCGCGCCGTGGTTGACGGGATGGTCCGTGCAGGTGACGGGTTCGTTCTTTGCGGCGTTCGCGGTGGCGGCGGGGATGGCGATCGCGTCGGCGCTGTCGTACACGTTTATCGTGGGGGACATCAAGCCGGTGGAGTGGAAGAAGAACGAATAGTCGATGATCCGCGAATTACGCGGATCATTTGTCTCCGAAGCTGTTTCGGATGTCTTTCAGAAGTCGATACAGATGGTACGGGTCCGTGGGGGACGGTTGGAAGTCGAACCGCTGATAGAAGGACTTGGCAGTATCGTCTTTTGCGTGGACCGCGAACGCCCTGATTCCGGCTATGTCGGCCGCACCCAAAGTTCGGAGCATCGAGTCTTTGAGCAGGCCCGCGCCGAGGCCCTTACCTTGCCAAGCGCTCGCAATGGCGAGCCGAGCCAGGAGCATGATTGGGACCGGATGCCGCGCGAGCCCTTTCTTCAATCGTGCGGCGGCTTGGTCGAATTCCACTTGGCCAACCACTAGCGTGTAATAGCCAACCACTTCTTCGGAGTCGAGTGCGAGATAGGTTTGAGATGCTTCGGCTTGCTGGTTCTGCAGAGCGTAGCGGATCAGGAAGCGATTTAGCGGTTCCTGTCCGCAATCGAAGGTGTCGACGCGATGGGTGCGATTGAGCTTCTCAATTCGGAAGCCGGCGTTCATTTCGGGGTTCCGCCGCGCTCAAAGACGCTCGGTTCCTGAAGGAGTCGCGCGAGGCGAGGCGTGGGTTGCGAAGGAGCTTCGAGCGCTTCCTGAAACGCTGCCCACTGTTCCGCCGAAAGACCAAATTTCTGGCGATCCGGAAGAGTCTCTTCTGCACGGGCGAGTGCGCTCTCCAGAACAAACTCACTCACCGAACGATGTGTGGCACGCGCAGCGATCTGTAGTTTCCGCTTCGCCGCAGGGGTGAGTCGAAGATCCAGCTTCTCGTTACGGGTTTCGGTTCTGGGCATAGTGTTTCGAGGACCTCTTCATGATCAACGTACCACATCCGCCAGACAATGTCATGACGATTGAGCCGCTGGATTCAATCCAGAACTTCGTCCAGAGGCGTGGTCGCACCGCGCTTCAATGGGTGTGGTGGATCCATTCCAGATCGCCTGATTCTCAACACTTTACGGCTGGTTTGCGTCATATCTGGTAGGGGCGGAGCGCCGGTTTGTGCCTGCGGATCCGAACCCTTGGTGAATCAACGAGTTACCGCGAATCAATGTCGACGACGACGCTGCCAGCGCCCCAACTTCCGGAACTGAATCGTGCGGCCCAGAACGCGCAGGAGATCGAACAGGCCCGTTCGGTCGCCTCCCGCTACCGCTGTGAGTTCGTGGACCTCAAGGAAATCCGCATCGACCACGACCTGTTTTCTTCGGTCCCGGTCGACCTGATGTTCCGCTACAACTTTGTCCCGCTGCACGCCCAGAACGGCTCGCTGGACATCGCACTGGCGGATCCCAAGAACCTCAACCTGATCGACGAACTGTCGATCCTGCTGGGCAAGAAGCTCAAAATCAAAGTCGCGACGCTGTCGCAGATTTCGGATCTGCTGAAGAAGACCGAACAGTCGCAGCGCGTGCTCGAGGAAGTGACGGAAGGCTTCGCGCTCGACGTCGTCAACGAGGACAACCCCGACGAGACGCTGTCGATCGACAAGCTCACCGGCGGCGATTCGGACATCGCTCCAGTCATCAAGCTGATCGACACGACGCTGTTCAGTGCGCTCGAACGCCGGGCTTCGGACATCCACATCGAGACGCGGGACCAGGAAGTCGTCATCAAGTACCGCATCGACGGCGTGCTGATGTACGCGATGCCTCCGATCTCAAAAGAGTGGCATTCGACGATCATTTCGCGCATCAAGGTCATGAGCGAACTCGATATCGCCGAACGCCGCGTGCCGCAGGACGGACGTTTCCGCGTGCGCTACAAGGGACGGCTCATCGACTTCCGCGTGTCGATCATGCCGACGATCCACGGTGAAGACGCCGTGCTTCGCGTGCTCGACAAAGAGTCGATGAGCGAGAAGTTTTCGAAGTTGTCGCTCGACGTCGTGGGGTTCGCGGATAACGATATCGTGAAGTTCCGCCGGTACATCAAGGAACCGTACGGCATGGTGCTGGTGACGGGTCCGACGGGTTCGGGTAAAACGACCACGCTGTACGCCGCGCTGAGCGAGATCAAGAACGACGAAGACAAGATCATCACGATCGAGGATCCGGTCGAATACCAGATCAAAGGCATCACGCAGATTCCGGTCAACGAGAAAAAAGGACTGACGTTCGCGCGCGGTCTGCGCTCGATCCTGCGCCATGACCCCGACAAAATTCTCGTCGGCGAAATCCGCGACCAGGAGACGGCGCAGATCGCGATCAACGCCGCGCTCACCGGACACCTGGTGTTCACCACGGTGCACGCGAATAACGTGCTGGACGTGCTGGGACGCTTTCTCAACATGGGCGTCGAGACCTACAACTTCGTGTCGGCGCTGAACTGCATTCTGGCGCAGCGGCTCGTGCGGCTGATTTGCACGCACTGCAAGCATCCCGTTGAGTATCCGGTCGAGGTGTTCGAAGAGAGTGGGTTGAAGCCGCACGAGTGGCAGGGCGTGACGTTCTATGAAGGGCGCGGCTGCTTCGAATGCGGCGGCACGGGCTTCCGCGGACGCAGCGCGATTCACGAACTGCTGGACTTGAGCGAGCGGATCCGCGAGATGATTCTCGAGAAACGGCCGGCGAGCGAGATTAAGAGGCAGGCGAAGGACGAGGGCATGACGTTCCTGCGCGAGTCGGCGCTCGAAAAGGTGAAGGCCGGATTGACGACGCTGAAAGAGATCAACAAGGTGACGTTCATCGAATGAGCCACCCGTTATTGGATACGATCCAGGCGCTGTTTCAGGATCCGCCGCCGCAGCACGTGTTCGAGGTTTCCTCGGAGTGCCTGGCGTACGTGCGGCCTGAGCATCCGCAGGATGTGCAGTATCGCGAGTTTCATCCCGGCACGGTGACGGTGTCGCCGCTGAAGGACAATGTCACCGATCCGCTGGCATTTACGCAGGCGATCGAGTCGCTGGCCTCGGGGCTGCCTCCCGTGAAGAAGCCGCGTCCGGCCGCAGTGATCCTGCCGGATTTCGCGGCGCGGCTGCAGGTTTTGGATTTCGACACGTTTCCGGGGAATTTCGAAGAGCAGCAGGCGCTGGTGCGGTTCCGCATGAAGAAGACGATCCCGTTCGACATCGAGTCGGCCGCGGTGAGCTTTTATCAGCAGCCGTCGTCCTCGTCGAAGCGCGTGGAAGTCGTGGTGGCGTCGATGTCGCTCGAAATCACGGGCCGGTACGAAGCGCCGTTGCGCGCCTGCGGATTCCATCCCGGGCTCGTGACGACGTCGGCGATGGCCGCGATGAATCTGCTGCCGGTGACAGGACTAAATGTAACGGCAAAGCTGTCGGGCCACGCGCTGACTGTGATCGTGACCGATGGTCCGGGGTTGCGACTGGTGCGTTGCGTGGAACTGGAGCAGGGTACCGTGGATGAGATGACGGCGGTGATTCATCCGACGCTCGTGTACGTGGAAGACGAATTGAAGCGGCATGCCGAGAAATTGTTGCTGTGCGGATTCGGCGCGGATACGGCGCGGCTCGCGTCCGAGTGGCAGCAGGAATTCGGCATTCCGGCTGAAGGCTTGCAGTCGAAGTTCGGCGCGCCGACGCGCTGGAATGCCGGGATCCTCGGCTATCTGCAGGGGGCGAAGTAACCATGGCGTCGATGCGAGCCCCAATCAATCTGGCGAACGAGCCGTTTCGCAAAGATCGCGCGTTGACCGCGATCAGCTACGTGCTGGCAGGCGTGTTGACTGTGCTGCTCGTGTTCCTGATCACGATGGTGGTGAGCCAGCGGAACCAGATGGCCGGCGAACGGGCCGAGGTCGCGAAGCTGGAAGAGCAGTTGAGCAAACTGACCACTGAACGGACGTCGATCGAAGCGACGCTGCGCAAGCCCGAAAACGAAGTGGTTTTCGAACGCAACGTCCTGCTGAACACGCTCATTTTGCGCAAGGGCATCAGTTGGACCCGCATCTTTGCGGACCTCGAGAAAGTCATGCCCGGCAACGTGCGGCTGATTGCCGTGCGCCTGCCGCAGATCAACAATCAGAACCGCGTGCTGCTCGACATGACGGTCGGCGCGCAGGACCAGGGTCCGATTCTCGATTTGCTGAAGCGCCTCGAATCGTCGCCGGTGTTCGGGGCGACGACCGTGCACACGTTCCAGCCTCCCTCTCAGAATGAACCTCTTTATCGCTATCGCGTGAGTGTGAGCTATGCCCAGAAACTTTGAACTCCCATCGAGCTGGGGCGCTCTGCGCGATCCGAAAGTCGCCGTGCGCGCGCTGTTGGGCGTGCTGTTGTTCACCAACCTTCTGGCTGTTTATTTCGTGTTTTTCCCGTTGGGCGGATCGCCCGAGGAACTCGATCGTCAACTGGCGAGCCTTCGGTCTCAGATTCGCGAACGCCGCATTGCGTTGGATCGCGCGAAGCTGATCGCAACCAAGGTGGAGAAGGGAAGAGCGCAGGGCGACCAGTTCATGGGCGAATACTTCCTGAACAGCGGCAACGCGTATTCGACGATCGTCAGCGAACTGGTGGATGCCGCGAAGCGTGCGCAGATCAAGGCCAAGGAGCATTCGTATCAGACGGAGCCGATCGAGGGTTCCGACGACCTGACGATGATGTCGATCGTCGGCAATTACGAGGGCACATACGCGGACCTGCTGCACTTCATCAATGAGATCGACCGGTCGAAGAGGCTGATCATCATCGAGACCCTGACCGCACAGCCGCAACAAGGCACGGGAGGGGTCCTCAATATCGCGCTGCGGTTCGATGCGTTCGTGAAGGAGGCGCCGCTGCAGCCATGAATATGAACCTCGGCGCCGAACCCAAGAAAGTCGCGATGCTGGGCGGCCTGGTGGTCGTCTTGGCCGCGGTTTGGGTGTACAACTCGTCGCAGACGCCTGATTACGGTCCGTCGTCGTCATCGCAGCCGCCTTCGTCGTTGAAAGCTCCAAAGGAAGTCGGCGCGATGCCGTCGTCGCCTCCTCCGCCTGCGCGGCGGGATGCGCCCGGGGCTCCGCGGCGTACCGGTTCGCGACAGCAATTGCGGTCGACGGTGCAGGACTTCAAGCCGAAGCTGTTCGACAAGGACAACCCGGTGGATCCGACCAAGGTGGATCCGACGCTGGGGACGCAGACGCTTGCGAAGCTGCAAGCGGTGACGCTGAGCGGCGGCGGACGGTCGCTTTTCGATTTCGGCGCAGCGTCCGCGGCGCCAGTGGATGTTCCCAAAGGCCCGATCATCAAGCCGAAACCGAAGCCCAAAGGAAACTATCCGTTCTACGGGCCCGTCAAACCGGTAGAGAAGCCTGTAACGGCCGAGGTGAAGCCGCCGCCGCCCCCGCCTCCGCCGATCCCGCTGAAGTTTTATGGGTTCGTGACGTCGAAACGGGATGGCTCGAAGCGGGCGTTCTTCATGGAAGGCGAGGAGATTTACATCGCCGGGGAGGGCGACCTGATGAAGAAGCGCTACAAGGTCGTCAAAATCGGAGTCAATTCGGTCACCGTAGAAGACACGCAACACAAGAGCCAGCAGGCGTTACCGTTGGTAGAGGAGCAACCTTCAGGAAGTGATTAAGCCGGTCCAGCGCGATGCACAGCAAGGCGGATTCGCCCTGCTGGTTGTGTTTCTGATGGCCGCGATGGTCGCGATTACGTTGTACCTGGAGATTCCGCGTGTGGCGTTTGAATCGCAGCGCAACCGCGAGCAGATGCTGGTGGAACGCGGCGAGCAGTACAAGCGCGCGGTCGAACTCTACTATCGCAAGACGAAGACGTATCCGCAAAAGATCGAGGACCTCGAGAATACGAACAATTTCAGGTTCCTGCGCAAGCGTTATAAGGATCCGTTGACGGGCAAGGACGAGTGGCGGCTGGTCCACATGGGTCCTGCAGGACTCACGGATTCGCTGGTCGAAAAGATGCCGGGACTCGACGGTGACAAGAAGGGCGACAAGGACAAGAAGGAAATGGCGTCTGCGGCGACCGATCCGTCGCAACAGGTGAAGGGTCCGGACGACATTACCGCGGGTTCGAACCGCACGGAGCGTGACCAGCGCGCGTTAATGGCGCAGCGTGGCGCCGGTGGCGGCGCTGCAGGGGCTGGCGGTTTTGGTGCGGATCCGAATGCGCCGCAGCAACCGGAGGATCCAAACCTGGCGTTCCAGCAGCAGCAACTGCGCGAGTTCCAGCAGCAGCAACAGCAGCAACAACAGCAGCAGTTGCAGCCGGGACAGACGCCTCCTCCAGGCGGACTGCCGATCGATGCGGCTTCGGCGCAGAATCCCGGTGCGCCGCCGATGGCGCAGATGCAGGGCAATGGCGCCCCGCCACCCGGGCAATTTCCGTTTGGCCAACAACAACAGCAGCAACAACAGCAGCAGAATCCCTTTGGACAGCCGCAGGCGTTTCCGCCGGTGGGATCTCCGAATGGTCCCGTGCGGACTTTGTATCAGCCGGGGCAATTGCCGTTCAATCCCGGCAACGCCATGCTGCGGGGCGCGATTCCGAATCCCGGAGGCAACGTTTCGAATTCGCAGTCGGGCGGATTCGGGCAGCCGTACAACCAGCAGCAGTCCTCGTTTGGAGGCGGCGCTAGCGGTGGATTTGGCGGCGGTGGTAACTCCGCGTTCAACGTGCCGCAGGCTGTGCGCGATCAATTGACGCGTCCGCAGGGACGTCCGCAGCAGATGGGCGCCGGCCAGCAGCAGTTCGGCGGAACCGGCATCGCCGGTGTAGCCAGCAATGCAGGCGGCAGCGGGATCAAGCGCTACAACGAGAAGTCGAAGTACAAGGAATGGGAATTCGTGTTCGACTATCGCAAGCCCACCAAGGGCGCGCAGAAAGGCGTGACGGGCGTCGGCGGATTGAAGACCACCGACGGCAACAGCCAGCAACAGCCGGGCAGCGGGTTTGGAAACAACAACAGTAGCGGCTTCGGAAACAGCAATAGCGGGTTCGGTAGCGGCTTCGGCGGGAGTAGCGGCAGCAGTAGCGGATTCGGCAGCAATCCGCGCCGTCCTTAAGCGGGCTTACTGCTGTACAGGTCCCGCACTTTCCAGATAAATCCATCCAGCACGTAGTGTGTGGCTTGCGGCAGCGCGAGCAGCGGCACGACGACCGACAGCAGCGCCGGATCCTCGAGTTTGGGTAGCGCGGCCTGCAACCAGCCGAAGAAGACTGCGTGGTCGCGCCAGACGAGCGCATCCCAGACGCCTTCCTCGAAGTACGCGAACGCGAGTGCGACGCCGACAAATACAGGCAAAAGCGCGGGACGGAACCACCGCGCCGCGGGACGCTGCTTGCGCTGATACATCCAGACCAGCGCCATATAGGGAACGCCGTGCGCGACGACGTTGGTTGCCGTGAAGGCGAGATCGCCGTCGTGCCGCACGACGCCGCAATACCAGGACAGCGCGGTTCCCAACACGATCAGATTCTTTGGGACATTGCATTCGCGCCAGCGCGCCAGTTCTTTTGCGACATACGCGGCGAGGGTCGCGACGTAGAGCCAGAATGCGGCACGCTCGATTCCCGGCGTGATGAGGCCCGGGAAGAAGTCATTCCTGACGAACCATTGGAACGAGCGGCCGTAGGTGTGCCAATAGATGAGCGGGTAGAGGGTCGACAGGTAGATCGCGGCCGCGTCGAGTTTGCGGGTCCAATGATGGGGTTCGCGGCGCGAATAGAGTCGCACGAAACCATACTGCTGGCGCACGAAGTGGAACACCGCGACGTAAGCGAATACGCGCCAGAAGGCGAGTGCGCCGCCGGATGCGTAGAGGATGACGCCTGCGACCCAGCAGGCGACCGGGATGCCGATGAGCAGCGAGCGATACTTCTCAACGGATACACGATCGAAGTAGGTGCGCCATAGCGTCGAGTAAACGTGCGCGACATCCACGCACACGACCAGCAGCAACCACGCCCAGGCTTCGTTCCTGAGTTGCTGTTCGCGCAGCCAGGAGGCGGGCGCGAGTTCCACGGCGAGCGTGACGAGGAACGCGGGCGCGAGAAGAAAGAGAGAGTCCGCGAACCGGTTGTAGAGCCAGGGGGAGTTGGTCACAGCCGGAAGAGTGTGCGCAGGCGTTTGGTCTGCACGCGGCTCACGGGGATCTCGGTCTCGCGCTTATCGGTCATTTTGATTTGAAAGCTCGAGTTGAACCACGGGATCACTTCTTTAATGTGGTGGATGTTGACGATGTAGGAACGATGCGCGCGCCAGAAGTGATCAGAGTCTAGGTTCGACTGCAGTTCCTCGAGCGTGCGGTAGTTCAGCATGCCTTCGATCGACGTGGTGACGACCGAGATCACGCCGTCTTCGATGGTCGCGTAGATCATGTCCTGCGCATCGACGATCAGGTTGCGATTCTGCGTGCGGATCAGCAGTTTCGTACGCACCGGGCCGCCGGCAGCGCGTTGCTGCTGCATCGCGTCGTTGTTGTCTGCCGAAGGTTTTTCAGCGATGATCCGGCGGGCGCGTTCGAGCGTTTCTTCGAGACGATCCTTCTCGATGGGCTTCAATACATAGTCGAGCGCTTCGAGGCGAAAGGCTTCCACGGCGTATTGGTCGTAGGCTGTGGCGAGTACAAAATGCGGCAGGTCGATGCCCTTCTCGCGCAGCGTACGAATGACGCCGATGCCGTCGAGTCCAGGCATGTTGACGTCGAGGAAGACGAGGTCGGGTTCGAGATCTTCGATGAGGCGAACGGCTTCCAGGCCATTCTCGGCCGTGGCCAGGACTTCGACGTCCGGAAAATCGCGCAACAGGAAAGCGAGTTCCTCTCGCGCCAGCTTCTCGTCATCGACGATGAGCGTGCTGATGGTGCGCGTTGCGGCGGTCACGATTCTCAGTATAGCGGGCGATTACAGCTCTTCGATGGTGAGATTGTGATTGGTGAAGATGCAGATGTCACCGGCGATGGCCATCGACTTCTCGACGATGTCGCGGGCGCTCAGATTGGTGTTCTCGAGCAGCGCCTGTGCCGCGGCTTTGGCGAAGGATCCGCCGGAGCCGATCGCCGCGATGTCGTTGTCGGGTTCGATGACGTCGCCGTTGCCGCCGAGGATATAGGTGTTGGTCCCGTCGGCGACGATGAGCAGAGCTTCGAGATGTCGCAGCATGCGGTCGGTGCGCCAGTCTTTGGCGAGTTCGACAGCGGCGCGCGCGAGGTTGCCGTTATGCTGTTCCAGCTTGGTTTCAAAGCGCTGGAACAGCGAGAAGGCGTCCGCGGTGGATCCTGCGAATCCGGCGAGAATCTGCCCGTTATACAGCCGGCGCAGTTTCTTTGCCGAGGACTTGAGGACTTCCTGTCCCATGGTGACCTGGCCGTCGCCGGCAATGACCACCTTGCCTTTGCGGCGGACGCAGAGAATCGTCGTTGATCGAATACGTTCGCGTTTCGCCACGATGTTTACAGCGCTCCTAAATGGAAAAGCGGGCTCGCTCCGGCGACCGGCGCGCTGCCCGCTGCTTCTCTCAGTTTCTGGTTAGCGCCCAAAGTAGGCGGCGTTCTTCTCGGTGAACTCCTGCCACTTCTGCGGCAGATCATCGAGGGCGAAGATCGCGGAAACCGGGCAGACCGGCACGCATGCGCCGCAGTCGATGCATTCTACAGGGTCGATGTAGAGCATTTCCGCGTCAGCGAAGTTCGCTTCGTCCTTCTTGGGGTGGATACAGTCGACGGGGCAGGCGTCTACGCACGCCGTGTCCTTCGTGCCGATACAGGGTTCCGCAATTACGTAGGCCATATGAAAGGGTGAACCCTCATTTATAGCACAAAACGGGCCTGTTCCGCGAGGTCCTGCTCGTGTCAGAATCAACTGTATCAGCCATGCCATTCGTAACGGTCGAACCACACATCCGCCTGTATTACCGGCTCGAGGGGAACCCCGGCTTGCCGGTGTTGATGCTGTCGCATTCGCTGGGCGCCGATCACGGCATGTGGGACCCTCAAATGCCCGCTTTGTTGCAGCGCTACCAGGTGCTGCGCTACGACACACGCGGTCATGGCGCGTCGGATGCGCCGGCGGGTGAGTACTCAATTGAGCGATTGGCCCTCGATGCTCTGGGGATCGCAGATGAATTGAGGATCGACCGGTTCGCCTTCTGCGGACTCTCTCTAGGAGGCATGACGGGACAGTGGATCGCGGCGCATGCGCCTGCGCGCATCACGCATCTCGTGCTGGCGAATACATCGGCGAAATTCCCGGATCCTTCGATCATGGAGAACCGGCGCAAGCTCGTTCTGGATGCCGGAATGTCAGCTGTCGAAGAGAGTGTCATGGGGCGGTTCTTCATGCCGTCGACTCTCACCGAGGGCAGGAATCCATACGTTGCGACGGCCCGGCGGACGCTGCTGGCGACGGCTGCCACGGGATACGCGGGATGTTGCTGCGCTGTGCGGGACCTCGACAATCGCGGGTTGCTGAGTGAGATCGCGGCGCCGGCGCTGGTGATCGCCAGCGATTTCGATCAATCGACGCCCTGGCCGGGGCACGGGGACTTTCTGGTCGCGCAGATCCGCGGCGCACGATCGGTGCTGCTCCCGACGGCGCACCTGTCGAACATCGAAGCGCCCGAGGCCTTCACCGCGGCGCTGCTGAGTTTCCTCGGTTAGCTCGCGAGTTCCCGGCGATTGCGGAAGTACTCGAGCGCTTCGGGATTCGCAAGCGCGTCAATGTTGCGCACCGCGCGGCCGTGGATCACCTCGCGAACGGCAAGTTCCACGATTTTGCCGGACTTGGTGCGCGGGATGTCGGCCACCGAGAGAATCTTCGCGGGTACATGGCGCGGCGTCGTGTTGTCGCGAATCACTTTGCGGATCGCGTCACTCAATGCCTCGTCGAGATGGACGCCGTCGCGAAGGCGGACAAAGAGAACGACGCGCACATCGTGTTCCCACTCTTGCGCCACCGCGATGGATTCGCGGATTTCCGGCAGTTTCTCGACCTGCCGGTAGATCTCGGCCGTGCCGATGCGAATGCCGCCCGGGTTGAGCGTCGCATCGGAACGGCCGTGAATGACGATGCCGGCTTGCGCTGTGGTCTCCGCGTAATCGCCGTGGCGCCAGACGCCGGGGAACCGTTCGAAGTACGCGCTGCGATACGACGCGCCCTGCGGATCGTTCCAGAAGCCGATGGGCATCGAAGGGAACGGACGCGTACAAACGAGTTCGCCGGAAACACCGGTGGGCGCGGGTTTGCCGTTCTCATCCCAGATTTCGACCGCCATGCCGAGGCCCTTGCACTGGATCTCGCCGCGATAGACAGGCAGCGTGGGCGAGCCGAGCACGAAGCACGACACAATGTCCGTGCCGCCGGAAATCGACGCCAGATGCACGTCCGGCTTGACCTCGTTGTAGACGAAGTCGAACCCATCGGGGGCCAGCGGACTCCCCGTAGACAGCACCGTGCGCAAGTGATGCATCGGCCAATGTTCACGCGGCTTCAAGCCGGATTTCGAAAGCGCGTCGAGGAACTTGGCGGAGGTCCCGAAATGCGACGCGCGTTCGTGATCGAGAAAGTGAAACAGCGTGCGTCCGCTGTCGTGGAAGGGGCTGCCGTCGTAGAGCAGCAGCGTCGCCTGCGACGCCAGCGTCGACGCGAGCCAGTTCCACATCATCCAGCCGCAGGTGGTGAAGTAGAAGACTCGGTCGCCCGGATGGATGTCGCAATGCAGTTGATGTTCTTTGAGATGTTGCAGGAGTGTTCCCCCGGCGCCGTGCACGATGCACTTGGGGACGCCTGTGGTGCCGGAGGAATACAACACGTACAGCGGGTGATCAAACGGCAGCTGCTCGAAGCGAATGCGGTACTCGTCCTGATACGGAGTGAGGTACTCGTCCCAGTTCGCGGCCGGGGATCCCAGTAGCGGTGCGATGACGAGCCGCTTCACCGAGGGCAGTTTCGACGCGATTTCACGGGCTCGCGCGACGCAGTCGAAAGTCTTTCCGCCATACCGGTAACCGTCGGCGGCCAGGAGGACCGTGGGTGAAATCTGGCTGAAGCGATCGAGCGTGCCCTGGACGCCGAAGTCCGGCGAGCAGGATGAAACGACCGCGCCGATACTGGATGCAGCGAGCATCGCAATGACCGCTTCAGGCATGTTGGGCATCCACGCGGCAATGCGGTCGCCGGGTTTGACGCCATCGGCGCGAAAGGCCGCAGCGAGTTGTGCCACCGAGTCGCGGAGCTCGCCATACGAGATGCGGCGAATGGGTTCGCCCTCGGATCGGAACACGATGGCGTCCTGATGCGGGTTGCGATTACGCAGCAGGTTTTCGGCGAAGTTCAGACGCGCATAGGGGAACCAGGTCGCGCCGGGCATGCGCGACGCATGTTCGACGACGGTTTCACCCGGTTCGCCGAGGACTTCGGTAAAGTCCCAGATGGCAAGCCAGAATGCGGCAGGTTCGGTGATCGACCAGTGGTGCAGGTCCTCATAAGATCCGAAGCCTGCGCCGTTCTGGAACTGGTGCATATAAGTGCGCTCGATGGCTTTTCGCGCTGGGGCCCAGATGGGTTGCGGCTGCTGCTCGTCCATGCTTAATCCCAAGTTAACGCGCCTTTGCGATCATAGGATCATGCGAATTCCGATTCTGATGCTTGGCGTGGCTTGCGTAGTGTTCGCGCAAACCGACGTCGAAAAGCGCTTGAAATCTGCCTCTGAAACGCTCGATGAAATCATGTCCATCAAGGACAAGAGCATTCCCGAAGATCTGTTGAAGAAGTCCTCTTGTGCGGTGATCGTGCCCGGAGTGAAGAAGGGCGCGTTCATCGTTGGCGCAAAATATGGCCGCGGATTTTTCACCTGCCGCAAGAACGGCGGCTGGTCGGCGCCCGGCGCGGTGCGCGTCGAAGGCGGCAGTGTCGGATTCCAGATCGGCGGCTCGGAAACCGATGTCGTGCTGCTCGTGATGAACGATCGCGGCAAGTCCAGCCTGTTGTCCAGCAAGTTCACAGTGGGCGCGGATGCCGCGGCGGCTGCGGGTCCTGTGGGCCGCGCGACTTCGGCGGAAACGGACGCAGCGATGCGAGCGGAGATC
The DNA here is from genome assembly GCA_964627455.1 of uncultured Solibacteraceae bacterium. Classification (GTDB taxonomy): domain Bacteria; phylum Acidobacteriota; class Terriglobia; order Bryobacterales; family Bryobacteraceae; genus F-183. The sequence goes on along the minus strand of CAZVKC010000055.1, from coordinate 29,553 downwards.
CTGACCTGGTCGCGTTCACGCGGTGTGTTTGCGGGCATTTCGCTGCAGGGCGCGACGATGCGTGAAGACGAAGACGCTCTAGTGCAGTTGTACGGCAAGAAGATCAAGAACAAGGAAGCCGTTGAGTCGATGCCGACGCCCGGCGTGGCCCAGCAATTCTTGAGTACACTGGCCAAATACGCACGCTAACTGAACTTCCCCGTAGGCTCGGACTCGTCGACGCGATTTCGCTGGTGGTGGGCATCATCATCGGCGCCGGGATCTTTCTCGTTCCCAGCGACGTCGCCCGCAGTCTTCCTTCGACACCCTGGATTCTCGCCGTGTGGATCGCGGCGGGAATCCTTTCATTTTTCGGGGCGCTTGCTTTTGCCGAGATGGGCGCGGCGATGCCTGCCACCGGCGGACAGTACATCTTTCTGCGCGAAGCCTTCGGTCCGCTCTGGTCGTTCCTCTGCGGGTGGACGTTTCTGCTCGTCAGCATGACTGCATCGATGGCGTGGCTCGCGGTGAGCTTTTGCCGGTATCTCGGATACTTCATCCCACTCGATCCCTGGCAGGCAAAGGGCGCCGCGCTGGCGCTGACATTTGTTCTCACTTACATCAATCACCGCGGCGTGATGTTCGGTGCGTGGGTCCAGAAGATCTTCACGGGCGCGAAACTCATCGGCATCCTGGTGCTCGTGATTGCTGCGTTTACGCTGCGGCCTGAGCAATCGATTTCGAGCGCGAACGCTCCCGCCGAGTTCCGCATGGCAGACTTCGGCGTCGCGATGATCGCGTGTTTGCTCGCTTATGACGGTTGGGTAAACGTGAGCTTCGTTGCCGGCGAGATCCGCGATCCACGGCGGAACATGCTGCTCGCGCTGTTGATCGGCGTCGGGATTGCCATGGTGTTGTACCTGTCGGCGAACCTCGGATACCTCATGGTGTTGTCACCTGCGGAACTCGCGAAGACCGAACGCGTCGGCGCCACGGTTGCAGAACGCACGATGGGGTCAATCGGGGGCGCGCTGGTGTCCGCGACGATTCTGCTGTCTGTGATTGGTTCGTTGAACGGCCGCTTCATGACGCAGGCTCGCGTGTACTTCGCGCAGGCGCAGGATGGTCTGTTTTTCGAGCGCTTCGCCAGCGTGCATCCCGAGTTTCGCACCCCGTCGTTTTCGTTGTGGGTGCAAGCCGCGTGGGCGTCGGTGTTGATTGCGACGGGCACCTACGAATACCTGATCGATTACGCGCTGTTCGCGATCTGGCTCTTTTACGGAATCACGGTTGCGGGCTTGTTCGTGCTGCGCCGCAAGTTCCCGGACCTCGAGCGTCCCTATAAGATGTGGGGCTACCCCGTGACGCCGGCGTTGTTCGTGCTGGTCGCCGGATGGTTTGTCGTGAACACCGCCATCGAACGGCCCCTGCCGTCGCTCACGGCCCTGGGACTCATCGCGCTTGGATTCCCCGCCTATTGGTTCTGGGCCTCGCGGCGTGCTTGAATCGTAGGTATATGCACGATCCGCTTCTCGCCTGGCGCAAAGAGTTTCCGATCCTTGCCAACAGCGTCTATATGATCAGCCACTCGCTTGGCGCTATGCCGGCGCGGGCGCGCGATCGCATGAACGAGTTCGCCGACATGTGGCAGACTCGCGGCATCCGCGCGTGGGAAGAGGGCTGGTGGGGCATGCCGGTTTCGGTCGGCGATCTCATCGGACGTATCATCGGCGCGGGTGAAGGCGAGGTCACGATGCAGCAGAACGTGAGCATCGCGCAGTGGATCGTACATTCCTGCTTCGACTGGAGCGCGAAGCGCAACCGCATCGTCAGCGAGTCAATGAACTTTCCGACGAACCTGTACAACTTCCATGAGATCTCAGGCGCGCGGTTGACTTTCGTCGCCTCCGAAGACGGCGTCACGATTCCGCTCGACAAGTTGCTCGACGCAATCGACGAGGAGACCGCGCTGGTGTCGGTGTCACACGTGTTGTTCCGAAGTTCGTTCAAACAGGATCTCGCAGCCATCATTGAGAAGGCGCATCGTGTGGGCGCCATGGTGTGCGCCGACATCTATCAATCCGCCGGGACCGTGCCGTTGAACGTCCGCGAACTCGGCGTGGACTTCGCTGTCGGTGGATCCGTGAAGTGGCTCTGTGGCGGACCCGGCAACGGATACCTGTACGCACGCCGCGACCTGTGGCCCTCGCTGCGGCCGCGGCTGACCGGTTGGTCCGCGCACCGGAACCCTTTCGCATTCGCCGACGGACCGATCGATTATGCCGACGATGCGTATCGCTTCCAGCACGGCACGCCGAACATCCCGGCGATGTACGCGGGCATGGCGGGATACGAGATCATTGCAGAGGTCGGCGTCGATCGCATCCGTGAGAAGTCGCAACGGCAGACGCAGCGCCTCATCGAGCTTGCGGATCAATCAGGATATCGCTTGCATTCGCCTCGCGATCCCCAACAGCGCGGCGGTGTCGTGGTGATGGATGTTCCGAACGGTTACGAAGTGGTGAAGGATCTCTCGAAGCGCGACATCCTGGTGGACTATCGCCCGGGCGCCGGCATCCGCGTGGCGCCGCACTTCTATACGACCGATGAGGAAGTGGAAACGGTGATGCGGGAGATTCGCGCGACGGCGGATCGTTTGTCCACCGTCGCGGTCCTCTGAACTGACTACTTCTTCGTATAGGGGAACGACTTCGACAGATAGTCGAGAATCGCTGGACGGTCGGAGTCCTTGACCTTCGCGCCCCAGCGCACCATCTTGTCGATCTCGCGATCCCACTGCGTGCGAGTGAGTCGCTGCTGGCGAATCACGTTGTCCTCATGGCAGACGAGGCAGGCTTGGCGGAACGACGAAGGAACCGCGAGTCCGGGTTCCGGAGCAGGCGTGCCGGCGGGCGCATCGGCCGGAGGCTTCAGTTCCTTGACAACGTCTACGCCGACCGAGTGCGAGACGTTCCAGTTGTAGCCTGACGGGTTCCACGCCTGCACATGCGGCTGCGTGTCGCCCGTGTTGTCGCCGCACTTGATCATGATGCGGAGATAGCCTTCTTGCGTCGGCGTGTACGTATACACGACCGTGCGCCAGGCGAACGGTCCGTTGTAGGTCGCGGGGCGAACGTCCTCCCACGACGCGCCGCCGTCGACGCTGACCTTGCCCATCGTGACGGGCGCGCCGCCGCCGGACCAAACCACGCCTTTGATGTTGATCGTCTTGCCGACCTCGATCTGCGATCCGTTTTCGGGGTACACGAGGACGCTCTTCGGACGCAGGCGAGTCACCGGCTGCATCTGCGCGGGATCGACGGCGGAGCCCGGTTTCACGGGCTTGCCAGGATGCCGGTAGGCCGTCTTCATGTAGAAGCCTTCGAACGGCTTGTCGAGCACTTGAATGCTCGTCACCCATTTCACCCAGCAATCACCGGCCCAACCAGGCACGACGAGGCGTAACGGGAATCCGTGAGAGGTCGGAAGAGGCTCGCCATTCATCTCGTAGACAAGTAGCGGTTCCTCAGAGATCGCCTTGTTGAAGGGGATGCATCGCTGGAAATCCGATTGCGTTCCGACTGGAACATCGGCGCCGTCGAAGCAGACTTCCACGGCATTCGATGCGGGGCCCGCGAGTTTGAGGACATCCGCCAGCCGCACGCCGCCCCATTTCGCGTTGCCGACTGCACCGTGTTCCCACTGCAGGCCGGCCATTGACGGCTCGAAGAAACCGCGTCCGTTGCCGGCGCATTCGAGCACGCTGACCAGTTCCACCTTCGGCATCTTCTGAATCTGCTCGAAGGTCAATTCGACCGGCTTGTCGACCCGGCCGCCGATCTTCAGCTTCCACGTCGCGAGGTCCACCTTTGGCGTGTAGTGATGGCTGCGCACGAAGAATCGCTCAATCGGCGTGATGTCGTTGTTGAAGCCGTCGATCATCATTTCGAGATCTTCCGGCCTCGTTGAACGCACGATCATGCCGACTTTCTTCTTATCCGCCGGCGCCCAGGCGGGCGGGGCAGCCGACAGGAGACTGGGGACCGAAGGCGTGACGGCCGCGGCGCCGGCCAGTAACCGCATGATGTTGCGGCGGGTGAGGGAAAGTTCGTTTATTGCCATGTGGACTGGATCTGCTGAATACTGCCTTGCTTGATGGTAACTTCGTGCGAATCGCGAAGGCTGCCAAGAACGAGATCGACCTTGTGCGTACCTTCACGTAATGTAAGACGCGCCGGAGTCACTTCTGGACGAGTCTGACCGTCAAGAATTATGGTCGCGCCCTTGGGGTTGGTGTTGATGGCGAGCACGCCCGTCGCCTCGGGCATGGTCACTGTGAGTTCGAGCGATGCGGGAACCTCGAGTGGACGGAACGTCGTTACGAAGCCGGTCAATGTGAATTGCACGGAATGCCGGCCCTGTTTCAGCGGCAGGGAGCACGGACTCTTGCACGTTGCGGATCCATCCACGGTAACCGTTGCGCCGGGCGGCGCCGACGCGAATGCGATGTCGTAGTCCCTGTCCTTCGAGGGCGGAGCTTCTTTGCCGTCGGAGGGCTTCGGCGTGATCGGTGGTGACGACGTGACTGGTTTCGCCGGTGTTGCTGGTGTCGGCGACGGCTTGGCGCCGCCCGTTGGCCCCGGTGGTGTTGCCGGGTCGGGTGTCTGCGGCTGCTGCTGCTGTTGTTGCTGCTGCTGCTGTTGCGGATCCGCCGCCGGCCCCGACATCTTCGAGTATCCGAAGTAGCCCACGATCGCGAGTACCGCAACGGCGGCTGCGCCGATGACTGCTTTTGACACGCCCCCCTGCGTGGGCGGCACGACCGGCGGCTCTTCACGCACGGGAATCGACATCGGAGGCGCCGGCAGGTTTCGGGTGGTGGTGCCGCCCACGTTCGCCGGCGGCTGGGGGGCCGGAGGTTGCGTCTGCTGCGTCTGCTGCGGCGGCTGCGGTTGCTGCGCGGGGATTGCCGGTCCAGTGGGTTCCGCCGGCGCTGGCTTCGCCGCGGGCGCCGTGCGGGCCACCGAGGGATCGATGGTCGTTACATCTTCCGCTTGCGGCGGAGGCGACACGCGTCCACCGGACCCAGTTGTTGATTCTTCTGTGACGGGCAGAGGGCGCTTCGCCAGCGGGATCCAGTCCGGAGCCGATTCAATGGCGCGTTCGAGCACCTTCATGAATTCTCCGCAGCTCGCGTAACGCTCATCCGGCTTCTTGGCGAGCGCCTTCCGAACAGCCCGGTCTACCAGCGGATTCAGGCTCGGATTCAGATCGTGCACGGCTGGCGGCTCATCGGAACACACCTTGAAAAACAGCGTCGGAAGATAATCCGCTTTGAACGGCTTCTGACCCGTCAGGATCTCATACGCCATGATGCCCAGCGCGAACTGATCCGACGCGCCCGTCAGCGTTTCGCCCTTGATCAGTTCCGGCGACATGTACGAAGGCGTGCCCATCACGACGCCGGTTTGCGTCATCGATTGAGACGTGATCTTGGCGATGCCGAAGTCGCAGACCTTGGCGATGGAATCCTCATGCACCATTACGTTCGCGGGCTTGATGTCGCGATGGATGATGCCCTTCTTGTGCGCGTAGTCCAGCGCGTTCGCTGTTTGCGCCAGCAGCGAAATCAACACGTGGCCGGTTGGCAGGTTGTCGGACCGCAGCAAATCGTCAAGCGGCATGCCGTTGACGAATTCCATGAAGATGTAGGCAAGATCGTTCTCTTCGAGGATGTCGTAGATGGTAACGATGTTCGGATGCGAGAGAATGCCCGCCGACTGGGCCTCGCGAAACAACCGGTCGCGCAGCCGGGAACGTTCCTCTGGATCCGTCAGTTCGTTCAGGCGGATGGATTTGATCGCAATGATGCGCCCGATCGCGGGGTCCTGTGCGCGGTACACGATACCCATCGCGCCGCGCCCGAGTTCCCCTAGGACCCGGTATCTGCCAATTTGCACAGTCTACTCAGTGTATCTCTTTCCTTGTGGCGGTTCTTGTGTTGAACATTCGGCAGGTAAAGTGTTTGCAAACTCTGCCGGCTGTGTCGCAACACAACGGCGGCGGGTGGTTTCTGCGTTGCATGAACACACGAACGACCCGTCGAGAGGTCCTGAAGCGCGCGGCCGGTATCGGCCTCGCCATCGGCGCAGTATCCTCCGGTACTCTGCTCGCCGCCGATGAACCATGCAAAATTGTGGCCGCCCCTGGTTTGACCGAAGGCCCTTACTTTGTTGACGAAATCCTCAACCGCGTGGATATTCGCACCGATCCTTCGGACGGTTCCGTCCAGGAGGGTTCGCGCTTTGACCTGACGATCAACCTTTCGCGCGTCGACAACTGCTCTTCCACTCCGCTCGTCGGCGCTGTCGTCGACATCTGGCACTGCAATGCAAACGGCGACTATTCGGATGTCGGAACGCTTGCCGGTAAGAAGTATCTGCGCGGGTATCAAATGAGCGACCGCAACGGGCAGGTGAAGTTCACTACGATCTTTCCGGGCTGGTATCGCGGACGGGCCGTGCATATTCACTTCAAGGTCCGCACGTTCAGCCAGGGCGCGCAGACCTACGAGTTCACGAGTCAGTTTTTCTTCGACGACGCCGCGATCGACGCCGTATTGTCGCAGGGTGTGTACGCGGCGAAGGGATTGCCGGACACGCGCAACGCGACCGATGGCATCTTCAACGGCGCCGCTTCGCTGGGTTCCATCACATCGAAAGCAGGGACCTATCTGCTCATCGACACCAAGGCGAGCGAACAGGGGATCCTTTCCGCTGAAGCAAATGTGGTGCTCGATGTTTCGGCGGGCAGCACGCCGGATCAAACTCCAGGAGGCGGTGGCGGCGCACCCGGCGGTCCTGGAGGCCC
>CAZVKC010000055.1:15301-22604 GCA_964627455.1 uncultured Solibacteraceae bacterium | reverse complement strand
ATTTCGATGATGCTGGTCTCCCTGATCAGCTACGTCGACCGCAACACTCTCGCACTGCTCGCGCCGGTCATCCTCAAAGAAACCGGCCTTTCGAACGAGCAGTACGGCTACATCATTTCCGCATTCTCACTTGCCTACATGGCCGGCAACCCGATCTGGGGAACCATCCTTGACCGGATCGGCCTGCGGCAAGGCATGACAGCGGCGGTTGCGCTGTGGACCGCCGCTTCCACCATGCACGCCTTTGCCGGAGGACTCTTCAGCTTCGGCCTGGCCCGTGCGGTATTGGGCTTTGGAGAGGGCGCGACGTTTCCCGGCGGCATGCGAACGTCTGTCCAGACGCTTCCCGTTGAGGATCGTTCCAAAGGCATCGCCATCTCTTACTCGGGCGGATCCCTGGGCGCTGTCGTCACACCCTGGATCGTGACGCCGATCGCGCTGGCGTTCGGCTGGCGTGGCGCCTTCTGGTTCACTGGCATCATTGGCGTCCTCTGGCTGCTGTGTTGGCGCTTGTTGAGCCGTCGCAAGGAAATCCGCGATTTTCCGCGCGTGGAACCGGGCCGTCACGCACCCATGAACTGGCGCGATTCGCGTATCTGGGCGTTCATGGCCGTATACGGATTGGCCTGCTCGCCGCTTGCGTTCATCCTCTACAACGCGTCGATCTATTTCGTGCAGGGCATGCATCGCACGCAGGCCGAAATGGGGAAGGTGTTGTGGATCCCGCCGCTCGGTTGGGAGGTCGGCTATTTCGTGTGGGGTTGGATCACCGACCGGCTGCCGCGTGGGGAGGCGTTCTTTCCCGCGCTGCGGCGGCAGATGCTGCTGCTCCTCGTGCTGATGCTGCCTCTCGCGACCATCCCACACTTCGATAGCTACGGCGGCGCACTGGCGTTGATGTTCTTCTCCATGTTCATCGGCGGCGGCTTCGTCATCTCGTCGATGGGATATGTGACGCGGGCGTTCACCTCCGATCGTGCCGGCCTCATCGCGGGACTCGGCGCCGGAAGCTGGTCCGCTGTCGTGGCGGTGCTGGCGCCCGGATACGGTAGGATGTTCGACCAGCGCGCCTACAGCCTGGCGTTCCTGTCGGCATCGCTCGTTCCTGTTGCCGGCGTACTTCTGTTCTTCTGGCTATCGACGCGCCGGAATCCTTCCGCTGCGTGATCCAATCTTTTCTCTTGTATCTACGAAAGACTTCGTAGTAAAGTCTTCGTAGATGTCTTCTGTCCTTCCGAAGCCGACTGACGCGGAGTTGGAAATCCTCGCGGTGCTGTGGAGCCGTGGACCTTGTACTGTGCGGGAGGTCCATGAGGTGATCTCCGAGTCGCGTCCCGCACAATACACGACCGTTCTGAAGATCCTGCAGATCATGACCACTAAAGGCCTGGTGATTCGCGAAGAGAAGAACCGCGCGCATCGTTACGAAGCCACCAAGCCGCGCGAATGGACGCAGCGGCAATTGGCCGGCGACTTCATGCAACGCGCCTTCGGCGGATCCGCAGCAGGACTCCTGCTGGGCGCACTCTCCGCAAAGAAAGCGTCGCGCCAGGAAATCGCCGAAATGCGCCGGATGCTCGATGACTACGAGAAAGGCGGAGGCAGGAAATCATGACTCTCACCGATGCAATCGGCTGGGCGATCGTGCATTCGATCTGGCAGGGCGCGGTGATTGCGGTCGTTCTCGCCGGCGCATTGATGCTGGTCCGCCATGTGGTGACCGTTCGATACGCGATGGCTTGCGCCGCACTCGGGCTGTTCGTCACCGGCTTCCTGTTCACGGCCGCGGTGTATCTGCGCACTCCCGTGGACGCGCGTCCCGCCGCCGTTGCCGTGCGCCTCGTGTCGGATGCGCTGCGTTCCAGCGTTGACCTTGCGCAAGAGTCGAATTTCGATGCCGCGAGACGCGTACTGGCGATTCTCTGGGGCCTGGGAGCCTTCGTGATGGCTGCCTATCGCACGGCGGGTTGGCTCGCCGTTCGAAGCCTACGGCGCAAGGGCGTGTGTGCGATCCCGTCCGAATGGACCTCTCGACTCGACGCTTTGCGAGCCCGCCTCGAACTCGCCCGCCCCGTTTCTGTCCTCGCGTCCGCACTCGTCGAGACGCCGGTTGTCACCGGTGTGTGGAAGCCGGTGATCCTCTTTCCCGCATCCATCCTCAGCGGCCTTCCAGTGGCACAAGTTGAAGCGTTGCTGTTGCACGAACTCGCGCACGTGCGCCGTTGGGATCTGCTCGTGCAGCGAATGCAGATTCTTGTCGAAAGCCTCTTGTTCTTTCATCCCGCGACCTGGTGGATCTCGAAGGTGATCAACCGGGAACGCGAATACTGTTGTGATGACCTCGTCATCGAAGTCAGTGGGACACGAACCCCGTACGCCGAAGCCCTGCTCGCCGTCGAGCAACAACGGCAACCTGCGCCGCAGTTCGCGCTGGCCGCCGCAGCCTATACCTCAGGAGATGAGCTCATGTTGCGAATGAAACGCATCCTCTACCGCACGCCCGCAAACGTCGAAGCCCCGCTGGCCTGCATCGCTCTCGGACTCGCTTGCGGGGCCTTCGCCATTACAGGATCCACCGCAGCCGCGCAGACCAAGGTCGAATCCCCGTACGAGAAGTGGCTCAATCAGGATGTTGTCTACATCATCGAACCGGCGGAGAAAGCGGCATTTCAGCGCATGGGATCCGACGAGGAGCGCCAGAAGTTCATCGAACAGTTCTGGGCGAGGCGAGGAAGCGAAAAGGTCAAAGAAGAGCACTATCGCCGCATTCGCTATGCAAACGAGAGGTTCCGCAATGGCGACACGCAGGGATGGCGCACTGACCGCGGCCGCATCTACATCCAAATGGGACCGCCGGATGAGATCGAGTCGCATCCGGCGGAGCAGAAGGATCAGTGGTTGTACCGGAATCCGCGAAAAATCCTCGAATTCCGCGGACCCAAATACGAACTGGTGAAGTAGCCGAAGCTACGAGATGCCGAGGTACTTGTCGCGGCCCGCGGCGAGAGCGGCCATCTTGCGATCGGAAACCGAACGCTTGAGCATCCAGAAACCGCAATCCGGATGGATCCACTTCACGCGTCCGGCGCCGAGGATCTTCTCGGCCTTCTCAATGCGCGACGCAATCTCGTCGGCCGTTTCGACGTGATTGACCTTCACGTCCACGACGCCGATCCCGATGCCGATTTTTGCGTCGACGTCCTTCAACGCGTCAAGATCCTGCACCGGGCGATGCGCCAGTTCGAGGACGAGGTGGTCGACGTTCAGTGAGTTCAGGAAGCCGGTGAGCTTCTTCCATTCGCCGGACTGAATCACCTGGCCGCCATAGTTGCCGAAACACAGGTGCACGGCGCGCTGCGTCTTCGCGCGGTCGATGCGGTCGAGAACCACGTTCATCGCGCGGGCCGCGATCTGGGCGTCGCCGGGGTTGCCCGGAATGTTCGCTTCGTCGATCTGCACAGCCGCGCAGGGCAAGCCCTTCACCTGCGCCGCAAGCACCTCGGCAATCGCGAAGATCAGCGATTCGAAGTCGTGATAGAAGTTGTCGAGCAGCGTGCGGGCCAGCATATACGGGCTGGTCACGGTGAACTTGAAGGGACCTTGCGCAACCGAAGCCGCGGACTCGCAATCGGCGAGCAGGTTCAGTGAACCTTCGCCAATCGGTCCTTCCACGACGCCCGCCGGTTTGCGGCGAAAGCGCATTGCGTCCTTCTTCGCGAATGCTTCGAGTTCCGAGCGGCCGAGCTGCGTACGAATGCCCGCCATCGGCTTGATGAAATACTCGATCATGCCGTTGGTGTCGGGGTGATTCACGTCGAATCGGTAGAGTTCGCCATCGGTCGGTAGGTCGATCCCAGCCTGCCTTTGCAGGTCGAAAACCACGCGCGTTGCGTCCAATCGCGCCTGCTCGCTGGGAAGCGCTGCGAGCCAGTCAGGGATGGGGTAAGAGCCCACGGTCGTGGTCTGAATACGGGGTGTGTCTGCCATGATTGCTGTAATCGGCCATGCTATCATGACGAGCTTCCATGAAGACCAGTCTCTTCGATTTGTTCAAGATCGGAATTGGCCCTTCGAGCTCCCACACGGTGGGTCCGATGCGGGCGGCAAAACGGTTCGTGGACCTGCTCGCGAACAGTGATCTTCGCCAGCGCACGGTGCGAATCCGCGTCGAGTTGTTTGGCTCCCTCGCGCTGACCGGCAAAGGCCACGGTACGGACCGCGCGATTTTGCTGGGACTTTCGGGCGAATCGCCGGATACGGTCGAACCGGCCGAAGTGGAAGGCATTGTCGCCGGAATTCGCGCGTCCAAACAAATCGGTTCACTCTTGTTTGATGAGTCCCGCGACCTGCAGTTCCATTCGGACCTCGTGTTGCCGGGACATCCCAACGGCATGCGTTTCACGGCCTACGATGCGGATCGCGTCGAAGTACGCAGCAACGTCTATTACTCAATCGGCGGCGGATTCATCGCGGAAGAATCGGAACTTGGCGCTGCAACCGGCGTATCGCGCGCAGCCGTGCCGTATCCATTCTCCTCCGGCGCCCAATTGCTCGATCAGTGCCGCCTGCACAACCTGTCGATTCCGGATCTGATGCTGGCGAACGAGGCCGCATGGCGTCCGGAATCCGAGGTGCGCGACGGGATCCTACGGATCTGGCGCGTGATGCAGGACTGTACAGAACGCGGACTTACGGTCGAGGGCGTGCTGCCGGGAGGCCTGCATGTCAAACGGCGTGCGCCCGGGTTGAAGCGCAAACTCGAGACTCGCGCCTCGATGGATGATCCGCTCGCCGCGATGGACTGGGTGAACCTGTTCGCGATTGCGGTGAACGAAGAAAACGCCGCGGGCGGACGTGTGGTGACCGCGCCGACCAATGGCGCCGCAGGCGTGATTCCGGCCGTGGCGCATTACTACATGCGATTCTGCAACGGTGATCGCGAAGGGATCCTTCGCTACTTTCTCGCGGCCGCCGCGATCGGGGTTCTCTATAAAGAGAACGCGTCGATCTCGGGCGCCGAAGTTGGTTGCCAGGGCGAAGTGGGTGTGGCCTGTTCGATGGCTGCAGCAGGACTCGCTGCGGCGATGGGCGCAGGTCCCGCGGAGATCGAGCATGCTGCGGAAATCGGCATGGAACACAACCTTGGAATGACCTGCGACCCGATTGCGGGACTGGTGCAGATTCCCTGTATCGAGCGGAACGCGTTCGGTGCCGTCAAGGCGGTGAACGCATCGCGCATGGCCATGCGTGAAACCGAGGGCCACGTCGTGTCGCTCGATCAGGTCATCCGCACGATGTACCAGACGGGCCTCGACATGCAGAGCAAGTACAAAGAGACTTCGCTCGCCGGGCTCGCCGTGAACGTTGTGGAGTGCTGAGGTTACGGCGCCGCGGCCGGAATCGACGTGAATGCCGCGCCGCCGAAGCGCAGGCCGAGAACGGCTACGGATCCCGCCGGAGCCGTAAAGTCCAGAGCGCCGCTCTTGCCTGCAATCGCCGGGATCTTTTCGATGACCGCGAACGCGGTTTTGTTTCCCGGCGTCATCGTGATGGTCGCGGTTCCCAGCACAGCGCCGCTTTCGTCGCGCGCTGTTACAGCGATGTCAGCGTTCGCAGCGCCGTTGTACCAGAGGGCGACAGCCGTGATGCGGCTGGATTCATCGAATAACAGATTCGCGGAAGGCGACTTCGCAGGTGCGAACGGCACGACCGCTTCCTGATCTGCGATATCCGGCACGGATTGTTGGAACACTCCGTAGCCCGTCACGCCGGCGGGCAGGTCGAAGGTCGCCCACCCCTGCCGAAAATCACTGCCGTTCGGCGCGAGGATGCGAGCCGTTCCGCGCGCCGCGATCTGCACCGTGCGCGTTGGGCTTCCATCCAACTCGAGAGGAGTCGCGTCATCCGCGAAAAAGCTGACCGGGATCGAAACTGCGGTGCTGGTCCTGTTGTGAAAATACAGGCTCGATGTCCAACCGCCGCCGAAAACAAATTGGGGCAGGATTGTATTGCCCGTTTTGACCGCGGGCGGAGGTTCCGCCGAAGCTTCACTTAACGACAACGAAGCCGTATAGGTGTTGTCGCCGCTCGCGGACCCGTCGTTATTGGCTCCGACAGCCGCGGCATATAGGCGGACTGTGCCGGTTCCTGCGGCGGGCGCCGTCCAGTCGAACTCCCACGACGCCTGCATGCTCTGAGCGCGATAAGATCCCGCAGCCGTCTGCGTCACGCCGCCGTTGATGATTTTCACGACCGGCGCAGGCGGTGTTGCGGGAACCGCGAACATACCGGCCGCGACCGTCGATGCCTCTCTCTTTGCGCTCAGAGCGAAGCCCCAGCGCGTGGCGGATAGGTCCTGCAGCGTGACGCGGATGCGGACGGAGCGCCCCGGTGAATACGATGTTGCTCCGTTCGTCACCACGATGCGCAACTGTCCGGCTGCGCCACCGCCGCTATGGCAGGTTCTGCAGGTGTTCTCATTTGGCGCTCCAGTGGATCCGGCGGGCGCGCCATCGGTGTTGGAAAACGCAAGGCCGCCGGCAAGGATGCCAGCGGCCAGGAGGTTCAGTATTCGCTTACCCATTCCTACTCATCTAACGAATGCGGAATGGGCAGCCAAATTGGCTTACTGCGACGGCGGAATCGAGGTGAATGCGGAAGAAGTGAATCGCAATCCGAGCACCGCGATGTTGCCCGTCGAGGTCGTAACCTCGACCCATCCGCGCTTCAGAGAGATTGCCGGGATCTTGTCGCTCAGTGCGAATGCGGTCTTGGTTCCCGGCGACAGCGTGATGGTTCCTGTGCCAATCTGTGCGCCGGATTCATCGCGCGCCGTCATCGTGATGGTGGCGCTGGCAGTGCCGTTGTACCAGATCGCGAGCGCGGTCGTGAGATTCGAATCATCGTAAATCAGCGACGCGCGTGTCCCTGAACTTGAGGAGAAGGGCACGACGGCTTCCTGGTCGGGCCTTCCGGCCACTGCCTGGCGGAAGACGCCGTATCCCGCGACGCCTGCCGGCATGTCCCAGGTTGCCCAGCCCTGCTGCAAATCGCCCGTGTTTTGCGCTTGAATCAGCGCGGTGCCGCCCGGTGGAATGATCATCTGACGCGTCGATGTGCCGCCAAACGAGAGATCCGCGCCCGTATCGGAGTAAAACCGCACCGGGAACGAAACCTGAGCGCTGCTGGTGTTGGTGAAGTAGAGGTACGAACTCCAGCCGCCGCCGAACGCAAATTGAGGAATCACCGTGTTGCCGGTTGATACGGCGGGTGGCGTGGAGGACGCTTCCGCAACAGCGAGGTT
>CAZVKC010000055.1:0-15201 GCA_964627455.1 uncultured Solibacteraceae bacterium | reverse complement strand
TTCCATGGCAGACTTCAACAGGCTCCGCGAAGACTACAAACACGCGACTTTCAACGAATCCGACGCGCATCCTGATCCCTTTGTGCAGTTCCAGCACTGGTTTGATCAGGCCATCGCCTCCGGCATCCGCGAACCGAACGCCATGACGCTTGCCACGGCGACTCCGGATGGCCAGCCCTCCGCCCGCATCGTACTGCTGAAGGGCGTTGACCCCCACGGCTTTACCTTCTTTACTAATTATGCCAGCGCCAAAGCTGGGGACCTCGAGGTAAATCCGCGAGCGGCGCTGGTCTTCTTCTGGACCGAACTCGAGCGCCAGGTCCGGATCCTCGGGCATGTCGAAAAGGTCTCGCGTGAAGAGACCGAAGAATACTTTCAGGTTCGTCCCTTCAAGAGCCGCATCGGCGCCATCGCATCGCCACAAAGCCGCGTGATTCCGGGCCGCGAGTGGCTCGAACAGCGTGTGGCCGAAGTGGATGCGCAATACGATGAGGGCGACAATCCACCCCCGTGCCCCGATCATTGGGGCGGGTATCGCGTGATCCCGTATTCATTGGAATTCTGGCAGGGACGGCGCAGCCGGCTGCATGACCGGCTGCGATACTGCAAGCAGGAAGGACCCGAACAGGGCTGGTCGATCGAGCGTCTCGCCCCTTAGTCGCCCGTCGCGGCCGCGACCTCCGCCGGGCTTGTGTGTTCCGAATACTGCACGCCTTCCCAGCGTCCGACGACAGCCGCTGCCAGGCAGTTGCCGAGCACGTTGACCGATGTGCGGGCCATGTCCATAAAGGCGTCGACGCCGAGAATCAGTCCGATGCCTTCAGAGGGAATTCCGAAGGTTCCCAGCGTGCCCGACAGCACCACCAACGAAGCGCGAGGCACGCCGGCGACGCCTTTGGATGTCAGCATCAGAGTCAACATCATCACGATCTGCGTTCCGAATGGCAGCGGATGGTTGGTCACCTGCGCGCAAAAGATGGACGCGAGCGCGAGGTAGAGCGTCGTGCCGTCGAGATTGAAGCTGTATCCCGTCGGCAACACGAATGACACGATATGTTTCGGCACGCCGAACGTCTGCATGTTCTGCAACGCGCGCGGCAGTGCTGATTCGCTCGATGCGGTGGTGAACGCGATCACGAACGGTTCCTTGGCGAAGGACCAGAAGCGCTTCACCGGTACGCGCGTCACGATCATGGTCGGAACCAGCACGCACACCACGAAGAACACCTGTGCGCCATACAGCGTCGCGACAAGCTTGATCATCGGAACCAGCGCGCCAAGCCCGCGCTTGCCGACCGTCGCCGCGATCGCGCCGAAGACGCCGAACGGCGCGAGGTACATCACGTACTTCGTATAGCGGAACATCACTTCGGCGAGGCTCTCGCAGAAGTCGACCACGTGTTTCGACTTCGCGCCGAGCGCCGCGCACGCCGTCCCGAACAGGAACGTGAACACCACCAGTTGGAGAACTTCGCCTTCCGCCATCGCCTGAATGACCGATGTCGGGAACGTATGCTCGAGGATCTGTTGGAAGTTCTGCGCCTTGGTTACTGGAATCTCTTCCTTTGCGATCGATGTCATCGCCACGCCGACACCGGGTTCCAGGAAGTTGACGAATCCGAGTCCCACGAACAGCGCGATCGTCGTGAGGATTTCAAAGTAGACGATGGCCTTGACGCCAATCCGTCCCATTGCCTTGATGTCGCCTGTGCCCGCCATGCCATGCACGAGCGTCGCAAACAGCAGCGGCGCGATGATCGACTTGATCAGGCGCAGAAAGATGTTCGCGAAAATGCTCATGTTCCTGCCGGTGTCGGGCAGGAAGTGGCCGACTGCGATTCCGGCGAACAGGCCGATGATGATCCATCCGGTGAGCGAGATTTTCTTGAGATGTTCGAGCATGGCGAAGCCTTAGCGTTCCCCCCATTTGAGTTTGGCGCGGAGTACGTCGAAGAACAGCATTTCCGGCGGCCGCACGAGATTGATCTTGAACTTCGACGTACGGCAGAAGATCTGGTCGTTTCGCTTGACTGTTTCGCCGACCTGTCCATCTGCGGTCAGATACTGCGTGTCGTCGTCATCGATGATGTCGATGCGAATTACGCTATCGCCGGGCACCAGCACCGGGCGATTGGTCAACATGTGCGGGCAGATGGGCGTCAGGCAGAGCGCGTCTACGGTCGGAAACACGATCGGTCCGCCGGCCGACAGCGAATAGGCCGTGGATCCCGTGGGCGTCGAGATCACGAGTCCATCGGCGCGATAGCGGCAAACATAATGATTATCGACCCACGCGTCGAGATTGATCATGCGGGCGAGCGCTGCTTTCGAGAACACGACGTCGTTCAACGCCTCGTACTCGCCGACGATCCGGCCATTGCGCATGATCTCGCAATGCAGCATCCGCCGTGGACCCACGCGATACTCGCCGCGCATCGTGCGCTCGAGTTCCGGATACATGGCGTCGAGCGTGATGGTGGTGAGAAATCCAAGACTGCCGAGGTTCACGGCGAACAGCGGGATCTCGCGTGGACCCACGGCGCGGGCTGCAGCGAGCAGCGTTCCATCACCGCCCAACACGATCGCCAGTTGCGTACCCTCGACGACCACTTCGCGCGCAAGTCCCTCGCTTTCGCGGTGCGCGTAATGCGCGGTCCGCGTATCAATGCGGGTCTCAACGCCGCGCTCTTCCAACCACGCGAGCAGTTCCGGAACCAGCCGTTGGGCTTCGGGAATATTGGGCTTCGAAATGACACAAACCGATCTAATGGCGCGCATATAAGAGGAACTCCTGGTTGCCTTCTGCGCCGAGGATCGGAGAATCGGTGATGGCGGTGTGTTGGAAGCCCAATGTATCCTGCACGAATCTTTCGATCCGGAGGCAGACTTCGCGGTGCACCTCAGGGTCTCTTACAATGCCGCCCTTGCCAACCTGGGCGCGGCCTGCTTCAAACTGCGGTTTGATCAGGATAACCATCTCGCTCGCCTCATGCAACAGAGCTCGTGCCGGAGGCAGCACGAGGGTAACAGAGATAAATGATACATCACACACCAGAAGGTCGATTCGGGAAGGGAAGTCCGCGGGGTTGAGATGCCGCGCGTTGTAATTTTCTTTCACCGTGACCCGCGGATCGCTGCGCAATTTCCAGTCAAGCTGCGATGTGCCGGAATCGATCGCGTAAACATGCGTCGCGCCGTGCTGCAGCAGGCAGTCCGTGAATCCGCCGGTAGAGGATCCGATGTCGAGACAGACTTTGCCGGCCGGATCGACGCCGAATTTCTGCAGGGCGCCTTCCAGTTTCAAGCCGCCGCGTGACACGTAACGCAGCTTCTGTGTGACTTCGATGTTCGCGTCCGAAGGGATCGAGTGGCCGGGCTTGTCGAGTTTCTGCCCGTTCACTCGCACTGCGCCCGCGAGGATGAGCGCCTTCGCCTTCTCGCGCGATTCCGCCAGGCCACGATCGACCAGCAGTTGATCGGCGCGGACCTTCATCGGCGGGTTCGCGGGCGGCATCGTCTAGCTGTTCCGGTAAACGATCAGGTCCGCAATCTCGCGCAGCCAGCGCGCGCTTTCGCCGAAGCCCTGCAGCGCCGCATGTGCGGCCGCGCGTTCGGCTTCCGCCATCTTCTTGGACTCCTCCAGTCCATAGACAGCAGGGAACGTGATCTTGTGCTGCGCCTGGTCCTTGCCCGCCGTCTTGCCGAGCTGTTCCGAAGATTGTTCGACATCGAGTACGTCGTCAACGATCTGAAACGCGAGCCCCGCATGCTCGCCATACTTCGAAAGCGACGAGTACTGAGCCGGCGGGGCGCCTGCGTATATCGCGCCCATGCGAACGCTGGCCCGCAACAGCGCGCCTGTCTTTGCGCGATGGATGCGTTCGAGAAGTTCCGCAGTGGGCTGCTGTTTCTCGCCCTCGATGTCGTGGACCTGCCCGCCGATCATCCCGCCAACCGTGCCCGAGGCAGTAGCGAGTTCCGCGATGAGTGCGACCTTCGCGGCGTCGCTCGCGGCCGGAATCTTCGCCAGCACTTCGAATGCGAGAGTGAGCAGAGAATCGCCCGCCAGAATCGCCATCGCATCGCCGAACACCTTGTGATTCGTTGGACGCCCGCGGCGCAGATCGTCGTTGTCGAGTGCCGGCAGATCGTCGTGGATCAGCGAATACGTGTGGATCATCTCGAGCGCCACAGCGGCGTTCTCGACGCCCGCGATGTTCGCATCCACCGCTTGGGCGGCAGCGATACAAAGCAGCGGACGGATCCGCTTGCCGCCTGCAAACAGGCTGTAGCGCATCGCCTTGTGAATGGTTTCGGGAAGCACTGTCTCGGCCGGAACCCAGCGGTCCAGCGCGGCATCGACGATGACGGTTTGTTGCTGAATAAAGTCTTGGAGAGAAGAAGTCATGATTTGGGTTCGAACGGCTTGGCCACGACCTTGTCTCCGCGCTGCATGAGGATTTCGACGCGCGTTTCCGCCTCGTCTAACTGCTTGCGGCAGCTTTCGCTGAGGGCCATGCCACGTTCGAACAACTGAATGGCGCGTTCGAGCGGCAACTCGCCGGATTCCATTTCCTTGACGATCTTCTCGAGTTCGTCGAGTCCCTTTTCAAACGGGATTTCCTGCGGCGGCTGCAACTCTTCGGCCATCTTTTTATTTTAGCGGTTTGGCTGTTCGCCTCGACAGGGGAACCACGAACTTCAGCGCCGTGTGCGTGGCAGAGAATCCGCAGACCTTGGAGTCGACAACGCCTGCTGCGCGAAGGGCGCCAAAGACGTCCTCCTGCGTGACCGGCGCGCCCTTTCCCTTCGGATACACGACCCAGATCGCAGACTTGCCCCGGAGCTTCGCAGCCAGTGCCGCCGCCCGCTGCAGTTCCGCGAGATTGTCAGCCGCTGCGAAAACAAGGTCCGCGTCGTTGGCATTGGCCTGCGGCGCGCCTTCGACTTCCCGTTCGAAGTCGCGGTCGAAACGCCCTTCGAGGTAGACCGACACTCCGGGTTTCACGCCCAGTTTGTCGAGTCGCGAGGGCGGATGCAGAATCTTCTGGACCCATTTCGGCGCGGCGTCTGCACCAAGCGCCAGCCGCACCAGCCCGGTGGAAGCATGGTCGAGTTCGAGCGTGCCGTTCGCGGCCTCCACTTTGCGAAGATCTTTCACCGGGATCTTCAGCCGCAGGTCTTCGCCGCGAACGATCACGTGATCCCCTTCGAGTTGCGCTTTCGCTTCCACGGTCTTCTTCTGATGCGTGACCTTGCAGATTGCTTCGAGACCCATGCCGTTACTCCTCCAACCGCAGTTCCCTCTCGCCAAGATGCGCGCCGAGACTTCGCAGATACGTCTCCATCGTCGCGTGATGGCCCATGAAGTAATGCGAAATGAAGCGGAAAATCGGATTGCTGACGAATCCGTTTTCTGTGATGCGCAGGTTGCAGCCCTCGGCCGCCGGCGTGATCTCGAAAGTCCACGTGCCGCCGAAGGGCAGGGAAGGATCGTCGATGCGCGTGACATGCCGCGTTGGCGCCTGCGATTCGACAATCTGCATCCGGATGCGATGTCCGCCCTTCTTCGTTGTCTCGACAAAGTGGCGATCATCGATACGCTCCCATTTCGCGAGTTCCGGGCGCCAGCCGCCGGGACCCGTGATGATGGCGAATACGTCTTCCGCCGGCCTGTGCAACCGCACGCTCCGCGTTGCCGCGTGGTCGCGTGGCAACAGCGCGCCGGCGATCACTACCACTGCAATGAGTGCGCCAAGCGCGCCGGCGACATAGAGGATCATGCTTTCTTCGCCTTCATCGATCGCATCGCGCCTTCCGCTAACAGTTCGAGCCCCCGCAACGCTGCCGCACGCTCCTCGCGGGACAAGTGGGACAGCATGCTAGCCACCAGATCCGGGTCGAGGACCTTCTGCTTCTGCTTGATCCGGACCCCGGCTTTTGTCAGCCGTACTTGCACCCGCCGTGCGTCCTCCGGATCCCGCGTGCGACGCACGTATTTGCCGGTCTCCAGCTTGTCGAGATGAAGCGAGATCGTGGACGGCGTCACGCCCATGTGTGACGCCAGTTCGTGGACCTGCGTCGGCGACAGCTCATCCAGATGATCGAGAATGCTCGCCTGATGTGCGGAAAGCGTGCGTTGCGCCTGTTCGTCCCGCACGTGCCGCATGTGGCAGGCAAAGTAAATCTTCGGATAGCATCGCAGGACGGTCTCGACGCCTCCATCGTTTGATGGATCAAATGGTTTGATGAATCAAACGATAGCTCGATGGTAGGCTGAAGTCAATGGCCGCTGCCGCCACAAGCGAAGAAATGATCCTGCGGATCCGCGAGACGGTGCGCAAGATCCCGAAAGGTAAGGTGTCGACCTACGGCGCCGTAGCCGAAGCCGCCGGATATCCCCGCGCCCCGCGCATGGTGGCCCGCGCCCTCAAAGAAGGCCTCGTCCCGTGGCACCGCGTCCTCGGCGCCGGAGGCCGCATCTCGCTAACCGGAACCGGCGCCTTCGAACAGCGCTTCCGCCTCGAATCCGAAGGTGTCCGCTTCAGAGGCAAAAAGGTCGACATGGCCGCCCACGAACACATCTGGCCGCGGCCACGCAAAAAAGAAACTCCACCCCCTAAGCGAAGTTGATGTTGCCGTGAATTCCTGTCTCACCGGCCAGTTCCAGAAGCCGGAGGAGTGCGGCGCGCTCTTCGGATCGGGTTCTTCTGCGGATCACGATGATGACGCCGTTGTGAGGTTTACTTGCGGCAAGACTAAGGAAGTCGTCTCTGTTGCAGGTGATCAGGACGAATCCATGCCGGAAAGCGAAGTCAAAGACAACTTCATCGGGGGAATGATCCGGCAGCACCGTCCTCAACCGAGACACATGGTGCCCAAGTTGCTCAAGCAGGTAGCTCAGGCTGTCAGGCACGTCATGGTCGAAAAGGAAGTTCACTCTGATGCAGGCGACATCTGTCGGGCAACAAGCAAGTCGATTTCACCGCGATGATCTTCGTAGTAAGCAAGACATTCGTACGCTTGTGATCTGGACAGTTGCGGGAAGCACGCGGTCGTCAAAGTATCAACGGTTTCGCCGTTCTGCAGAAGTCCGATCACGTCGTGGACTGCAATACGAGTTCCCTCCACGATTGGAGTTCCGCTCCGCACTCCTGTTGAGCGAACGATGTAGCGGTATGTCTCTGGCGTCACACCCATAACCGGAGGGTAAGGCCCGAGACCAGACATGTCAACTCGGCCGTCGGGCCATCTATTATTTCGAATCGTCAAGCGCGTACGCGACGATGCTGTCGCCTGTCACCGGATTCCCGAAGAACCCGCCGCCGGTCGCCGCGATCACGACATATTGCTTCCCATCGCGACCTTCGTACGTCGAGGGAATCGCCTCCGCCGCGCCGGGGAGCTTCACCGTCCACAATTCCTTCCCCGTCTTCGAATCGAACGCGCGGAACCGCCCGTCATCCGTCGCTCCCACAAACACCAGTCCCGAAGCCGTCGCGATCGTGCCGCCGTTACCAGGGCGCCCCGTATTCTGCTTGCCCTCCGGCAGACCCTCCGTGATGCCCAGCGGAACCCGCCACGCGATGTCGCCCGTGTTCACATTCACCGCCACCAACTGGCCCCACGGAGGCTGCTGGCACGGGATCTGCTGCGTTCCGGGACCCTTCACGCTGAACCGTCCACCGCCCGGCACGCCCTCATACGGCCCGTTCGGATCCACGCGATTGCCTTGTCCCGCCGCCATCGCCGGACCCTTCTTCAGATCGTGATCGCGCACGCCCGACATCTGACCCAACTCATTGACGTTCGCAAACAGGTATCCAAGCTGCGGATCGAACGATGTGCCGCCCCAATTCACACCGCCGTGATTGCCGGGAAACTGCACGCGCAAGCGATTGTAAGCGGGCGGCAGATACGGTCCACCCACCTGCACGCCCTCGAGCAACTTCCTGCAGGCCGCTTCGAACTCCGGCGTCACCGTCATGACATCCGCCATGCTGAACGTCATGCGCGCCAGCGGCGGAGGCTTCAACGGAAACGGCTGCGTCTTCGACGTCCGCTCCAGCGGAACTTCGCTCTGCGGCACCGGACGCTCTTCGACTCCATACACCGGCTTGCCGGTCACGCGATCCAGCAGAAACGCCAAGCCGACCTTGTTCAGCGCCACTACGGCAGGAATCGTTTTCCCACCCCGCTTGATGTCGAACAACATCGGCGCGCCCGTCAGGTCGGCGTCCCAGATGTCGTGATGCACCACCTGAAAATGCCACAGGTACTTGCCCGTATTCGCGTCCACCGCAACGAGGCTCGATCCGAACAGATTGTCCCCGGCGCGATCGCCGCCGTACTGATCCACCGATGGTGCGCCGAACGGCATGTACACGATGCCTCGCTTCTCATCGACGGTGAACAGGCCCCACACGTTCACGCCCGAACGGTTCTTCCAGCTCTCGCCCGCCCACGTATCGTTGTACTTCTCACCAGGCTGCGGAATCGATCGGAAAGTCCACACGAGTTTGCCGGTGCGCATGTCCCACGCACGCACGTCGCCCGCGGGACCCAGCGGCGGATTCTCCTGCGTCGTCCCACCGGTGATCACCAGATTGCGATACACGATCGGCGGCGAGGTCATCGCATTGCGTCCGGGCAATCCCCGCATGATCGAGTCGGTGTTGAGATTCACGACGCCGTTGTCGCCGAACGCCTGGTTCGGCTTGCCGGTCTTCGCGTCCAGTGAATACAGCTTGCCGTCCAGCGATCCGAACACAACCTGCGCCGGCGTGCTGCCGTCGCCGGGCCAGAACTCGAGTCCGCGCGTCGCAGGGATGCTTGCCGGAAGCTGATACGACCAGATCTCACGACCCGTCACCGGATCCACCGCCGCGACTCGTGAATACGGGGTGGTGATGTACATCACGCCGCGCACCACCAGCGGCGTCACTTCACTCGGACGGAACCCGGATCCGAACGAGAATCCGCCGCCGCCACCACTGTTGCTCGACCGCGGAGCCTCCGGTTCGTCCCCAACGGGACCTCGCGGAGACGCCGGCCGTACCGGCGCTGATTGCGGTTTGAAGTCCGCAGGACGCATGTGATACACCCACGCGACCTTCAATTTCCCCACGTTTTCCGGCGTAATCTGCTTGAGTGGCGAAAACCGCATCGCGCCCGGATCATGCCCATATGTGCGCCATTCCTTCGCGGGATCCTTCTCGACCGTGATCGCGGCAATGCTCGGAGGCGGCCCGGCCGCGGGACCTGTCACACGCGCTGCCGCGGTTGGATCGGGCGTCCCCACAGCAGCGGCTCCGGCCGGAGTCGCCGTGACAGTTCCACCACCCGCGCCGGATCCGTAGTTCTTCGCCAGGTACTCCAAAGCTGCTGCAAACTCCTCGTTGCTGCCCTCAGCGCCCAGGTTCACCATCTTCGCGATCGTCTCGGTCCAGCCGGCCTTCGACAAGCGCAGCGAAACGGTCTGTTCCATCGAGTGGCACTTGCTGCACAGCTTTACCGTTTCTGGCTTACCGGGACCATCCGGCAATGTCACGGCTGCCTGCGAAATCCCCGCAGCGGCGAATAGAAGCATCGAACAAACTGAAGTGTACGGTCGGCTCATGAGTGTCAAGCGACACTATTCTATCTATAGGCTGTCACCGCGCACGCGCCGCTCGAAGATAGAACAGGATTCCGGCCACCTGCAATCCGCCGAGGATCCCCACCATGCGAAGCGTGAACATCCCAGGATTCTGTTCCTCGACAATCGGAAAAATCGAAAGTACGACGAAGAGCAGCGTCATCGCCAGGCCCGACAGCGCCGCAAGCCGGACGAGCAAAGACGGCTTCTCGCCGGGACCCAGCAGCGGGATCGCGAACATCACCACGTACGCGCCCCCATAACAGATCAACCCGGCGTTGAGCAGAAACTGATACGCCTCCTGATTGTTCGCCCCTGCATTCGCCAGCAGAGAGAAGACCATGATCGCGATCCCTGCGAACACAATGGAGCCCACCGGCGTCCGATAGCGTGGGTGCAGCCGGCAAAACCAATCGGGCAGCAGATGATCCCAACCCGCGACCATTGGAAAACGGCTCAACACGCTGAACAAGAGGCTCCCTCCGGCCACCATCATCAGGATGATCAGGATGGACGAGGCCTTCGCCAAGCTAGGCGCTCCCAGGCTCAGCACCTGAATCGGCGGCATCAGCAGATCGATGGTTTCCGGCCGCGAGAACGTCAGGACGCTCGCTGTACCCAGGATCATCAGGGCTCCGATCGTGGGAGCGGCGAACCAGATGGACTTCCGGATTGCGCCTGCGGCATCGCGGCTGCGGCACTCCCCGGCGAACACCGCCACCGCATCAATCCCTGAAAGCGCGCCCGCTCCGAGTTTCCCGAGAATGTTGAGATTGAGAAGCGTAACCGCGGGGAACGACAGCGCCACCGGGGGCGTCACGGAGGTCCCTTGAAACCAGTGCGGGATCGCAACAGCGATCACCGCGCCGAACAGAAAGACTGTGGCGAAACCACCAGCCGTGGTAATCCATTTGCCGAACGAGAGTCCGCGCCATGCGATGACCATCAGGACTCCCGCCAGGAGGAATCCCACCGTCAGCACCACTGACTTATTCGCCGCAACGCCTGCACTCGCGGCATCGAGCGCATACGGAGCGGTCCCCACGATCTGCAATCCGATGGTGGCGCAGAGCAACAGGTTGTACAGCCACAAATTCCAGGCGACGAGGAACCCCGCCATCGCGCCGAATCGCAGCTTGGCCCATTGGTACATGCCGCCCTCGAGCGGCATCTCTTTGACCAGGTGCGCGACCACGATGCCCGAAGGGACATAGAACAGCAGTACGGCCGGCAGCCAGTACATGATGTGGGCCGGTCCCAACTTGCCTGCCGTTCCGATCCACGAATAGCCGATGCTGTTGAGGATCTGAATTCCGGCGAGATCCACCACACGCAGTTCCTTGCGCAACTCCGCGCTGTGGACTTCGACTTCCCTCTCCGCGGCTTCGAATCCGCGCTCGAGTTGCTCACGATTCATGGCAATAGTCGCTCATCGTAGCATGGCGGCCTAACCGGCCCGCACATCGTGAACGCCTTGCCAAAGGACCGGCTACAGCAGCTTTTGGATCCGCTTGAATACGGTCTGCGCCATCACCGGCGTACCCTTGGCCGTCGGATGGATCCCGTCTTCCTGCATCATCCCCGGGACCCCGCCCGCCGGGGTCCAGATGCCTTCGAGCAGAAAGGGAACCAAGGTCAGCTTGTGTTCTTTCGACAGCGTCGCATAGCTCTGTTCGAAGCCCTTGATATAGTCCTCGCCGTAGTTGCGCGGCAGCGTGATGCCCACCAGCACGACTGTTGCGCCCGCTGCCTTCAGCTTTTGGATCATCGTGTCGAGGTTCCGCCGCATGTTTGCCACCGGGATCCCGCGCAGCCCGTCATTGCCGCCAAGTTCCAGCAGCACGATCTTCGGCTTCAGCGCGATGCACTGATCGATGCGAGATAACCCGCCGGTTGTCGTGTCTCCGCTCAAGCCCTGATTCACGACGTGATACTTGTACCCCTTCTCATCGAGGATCTTCTGCAGAAAGTCCGGATAACTCAACCCGGCTTCGAGCCCGTGGCCTGCGGACAAACTGTCGCCGAACGCCACGATCACAGGCCGGTCATCTTTCACCGGGGGAGGCGCGGGCGCCGCAGCTTTCTCAACCGGCGGGGGCGGCGCGGCTGCGGGCTTGGTCTCAGCCCCTCCGCACGAGCTATACAAGAAACAAACGGCGGTCCACGCGACCGCCACCAACGCAGTTCGAAAAGTCACTAATGCCATAATAAAATCACAGCCGCCAGGTTCGCTTCAGCTTGCCCCATACAATGCAGACACAGCCCATGATTCAAGTCTCCGGACTCACGCGTTCGATCGACACCGGCACGCATCGCGTCGACATCCTGCGAGGCATCGACTTCGAAGTCCCGCGTGGCCAGTTCGTCGCCATCATGGGCGCCTCAGGCAGCGGCAAGAGCACTCTCCTCGGCCTCCTCGCCGGGTTGGACACGCCCACCTCCGGCCAGATCGTTCTCGACGGCGTCGACATCACCAGGCTCGAAGAGGATCAAATGGCGAAGGTCCGCGGGCAGAAGCTCGGCTTCGTCTTCCAGTCCTACCAGTTGATCCCGACGCTCACCGCGGAAGAGAACGTTCTGCTTCCCGCCGAACTCACCGGACACAACGGCGCCGGTATCGCACGGGCTCGCGACCTTCTGACGCGCGTCGGGCTGAAGGACCGTCTCGATCACTATCCCGTGCAGCTTTCCGGCGGCGAGCAGCAGCGCGTGGCGCTTGCCCGCGCCTTCATGGTGAAGCCGCCGATCCTCATGGCGGACGAACCCACCGGAAACCTGGACAGCGCCAACGGCAAACAGGTGCTCGACCTGCTCATCTCGTTGAACCGCGAAGAAGGCACGACCCTCGTCCTCGTGACGCACGATCGCGAACTCGCATCGCATGCAAACCGCGTCATCACGTTGAAGGATGGGCTTGTGATTTCGGACGAATTAAAGGGATAATCGACTGCCGGGAGGTTGGCGTCCCCAATGGGATTCGAACCCATGTTACCGCCGTGAAAGGGCGATGTCCTAGGCCTCTAGACGATGGGGACTTCTGCGGAGAGGATCGCGGCGAACAAGCCGCGCGACTCTTTTAGAGTACCTTCTCGTACCCGGATTCGTCAAATCGAAACGCGAAAAATATGTTTTGGGCCGCGCTACTTCACGGCCCACGGAATCACGTACGCATACGCGACCACGATCAGTCCGATCAGGGACGCCAGAAAGATGCTGTGCTTCAGCGTGAAGCGGAATAGTTTCGATTCGTCCTGCTGCGACATGCCGGTCGCCGCGCACGCCACCGCGATCGACTGCAGCGAGATCATCTTGCCCATCACGCCCGCGCTCGAGTTCGACGCCGCCATCAACACAGGGTTCAGGCCGAGGCTCTTCGCCGTCACCACCTGCAGGTTGCCGAACAGCGCGTTCGCCGACGTGTCGCTGCCCGTCAGGAACACCGCCAGCCAGCCAAGCATCGCGCTGAAGTACGGGAAGGCCGCGCCTGTCGCTGCGAACGCCATGCCGAGGGTCGCCGTCGCGCCGCAGTAGTTCATCAGGAACGCGAGTCCCAACACCGACGCGATCGTCACCATCGGTAACGCCAGTTGCTTCGCCGAATGTCCCACGATGCCCGCGAACTTCGCGGGCGAAACGCCCAGCAGCAGCGCCGACGCGAACGTCGACAACATACACGCCGTACCCGAAGCCGACAGAATGCTGAAGCTGAACACAGCATCGTACGGCGCAGGCGCGGCCACCGTCGGAGGCATGCGCGTGATCAGGTTATGCAGCCCCGGCCACTGAATGGCGATGGTCGCCTGGTTCAGCATCTTCTTGATGTCCGACTGGCCCCACAGCAACACGAAGATCACCAGCAGTCCATAAGGAGCCCACGCCATGAACACTTCCTTGCCCGGATGATGCTTCACCGCCGCCTGCGACTGGCCGAAGTTATCCGACGGCTTCCAGACTTTCAGCAGCGCCACCAGGATCGCCAGCGACGCCAGCGCGCCGATGATGTCGGTTAGATACGGTCCCAGATAATTTGATACATAGAACTGCGCGCCCGCGAAAGCGATGCCGCACAGAGCCGCCGCGGGAATCACGCCTTTCAACGCGCGCATGCCGCCCATGACCAGCATCAGGTAGGCCGGAATCATCAGGGACAGCGGTGCGCAGATCCGGCCCACGTTGCCCGACAACTCATCCATCGGAAGCTTTGTGATGCCCTGCAGCGTCACCAGCGGCGTCCCGATCGATCCGAACGCGACCGGGGCCGTATTCGCAAGCAAACAGATGGCAGCGGCCTGGAAGGGCGAGAATCCGAGTCCCGTAAGCATCGCAGCCGCAACCGCGACCGGCGTGCCGAATCCCGCCGCGCCCTCGATGAATGCGCCGAACGCAAACGCAATGAGCAGCGCCTGCAGGCGTGGATCCGACGTCAGTCCGCCGACCGAGTCTTTGATGATTTCGAACTTGCCTGTCTCGAGCGTGATGCGATACAGCACGATCGCCCAGAATACGATCCAGCCGATGGGGAAGAGTCCGAACGCCGCGCCATACGATGTGGCGCTCAGCATCATATCCACGGGCATCCCATACAATCCCACTGCTACGAGCATCGCGCCGCCCAGTCCGCTGAGAGCCGCCATCCAGGATGGCTTGCGCAGAACGCCCAGCATGATGAGGAGAACGAAGATCGGCGCTGCGGCTGCGAGTGCCGATAGAGGGATGCTGCCGCCGAGCGGTGTGTAATTATGCTGCCACATGCGAAGGGGCTATTTCATCACGAAACGCCCTCTTCGCGCTACTGTGCTTGCGAAGATTCCGGAGATTGGATCGACCAGCGCAGCATCGACGGCTCGAATGATTGTCCACCGGGGATCCGCACCACGATCGCATCGCGGCTCAGCGTATCGAGGTCGTCGCCCGGCCGCACGGCAAAATGCATCGCGTTCGATACCACGGCAATATCGGATCCCAGCGCTTTGGCGGACGCAGAGACGATGCCTCCGGATGACCCGGGATTCGCCTTCAACGACGCGCGCAGCCGGTATTCGATCGCGCCGCTCGATGTGACCGAACTCGATTCCACATACAGTTCGCCGATCTGCCACGCTGGCGGCGCATTCGGACGGGGCGTGGCTTCCACACCGATCGCGGGTGTTGCCGCACTGGCGAGAGCGGTCGGGACCGGTTCACGCACTGGTTCGGGGACCGCGGAGATCTCTTCCACCATCTGCTTCTGTGCGACCTTCAGCCGCTTCCACTCAGGCCTCGGCTTACTCGGCAGGATCCACGGATCGCCCACATCGGCCGGCGCCGAACCAGGATGAAACACCGGCTGCACCAGCAGAAACACCAGCGGGATGAGGACGAAGCGCAACGGCATACGATCTTCTATCCCGATTATCCGCGTGAACCCTGTTCGAAGGGCATCGGCGGGAGCGCCACGCAAGCCGCTTGGATTGCCTTAGGTACGTCCCAGTACTTTTGTTCGAGGACCCCAACTAAAGTGCCCCTCGTTCGTACTGCCAGCCGCGCCGCAGCCGCGCCGCCAGCGCATCCATCAACGGCGCGTC
>CAZVKC010000054.1:49017-51170 GCA_964627455.1 uncultured Solibacteraceae bacterium | reverse complement strand
GATGATCCACTTGCCGGCGTCCACAAGATAGTCCGGCGCGAAATTCTCGAGCCGCGCCAGCACCGGTTCCGCCTGCACAGCGAGGTGCTCCTTCAGGAAGTTCGCCGCCGCCTCCGCCGTCAACGCCGCGCGATCGGGATCCCCCTGCAGCATCGCGTGGACCTGCTTCAATCGCAGGAACGCCAGAAAGCCAAGCTGTAGGGCGAGATGATCCGGCGCCTCTTCCACCCGCGGCTCGTATCCGAACGCTTCGTAAAACGCCGCGAGTTCCGCCATCAGGTAGCCGAACTGCACGCCGCCGCGATACGTCACCTCGCGCACCGGTACCGTCCCCGCGGGTCCGAACAGCGCGAAATGCAGTCCTTCAGATGATTGCTGCAGCGCGCCGTCCGCCAACGCCCGCAAGGCGGGATCCTGCAGCGACGGCAATAATGCCTCGAGGTTCGCACGCCACTCTTCTGTCGGATACTCGAACAGCAGTCCCATCAACCGCCACTCGGAAGCTTCCGCCAGCAACGCCGTTACTTCAGGAGCCAACGTCATGATTACTCTCCTCGCCGCACGAGCGGGATCCAACCCGTGCGCATCTTGCGCGCGCCCGCTTCCTTCTGCGAACCCTGCCACACGGCGAACGCGATGTGCGTCCGCTGATTCGGCGCGAGCCCGTCGGGCAGCTTGCGGCTGATCACCACGGTCCAGCGGTTCGCCTGATGCGTCCCCTTGCCCTTGGCGCCGAGCGACGGACCCGGCGACAGCGTCCCCGGACCATTCGCGATCAAGTCCTCCACCGGCGACGTCCGCGGACCACTGCGAATGTTCCCCAGCGTGCGCGCCGGCGCGTACCGCATCGCCATCTCTTTCTGCGCCGCGGGATCCTTCTCGTTCGGCTTGGCTTCGAAGGGATAGTGATCGACGGTCGCATTCGGATACAAGTCACGGATCGTATCGCCGCGGCCGTCCATCGTCGCCTGCCAGTCCGCGCGCCAGTAGCTGACTTGAACGGTCCTGCCCTCCTGGCCCATCTGCGGTTCCGGCAGGTCTTTCTCCGCCTTCTCCGGGATCTGGATCGCGCAAGCGTCCACCATCTTTGCAGGGCCCGGCGCGTCGCTCTTCGAATCATCCGCCCAGTCGATTCGGAACGCCACATCCGCACCATCGGTCAACGCCCGCACCGAGACCTCAGCAGTCGAAGGCGTCATCAGGCGCGGTTCCACCAGATCCTGCGGCTGCATCTTCGCCATGTGCACAGGCGCCTTGTCCCAGGCCGAATCGTCCGGCGTCGCAGGCAGCTTCCGTGTCTCAATTGCGACCACTTCCGTCACCAGCTTCGGACCCCGGCTGCAGGAAGTCACCCCCGCCAGCAAGGCCAGCACCAATATCGCGTAGCGCATTTGTGATTCTCCTCCTTACGGGCAGTTGATACGCACGAGCTGATTCTTGGTGTCGATGGCGGGACGCAGGTGCACGGGCTCGCGCATGGGAACCCGTACCAGTTCGGTTCCCTTGTCATCGCTGCCGGTGATCACGTCGCCATTGCGGCGGAAGCGCGACACCATCATCTCTGTCGATCCGAACAGGCACAACAAACTCGCCAGATCAGGATCGTTCATCGCGTTGCGATACGCCTTCATCGCTTCGCCGGCGCCGGGTCCGAAGAGCTGCCGGTTGAACGACACGGGCGCATGAATCGGCGGGATGTAGTAGACGTTGGGTTCGAGCCCGAACTGCGGGAACAGCGGCAGTGCGATCTTCTTGATGTGCACCAGGTAGTCGAGAGGATTGTCGGGACGCGCCTTCTCAGGCTTCGAGATCCAGCCCGCGAGCCGGATCTTGCCGATGCAATTCACGAAGCACTGCGGCTGGATGCCCTGCTCGATCTTCGGGAAGCACGCAATGCACTTTTCTGAGGTCCCCGTCATCGGATTGAAGAACACCTTCTTATACGGGCATCCGCGAACGCATTCCTGATATCCGCGGCAGCGGCCCTGATCCACCAGCACGATGCCGTCTTCCGGACGCTTGTAAATCGACCCGCGCGGGCATGACGCGAGGCACGCCGGATAGGTGCAGTGATTGCAGATGCGCGCGAGGTAGAAAAACCAGTTCATGTGCGGCAGCGAAAGGAACGCGCCGTGATCCACCTGGTTAGCGCA
>CAZVKC010000054.1:0-48917 GCA_964627455.1 uncultured Solibacteraceae bacterium | reverse complement strand
ATGCCCATCGAGGCGGGCCGCCAGAGTCCCTTGCCGCCGATGCCTCCCGGCTCGGCTTTGGTAATCTTCACGAACGATTCGCGAGGCGCGCCGGTCGGGCAGTGGATATCGGGCTCGAACCCTTTCCGCATGCCCTGGCCGAACATCGCCTTGTGCACCAGCGAATCGGTCATCCAGGTCGGCTTCAGCCAGCCGCGCGTCGCGGACTGATGTGATCCCGACCGGAACATCGCCTGATAGCCGCTGCGTGGATTCTTTGCCAGTCCATCGGCGCGCGACTTCTGCCCCTCGACCGATCCCGGCGTCGCCGTGTACATGTTGAACCACATGCGCGTCACGCCCCGCGGAGTCCCCGGATAATAGCGGGCGCGGCACAGCAGTCGCGCGAACTCCATGTTGCGCTTGTCTTTCTGCCAACCGCGGAATGGCCGGTCTTCGGGATCCGGATCGATCCACACGTAGTCGCCGTCCTCGACGCCGAGTTCCTTCGCGTCCGAGGGATTGATGTCTACATAGCCTTCGGTGACGAACGGACTGCGCTTGTCATGTCGATACAGGTCGCCGAAAGGTCCGAAGAGTACGGCGATCATGTCGGTGTCGATCGGCGTCGTATGCGATCCGTGCCGGTACTTCGGCGTGTGGAAGATGAACTTGAAGCCGTCCTTCATGAGCGGATGCTTCGTCTTCTTCGTCTCGTCCCAACTCAGCACAACATTGCGGCCGCAACGAACCTCGCAGGAAAGATCCGTGCGCTTCACGCCGTATTTCTCAGGACCATCGGGCCGCAGCGCTTCGTGTTTGCCCGACACGATGACGTTGGGTTCGTAGAAGGTCGAATCCACGGGCTCACGATGCACGGGAAGGTTCTCGCCTGCGGCGATGAACTCGTCTTCTTCGCGATAGAACTCCAGGCGTCCGCTCTTCGTGTACCAGGGGATCGAATCCGTCACCTGGTCGTAGCCGACGGACTTCGGCGACGTGCGGCTGTTCATGATCGCCGGGATCCCCTGCTTGGCCTTCGCCTCGAGATCGCTGAACTGATAGCCCTTGGTGTTGGTGCTGTTGTCGAGGATCCGCTGCAGGTGGACGTCGGTGCGCCCTTCGCGCACGAACTTCCAGTAATCGATGAATCGCTTGTCACCGGTGAGTTCCGCGAGCTTGGAACTGACGAGCGCCTGCACCTCGATGTCGCCCATAGTGTTGAAGGTCCGCTTCATCGGGGTCCGCGGGAACGTCACCAGGAAGGGATTCGTCACCGACGCTGTCATGTCGGGATGCTTCAACTCGAACCAGGCATCGACGCCAAACACGATGTCGGCCCACTCGCACGAGGCGCTCCACCACCATTCGTTGACCGCTACCATCTCGATGCGCGGCAGCACGTTCACCACGGTGTTGAAGTGCCACTTCACGTTGCCCAGAATCGAGTTCGCGTTGGCGAACCACATCGACTTGGTCGGCGTCGGGATGTGCGTCGCGCCCGTCAGCAGCTTGTTGCCGACGCGCAGGGGATGATCCTCGTGGTTGTAGTAGTGCGCGGACTCGGCCTTCCAATACTGCTTGGGACGCGCGTTCTTTTCGGGATCCAATTCGATGTCAAACGGATTCTCGTTGATCCACTGCGGCGAGCCGTTGAAGAGTGCGGTCCGGTAGTTGCCGGCGTAGGATCCGATGTTGCCGCTGATCTTGCCGATATTGCCAGTCAACGCCGCGAGCAGCATCGTGTCGCGATCCTTGTTGTCGCTGTTGAAGAACTGGTTCGGACCCATGCCGATCGCAATGAGCGTCGTGCCGGGTTCCTTGGCGATGTGACGTGCGAGCGACTCGACCGCCGCGGCCGGCGCCCAGGTGATCTCTTCCGTCGTTTTCGGATCGAAGTGCGACGCGTACTCGCGCACCAGGTCGAACGAGGGCCGGCAGCGCACCTTGCTGCCGTTGGCGAGCGTCACCTCGACCGAACCTTCGAGCAGCGGATCCTTGACGTTCGAGTTCTTGCCCACCTGGTCGCGGGTGAGCATCTTGGGCGCGTTGGCGTTGCGGTCCCACCAGACGTAGTCGCCCCATTCCATGCGCATCTGCTCGCTGACGATCGTCTGCTTATGTTTGATCGGCGGAGGTTCGACCTCGCCCTTCGCGAGCACCGTCGTATTTTTCAGCTCCGCGACCTCGCCGCCAAATACATCCTTCGCACGCAGGTACTTCAGCGTGTCCATGCGGACCAGCACCGGCAGATCGGTCCACTGATTCACGTACTGCGCGTCGTACAGCTTCTCGCGCAGGATCACGTTCGACAACCCCAACGCCAGTGCGGGCGTCGTGCCGGGACGCACCACGATCACGTCGTCGCCCTTGGTCGCGGTCGCTGAGTATTCGCACGCGATCACCACGACCTTCGTACCCTTCAAGCGCGCTTCCGTCAGCCAGTGCGCGTCGGGCATCTTGGTGGTGATCCAGTTCATGCCCCACACGATGAGCGTCTTGCAGTGTTCCACCGAATGCAGGTCGAACTCGACCGTTTGCTGGCCCGAGACCATCGGATGACCCGGCGGCAGGTCGGTGTGCCAGGAGTAATTGTCGAAACCCTTCGCGCCGAGCGCCTTGTCCGGACCCACGTTGCGCAGCTTCGCATCGAGCAGCGCCATCGAGTTCGCGAGGCGATACATGCCGAACACGCGCGTGATGCCAAGCAGCGGCATACCGCCGCGGAACTTCATGCAGCGCACGCCTGCGCCCTCGGTCGCTTCCACCGTCGCGGGATCGTAGTGCTGTTCGGTGAGCCGCCGTTTGCCCTCGGCGCCGTTGTATGTTTCCGCGATGTTCTTCAGCACAGCCGCGGCGATCTTCGCGCCTTCATCTTGCGTAATCCGCAGCCACTCGTCGCGCCCGCGGTTGTAGTATTTGCGCGGAGGCAGGCCGTCGCTCTCGCGAGGGAAGCCGGCGTCGTGCCACTCTTTGAATCCCTTGCGGATCATGCAGCCCATCACGCGGCGATCGCCGTAGAAGCGGCGCGTCAACGCGAGTCCCTTCTGGCACACGCGCGGATCCCAGCGATGCGTCACTTTGTTGCCGAGCAGGTCTGTCGCTTCGCCGTACTTCATCGAAGGTCCGATGCGGACCACCACGCCGTTGCGCACATACGCGTTGAGGATGCAGTTGTGCGTATCGTTCGGCGCGCAGGTGAACGTGTAGATCGAGTCGTACTTCCAGAGGTCGCGATAGACCTTCTCCCAGCCGCGGTCCGGATACGCCGCCAGCGGATTCTTGATCGCCTGTTGCAGGCCCCACGCGGTTCCGGTGGACGCCACCAGTCCGCCGAACCCGGCTGCGCTCAGAAGCCCGAGAAAATCGCGGCGATCGATCTTGCTGTTCATGACTTGCCTCCTCCTTGGAGGGATCTCAGATACGTCACCACCGACTCGATGTCGGATTTGGTGAGCGTTGGACGGACGGGGGAAGGTTCCGTGAATGCCGCCATCCCGGTTCCGCGGCGGCCGCGGCTGATCGTTTCGACCAGGTAGGTATCGGTGGCGCCGGCCTGCAGGACTTTGTTATTCAACGCGGGTCCTTCGCCGCCCTTGCCCTGCGCGCCGTGGCATCCGGCACAGGTCGACTCGAAGATCCGTTTGCCGCGCGCGAGGTCGCCGGCGACCCAATGCGCCGGTTGCGAATCCGCTTCGCGCTCGACTCCACTGAGTTCGCGAACATACGCGATCACGGCCTTCGCTTCTTCGGGCCGCAGTCCATCGGCCTTCAACCAGCCGGGCATGCGACGGTTGGGACGCCCCTGCTGCACGGTCTGCTCCAGCAGCGAATCCGGCGCGATGGCGAGAAAGTCGGGATTCGCGATCGACGGGAACGAGACGAGTCCGGGCAGCCGGCGGCCTTTGCCGTCGAGTCCATGGCATCCCGCGCAGAATGCGCCGTAGATCGTCGCGCCGTCGGACGCGAACTCGCGTGCGCCGAACTTCGCGGCCTGAATGCGGTCCTTCGGCAGATACAGGTCGCGCAGTTCCTTGCGCCGCAGCGACAAGGTGTAGAACGTCAACTGCTGGATCTCGCGTTCGGTCAGCGGCGCGGCGGGCATCTGCGAATTCACCACAACCGAAGCAGGCGCGCGGAAGTGTTCCGCCATCCAGTTCTTCAAGTCGCCCTTGCCAGGGACGTGTTCGAAGCTGACTTGGCCGGGATCCTTGAATCCAGCCTTCGTCAGATCGGGACCATCGTCGCCGCCGACGCCGCTCACCTTGTGACATCCCAGGCATCCGGCCGTATGAAAGACGCTCTTCGCCGAAACCAGTTGTGGCGCAGCGACACGAGTCTGCAGATACACGGCGAGCAACGCCTGGTCGTCTTCCGACACCGCGCGAAACGCGGTCTTCCATGCGGCCGGTTTCGGATCTTCCGCAGTTGATTTCGCGACGTGCTTTTCATGCCAGTTGCGGTCGTAGCCGACAAGCCCCACGCGCGAAAGGTCGGGACCTTCCATGCCGCCCTGATCCGGCCGAATCGTTCCGCCACGTGCATCGACGCGATGGCACGAGTAGCAATCGAGGCGTTCAAACGCGAGCGCCGCCGCCTGCAACTGCTCCTGCCGCGGGACCTTCAGCGTCACGTGACACGAGCCGCAGCCCGCATACGACATCTCTTTCGCGAGCATCGGCTCGGGCCAGAAGTGGACATCGCCGTGTGCATCCGCTTTATCGGTCGCCTGGCCCTGGCCGCCGTGGCAAACCGTGCAGCCGTATTCCGAGGGATCGTGCACCACGGCCTTGTGCGCCACCAGAATCGCGTGGCCGCGAACCGCCTGTTCGCCCGGACCCATCGAGACATGGCACGAGACGCAGCGGTCTGCGACACCGAGGTTGTTGTTCACCACCTGGCGCAATTGCACGGGGATCGGACCTTCTTCACCGCGCCCCTGCGCCTGAATGCGCCGCCACTCTTTGAGGAAGTTCTCATCCACCGCGGCGCCCAACAGAAGCAGCAGCGACGCAGCGCTCGAAGCTAACAGCAGATACTTGTTCTTCTTCATGGCGTCAATGTTTGGGCCACTCGGCCGGGGACCAGTAGAAGACCCAGTTCGGGCCGCGGAAATACGTGCCGATGATGGTGAGAACCAGGAATCCGGCAAGGAAACACGTGAATAATCCCAGTGCGCCGGCGCGTACGGACTTGTAGCGCTTGATGCACCAGATCGAATAGAGCGCGTAGGCGAGCGTAAGGATCGTCGCCGGGTTGATCGCGGTGACGAACAACTGCGGGATCTTCGGGAACCATTCGCGCAGCCAGCCGAAGCGGATCGCGAACGATTCGATCAGCAGCGGTACGCCGAGTCCGTAAGCGATCGAGAGTTTGACCAGCGGCCAGCCGCCGGGTCCCCCGAACCAGCGTCCCGTGCCGTCGCTCTCGCGATCGAGATACGGAATGAGTCCGAGGCCGATGAGGACGATGCCGGGGATTCCGATGCCGCCCATGAAGGCGCTGAACGAGACGAGTTCCTGCAGGCCGAGGAAGTACCACGGCGCCTTGGCGGGATTCTCGGGCACGCTCGGATTCGCAAGCTCTTTCAACGGCGCATCGGAGATCAGCGAGAGCGCCATGCAAACGAGCAGCGTCACCATCATCACGCCGAGTTCCGCATAGAAAAGATGCGGCATCGACGGGACCGTGTTCTCGGGTCCACGGCCGACTGTCGAAGTGCGGCCGCGCACGATCGCCGCCAGGTGATAAGTTTTCGCGGGCGCTTCCGTGAACACCGGGAACGTCTCTTCGTGCTTGATCTTCGCGAGTTGGTCGTCGGCGTCGGCAGGACGCACCATGCCGCCGTCTTTGCGGATCCGCCAGAAGTGCACGCCCATGAGAGCAGCCAAGCCGAGCGGCAGCAGCATCACATGCAGCAGATAGAAGCGGATCAACGCTTCGGCGCCCACCTGATCGGAGCCGAGCAGCAGCAGTCGTTGCATCCCGCCCGGATCGAAGTACTCGGTGATGCCCAACGCGTCGGTGACTTCCCTGGGCGACTGAGCGATGTTCGCCCCAATCGTGATCGCCCAGTATGCCAGTTGGTCCCAGGGAAGAAGGTAGCCGGTGAACGACAGGCCCAGCGTCACGACGAGCAGGCCCATCCCCATCAGCCAGTTGTATTCACGCGGACGCCGGTACGCTGCGGTGTAAAACGCGCGCGCCATGTGCAGGATCACGCCGATCACCATGAGGTTCGCGGACCAGCGGTGCAGATTGCGGATCAGCCTGCCCGTCGGCACCACGAAATGAATGTCCTTGATCGATTGGTACGCGGCTTCCGGATACGGCTTGTAGTAGAACATCAGCATCACGCCGGTCACCAGCGCGATCAGAAACGCCGATACGCTGAGTATGCCGAGGCCGAGCGTCGTGGTCCAGCGCAGGCTCCAGCGGTGGGTCCGCACCGAGTGCAGGTGCAGAAAGACGTTGCCGAAGACAAACGTCGAGCGGGTCCGGTCAGTCGTGGGCGGCCCGGTGCGAAAGGCGGTCTCGAGCAGCCGCTTCGGAACAGCCTTCAGGTTGTCCACGAACTCCCGCAGAGCGTCGCGCTCAGGAAGTGTGGGATTCATATTTAGACCACCTTGGTTCCCTGCGGCACGTTCGTGCCTTCATCGATGGTGACGGTGCTGCCGCTGACCGTTACTTTCAACCAGTTCAGCGGCCGCGGTGCGGGACCCTTGCGGACCTCACCATTCGACGCGAATCGCGATCCGTGACAGGGGCATTCAAAACCTTCCGGATTCGCCTTGATCACACAACCGAGATGGGTGCAGATCGTCGACAACGCGTAGGTTCCTTCGGCATCGCGGAAGACCGCGACCGCGCGCCCCGGTGGAACGAACGGTTCGCCCGCGGGCAGGTTTTCCGGCATCGCCACACGGAACTTCTTCGACGGCGACGCGAGCACGGCGGCCTTGGGCAGCTTCAGCATGCCGAGGAGTCCGAACAGAAGCGCGCCTCCCATCGCCCAGAGCGAACTGAGGCCAAGCCAGTCGCGGCGAGGCAGCGGTTCGGGATCGAGGCGGGATCGGGGAGTTTTTGCAGTGGTGGTCATGGATGGCTACTCCAAATGGTTTGGAACGTCACGCGCTCCATCGAAATGGCGTCCACCGGGCAGCGCATGGCGCATGCCGCGCAGCGGATGCAGCGATCTTCGTCTTTGAGAATGGCGGAGTGCAGCGAGAGGTCCTCGACGTTGTCGTCGCCGAGTGACGCGGTGATGGCCGTCCGCATCTCTTCGTTTTCCGCTGCGATGTCGCTCAGCGGAACGAGTTTCAGGCATAGCGTGGGACACACGTCCGCGCAGCCGCCGCACAGCACGCAGCGCGCGCCGTCGAACACCGGCGTGACGCCGCAATCGAGGCAGCGCGACGCTTCGCGCATGGCTTGTTCGGGCGTGTAGCCGAGTTCCACCAGCGCTTCGGGATGATGCAGCCGCTCCTCGGGATTCGCGAGCGGAACCGGAACCCTGCGAATCGACTCGTAGCCGCGCTCACGGCGGTAGCGGTCCAACGTGAGATGCGACGTGACAGCCTGCGCGTTGAGCGTGCGGCCGGTCAGATATTGGTACACCGATCGCGCGGCAGCTTTGCCGGACGCCACCGCGTCGATCAACAGCCGCGTGCCGTGCGCGAGGTCGCCTGCGACAAAGACGCCGGGCGCCGTGGTGGCGAGCGTCTTCGGATCCGCCTTGGGCCAGCCGGGACGGAACTGCTCGACATCCGTGCCGCCGTCCGTGAGGAATCCCAGGTGCGGCGCCTGCCCAACCGCGAGCATCACCGAATCGCACGGCACCGTGATCTGCTGCGCGTCGTCGTACACCGGAGCAAAGCGGCGGTTCGCGTCGTACACATGCAGGCATTTGCGGAACCGCACGCCGGTGACCTCGCCCGCCTCGTTGCGCACGATTTCCAGCGGACCCCAGCCGTTCATGCGATCGATGCCTTCTTCGTCGCCTTCGACGATCTCGACCGTATCCGCGGGCATCTCTTCGAGGCCTTCGAGCGACACCAGGCGGACCTTGGTGGTCCCCGGCAGACGTGCGGCGGTTCGCGCCGTGTCGTAGGCAATTTGCCGCAGGACGCTGCGTGCGACGTCGTACGCGACATTGCCACCGCCGATCACCACGACGTCATGGCCGACTTGTACGGGTTCACCGAGCGACACGGACCGGAGGAGATCCACGCCACCGAACACCCCCGGTCCCTGTTCACCCGGCAGGCCGAGCGCGCGGGAGGTCTTCGCGCCGACCGCAAGGATCACCGCCGCATGCTCCCGGCGGAGATCCGCGAAGGAAATGTCTTTGCCGATGGTGACGCCGCAGCGGATCTCGACGCCCAGCGCGCGGATCACGTCGACTTCTTTCTCGATTACTTCGCGCGGCAGACGATAGGCGGGAATGCCGACGGCCAGCATGCCGGCAGGCACCGGTTCGGTCTCGAAGACAATCGCTTGGAACCCGAGCAGCGCGAGGTCGTGCGCGGCGGACAAACCTGCGGGTCCTGCGCCGATGATCGCGATCTTCTCGCCTTCTCCGCGTTGCAGACGGCCGTCGAGCGTCGAACGCAACAGCGCCGCCATCTCTTCGGCGTTCGCAGCAACGGGCGGCGCGAAGTTCTCGACTTCGGCCAGCAGCGACCTGGCGTTCTCATGCTCCGGACCATGCAGTTCACAAACAAACCGCTTCAGCGCGCGGATCGAGATCGGCCGGTCATTGGCGACGAACGCGCCGTCGTCGTCCACCCGTGGAACCTTGCCCCGCCGGCAGGCCGCCTCGCACGGAGCGCCACAAACACGGCCGCAGATCGACGCGAAAGGATTGGGTCCCCGAGCGATGAGGTACGCATCGTGGAAGCGGCCCTCCGCTATCGCGCGCACATAGCCGCGAGCGTCGGTGTGGACCGGGCAGGCCACCTGACAGGAGATCAGGTTCTGGTGGTAACTCTCGCCCGGAACTTCCACGTGCAGCTTCGCTTGCATGTTATGAGGCTCCCCCTGAGGAACCGGCGGTCCGGGTCCCGGTGACCGGAATCGTGAGTCCTTTGGCCATCAGGCAGTTCATCCCGCCCGGCGCCTTGGCGGCAGGCGCTTGCAGCAGATCCGCCAGTGTCCATCGCGCCAGCACGCCGGTGGTGGCTTCATGGAGTTCCAAAGCGGCTTTGTGGAACGCGCACATTCTCGGAGCCGGGCGTTCGGATTTGCAGTAGTCGCCGACGATGGTCCCCTGGCAGGCCTCGACGATATCGAGCAGCGTGACCCGGTGCACGGGCTTGGCGAGACGCACGCCGCCCTTGACGCCGTGTTCGGCCACCAGGATGCCGTGCTTCACCATGTGCCTCGTGACTTTTGCCAGATATGTCGGCGACTCTCCGAGCGTGACCGCGAGCTTTCGCGGAGACCAGCAGGCGTTTGGCCCCTGCTCCGCCAGAAGGAGCAGGCTGCGTATCGCCGAGAGTGACGTTTTGCCGAGCATCATGGCAAAGAAGATATTATGGATACCATATATCCACTTTTAGTCCGTGTCAATCGTTTTCTTGCAGGATCTGGTGTTTCCCTTGTACTAGAAGGTCCCTTTGATCTGGTTCAGCGCCAATGGGGACGTGGCGCTTGCGGCGCGCTCGAAGATGGGAACCGTCATGCCGCGGGCGATCAGACAACTGATTGCTCCGCCAACGGAGGCGGTGGACGCCGGCTTCTGCAATAGATCAGCAACTGTCCATCGCTTCAGCACGCCGGTGATCGCTTCGTGCAACTCCACGGCCGCTTGATGAAAGCTGCATGTGTTGCCGAGCGGCTTGTTGGACCGGCAGTAGTCCCCGACGATCGTGCCCTGGCAGGCCTCGACGATTGCCAGCAGAGTGATGGATTCGAGCGGCAGGATGAGCCGCACACCGCCCTTCACTCCTTTCTCCGCTTCGAGGATCCCCTGTTTCACCATGTGCCGGGTCACCTTGGCGAGGTAGGTCGGGGACTCGCCAAGCGCCTCCGCAAGCTTGCGGGGCGGGAGGCACGCGCCGGGTTCCTGCCGGGCAAGAAACAGCAGAGTGCGAATCGCAGAAATGGAGGTTTTTCCGAGCATTTCTTTCCAGATAACCTGGATAACACATATCGCAGCTTCCGGGTTCGTAATAAGTCAACGAAAATCCCCGGCAAGGATCGCCGGCGGCGGATCCCCATCCCGATAGTCACGATAGCCCTCAGTGAGGCGGGACTGCAGCGAGCGCCAGCGCTCGAACTCCGCGCGCCAGCGGCCGAGCGCGGTTTCCATCCGGTACGGCAGGTAATCCCGTAGCCAGTGCTCGCGGAGTTCCGACTGGATCTCGCCCACAGCGTCCATGAGGTCGAACAACCGGCTGTGCGTGTGGTCGCTCGATTCGATGCCGAACAGCAACCGGTACGTCGAGCGCTTCGGATTCTTCGCCAGCGCCTGCCGGAAGTCGTCGAACTCAACCGCATAGAGTTGACGCAGCGCCGCGTAATCGAGGACCCGCGCGCCATAGAGCAACGTCGCAAACAGCGGATCCGCATCTTTTGCCTGCGCGAGCGGCAGCAGCAATTCCTGCGCCTCTTCGGTCTTGCGCCGGCCCAGGCGCAATTGGTCGATATTCTTGCGTATCCGCTCGATGCTCTTGGCCTCAAGAGGATTTGTGAACACGGACTGCAGCGTCCGCGTACCCAGGGCCTTCTCGAGGATCGCCTGCGACTCGGAAATCACGGCGAGCACCTGCGCCATCCTCGTCCCGGCATGCCGCAGCCTCGCGTACCGTTCGTAGAACTCCGCGGGCGTCAAGGGCGCCTCGCTCCACGAACCGATCGGACCATACGCCGCGCCGGGATCCGCAGCGCGGAACAGTACCTGCCCGTCGTCGGTCCACTCGGTGTGCACGATGCCGAGTCCGCCGAACTTGCGCGTGCTCGCAACCAGTCCGTTCACGTTGCGGACCGTGTGGTCGAAGTCCGGCGCCGCGTCATAGTAGTTCCACACACCGGACCCCGCGAGGAACTGCACTTTGCCCTCAGCGAGCGGTGACACAAAGCGGTCGTAACTTGGCTCGTCGCCATACCGCCATGGGATCGCGATCGTGCCTGCAGGCAATCGCGGGATCACCTCGGGATGCTGCGGGATGCTGCAGGATGATGTCGCCCCACACCATCACGCGCTTGCCTTTCTTCG
Source organism: uncultured Solibacteraceae bacterium (assembly GCA_964627455.1). Lineage (GTDB taxonomy): Bacteria > Acidobacteriota > Terriglobia > Bryobacterales > Bryobacteraceae > F-183. The sequence continues at coordinate 37,720 of CAZVKC010000054.1, read as the reverse complement.
CCGCCACCATTCGGGATACCTGTTCGAAGAAGCCGAGGTAAACAGCGCCAGCGTCCTTGGACGAGAGTTCGCGGCCGGGCATCTTGCCCAGCTCATACGTCTCGTCCATGCCGACATGGAAGAAGGGGCTCGAGAAAAGCTCGGCGAATTGGTCGACCCAGTTGCGGACCAGTTCCTGGGCCTTGGGATTGCGCGGGTCGATCTCGCCACCATGCGGCGTCTCGCCGAGTTCCGAGTAGCGTTCGATTTTCGCGAGATCGTGCAGATGGCCGTATAACTCGAGGCACGGCACGACCTCGATGAACCGCTCACGCGCATAGGCGATCAGTTCGCGGACCTGCGCCTTGCTCAGCCGTGCCTTCGGACTCAACAGCGGAAAGCCGTCCAACTCGATGTTCGTTTCCGAGTACAGATAGAACTGATTGGTCTTCCACAGAGCGAGGAAATCGAGTTGCCGCTTCAACTCTTCCATCTTGGGGAAGGGACCATGGCTGAGGTCCAGCATGAAGCCGCGCAAACGTAGCGCTGGCCAGTCTTCGATTTCGACCGCCGGTAACTCGCGGCCACGCAGCAACTGCCGTAGTGTCTGCACGCCGTAAAACAGGCCACGCGCGGAACGCGCCCGGATCGTGGCGCCCGTCGACGTCACACGCAATTGATAGGCTTCCGTCGACTGCGGACCCGGTGCGTCGTCGAAGGTCCACGACGAATTGTCAGCTGTGCGTTCCAGAAGGATCTTTGCCTGGCGCGCCGGAACGATTGTTTCCTGAACACCAGCGGCTTTCAGGACTCGCTGCAACTGGCGTGCTGCGATGCGGTCTTCCTCGGATGGCGTCCGCGCAAAGCCGATCGTTGTCGTGTTCGAAAGCTGCAACGCGCCCCCGGACCCGGCGCGGATCGTGCGAGGTTGTGGCAGCAATCCGAAGTTGTCGGCAGCAACAGCCAGGTCCGCGAGAAGGACAAATGTGATCAGGCGAGCGAGCATTGGATGGAGTCTCCCGCACGATAGGTTTCCAGCGCCGCGCGGTCCAGTTGCACGCCGAGTCCAGGACCCTGCGGCACGTGTGCGAAACCGCCTTCCAACACGATCGGTGTTTCGAGCAAGTCGTCGACCCGCACCAGTTCGCCGAAGATATCCGACGGAATCGTGCAGCCTGGCGCTGCGGCGCACGCATGCAGTGCGGAGGCCTCGAGAATGCCGAGGTCCACTTCGCTGCCGTGCCAGCACGGCAATCCTGCTAACGATGCGGCAGCGGCGAGTTCCACGAAGCGAAACATCGGACCGTTGAAGTTGAAGCCGTCCACTGCCCGTTCGCGCAAGGCAGTGACGAGATCGCCGGGCGCCTGATCGTATGGCAGCGCGATATGCAGGAACATCGGAATGTTCAGCGCCTCGCGGATCGTGCGGAACCCCGGGATGTCCGCACGCCGGATTGGATCCTCGAGCGCGTACATAGTCTCCGGCCGCACGCCCTCCATCAACCGCAGGGTCGTCTCGACATCGTTCCAGCGCTGGTTCGGATCGAGCAGCACGCGAATGCCGTCGCCGCACTTCTCGCGAATCGCCTCGGTCCACTGGCGAACCGAATCATCGGACGCGCACTTGAACTTGAACACACGATGTCCGCGCTGCATCGCCTCGTACGCCTTGCGCGCGGCGTCGGCTGGCGTACGCCGTCCGGTCCAGCCGCTGCATTCCACGCGATCGCGTACGGCGCCGCCGAGCAGTTGATACACCGGCACGCCGAGCGTCTGCCCGGCGAGATCGAGCACCGCGCTCTCCATGCCGTCGTACACACGTGAGTCGGCAACGGGCAGCGCCCGCCAGTTCAAACGCAACACATCGGCCCCGATGACTGCCCGCAGTGCGCTTTCCACACTGCCGATGCGCGGCGCGCGATACGTCTCGCCGATGCCGACCCGTCCACTGCTGTCTTCGAGTTCGATGATCCACTTCAGTTCGAGTGGAAAATCCTGCCACACTTGTCCGGTATGAAATCGTCGCGCGAAGTCCGCATCCGAGTCGTCGACCTCCGGCGAATTCAGGCTGTCGGGCCGCGCGGGGACACGCACGGGAGTCGCTGTCGCGCGTCGAATGGTACTCACGCCTTCTTCCCCTTCGTCGACGTCCGGTCGCCGATGTCTTCCGGATACTCCTGTGCGAGTGCGCGAATGCGATAGCTGAACTCGAGAAACAGTTTTTCCCAGCGCTCCGCTTGGTCGTCTTTGTATGGGTAGAAGCCGCGGCCGTTCGCAACGCCGCGAGCGCCGGACGTCGCCAGTTTCTTCAACTTCTTCGGGACCTCGATTGCGTTCGACAATTCGGGAAATAGATCCTGCGCGACTGCTGCGTAGGCCGGGATCCCAGTGAGATCCATGAAGCGGAACGGCCCGGCGAAGGTGATCCAGTAGCCCAGGTCATTGCGCAGCGAGCGATCCACATCGGCTTCCGTGGCATAACCGTTTTCGACCAGATAGAAGGCCTCGCGCAGCAACGCGTAGAAACAGCGATTGGTGATGAACCCGCGGATGTCGCGTTTGACGAACGTCGGTTCTTTGCCCCATTGCCGCGACAATGCGACGACGCGCCTCGCAACAGCGGGCGATGTTTTGGATCCGCAAATGACTTCGAGAAATCGTGTCGTATGCGCCGGTTCCGCCCAGTGAATGCCGAGAATCCGCTTCGGCTGCCGGGCATTCCCCTGGAGGATCGAGATCGGGATCGCCGATGTATTGCAGCCGATCGGGACGTTCTTTCCAACGTGCGATTCGATCTGATCGAGCAGCGACTGCTTCTGGGCCGTGCTTTCAAAAATCGCCTCGATCACGATCTCGCTGCCCTTGAGGCCGCTCAACTCGCCGCTGCATTGAAACCGCCGTATCGCCGCATCCACGGGACCTTGCAGCAGCTTTTCCTTCCGCATCTCCCGCAGCAGAGCCGTCACACGCTGCCGCGCTGTCGCCAGAGCTTCGGGATTGGTTTCCACACCGAAGACTGGATGGCCCGCGGCCAGCAAACAAGCGGTGATGCTGGCGCCCATCAAGCCCAGGCCGGCGACGCCCACGGGCATATCGCCGAGGTTGGTATCAAGACTCATGGTGTCGAAGATCCTCCGGTGGTACAGGCCAGGTCGCGAAGTTTTCGAGGAACTCCACCAGCGCGCGTACGGCGGCATCCACGAGGTGGCGTCCCTTCGCAGCTGTGGCCTTTTGCGGCTCACCGCTCGAACCGTTGCTCGAAATGAATTCGGTCCGGCGGACCACCGACACGCCGCGATACGGCTCGTCGTCTTCCCAGCCGATATAGCCGTTCGATGCGGGCCGCTCCGCGCGCCGCACGCGATCCATACGGACCCGCCCGGCATGCAGGTGCAGCATCATGCTGGTCTCGTATTCGCAGGCGTGGCTCAACGCCGGAGACTCCATCGGCGCCGTCCCCGCAAACGCCGGATTCGCGAGTTCCCAATAGGTGACGAGCGCGATCTCCGCGCTGCTCGTATCGGGCGCAGGCGCGAGCATCGCCAGCGCCTGCCGCACCGGCGTGATGTTCCCGCCGTGGCCATTCAGAATAACGATGCGGCGGAAACCGGAAGATCGCGCGAGCGAACGGCAGAGATCGACGATCACGTTCGTAAAGAGGTCCGGCGCAAGGCTCAACGTTCCGGGGAACGCAAGATGGTGATGGCTCGATCCATAGGGCAGAGAAGGGCACAACACCAGGCGTTCGCGCAGTTGCTGTTCCGCCGCTGTGGCAACGGCCGTTACCAGATCGGTGTCCGTCGTGAGCGGCAGGTGCGGACCATGCTGTTCCACCGCCGCCACCGGCAGGATCGCGATCGCATCCTGTGCAGCTAGCGCGGCGATATCCGGCCAGCTTAGCTCCGCGAGTGTCACGCTGGGCCGCCTGTTGCCGCGAATCCGGCTTCGCGCAGCAGCGCCAGCACGCGCGCGTTCAAACTCTCGATGTACTCGAGATCCTGCGCGCCCAGCGTCATGGTCGCTTTGCGCACGGTGATGTTCTGCAATACGCCGCGAGTCCGCAACAAGCGTTTTTCAGCGTGATGGAAGAGTTCGAGATTCTGCAGGCTGTATACGATTTGCGGCAGGATCGCCTCAAACAGCGGCCGTACTTCGTCCTGCTTGCCGGCCTTAGACGCGCGGAAGACGCGGTCGAGTACATCGGTGAGTCCGAGCCCTGGAACCACGCCTGCAATACCCGCGTGCGCGAGTTCGAGTGTGTACATCCCGCCCCAGCCTTCGAGTGTGCCGAGTCCCCCGCCGGTTGCTTCGCGGATCGCGATCACCTTCGATGACAGCATCGGCTCTTCGAGCTTCACGTAGCGGAAATGGGGATGCTTCTGATGCAGTCGGGCGAGGGTCGCGACGCTCATCGAAGATCCGCCCGGATTGAAGTCCTGCATCACGAACGGTACGCGCAGGGTCGCAAGCAGGCCGTCGAAATAATCGAACAGATCGGCCTCCGGCAGGGGGAACAACCGTGGCGATGCCGAGCACACGGCGGACGCGCCCGCATCGGTCACACGCTTCGCCCATTCGATCGCCAAACGCTGCGAGGCAGAGTTCACCTGTGCAATGACGGCGACCCTGCCTCTCGCGTGTTGCACGGCGCGTTGGACAATGCCAAGGCGCTCTTCCTCCGAAAGCTTGTAGAACTCGCTCGCATAGGCGGGAAGACACACCGCGCAAGCGCCGGCCGCGACCGCGAAGTCGATCAGCGAATCGAGATCCTCCCACGCGATCGCTTCGTTCTGGTCGAACGGCGTCGGGATGATCGGAACAATCCCGTCGATTAGAAAGTTGCTCATGTTGATGAAGTCACCAGACCCTGGTTTCGTTTGGCGCGCTCCTCATGGACCGTCACCAGCCACGCGCCGGCGCCGACCAGCAGTCCGCCGCCGATCAGCGGCAGGCTGACGCGCTCCTGCAAAGCCGCGCTCGACAACACCACGCCGAACACCGGCAGGAAGTAAATCGACAGCGATGCCTGTGTTGCGTCCACTTCGCCCAGGACACGAAAGAACAGAAACGTTGCGAGCGCGAGGCTGATCACGGCAATCACGAACAGCGACAGGAACGCGCCAGGGGTCGCGTGGGTCAGCCGGTCGAGCGGGCGCGGTTCGTACACGAGCATCGCCGGCAACAACACCGCCAGCGATACGGCAAAGGTCGCGACCGTCAACTGCGCGGGGCCCATCCAGTCGAGCGCGCGTTTGCTGTACACGTTATAAAACGCGCTGCCCCAACAGCTCAGCAGCACCAAGCCATTGCCAAGAAAATAGCGGTTTGTGAAGAAATCCAGTCCCTTCCAATTCACGTCGGAGGCCAGCATCACGCCGGGGATCGACACCGCGAACGCCACCCAGCGCATCGCGCTCATCCGTTCGCCGAGAAGCAGGGCTGCGAGCACGGCCATCAACACCGGGATCGACAAGTTGATCACCGCGGCGTTCGACGCCGGCGAACGCTCGAGTCCCCAGTTGAGGCACAACTGCGCGACCAGCGATCCGCTGATGCCGAGTAGGCCGATGGTCGAGATCTGCCGCAACCGCGAAGGCGCCGCCGCAACGCGCGCATACCGCCGTTCGCGCCACGCCATCGGCAGCATCAACAGCGCTGCGGCGAGCATCGCGAACCACGTCACCGTCATCGCGCCCAATTCCTGCGCTGCGACGCGGGAGGCTGGAAACTGCGTCGCCCAAGCGAGGTTCACCAATGCGAGCAGGATCAGGTTGCGCATGTCGTCTTGCGGGAGGATGCGACTTGCTGCGGCTCGACGAGGAAGCGCGGCGGCTTCAATTCCGGGATCGCAAACAGCTCTTCGAGGCTCAACAAACCCGCGCCCAGCACGCCTGCTTCTTCGCCCAGGGATCCGTAACAGAGAACCAGGTCATCGGTGAGATGCGTGAGCGCCTGCAGCCGGATCGCGCGCCGAAGTTGTTCGAGAAAGTCCGGACCGCACACTTCCAGGCGTTGATCCAGCACGATTCGCGCAGGATCGAGCAGGTTCACCAGGTTGCCGATCCCCGTGGCCAGATGCCGCGCCATCTCTTCGACAATCAGGAGGCAAACCTTGTCTCCGGCGCGCGACGCCTTCAACACGTCCCAGCCGGTAACCAGCGCGGGGTCGCCGCCGGGGACCAGCGACAACGCGAGCGATGACCCGCCCTCGCGAATGATCTCGCGGAACCGGTTCGCCAGTGCGGGCGATCCGGCGACTGCTTCGAGACAGCCGAAAGATCCGCACTTACACGCGGGTCCGGTAGGAGTCACGCGCGTATGTCCGAATTCGCCGGCGCTCGTGCGGTGACCTTCGATCACCCGCCCGTTCGAGAAGATCGCGGATCCGATACCCGCGCCGTACTCAATATAGATGAGGTCCTCGGCGGATTCGCCTGCGCCCAGCAAGCGCTCCGCGTTGCCCCGGCAGCGCGTGGCGTTGTCGAGCAGAGCCGGCGCCTCGAACGCATCTTCAAAACGCCGCGCCAGCGGAACATCCCGCCAGAAGTCGAGCTGTGACGAGACGATCGTCATCCCGGTGCGGCGGTTTACCAGCCCAACATCCGCGAGCCCGATGCCGCGAAGCCTGCGCAGCGGCACACCCGCTTCGGCCAGGGCCCTCTTCCCACAAGCAATGAGCTGCTGGATCAATCCCTCGACACCGCCATCGCGTCGCGTCGGTTCCTTCACCAGCCCGCGGATCTTCGGCACGAGGTCCATCACGCCGGCGACAACCAGGTCGGAATCGAACTCGATGCCGAGCAGAAAACCCTGTTCTTCGTTGACCTTCAGCAGCACCTGCTTGCGGCCGGTGGGATTATCGCTGCGGCCGCTCACCTGCAGATGTCCTCCCTGCAGAAGTTCTTTGGTCAGTTGCGAAATCGTGCTGGTCCGCAGGTGCGTGAGCCGGTGGATTTCGACCTGCGATACGGGTCCGAAATTGCGGACCACGTTGAGGATCACGGCTTTATCACGTTCTCTCTGCGTGCTGACGAAGCTCATGGACTGTTTCTGCCATGGTAAGGGCAGCTTGCTGTAGAAGTCAACGAGAAAGTTTCCATAACGAGAGAAAAACAGCTACGCAGATCCATATGTAGGCCAGAAACTTTGCATAGTGCAAGTTTCTCGTTGACAGTCACCCCTTCTGTCCGTACACTTTGGAGTATCGCCCGATGAGAATCCTGGTTCTATTCGCCGCCATTCTGGTTGTTTCCGTTTCAGCCGCCGGCCCGCCCACAGAACCGGAGAAGCGGACCGCGCTACAGTTGTCGGCGCTGGCGAGGCAAAATCCTGGCGCGCTCGAAGGCGCGCTACGGGCCAGCTTTCCAGAGCGATCACTGAATGCCGGAACCGCCTGGCTCGGCTACCTGGGCGACTTCTTCTTCGCAACCAAGGCGGCAGTCCAGCCGCTCTTGTACATCGATGGACGTCCCGGTCCGGTCATGCGCAAGGTCCGCGGCGGGGACCTCTGGTATGCGGCGGCGAACATCCAGCCGCTCGGTGCGGTGCACAGCTTTCATTACGTGGTCAACGGCAGCCGCTTCGGCGGCAGTGTGGATCTGCCTGCCTATGGTCCGCTTTCGGAAGAACAGCCCGGCGTGCCTGCCGGAAAGCTTCTCGGGCCGCTCGAACACGTCAGCAGGATTTACCCCGGCATGAAGAGCAAGTACTGGATCTATGTACCGGCACAGCACGACCCTGCCGTTGCAACCCCTTTCATGGTCTTCCACGATGGCGAGGGGTACAGCAAACGATCGGGTAATCACCGCGTCCTGATCGCGCTCGACAACCTCATCGCCCAGAAGCGAATCCCCGTGATGATCGCGATTCTTGTCGAACCCGGCGACATTAGTGGCGTCCCCGGCACGCCGCTGTTCGATTTCGTGAAGCGCTACTCCGATGAGGCGAAGCGATCGCTGGCCGCCGCGATGCGCAGCGTCCAATACGATACGGTGAGCGACCGGAATCCGCGCTTTCTTCGCGATGAGCTGCTTCCGGAAGTTGCGGCGCGGTACAAGCTGCGAACCGATGCCTACAGCCGCGGCATCGCGGGATTGTCTTCCGGCGCGCTGGCTGCCTTCAATGCCGCCTGGTACATGCCGGATCAGTTCAGCCGGGTCATCACCTGGGAAGGGAGCTTCACCAACATCCAATGGAGGCGCGATCCAACTGTATCCGACGGCGCCCAGGATTATCCCGACAAGGTCCTGCGCGAGCCGAAACGCAACGTGCGCATCTGGCTGCAGGACGGCGCCGAAGATATGGAGCATCCCTCGTGGGGCAGTTGGCCCCTCGCCAACATTCGGATGGCGAACGCGTTGAAACTCACGGGTTACGATTTCCGGTTCAGTTTCGGTTGCGGTTCGCATAACCTGAACCACGGTGGCGCGGAGTTTCCTGCGCAAATGACCTGGTTGTGGCGAGGCTATGATCCCGCGCGAACGGCGGAGACTTTCACGCAGGACGCGTCGGAAGCCGCCAAACCTTTGTTTCGCGTGTCCATCGTGAATCGCGACACAGCGGCTGCAATCGGAGAGGACCGGAAGAGGAAGAAGTGACCCGGAGAGACGTGATCCGAACCGCCACAGCATTTCTGACCGGCCGCCTGGACGCCGCATCCGGGCCGCAGGACTTCTACGCACCGTATTGGAACGCAATCGTCAAAGGCTACTTCGATCATCCGGATCCCGCGCTGACCCCGCCAATGCTGCCTGCCCTCGCAGCGTACGCTGTCTCCGGTCGCGACCGCGATAGCGATGGAAGACTCCTCGCGCAGGTTCGCGACGCACTGGCGAAAACCGCTATCAACACGCCCGCACTCCAGTGGACCTCGTGGATCCTGGGCGCCAAACCCCCGGAGACTGTGCCCGGCGAGGCCTTCGAGAAAGCTCACCCCGGCGATGGCAGCAGCTACTGGCAGCACGCGGCGAACTACCTTTACTGGCGCGAAATGCATGGAGTCGCCAAGCACCGCTTCGATTCGCGGATCCGCGAGTTGCTGGACCTCGCGCCGCAATGGATCGCGCCCAACGGCTCGCAGCCTTTGTTCGGCACCGCTATCGGATCCCGCTGGGCGTGGCTGACCGCGCTGGTCCTCGGCTATCGCCAGGGTCTCTGGCCGCATTCCCCCGGACTCCTACGCGCGATCCTGCGCCGCAACATCGATTTCTTCTGGCGCCACGGCGGCTTCGACTCGAGCGCCGGCCGCCTCAACGTCAAACTCTCCGATCGCGGCACCAACGATTTTCCGGAGCCCGGCGACAGCGCTGCCACGCCCTACGCGTGCATGCAGGCGTTCGCCGCCGTCTTCCGGATCCCGCCGCAGGATCCCTTCTGGACTGTCGCTGAAGAGCGCCTCCCGTCCGAACAGCGCGACTACCTCATGCCGATCCCCGGCTCAAACCTGCTGTTGTCGAACTGTCTCGAAACCGGCGAAGTCCGCATGCATCTCGCCGCGCACGGCCGCTTCGATTCCGCCTTTCGCGATCGCTACGCTAAGTTCTCGTACTCATCGCGCTTCCCTCCATGCTTCACGCAGCGTCCGCAACGTGCGACCTGGGACAGCGCACTCGTCTTTCACGATTCACGCACCGGCACACTCGCAGCCCGCGCCGGCATCACGGCAGGTCGCATCATCGACAACAAAGGAATCGAAACCGACTGGTGGACTGAAGTGCGCGGCGCGCGGATCCGCATCGTCAGCCGGATCTTTCCCGAGGGCGATCGCGAACGCCGCATCCACACCATCACGTGTCCCGCATCGCTTGTCTCCGCCGGCGGCATCGAAGTCTGGGAGGGTTCGACCGCGCTGCCCGTCGCAGCCACCGAACCGATTCATACCGCGGGCGAGAAACAGAAGGTGACGGCAAGCGCCGCAGGCGGCATCACCGGCGTCATCGCGCACAGCGGCTATCTCGCGGATCCCACCATCGAGACGCACTTCACGGACACCCTGGGCACAGACACCATCAACGTCATCGCGCCGCGATCCGCTATCGTGACGCTGCGTGCGCCTGTCAACGCAGCGAGCATGAACCTGCAGGCGACCTTCCTCTGCCATCCCTCGTTCCCCACAGGAGGTTACAAGTAATGTCAAAGATAGAGATCCGGCATCCGGAGAAGCAGGTCTCGACCGGCGCCTATTCCGCCGGCGTTGTGATGGACGGCTGGCTGTACATCAGCGGCCAGGGTTCGCTCAACCTCGCCACCGGCGAAATCGTCCCGGGGACGATCGAAGAGCAGACGCAACTCACACTCGAACACGTCGACAAGATCCTGCAGGCCGCCGGATGCACGCGCGACGACGTCGTGAAGTGCACCTGCCATCTTTCGGACATCAACCTCTTCGATCGCTTCAATTCCGTCTACGCGCAGTTTTTTACCGGCGTACGCCCCGCTCGCACCACCGTGCAGTCGGTTCTCTGGGGCGGCATACAAGTCGAGATCGACGCCATCGCCAAAGTTCCTGCCAAAGGAGATCAATAAGAAATGACGACGCCCCGCCGTGAATTCCTCAAGAACGCTGCGACCCTCGCTGCCGCCTCTGCCCTGGCCGCACAGGCCGATGACAAGCCGCCGGTGCGCGTGGCCGTCATCGGAACCGGCAACCGCGGGATCCCGCTGCTGACGCGTGTCCTCGACATCCCCTGGACCCAGGTCCCGGCGATCTGCGATTCGAATCCCGAAGCCGCGGCGCGCGGTGTCGACCGCGTCATCACCAAACACCGGCCGAAGCCCGAAGCGTACACGGGTTCGCCCGACGCCTACAAGCGCCTGCTCGACCGCAAAGACATCGACGCCGTCATCGTCGCCACGCCGTGGGACTGGCACGTCCCCATGGCCGTCGATGCGATGAAGGCCGGCAAGGCCGTCGGCATTGAGGTCCCTGCGGCGCAGTCTGTCGAAGATTGCTGGAAGCTGCTCGAAACTCGCGACAAGACCGGCATATCCTGCATGATGCTTGAAAACTGGGCGTTTCGCCGTGACAATCTTGCGGTGTTGAACATGATCCGCCTGGGGATGCTCGGCGAGATCGTGCACTGCCACTGCGCGCACGGCAACGATTGCGTGGGACGCACGCCCTGGTATTTCGACCGACAGGGCAACGCGCGCTGGGGCGGGGAACACCTGGTCGCACAGAATCGCGATCAGTATCCGACGCACAGTCTCGGACCCGTCCTCAGTTGGATGGACATCAACTGCGGCGATGCGTTCGACACGATTATCTCGATGGCTAGCCGCTCGCTCGGCATCAATCAGAACTTCGCCAGGAAGCTGGGTCCGGATCATCCGGCCGCCAAGCGTCATTACGCGCAGGGCGACATCGTCTCTTCGCTGATCAAGACCAAGCGCGGCAACACCATCGTCCTCAACAACGACATGCAGCTTCCGCGTCCTTACGACAATCGCTGGATGATCCAGGGTACCGAAGGCGTATACAGCGAAGAGCGCAACTCGATCTACATGTGGAAGCGGAGTCCCAAAGAACACGACTGGGAACCCTTCCCGCCCTATCAGGACCAATACGAGCACGCCTGGTGGCGTCCCGTTGGCGGCGGCAAGCAGACGGGCGGCGACCAGCTCGCGGCCGGACACGGCGGCACCGATCCGCTGATGATCTACAAGCTCCTCGAATCGGTCCGGGACAAGCAGCCTACGCCGCTCTCGCTCGAAGACGGTCTCACCATGACCGTCGTCTCGCCACTATCCGCGCAGTCGATCGCAGGCAACAGCAAGCCCATCTCGTTCCCGGATTTCACTCGCGGGAAGTGGAAGACCAACAAACCCTATTACGCGCTTGACCGGCGCGCCTGAGGATCCATGCCGTCAACCTACCTACTGCACTCTGTCAGCTATGCCGGATTCTGGGGGCAAGCCTATCTGCCGGTCGAACAAGTGATCGACAAGGCCGCGGAACTCGGCTATGGCGGTGTCATGCTGATGGCCAAGCGGCCGCATGTATCGGTCCTCGATTACGGTTCGAAAGAGCGCGCCGCACTTCGCACCCGGTTGGAAAACCGGGGCATGCGCGACCTCTGCATCGCGGGATACTGCAACCTCACCGCGGACCTCGAACACGGCGACATCCCGCATAAAGAGATCCAGATCCACTACATCGTCGAACTCGCGCGGCTGGCGCGTGATCTCGGCGGCAACCTGGTTCGCGTCTTCACCGGCTACGATAATCCGGCGCGCGATTACACGACCCAATGGCGTCTGGTGGTCGACGCTCTGCGCGAAGCATCGCTGCGGTCCGCGGACCTCGGCGTCACCATCGGCGTTCAGAACCATCACGACCTCGCAGCCGGGTACGAGTCGATGCGCGATCTCATCCACGCCGTCAACCAACCCAACTGCCGCGCACTCTTCGACGCGTGGGCTCCGGCACTGCACGGCGATGATCTGACGGCCGCGGCGACACGCCTCGGACCTCTGACTGTCCACACGACCGTCGCCGATTATCAACGCAGGCCGCGCTATCGCTATGTCCCGGAACTCGTGAATTACCGCGAGGAACTGCCGTACATACAAGCCGTGCCGATGGGGCAGGGATTCATCGATTACGGCGCCTTCTTCCGCGCCCTCGCGGCAACCGGCTTCACCGGCTCTGTCGCTTATGAGATGTGCTCGCCTTTGCTCGACGGCGGCGGGATGGATGTCCTCGACAAGTACGCTCGCACGTTTCTCGAGTACATGTCGCAGTTCGACTCCGGTGAGGACACGAGCGTATGAACAGGCGTCGTTTCATCCTCGCGTCCGCCGCCACGACAGCCGCGATGTCCCGCCTGCATGGGGCGAACGATCAGGTTCGCATCGGTTTCATCGGGACCCGTGGCCGCGGCCAGGAACTCATGCGCGAGTTTGCGAAACGTCCCTTGGAAGCGCGGATCGCGGCGATCTGCGACATCGACGCCACGGTCCGCGACAGCGCGTCTTCGCTCGCAGGCAAAGTGCAGGATCCCGGGACGCCCGCGCCGCGCAAGTACTCCGATATCCGCGCTCTGCTCGATGACAAAGAGATCGATGCGGTGGTGATCGCCACCTGCAATCACTGGCATGCGCTCGCCACGATCTGGGCCTGCCAGGCCGGAAAGGACGTCTACGTCGAAAAGCCCGCCAGCCACAATCTCGTCGAGGGACGCCGCATGATCCAGGCGGCGGAACGCTACGGGCGAATCGTGCAGGTCGGGATGCAGGCGCGCAGCATTGCCCACTACCGCCGCGCGATCGAGTTACTGCACGGCGGCGCGATCGGCAAGGTCTACATGGCGAAAGGCATCTGCTACAAGCGCCGCAAGTCGATCGGACGTCAGCCGGATGGTCCGGTCCCCGATGGCGTCAACTACGACATCTGGCTGGGACCCGCGCCCCTGCGTCCTTTCAACGCGAACCGCTTCCACTACAACTGGCACTGGTTCTGGGATTACGGCAACGGCGACATCGGCAATCAGGGTGTCCACGAGATGGACATCGCCCGCTGGGGACTCGGCAAGAACACACTGCCTTCGAAAGTGCAGTGCGACGGCTCGCGCTTCGTCTACGACGACGATCAGGAAACGCCGAATACGCAACTCGCGACCTTCCGCTATGACGACTGCATGCTGGTCTTCGAGGTCCGCGGACTACCGACACAAGGCGAGAGTTCGCTCGCGTTCGATCACAACAATTTCGTCGGCAACATCTTCTTCGGCAGTGAAGGCACGCTGGCGCTCGATTGTCTCGGCTTCCGCATCTATCGCGGCGACGAGCGCAAGCTCACCGATGATACGAAGTTCCAGGAACCACGTTCGTGGGACAACCAGGGACACATCGGCAATTTCCTCGCGGCCGCGCGCGCCCGCAACGCGAAACTGCTGCATGCCGGCATCGAGCAGGGACATTTGTCCGCTGCGCTCTGCCACCTGGCGAATACCTCCTATCGCCTCGATCGCGGACTCCGCTTCGATCCCGCGCGGGAAGAGTTCCTCAACGATGCGGAGGCGAATCAGTATCGCTCGCGGATCTATCGCGTTCCCTATGTGGTCCCGGATCGTGTGTGACGGAAACCAGCCACAACTGGCGTGTCGCCGTACTGTCCTTCTTCACCTTCGGACTCTCCGTCGGCGTGCCGTACTATGCGCTGCCGTTCTTTTACGACTACCTGCAACAGCCGCAAGCGAATGGCGGCATCGGCATCACGCGGCCGGAACTGATGCTCGGCTTTCCGATCGCAACGCTGCTCACTCTCTGGATCGGACCCACGTTTCTGCGCAAGCTGGATCCACGCGCCTCGCTCATGACCGGCGCCACGCTCCTCGCGATCTCGTTCCTGCTGTTCGCCAACCTCGCGACTCCCGGCTGGCTCTATTGCGGGGCCTGGCTGGTCTTCATGACCGGATACATCTTTGCGGGACCCATCCCCCATCAGGTACTCATCGCCAACTGGTTCACCCGCGAACGCGGACGCGCGATGGCGCTCGTCTACGTCGGCGTCGGACTCTTCGGCGCACTGTCGGCCAAAGCGATCGCCGCGCCGCTGACACGAGCGTTCGGATTCCGCGGGGCCCTGTTGGGCATCGCCGCGTTGGTGCTTCTCATATGGCCGCTTGCCTTACTGCTGCCGAAAGGCGTTGCCGCAACCCGAGAGCCGGCTGCCACCCAGGCGCCGTCGCTGTTTCGCACCGCGGCCTTCTGGGCGCTCCTGGCCAGCAGTTTCTGCTCGATCGGCGCAATTGGCAGCGTGAACCAGCACTTGAAACTGATCCTCGCCGAACAGGGATTCCGCAGCAATCAACAACTACTCGACGAGACTTACGCAAATGTACTCGCGATGATTCTCGTCACCAGCATCGCGGGTCGAATCCTCTTTGGCTGGCTCGCGGACCGGTATCCGGTGAAGTGGCTGCTGGTCGGCGTATTCGCGTGCGTTGGCGCGTCGATCCCGCTCCTGATGCTGGCGTCGCCGGACTTCTCGCCGTATCCCTTCGCCTGCCTCTTCGGTCTCGCGATGGGCGCCGACTACATGCTGATCCCGCTCCTCGCCGCCAGTCACTTCGGCCCGCAAGCGGTGGGCGCGGCGATGTCGCTCATCCTGCCTGCGGATCTCATCGCGCTCGCGTGGTGTCCCTATGGGATCTCACTCTTCGTCCAGCCGGGATCGAATGGCTACGCCTCTGCGTTGCAGGCTGTATTGGCGATCGCCCTCGCCGGCGCCGTGGTCGCGGCCGCAGGCATCCCGAGGCCGCGGAAATGAATCTACGCTTCGATCGCGCGGACTCGCTTCAAGTCCGCCGCCAAACCGCGCGAACCCGAAAACAGCAGGCTGCCGATGTTGATGAACCGGTATCCCTGGCGATAACACTCAATCGCCGCTTCCACCGTACCCACCGAGATCCCGGCGATCTTGCCCTGGCTCCGCACCCGCGCCGGGAACTCCGCCAGGAACCCTTGCACCTTGGGATGATCCGTCTGTCCGATCACGTCCATCGCCGCCGACAGATCCGATGGACCCGCAAACAGCACGTCCACGCCATCCACCGCGGCGATCGCTTCGACGTTCTGCATCCCTTCCACCGACTCGATCTGCACCACGACGCAAACTTCATCATTTGCGTGCGGCAGGTAATCGTTCCAACTGATGTTCAGGTGAAAGGTCCACAGCGGCGAAACTCCGCGGATCCCCTGCGGCGGGTACTTGCACGCCCGCACCGCGGCGATCGCCTCGGCTGCATCGTTCACCTGCGGGATCATGATCGCCGAAGCGCCCAGGTCCAGCGCCTTCTTGATGAGGTTGGGGTCGAGTCCGGCCACCCGGATCATCGGCATGCAACGCTGCTGCCTTGCCATGATGGGCAGCAAACGCACGTCATCCAGTCCGAACGACGAATGCTCCGTGTCGATCCAAAGGAAATCGACGCCCGTCGCGATCGTCAATTGATTGGCGAGTTCGTCGGCCACACTCGAAGCGGCTCCCCAGGCAGCCTTGCCGGACGCCAGCTTTTCTTTTACAGGATTCGCGAACGTCAACTATGCACACCCCTCTCCGGATCAGAGTTCGTACATGCTCAAATGCAGCCGTACACATTCCTCCGCGGTCATCTCCGTGGATCCGCGCAGAAAATCCAGGTACGCGCGATGCTGCTTTTCGAGCGTCGCGGCGTCCAGCATGTCGGTCTTGGCGCTGTACATGATCGTGAACAAAAAGAACGGCACAACCACGCGCTTCAATGCCACGATCAGCCAGGGATTGCCCGACAGTTCCCACAACTTCCCGTGAAAGGCCAAGTCTTCACGGGCACTGTTGCGGGTGTCCGGACCATAGCTGGCGATCATCCGCTCCAGGTCCGCCTCCATCTCCGCCAGGTCGCCAGGCGTCGCCTTTGCCTTGGCGAGTTCCAGCGCCAGCGCCTCCAGCGGAACTCTCACTTTCGTCATCGCGCGCCGGTCTTCCGGACCCAGCGTCAACACCGAGAATCCGCGGTTCTGGTTATGGACTACCAGCCCTTCCTGCTCGAGAACCAGCAGCGCCTCCCGCACTGGACCCCGGCTGATCCCCATCTGGGACGCCAGCGCCGGCTCCGAAAGACTCTCGCCTGGTTGAAACTTCCCCTCCAGCAAAGCGCTTCGCAGAGCGTCAACCGCCGAGTCGCGGATCGACACCATACGCAGGGAGGGCAGCGTGCTGCTCATAGAAAGTAATCTATCAGGCTGCCATGAATCTGTCAAATGTAAACTGTATACATTTTTCTGTTGACAATATACACATCCGTTGGGTATAAACCTTGTATGCCGTCGCCCCGCTTGCACTTTGCCCTTGCTTGTCTGACGATTCTGGCCGCCGTCCCCGTTCTCGACGCCCAGAACGCCAACGCCACCCTGACAGGTATCGTTCGCGACCCCTCGGCCGCTCCCGTACCTGGCGCGCGTGTCCGGGTCGTCAACCTCGAAACCAACATCGAACGATCCACGGAATCCAACGTCTCGGGCTACTACACGATCCCTTCCCTGATCCCCGGCAACTACCGGATCGAGGTCGAGATGAAGGGTTTCAAGAAAGCCGTGCTCCCCAGAATCACTCTCGAAGTCGCTCAGCAGGCTCGCGCAGACATCAACATCGAAGTCGGTCAGGTGACCGAATCCGTGATGGTCGCTGCTCCACCGCCGCTGGTCGAAACCGAGAGCAACGTCATCGGCAATGTCGTAACCAGCCAGAACATCGTCTCGATCCCGCTCAACGGCCGCAATTTCATGGAATTGGTGACCCTTGCGGCCGCCACCAACTCCGGCAATAACGCAACGGCGAAAAACACCTCGCTGGCCGGAACGTCACGCGGCCTCGCGCCCTCGGTCGCCGGTGCGCCCGCCACGGAGAACAACTATCAGTTGGACGGCGCTGACAACCGCGAACCCTACTTCAACAGTTATGGCCTCGCGCCGAGCGTCGACGCGGTTCGTGAATTCAAGATCCAGGTCGGCCAGTATTCCGCCGAATACGGCGCGGGCGGCGGAGCCGTCATCAACGTCGTCACCCGCTCGGGAACCAATGAGTTCCACGGCACGGCCTTTGAATTTGTCCGCAATGACATGTTCGACGCCCGCAACACCTTCCTCACTCCGACCCAGAAAATCAGCGCCCTGCGCCGCAACCAGTTCGGCGTCTCGGTCGGTGGACCCGTCTACATCCCCAAGATCTACAACGGCAAAGACCGGACCTTCATCTTCGGCAACTTCGATCTCGTCCGGCAGCGCACCGCCTCACTGCGCAATAGCGTCGTGCCGACACAGGCCCAGCGCACCGGAAATCTCGCCGGCCTCAACAACGTGATCGATCCGCTGTCGGGCGGCACGCCGTTCCCGAACCAGACCATCCCGACCAGCCGCATCGATCCGATCTCGGCGAAGATCAATAATTTCTACCCGCTGCCGAACAACCCGGGCGCCGCTCAGAACTATGCGAACAACATCCCCGGCCAGTCCGACCAGGACACCTGGCTCCTGCGCGGCGATCACCGCATCGCTAACGGCCATGACTTCATGGCTCGTTACGCCGACCAGAAACTCTATACGTTCAGTCCCGGTCCTGTGCCGACTTTCGGCGGCGGACTCGCCGTTCCCACCATTCGCGGCGTCGCGTCGAGCCTCACCAGCACTCTGTCCCCGCGCCTGGTCAACGAACTGCGCTTCGGCTGGTCGTTCATCGAAAACCGCTTCGCCGGTCAGAACGCGGGCAACCCGATCGCCTACCAGGCGGGGATCCCGTTCGCCTACAAAGATGGCGAACTCGCCGGTGCTCCCTCCACCGTCGCGCTCCAGAAAACAGTTATTGGCAACATTGTGGAATCGCAGATCCAGCGCTTCACCAACGAGACCAAGCAGTACTATGACTCGGTCACTTGGATCCGCGGATCCCACAACTTCAAGTTCGGTGGCGACATCAAGCGCGTCGGCTCCGACGTGGTCGGCGCGACCAACGCCAACGGCAACTACACCTTCTCGGGTGACATCACCGGTGACGGTTACGGCGACTTCCTGCTCGGCTTCCCCTTCTCGAGCCGTACGCAGATCCGCCCGAACCTGGAATCGCGCTTCCGCCGCAATCTTCTTGGCTTCTATGCGATGGACGACTGGAAAGTCACCTCGAACCTGACCCTGAACATCGGCCTGCGCTACGAGTACAACTCGCCGCCCCGCGAACTCGACGGCCGCACCACGCAGTTCGACCCATCCCTTGGCAACGGCGCCGGAGGCCTGCGTTACGCGGCTCAGAATGTCGAAGCCGTTCCGTTCTACCAGCAGTTCCGTCCCGACCTCGCCGTCGGACTCCTCGATCGCGAAACCTTCTTCGTTCCCGACAAGAACAACTTCGCGCCGCGTTTCGGCTTCGCCTGGCGCCCGAAGAACACGCTCGTCGTTCGTGGCGGCTACGGTTGGTATTACTCCTCGGCCCAGTGGAACAACCTCGCGCAGAACTCCACCACGGCGCCGCCCGCACAGGTCACCGCCGACCTGCGGACCTCGGACATCAGGAATCCGGACCTTCGCTATGACGGCATCGTGGGACGCCCGCTGACCGCTTCCGTTTCCACCGCGCCCATCGGAGTCATCACCAGCCTCGAAGGCAAGATGCTCGACGGCTACACGCAACAGTGGAGCCTCAGCGTCGGCAAGACCCTCGGCAAAGATTTCGTCGTCGAAGCGCAGTATCTTGGCTCGAAGTCCACGCACCTCGAGCAGGTCAACGAATACAACGACGCGGATGCGCCGTCCTCGGTGGCGCTTACCAATCGCGTACGCTTCCCCAAGTGGAACCGCATTCTCGGGTTCTCGAGCGGCGCCACCGCCAACTACAATGCCCTCATCGTGAGCGCCGAGAAGCGCTACTCGTATGGACTGAGCTTCCGCGGATCCTACACTTATGGCAAGGCCATGGGCGGCAACAATTCGCGTGCCGCACAGGGCAACATCAGCGTCCCGCAGTTCTCGCGCAACATGCAACTCGAAACCGGCCGCACCACCGACGACGTGACGCAGCGATTCGTCGCCAACTATCGCTGGGATCTGCCTCTCGGCCGCGGCAGGCTCATCGGTTCTTCGATGCCCCGCGTCCTCGACGCCGTGATCGGCGGCATCAGCCTCAGCGGCATCGCCTCGGCGCAGACCGGACTTCCTTACACGCCGGGCATCGGCAGCGGCAATTGCAACATCGGCTACAGCAACTCCTGCCGTCCGGATCTGGTGGGAAGCTTCTTCCTCGGGGGCAATGGCCGCGACACACCACGCTTCAGCCGCGATGCATTCGACTACCCTTTAAACACGCGCCTCCATCCTGCCCAGGCGCCCCGCCTCGGCAACGCCGGCATCAACATCCTCGAGAATCCGCCAGCCTTCTTCTGGGATATGTCGCTCGCCAAGGAATGGAAGCTTCGCGAAGGGACTCGTCTGGAGTTCCGCTGGGAGACTTTCAACACCTTGAACCACCCGAACTACTACATCAACCAGTTCGACCCCGGCAGTGCAAACTTCGGGCGCGCCTTCTTCATGAATGGCAACCCCCGGATCCAGCAGCTTGGCATGAAGTTGTATTGGTAAAGAATGAGAACACTGCCGGGCGTCATCGCCCTGCTGATTCTCCCGGCGCTCCTTGCGCAGCAACAGCAACAACGGGAGTTTGAAGAATTGGGCAGCCGCGCCCTGGCGGCTGTCCGCGCGGGTCGATTTGAGGAGGCCATCGGCAGCTACCGCAGGATGCTTGGGTTGGATCCTGCCAACGTTGCCGTGCGATTCGACCTCGCGCTGGCGTTGAACCGCCTGGGACGGGCCCGAGAGAGTTTGTCCGTCCTGGGCGCGCCACGCCAGCCGGATGCTTTGGCCCTGGCTGGCGCCAACTACCGGATCCTCGGCCAGCCTCGTGAGGCCGTAACGGTTCTGCGCCGCGCTTTTACGCTCGCTCCCACGCCGGCTGTCGCCTACGATCTCGGACTCACCCTCCTCGATCTCGAGCAGCACGCCGAAGCGGAAAAGGTCTTTCGAAAGTTTCCGGATGATTCCCGCTGTCTCGCCGGTGTCGGACTCGTCGCTTACGCCACCGGCCGCAACGCCGAGGCGGAACAGGCATTTGAAAAAGCAGCCGTGCGCGAACCTCGCGCAGCAGACATCCAAGCGTCGCTCGGCGATGTGCGCTTTGCTGCCGATCGTTTCGACGACGCGGAGAAAGCATACGCGGAGGCCCTTCGCCGGGATCCGCGAAACCCTGAGTACCTCGTGAAGGCAGCACGCAATATGAGCCGTCTCAACCGCGAACCCGAGGCCGTCAACCTGTATCGCGACGCGCTCCGGCTCGATCCGTTGCAGCCGGAAGCGAACACGCAACTCGCCCGTATCTACACGGCGCAGGGCAAACGCGCCGAAGCCCGCAAGCTGCTCGAGACTGCAATCGCCGCCGAGCCCGGCAAGCCAAACGGCTACTATCAACTGCTTCTCTTGTGCGGCGCCATGCAGGACCGCGCCTGTTCCGACTTCGCCAAAGCCCGCTTCGAAGGCCTGCGCAAAGAGAATCCCCCGCTGCGCGTCGATCTCTCACCGGCCTCTGTGCTGGTCGAAGGCCCTGCAGGCGAACGCCGTTGGGGACGCTATCAGTTCCCCACCATGCACCGCATGGCCGACGGCCGCCTGATTGTCTTTGTCCACGTCGAAGCCGACTCCGCCACGGCCTACGGTTCACCGAAGAAAACCTTCGTATCCGCAGATGACGGTTACTCCTGGAAAGAGGATCCAACCGCCGCAGAAGAAGCCTACGGACTCCGCCTCCGCAACGGCGACTGGTTCCGCATCGAAACTCCGCCATCGCTCGATGCCGCGTCACTACAGCTTCCGCAAAGAGGCGGCACATTCACCAGCTATCGCAGTGAATTCTCGCTTTATCGCATGCGCGACCTCGCGCGTGACCTGCGGCTCATCTTCTTCAAGCGCTTCACGGGCGGCAAGTGGACCGAAGAGACCTCCGAATTGAACGACCCAACCGCCCTACGCTATCAGGTCGAAAAGCGATTCCCCCGCATCTGGTGGGGCGACCTGCGGACCGCGCGTGACGGATCCCTGCTGGCCGTCACGTATCCGACCTTCCTCGATCAGCAACCCTACAAGTTCGCGTCATCGGCCTGGCGATCCGCGGATCTCGGCCGCACCTGGCAGTTGCAGGGCCGGATCCCCTATCAACCCGATCCTGCCGCGGATCCCAAGGCCGATGCCCGCGACGGGTTCACTGAGCCGGCTTTCGAAATCCTCGCCGATGGTTCCCTCTACGCCGTCTTGCGCACCACCGATGGCAACGGCCTGGGACCCATGTATCACACGCGCTCGCGCGATCTCGGCCGCACCTGGACCAAGCCCGCCGTCTTCGCGCCCACCGGTGTTCTGCCGCGCCTGCTCAGACTCGACAACGGCGTTCTCGTTCTCGCTTCGGGACGCCCCGGCGTGCAACTGCGCTTCAGCCCCAGCGGGACCGGCAACGACTGGTCCGAACCCTGGGACCTGCTGCCTGCCGACGCCGCCAAGCCGCAAGCCGACTCCTGCGGCTACACCGATCTCGTCGCACTCGATCGCGACAGCTTCCTCATCGTCTATTCGTGGTTCCAGAAACCTGATGCAGACGGCGTCCCGCGCAAAGCGATCCTCGCCCGGCGCGTGCGTGTTGCCCGCTCGAATCCCATTCCTCCTTTGAAGAAATGAAACGCATCATCCCAGCTCTCTTCTTTCTTGCCGCCATCGTCGCTTCCGCCGCGGATCCGCAGCGCGTGGAAGGATACCAGCGAGTCACCTTCGCTCACAACAATCACGACTCGGCCACCATCATCAACACGCGCGATTTCCGCGGCGTCTCGCGCGGCTTCATGACCGCGGCGTGGTGGGCTCCAGGCCAGATGAAAGACAACCGCCTCGAGTGGGAAACCGCCGCTGCCCCCGAAAAGAAGGACACGGTCTTCTCCTTCACCGGCGCCAGCGCGCCGCTGCCGCCGAACATCGCCCGCGGACCCGAACTCAAGTTGTATGTGAACGGCGAATACGCGCTCACGTTCTCGATCGGCTGGCTGCGCGAGTGGGCCTGGCGCGGAGGCGACTACCGCCTGCGCTACAAGCCGGTGCGCAACGAGTGGTCCTCGTGGTCGCGCCAGCGCCAGTTCGAACTCGAAGGCAACAGCGGCGTCTACGAACTCACTGTGCCCGCCGCCAGGATCACTGCCGGCAAGCCCGTGAAGATCAAGGTGGAAGCGATCCCGTTCCCGCGCTGGCCCAACGGCTGGTTCATGGTGAAGGATCGCAAAGATACGCTCGACCAGAGTCCCGATGAACTCCGCCAGGAAGTCACGCAGCTTCGCGCCGATCTCACGCGCATGAGCGAAATCGTGCAGAACCTCGCCGTCCGCGCGTATCCGGAACTCAACGACCAGCAGATCAGCCGGCCTATAGAGAACTTCACCGTTTATTCAAACGGCGCGCGCCACGTCCATCCCGCCGACATGATCCCGATGCGTGACGGCACGATTCTGCTCACCGCACGCGAAGGGACCGAGCACGTCGCCGCCGACGGGGACATCGTGGTCCTGCGATCCGAAGACCACGGCCGCAAGTGGACCAAGGTCTCGACTTTCGGCGTCCCTAACCTCGATGAACGCGAAGCCTGCGGCATCCAACTCGCCGACGGATCCATCATGCTCATGGTCTTCTACAACGC
Source organism: uncultured Solibacteraceae bacterium (assembly GCA_964627455.1). Classification (GTDB taxonomy): domain Bacteria; phylum Acidobacteriota; class Terriglobia; order Bryobacterales; family Bryobacteraceae; genus F-183. The sequence continues at coordinate 14,493 of CAZVKC010000054.1, read as the reverse complement.
GCTCTACCGCGACGATGGCGAGTACGAACAGAAGTGGATGACCAAGGTCAAACTCGGGGCCGGCAAACAGTACCTCGGCTTCTACACCGTGATTTCAAAGGATCGTGGCGCAACCTGGTCAGCGCCGCGTTACGTGTCAACGGCAGGCATGCCGTTCTCGGACACGGAAGGTCCCGCCGACGCGCCCATCGCGCTGCCTGACGGGACCTTGCTTCTTCCTGTCATCGCCTACAACCTCAACGGCGAAATCCGCAACGTCACTTCCGTTCTGCTCCAGTCGAAGGATCAAGGCGCCACCTGGACCTACCTCTCCACTATTGCCACTGATCCGGGCAACAAGCTCGGCGGCTTTGCGGAACCCGGACTCTTGCGGCTTCGATCGGGCGATCTGCTCGCCGCCATGCGCAGCAACAGCGGCAACGTCTGGACAGCGAAATCGAAGGACAACGGCCGCACCTGGTCCGAGCCGAAGAAGACTGTCATGATCGGCCATCCCGCCGACCTCATCCAACTCATCGACGGCCGCGTCGTCTGCACCTACGGCATACGGCATCCGTATCACGGCACGCCCGGCGGCGTCCGCGCCAGCTTCAGCAAAGACGAAGGCGAAACCTGGGACCTCGACCAGGACCTCACCATTCGCCAGGACCTTCTCAACTGGGACGTGGGATATCCTGAGTCGTTGCAGCTTCCCGACGGCAAGGTGCTGACGGTCTACTACTACAACATGTTCGGCCGCTACTTCATCGGAGGCAGTATCTGGAAACCCTGAGCAGGATTCCGCTGGTCGCACTGGCCCTCGCCGGGGCCGCCGCCTCTGCCCAGCCGGGCGATCCAGCGATCGCCGCATTCTGGAAGTCCACGCTGGCGAAGCTAGCCGCCGAACCGCTGGAAGCGAAGGTCGTCGACACACGCGAGCCGCTGCCGTACAAGAAGTACCGCATCGAGTACCGCTCGCTCGGCGGGGTTCGCGTCCGCGCCTTCCTCGCACTGCCGATCCGCGGCGGCTCGGGTCCCAAGGCTCCGCTGCGGGCCATCGTCACCGCGCCTGGCTACGGAGGCACGCAGCAGGGCGTCATGCTCGACGAATGCCAGCGCGGCTACGCGATCCTGCAGGTGTTTCCGCGCTCGCAGGGACCCTCGAAGGAACTCTGGAGTGTCCCCGGCGATGCCGAAAAGCTCACCTGGAACCTGCAGCAGCCCGAAGGCGCCTACTATCAAGGCGCCTATGCAGATGTGATCCGTGGTGTCGATTACCTCGTTACGCGCGACGACATCCAGCGCGACGCCATCGCCATCGCGGGAACCAGCCAGGGCGGAGGCATCGCGCTCGCTGTCGCGTCACTGGATCCGCGTTTGAAAGCCGTTGTCGCGCACGTGCCGTTCCTGTGCGATGTCCGCCGCGCCGCCCGCACCGAGGGTTCGCTCATCCGCAATCTGCTCGAAGCCGCAAAGATGAACGACGAGGCGCACCTGCGGGTCCTCGAACACTTCGACCCTCTCCAACTCGCCGCCTCCATCCGTGTCCCGGTGCTGATCAGCGCCGGGGGACGCGACGCCACCTGCCCGCCGCAAACCATCGAGGCAGTCTTCGACCGCATCACCAGCGTGAAGTCACTCTTCCACGACCCCGAACTTCTCCACACGTCATCGGAGCATTTCTACAAAATGGCCTGGTCGTGGCTCGACGAGTATGCCGGTTCGCTCCCACCACACTGACACTGGAATTGAACTCGTCAAAACGACTATTCGATATGCGGGAGATCCAAGCGTCCGAAGCAAAACTCACCTGCCCCGCCTCCTTGATGAAGTGGGAGGAAACCCCGTCGATGACGCCGCATGAATGAGCGCCGCCGCATCCGAGTCAATCGAAGTCATCTGAGATCCACTTGGCCTCAGGCGGTTCGCGATCTGATCAGAACGATCGCTCCGCGTAACTCCGCGCGAGTCCTACATAACGCAGGGATCCGTTGAGAAGAAACGCGTAGTCGGAGTCGCCGTGCGCGACCTGCCTCCACTGTTCCGCCGTACGAACGTCACCCAGGAGCCTCTGCATGGCAGTCTTGTCGCTCGCACGCCGCGCCTCGGCCTGTAACTGCCGCAACTTCCCCAGCCGTTCCTCGTGGACCCCGGCCCGTTCGTAGTACATCGCCGCATGCCCAAGAGCCGCCTCGAGCCACGCCAGCGCGAACCGCTGCCGCGAATCCCCACCTGCCTCGATCGCATGCTCCATCGCGTCGCCGAACAACCACCACGTATCGGTTCCCGCCCACCCCGACATCGGCCCCACATACAGCCGTGCCGCCTCCGCCGTGTCGTTGAGGAACTGATTTCTGCTCAGCCCCTTCATGCCGATCTCGACGCTCCACACCAGATGTTCTCCGTCCCACGACGCGCGCCACGGCCGCCTGGCGCCGATAAACTCGAGAAACGCCGCGCCCACCTCGCCGTTCCATTTCGCAAGATGACGCTCGACGTCCGACGGGCGCCGCTGATCCGCGTACTTCACCTTCGACGTCAGCCGGATACTGTTCGGCGCAACGAATTCGATTTCGAAGTTCGTCCAGTTCTTGCGCCCCTCTCGCCACTCACCGGGGAACTTCGCGCCGATCTTCTCGCCGTGCGCCTGCGAGAGCCGCCGCGCCTTTTCCTCCCCCGACATGCCGGTGGTCTGCCGGTCGTAGTAGAAGAAGGCCAGTAGCAAAAATCCTGCGATCAGCGCCGCCACGACCGCGCCCTGCTTGACGAACATCCACAGCGAGGATCCTGCGTTGCCGCCGCGCAGCAGCATCACCAATCCGGTCACGCTCGCGCACCCGGTCGCCAGCAGATGCAGCACGATCGCCACCATCATCCCCATCGCGACCCCCGGCTTTCCGGATCCGGCTTCGATCTTCTCGGCCAGGACACTCGTCACAACGCATACGCCGGCCGCAGCCGCCAGCGTCAGGCGTACGAGCAGCCACCAGGTGAGAGGTCCGGGGATCTTCCACTGGAAACAAAGCGCGAAGCTCACGGCCATCGCCGCCGGAGGCGCGACCCAGTACAGCCAGGACAACGCATCGTTCATCGGATAGCCCGGCGCCAGGTTCCGTCCGGCAAACCACGCTGCAATGAAGTACAGCGCTGCCCAGAACGCTTCCGGACCCAGGAATACCGTGATCATGCCAGTGCGCCAGCCGCCTCCTGCTACTCAGGTCATGCGTGACGCGGCCTGTATTTCACTCACGCTCCTGCATCGACCGAAGTTTGGACAGGGCGGAATCCGGTGACGGCGATCTCAGCAAAGAAAAATGTGAGGAGTTTTCGTCTTCGAGCGATGAGCTAAGTATGTTGGAAGCCGCCACGAGCAGACAGCACGAACTCCTTGGCGGGTTCTTTACCGGCGTGGTGACCACCGCGTTGCTCTGTGTCAATATGTAGCTGACCTCCAGGCGGAGTGGCGAAGATTGTCGCAAGTGGCCGGAAGGCAAAAATGGACCTTGGCGGAATCGCTCTTACCATCCTATTCGGTTCTCTCGGTGTCGTCTGTTGGCGGCAATGGCGCTCTCGTCGGATCCTTGCTGCAAAACTCCAAAAATACGGCTGGATCGAAGAGGAACGGCGCATTCTCAAAATGGTCGCCGGCGGGGCTCCGCTCACCGAAATTCTCGACGCCATCAATCTGGCCATGGAACGCGAGTTTCCCGATTGCCTAACGTCCGTCCTGCTCCTGGATGACGCGAAGCGCCACCTGCTCCATGCTTCGGCGCCCAGCCATCCCAGGGAATACTGCCAGGCGATCCACGGTCTCGCAATCGGTCCCTGCGAGGGTTCCTGCGGCGCTGCCGCGTATCGCAATGAAACGATCATTGTAGAGGACATCGCCACCCATCCGAACTGGGTCCGGTATGCCGGCCTTGCCGCCCGCTTTCGTCTCCGCGCCTGCTGGTCGTTTCCTCTGAGAAACAGCAAACAGCAGGTCATCGGGACCTTCGCCCAGTATCACCGTACCCCCTCCACTCCATCCGAAACGCAACTGGATGTCGCGCGGTCGTGGGCGAATCTCGCCGCCATCGCGGTGGAAAATCGTCAAACCCAGGACTCCATCGCCCGCTATGCCTGGCAGATGGAACTGGCTGAGCGGGCCGCGCAGTTCGGCCTCATCGAAGTCGATTTTCAGGCGGACTCCATCATTCCCTCTCCTGCCCTGCGTTCCATTCTCGAGATTCCCGAAGCGGAGGGCTCTCCAAGCGGGGGAACCGGCTGGCGCGCTCTGGTCCACCCGGACGATCTCCCGGCCGTGCGCAGCGCCGTACGGGCGGCGATGGCGAACCTGGAACCACTGCGGATCGAATGCCGCGTCGAACGGCCCGATGGCTCCTACCGCTGGATCCGGGTCGGCGGCCAGGTTCTGGTCGATGACAATTCCGGCAAGCCGGCGCGCCTCGTCGGGGCCTTGCAGGATATCACCGAATCGAAGGAAATCCTCCTTCACCTGGAACAGGCCAAACTGGCGGCCGAGGCCGCAACCCGCTTCAAGAGCCAGTTCCTCGCCCGCATGAGTCACGAGATCCGTACGCCTCTCAATGGGGTCATCGCGTCCCTGAGCCTGATCTCGGACGCCCAGGTCCCGCCCGCCGTCGGCGGCCATCTCAACGCCATCCGGTCTTCGTCCGAAGCCCTCCTGGAGATCGTCAACGACATCCTCGATCATTCGAAGATCGAGGCCGGCAAAATCGAACTCGAGAATCTGCCTTTCTCCCTCGATGGGCTGCTCGATGAGGTCAGCGCCATCATGAAGCCTGTGGCGATCCGGCAGGGCATCCGCTTCGATGTTTCCCGCTCGCCGTTTCCCGGCTGCTTCGTCGGCGACTCGTTACGTTTGCGCCAAATCCTGCTGAACCTGACTTCGAACGCAATCAAGTTCACCCGCGAGGGTTCCGTGCGGGTCGATGTGCGCTTCGACAGCCTGGCAACCACCCTCCACATCTCGGTTGAGGATACAGGCATCGGCATTCCGCCGGAGGTCGCCGCCACTGTATTCGACTCCTTCACCCAGGCCGATTCTTCCACCACCCGGCGCTACGGCGGCACCGGATTGGGATTGGCGATCACCAGCGGCCTCTTGCGTCTCATGGGAAGCCAAATCCAACTGCACAGTGTCCCCGGCCAAGGCTCCGTCTTTTCGTTTGCCTTGCAGCTGCCGCTGGCCTCCACCAGGCCTGACGGTGCTGCTGCCGCTGCCGCCTCGCGCGCAATCGCGCAAGCTGCCAACATGGCGGAGGTTGCCAATAGCCCCGCCGCCGCAGCGCCTCTCGATATTCTCGTTGCCGAGGATAATACGGTGAATCAGGCCATCGCACGCCAGTTGCTGCAGCGCCTCGGACATGAGGTGACCCTGGCTACCAACGGCGCCGAGGCAGTTCAGGCCGCAAGTTCCCGCAGGTTTGACCTCATCCTGATGGATTGCCAGATGCCTGAAATGGATGGTCTCGAAGCGACTCGCAATCTGCGCCTTTCAGGCAACTCCATTCCCATCATCGCGTTGACGGCCAATGCCTTCGAAGAGGATCAGCAACGGTGCCTGGCGGCCGGGATGAATGGTTATCTGGCTAAGCCCATCACCCTGAACCTTCTCCGTGAGGCGCTCGCGTCTTATTCACAAGCCGCTGTTCCCGAAAGTACCGAGCAGTAAGGCTGCCTCACGGCAAAGAAGTAGCGGCTCCAGCCCCGGTCCGCTCTGGCGGCGCTCTTTCCAGACACGCCTTCCCGGCTTCGATTCCCCCCTCCTCCTATGGATGCGGGGCCGACCCGATCTTCTCCAGCAGGTCCCCGGCCTCTTCTGCCGGAAGCGGTTTGTAGTACAGGAATCCTTGCGATGTGTCGCAGCCGAGTCTCTGCAGCGTGTCCCGCTGATGCTCCGTCTCCACTCCCTCAGCCACAATGCGCAAGTGCATGCTCTCCGCCATCCGGACGATTGCCTGCACGAGCGCTACCGCCCGTTCCGAATCGCTGTTCTTGATCGCGCTGATGAACTGCCGGTCGATCTTGATGGTGTCGATCGGCAGACCCTGCAACCGGCTCAGCGATGAATAGCCCGTGCCGAAATCATCTACCGATATCGTCACACCCATCTTCCGAAGGCTCTCGAGCTGCGAGGTGCATTCCGCCGGATGGCTGATGATCGAACTCTCGGTCAGCTCGATGTCGAGTAACTGCGGCGAAAGGTGGTGCTTCGCGAGCGCCGCCCGCACCTTGTCGCAGAAATCATGGCGCAACAACTGCTTTGGCGAGACATTGACCGCAACACGAACCGGATGTCCGCTGCGCACCCATTCGCTCGACTGCCGGCACGCTTCATCGAGCACCCAGTCGCCAATCGGAATGATCAGTCCCGTCGACTCCGCAATCGGAATGAACTCATTCGGCGGCACGTATCCCAGCTCCGGACTGATCCATCGGAGCAGCGCCTCCATGCCGATCAACCGGCCGTCTGGCAGGCATTGCGGCTGATAATCCAGCCGGAACGCCTTGTCGTGCACCGCCTGCCGCAAATGACGCTCCAGCACCAGCCGGTTCTGGAAGCCCTCCGCATGCGCCGCATTGTAAAGCCGGTAGACATTCCGCCCGCTCGCCTTGGCGTTGTACATCGCGATATCCGAGGCCCGCACCAGGCTCGCAGGATCGCTGCCGTGCTCTGGAAAACAGGCAATGCCGATGCTCCCTGTTACAAGCAGGTCATGCTCATTGACACGCACAGGCTGCTGTAAAGACTCCAGGATTCGCTCCGCCACCAGTTCCGGCCTCAAGCTCGAATCAATCGAGTTCACGATGATTGCAAACTCGTCCCCACCCATCCGGGCTACGGTGTCGCCCAGGCGCACCGAGGAACGCAGCCGCGTCGAGATGTGATGCAGAAGCTCATCGCCCGTCCGGTGACCCAGCGTGTCGTTGACGATCTTGAACCGGTCCAGGTCGATCCACAACAACGCCAGCCGGTTCGAGTAACGCTTCGCCTGCGCCATCGCCTGCCGCAGCCGGTCTTCGAACAAAATCCGGTTCGGCAACCCGGTCAGAGCGTCGTGCTGCGCCTGGTGCGCCAGCTCCTGATACAACTGGAAATGCTCCAGGACGAATCCCGCCAGGACAATCGCCTTTTCTACCAGCTCCGGTGACGGCGCCCGGCGTGCGGCGCTGCCAAACGCCGTCAATATGCCAAGCAGCCTGCCCGAGGATCCGCAAATCCTCCGGCACCACTCCACCGAATACCCGAATCGCCGTCCAATCGCACCAGCCTCGCGCCGGAACTCCTCGCACGCGCTCCGGCCGCCACCTTCACCGGACTCCTGCCAGACACGCGCCCCGCTCAACTTCTCCAGGCCCTTCGTCAGCTCCATTGGAAGTCCCGTGTCGAACAGGCTCTCAAAACCCCGCGACCCGAACACCGCTACTGCCAGCGCCGGCTCCTTCACCTGATGCGCCACCAGTTGGAACAACGCCCCCATGACCGCGTGCAGAGGTTCGTTCCGCACCACCATCTCGAGTACATGCGTCCGGTCGACTTCGAGCGATTGCGCGAGTAACAACTCGCGGTTCCGCTCCTTGAGCAACGTTTCGAGTTCACGCGCCTCCCGCAACTCCGCCATCAATTCAGCGGCGTTTGCATTCGCCCGGGCGAGCGCCACGATCTGCGCCCGTAATCTCTCGACCTCCCCTTGTTCCTGGCTCGCCAGCATGACCGTTTGCCTTCCCTCTTAAATCGTCAATGTCGCGCCGCATTGCGTCGCGCCCCGCAGAAAAGTGGCGACACCGCAAATCCCCACTCCCGGACGCAGCTCCTCTTTCGAGATCCCCATCACGTCCATCGACATTTGACAGGCCATCATCCGGACGCCGCCCTCCATCGCGAGGTCGAGTAACTCTCCCAGGGACGCCACCTGCTTCCCCTTCATCACTTTCTCGAGGAACCGCGCGCCCAGTCCCATGAAATTAAATCGCGAGGCAGGCAACCCCTCGAGACCCGAGCCCAGCATCAGCGTCAATAGCCGGTCCACCGGCTGCTTGCCCTCGAAGACCTTCTTGTCGCGTAAAGCGCACAACCCCCAAAAGGCAAAAAAAGCGTCCACCTCGTAGTCCATCGCCGCCGCGCCCGCTGCCAGGATGGCCGCTACCATCAGCTTGTCCAGCTCTCCGCTCGTCACCAGCAACGCCACCTTACGCGATCGCTTCGCCAGCGCCCGGTCGACTTCCCCTCGTACCGCCCCGGCAATCGCTGCCTCCACCTCGGCACTCAATCCGAGCGACGCCCGAACCGGCGCCTCTTCACTCCCTAACGCGCACGCAAGCCGTGCCGTATCAGGCATCTCGATACCTTCATCCACCGTCTTCATCCCGCTTTACGTCTCACTCTTCCGGATGACCGCCGCCTGCACGCCCCCTTGGATCTCCAGCGAGATCAGGCAATCCGTGCGAGTCGATAGCCAGGCCTCCAAATCAGCCGGAAACGCATCGTCGGTCGCTTCCACCCGTAATGTCTTCCCCGGCTCCATCCCCTTCATCGCCCGGCTCAGCCGCACGATCGGCACCGGGCAGGCAACGCCTTTGCAATCCAGGAACTCGTCAATTGACACGCCCATTTGTTTCGCTCATCGGCGTGAGGAGCCGCAGCTTGAAGATTAAATTCGACCAATGGCGGAATTCGCCCGCTCCAGCACCGGCGTTGCGAAAACGCCCGGGAACTCCGCTATCCAGTCAGGAGTCTAATCCGCACATGCGACGACGGCCAATGCTCTTGCTCACATCCGCCATGGCTGCGATTCCGCGGGCAATGGGCAAATCGCCGTACTCGCATCTTCGCTCCGCGCGGCGAAGACCGAAGGATAGCTTCAGGCGATCTTCAGCAGCTTCTCCGCATTCCCATGCGTGAACTTTTCGAAATCCACCGGAGCGAGCGTGATCCTTTCGAGAAACTCGCGCCCCGCCTCGTTGGGACTGTACGGATAGTCCACTGAGAAAAGCAGGCGATCGATGCCCACCACTTCGAGACACAGATTGAAGGGCGGCAGCGTAAAAATCCCGCTGGTGGTGATGTGGATGTTGGAGTGGAAGTAGTCGGCGAACTGCTTCGGAAGGTTGGCGAATGGCGTCACCATTGCGTTCACGCGCGCCAGGTAAAACGGAATCATCTCCCCCATGTGACCGATGATGATCTGCAGGTTGGGATACCGTTCAAAGACCCCGGTCGCGATCAGGCGGATCGTGTGCAGCGCGAGCTCGGCGTGCCACCCCCACCCGGCGATCGAGAGCATATGCGACAACCCTGGTTCGAGCCCTGAGAAATAGGCCTCGCGTACCGGTTCCGGCGGGGGCGCGGGATGAAGATACAGCGGCATGGCAAGCTTCTCCGCGCATTCGAGCAACGGCGTAAAGAACGGGTCATCCAGGAACCGTCCTCGCGGCAGGCCGTTGATCAGTGCGCCCTTGAACCCGGCCGCGGCCACCCATTCCAACTCCGTCGCCGCCGCCGACGGGTCCGCGACCGGCAACGTGGCGAACGCCGCGAACCGCCTTGGGTGGCGCGCAACCGCCTCGCCCAGTTCCTCGTTGACGATGCGGCACAACGGAATGGCTCGCGGCCCCGGCAGAATCTCCGGCGACGGATGAGTGTGCGACAGCACCTGCATGTCGATGCCGGCTTTGTCCATGTCAGCCAGGCGCCGCTCACCCAACTCGCTCAGATTCGCCAGCCGTCCGGCCGCCATCCGCTCGCCCGCGGAGTTGGCCTTGCGGAAATAGTCGCCGGCCTCGCCGATCTCCTTGTTCACGCGTTCGCTGCGATAGTGCTCTTCCAACGTGATCAGTCGCATGGCTCTGATTGTAAGCGTCCCGGACGCGACGCCTGCAAATCCGCGAGCTGGTAACGCGCACATCCGGGTATTCGGATCGACCGCACGAATCGAACCCCGGGAAATCGCTATGTCGCGGGGAAGTCGTAGCGAGCCATGTTAGCGGATCAGCGATAGCATGTTGCTCGTAGCCGGCCGGTAACCGATCTGTGCCGACACCTTCAGAGCAGCCTCGCGAATCCGCGCAGCGCAGTCTTCCAGAACCGGCTCCGTCAGCACGTTTACCGGCGCGCTCATGCTCAACGCTGCGACGCTGAATCCCGACCGGTCGAGCACTGGCGCGGCGACGCAGCGTAACCCCACCACGCCTTCCTCGTTGTCGATCGCATAACCGCGCTGTCGCGTGAGGGTGAGTTCCTTCTTGAGCGCCGCCGCCGTACACAAGGTGTGCGGCGTGAACTTCTGCATCTCTCTCGAAGCGATGCGCGCCACGACCTCCGCCGGCTGCCAGGCGAGGATTGCCTTCCCGAGCCCGGTCGCGTGCAAGGGCCTCCGCTCGCCAGTGTCCGCGTACAGATACAGCCGGCTCGGACTCCCCACCGTGTGCAGGTACAACACCCAGTCGCCGTCCAACGCCCCCAAATGGATCAAACCCGGACTCGACCGCGCCGCTTCCTGCATCACCAGGAACGCAGCCCGATACACCGCCGAGTTGCGTAAATAGGCCGCCCCGGTCCACAGAGCCTTTCCCGAAATCCGGTAACGGCGGCTCGCCGGATCCTGCTCCACATACCCCGCCTCCGTCAACGTCGCCAGAATCCGGTGCACGGTCGGCAGCGGCTGCTCCAATTCCGCTCCGATGTCCGAGAGCGAAAGCTCATAGGGCTCCTCGGCCAGCAACTCCAGTGCCTCGAAAGTCTTCAGCGTCGAGGACATGCTTTCGCGACGGCGCGGTCTCTGAGCTTTCTCTGATGTGAGGGTCTTCCTGCCAGCCATAGGGGATCTGATCCCGAGTATCTCACGTTTCCGCAATGCGGAATTCATTTCTATTGACAATAAGAGGATTTGGCCTGTACACTCCTCTTGTCGAATGTAGAAGTACTTTCCGCAATGCGGAAACATGCACAGGGAGGCTTCGATGTTACGCCAGGTCGCGTTCTCACTTTGGCTGGGTATTGCCACAGCTGCCGTGTTGTCGGCGCAGGGCACGGCTTCTATCTCCGGATCCATCTTCGATCCCGGCGGCGCGATCGTCCCTGCCGCAAAAGTCACCCTCCGCGATGTCCGCACCAACAGCCTCCGCCAGACGCAATCCAATGCGGACGGTACGTATCTGTTCACACCCCTCGGACCCGGCGAATACCGCCTCGAAGTCGAAGCCACGGCCTTCCAGCGCTTCAGCCAGTCCCGCATCACGCTGCAGGTCGACGAACGCCAGCGTATCGACGTGACCCTGAAACTCGGGTCCCTCAGCGAAACCGTCGAGGTCACGGGGCAGGGTACAACCGTCAACACGCAAGACGCCGTCCTGCGTAACGTCGTCGACGCCAAACGCATGGTGGACCTCCCACTCAACGGCCGTAATGCCCTGCAACTCGCCGTCCTCACGCCCGGCGTCATTCCGATCCGCGGAGATGTCGGCACGTCGTTCCAGCCGGCCGATCAGGTCACGGTCGCCGTCAGCGGCAGCCGCTCCAACGGGCTCAACTACGTCATGGACGGGGGCGACAACATGGACACTTATCGCAGCGTTGCCAACTCGTTCCCCAACCCGGACCTGCTCCAGGAATTCAGTGTCCAGACCAACAGCTATTCGGCCGAGTTCGGCGGCCGCGCAGGCGGCGTTGTGAACGTCGTCACCCGCTCCGGCGCCAACACCTTCCATGGATCCGCCTACGAGTTCCTGCGCAACTACAGCCTCAACGCACGCAACTTCTTCGCCCCTTCGAACGACGGCCTCAAGAGAAACCAGTATGGGGTCTCCTTCGGCGGACCCGTCTGGTTGCCGAAGATCTACAACGGCCGCAACAAGACCTTCTTCTTCGGCGGCTTCCAGAAAACCCCGGTGCGTTCCGTGCCGAGCAACCTCACCGCGCAGGTGCTGCGCACTGCCCAACGCCAGGGGGATTATTCGAACGTCCTCGACGGCCGCGGCAACCTGATCATCATCCGCGACCCGGACGCCGGGAACACTCCTTTCCCCGGCAATCGCATCCCGCAAAACCGGCTCGACCCCGTCTTCCAGAAGTTTCTGACCCAAGGCATTCCCACCACCTCCGATCCTTCGGGACTCCTCCGCTACGCGCGCCCGAATTATTCGGACAACACCGAATGGAGCCTCCGCGTCGACCAGAACATCAATGATCGCAATCGCCTCTATGGCCGCATCTTCCGCGAAGACAACACCGCGCCCAACCTCGGCGTGCCGGGCAATATCATCAGCTACAACAACTCGCTGATCCAGATCTCGACCAACGCGACGCTCAACTACACGCGCATCTTCTCTCCCGGCCTGGTTGGCGAATTCGGCACGACCTTCAACCGCTCCTGGGGCATTCGTGGCGAAGTGGCGCCGTTTACGTGGGCGGACCTCGGGGCCAAACTCACCCCCGCCGCGGGCAGCAAGGATTTCATCCTCAACAGCGTCCCCGGTTACTTCGCCATCAACCTGTTCGGCGACACCACGCTCGTCCGCAACAACTTCCAGTACAAGGGATCCTTGAGTTGGATCCGCTCGAAGCACACCATCAAAGCGGGCTTCGACATCATCCGCCGCCAGTTCAATCTGCCGCACGTCAACGTCAATGGCAACGGCGCTTACAGCTTCTCGCAGCTAACCGGCGACGCCGCGGCCGACGCCCTGCTCGGACGCCCGAACAGCTTCACACAATCTGACGGATTCCGCGTCCAAGTCCGACAGACGGATTGGATCGGATACGTGCAGGACGACTATAAGGTCAACCGCCGCGTCACCATGAACTTCGGCGTCCGCTACGAACCTTTCCGTCCCTGGGAAGACCAGTGGCTGTCCTCCATGCCGCAAGCCGCATACTTCGTCCCAGGCCAGAAATCGCGGGTCTTCACCGACGCGCCCACCGGCATGCTCTTCTACGGGGATCCCGGCATTGAGCGGTCGCTCGCGCCGCGCCGGAATTTCCGCCTCGCGCCGCGACTCGGCATGGCGATCGATCCCTTTGGTGACGGCAAGAGCAGCATCCGCCTCGGTTACGGTGTCTTCTTCGACACGTTGCTGCCGACCGAACAGGTGCAGCAGCCAGCGAATCTGCCGATGTTCGCAACGTCGATCACCTTCCCGTTCCCGGCCTCGACCGCGGATCCATATGCTGGCCGGACCAGCCCATTCCCAGGACCCTCTCCGAAACCCGCCAACTTCCCGATCGCGCGGCCGCTCTCTTGGAACGCCATCGACCCCGCGTACAACAACGCGTATGTCCAACAGTGGAACGCCACTCTCGAACGCCAGGTTTTCGGCGCTTCGAACATCGTGCGAGCCACCTATATGGGATCCAAGGGGACCCGCCTGCCGCTCGTGTACACCGACAACGTCGGGACCTACATCCCCGGCGGTTCCACCCGCGCCAACGTCAACAATCGCAGGCCGTATTGGCCGGACTTCGGGGGAGTCAAAATCCTGAAGTCCGTCGCCAACAGCACCTACCATGCGGCGGTGTTCACGTTCGAGCGCCGCTTCACTCGCAACTGGAGCGTCACCAGTTCCTACACCTGGTCTCGCAACATCGACTCGGCCATCAACGCCGGCACCTCCAACGTTGCGACCCTCAACAATCCGTACAACTGGAACAGCGATCGCGGTCTCTCGGACTCCGACCGTCCTCACGCCTTCGTCACGTCGTATCTGTGGGACCTGCCGAAGCTCACCCGCGCGAATCCGGTTCTGCGCTACGTGTTCGGCGGCTGGCAGAACAACGGCATTCTCAGCGCCTATTCCGGGCTGGTCTTCTCGCCTTCGGCCGGAATCGACCAGTCTCTTACGGGCAACGGCGCCGACCGTCCCGATGTCGCGGGAGATTGGCGGCTCTCGAGCAGCCGTTCCCAGCAGGAGCAGATCCTGAAATGGTTCAATCCCGCGGCCTTCGTACTGCAGAAGGAAGGAACCTTCGGCAACGCCGGCCGCAACATCCTTCGTGGACCTCGCAGCGTCAACATGGATTGGGGGCTGTTCAAACAGATCCCGATTGTCGAAGGACACTCGCTGCAGTTCCGCGCCGAGTTCTTCAATCTCTTCAACCACACCAATCTCGGACTGCCGAACAACAATCTGCAGTCGGCGCAGTTCGGCCGCATTACCGGAGCCGGATCTCCCCGTATCATTCAATTCGCGCTCAAATACGCCTTCTGACGCCACAGACATGAACTGCAATCTCAGCGGCAAAACCGCCCTTGTCACCGGGGGAGCCTCCGGTATCGGCCTCGCGATTGCCCTTGCCCTCAGGAAGAACGGCTGCCATGTACTCGCCGGAGATATCGTGGCCCCGCCTCCTGAAACGGACTTGGCGCATACGCATCTCGACGTCACCGATTGGGACTCCGTTCGAGCGGCGATGTCACTCGCGGGCCGCCTCGATGTGCTCGTCAATTCCGCCGGCATCATGCATGTCGGCAAACTGCACGAAGTGGACCCGGC
>CAZVKC010000053.1:1394-52234 GCA_964627455.1 uncultured Solibacteraceae bacterium | reverse complement strand
CGTGATCGATGTGGCCGATGGTGCCGACGTTCACGTGCGGTTTACTGCGGTCAAATTTTTCTTTCGCCATGGTCGTACTTACCTTACTGTGGACGGAAAAAATCTGGAGCCGTTGACCGGGATTGAACCGGTGACCTCGTCCTTACCAAGGACGCGCTCTACCATCTGAGCTACAACGGCTTGCCCTCAGGTTGTTCGTCCGGCCCTGCGCCGGCTGCCGGAGAGGAACCACGCAGGCGATCACCGCTAGGGGACCAGCCTGCCTTGTATGGGCGCACTCCGCTCGCGCGGTTTACGTCCTTCCGGCTTTTTCTACTATAGCTGACAGAAAACCTTCACGTCTAGTGCGGCAGGCTAAAACGGCAGCCGCCACGCGATTCCGGCGACAAAAGCCCGGCCCTGCATCGGCACGCCCGCGATCTCCTGGTAACGCGTGTCGCCAAGATTCGTGAACTGCACAAACGGATTCCAGCGGCCGGCGGCCCGTGCTAAGTAGACGTCCGCGAGCGTGTAGGGATCGCGCCCCAGGCGATCCAGCACACCAAGCCGGGCTCGCGTAATCCACCCCTTGGCGATCTGCCCCTGCCACGCGACGACACCCTGATGCACCGGATAGTTGAAGATATAGCGTGACAACAGCACATCCGCGCCGGTGACCTGCTGTGCGCCGCGCAGGCCGGTGTAGCGGAAGTCGAGCGTCTGGCGCGATTGGAATCGCAGAGACATGGCGGCTTCGACGCCGGTGAAATGCAGACGCTGGAAATTGCGAGCCTCCCACAGATCGGAGGGCGAGCGGCGCACGTAGTCGATGCCGTCGCGCTCTCGCCGTTGGAACACGTTGACTTCGCCGTGCAGCGTTTGCGAGGGCCCGCCGTACCAGTCGAGACCGCCGTCGTAGCTCCAGGCTTGCTCGGGACGCAGATTTGGATTGCCGCGCGTGGCGGGATCCCGATAATAGAGGTCCGTGTAGGTCGGCAGCCGATAGGCGCGGCTCGCGGAAGCCCGAAGCTTCCAGTGCGAATCGATCCAGTATCCCGCGCTGACTGCCGGCGTGAACTGCCGGTTGCCGCCCGTGTACAGTTCCTCGCGGCCCGCAAGCGTGAACGAGAAACGCCGCAGCGCGCGCCAGTCGAGGGACGCGTAGGCAGCGCCGCGATCCCGCTGATGATTGCCGAGGTTGTTCGACACGATGGAGTCGCGATAGCCTTCGAGTCCCCAGTTAAAGGTTGCAGTGGGGGTGATGGATTCGCGCCGGCGGAACGCACCTTGATAGGACTCCGTGGCGTGGCGGTTGGTGTAGACCTGCGGGCGATCACGGTACAGAACGAACAAATCCGTGTGCCGCCGATAGCCAAACGCAGCCTGGGTGCGTTCGCCGAGATCCTGCCGGATGGATGCGAACCATGCCTTGGTGCGTTCCCAGGAATTGTAGTTCCCGTAGAACTGGTCGGCGCCGAAGGGCCGGTCGTTATGGGCCAGCAGGACGCTGGTGGTCCCCAGTTTCCGGGTGCGCAGCCAGGTGGAAGAAGAGAGGGTCAGGTTCCGGTAATCGCGATCCTCGCGGAAACCCGTGGAAAAGTCGCGCGAAAATGCGAACTGCTGGGTGACTTTGCCGAAGAGCAGGTCAAGCGCGCCCGCCTGCTGGTTCACGCCGAAGTTGCCGGCGCCGGCGCGGAGGCGCAGTTCGTTGCCTTCCGGCGCAGCGGTGATGAGGTTCACCGCGCCGCCCACGGCATCCGAACCGTAATAAGCCGAGCCGGATCCGCGAAGCACCTCGATCGCTGAAACCGACTCCATCGGGACGGGCAGGTTCAGATTGTGGTGGCCGGATTGGACGTCATTCAGGCGCAGCCCATTCAAGAGGACCAGTGTCTGCCCGAACGAGGAACCGCGAATCGACAGGTCCGTCTGGACCCCGCCGGCGGCGCGGGCGCGCAGATCCAAAGAGGGATCGAGCCGCAGGAAATCCAGAACGGTCGCGGCAACCAAACGATCTCGCAGTGCAACGGGAAAAACGCGAACGGCCCGGTCGGCCTCCTCGAGGGGAACCGGAGCAGCGACACCGGTCACAACAACAGTCTCTTTGACAGCGGGTGGAGCTACCTCCTTGGGCTGTGGCGACTGAGCGGCGAGGGTCAGGATGAGAAGAGAGGCAGGAGCTACAATCACTTACTGTTTCAGGGTAACAACCTGAGTCCGGACAGTCGCGCACAAAAGTTTTTGGCCGCGCCTGTGAGCGCGGCCATGTGGAGCATTTCTCATTGAGATCATCACCGGGGATCCGGCGGATGATCCAGCTACTCGACGTCGTCCATCGCTGGATAGAACATCGCGAGCGGCTGAATGACGGCAAAGTGAGACAGCAGCCGGCCCAGGGTCGAGTCGCGTTCCGAAACACTGACCCAGCGAACCGTGGCGGACTCACCCGACTCAGAAAAGAACCCGACGCCGCCCTTGGAGATCCGGATGTCGCTCCAGGAACTGACGGTCCGGCCGTTGACGCTGGTCAGGAAGCGGTTTCCCTGAACACTGACGCGGACCCGGTAGGGTTGACCCCGTTCGAGCGTAATCGGGATCGGCAACCGCACCCGGTCGAACTCCTGGCCGTTAATCATCGCATAGCGAGTGAGCCCGGCGTTCGGAGCGCCACCTCCGGCATTCCGGATGATGGAGAGTTTGGTCCCGTAGAAATTGCGCGTGTCGGCTGCGCGAAACGCCCAATTCATACTTTTCTGCTCAATTTGGCCAACAAATTCGAAATCGTAATTGGACAAGGAACGGGAACGCTGCCAGATGCGCAGAGAGCCTGGGCGCAACCCGGTCGGCTCTAATGACCAATCACGGTTATTTCCCGGCGAGGAAGAGATCCAATCCCCGATTCCAGTTGCAAAGTCATGGCTTAACGTAACAGTTGCCCGGCTCTGAAAGAGTGAGCCAAGGCTCCAGGAAGAACCGGCGCCCGCGGGCTTGGTCTTTCCCGATGCAGTAATGTTCGGCATGGACATTCCGCCCCCGCCGCCACCCTTTCGGTCGCTCAGGCCCACGAGCACAACGGCTGCGGCCCCCAGAGCAACGAAAACAACCATTCCGTTCGATTTTTTCGGGGCGCGCCTGCGCTCCTTTTCAACTGTCCAAAGATCGCGCGTGTCGTAGTCGACTGTGGCATCCTGCTCGACCACGACGCCTTCGGGCGTAATGGTCGCCAAGCGCCGATGCTCGGCGGAACAGAATTCCTTGTCGAGCATTCGACGGAGCAAGCCGATCTGTTTACCACACCAGAGGCATTCCATAGTCGATTCCCAAAACCACTAAACTACTCCCTGATTATAAGAGCTATCTTGGCGATTCGAGCGGTACTAGGCGCCGATTTCAGGTTCGTTTAAGGTTACCTTAGGCAATGTATCGGCTGAAGATCCTAAAGACCTTATATGGAACTAACTGACCCGAAGGACTATTTTGAGGAGGAAGTGATCCACATCCCTATAACGGATGTCCTCGATCTACACCCTTTTTCACCTAAGGACGTAGTACCTGCGGTAGAAGAGTACCTTAGTGCGGCTCGAGCGCTTGGACTGGTCCATTTGCGCATCGTCCATGGCAAAGGTATCGGCTGGCAGCGGGGAAAAGTGAGGGAGGTGCTGGCGAGGACGGACTTCGTGGTGGAGTTCGGGGACGCCCCGATGGAGGCAGGAGGCTGGGGAGCGACGCTGGTGACGCTAGCGCCGCTCCCCGAAGCCGGGGCTGAAGTTTAGAAGAAGAAACGAACGCCGAACTGAGCCTGGAAGGGGTTACCGACCTGCTGGTTGTTCGGGTCATAGTAGCCGTCGGTGAGCTTCAACCGGCGGAACTGGGCGTTCACCGGAGCAAACGTGCCGTTGGCCTGGAAGCCAGCGCCGTAGACGAAATTGTTGCTGCCGATGATGACGTTGTCCGCGTTGAACAGATTGAAGAACTCCGCCGACAGTTGCACCCGCATCCGCTCGCTCTTCAACTTGATGGTCTTGAGGATGCGCATATCCGTACGGGCGTAGTTGCGATTGCGGAAGCCGTTGCGGGCGAACGGCTGTCCCGGTCCAGCGTACGGACGGTCGTTGTTGTTGCCGTCGCCGTTGACGTCGCTGCCAACGCGAGCGGTGAACGGAAGCCCCGTATTGAAGCGGCTGATGCCGGACAATTCGAAGCCCCAGGGCAGGCGGTATACCGCGTTCGCCGTGATCTGGTTGCGGATGTCCAGGCTCGAATAATTGTATTCATCACGCAGGTTGAAGCTGTTGACGTATTCGAATCCCGACGCATCGCGTTCGCTGTCCGCGTCCGAGTAGTTCTGGGCCAGCGTGTAGTAGGCGGCAACCTGCAGGCGGTCCCGGCGATACTGCGCCTGGAAGGTCATGGCGCGATACATGCCGCGGGCAGAGCTTTCGCGCACCGTGATGGTGCTGAGGCTCGGCACACCGATACGCTGGCGTCCGGCAAAGCTCGGGCGGAGCGACTGGTCCGTCGCCGCGATGATCGGCGCACCCAGGTTGTAGTTGCGATTGCGGAGCAGGTTCACCGTGTTCAGGTAGTTGACCTGTACGCCGACGATGAAGTTCTTGAACACTTCCGTATCGACGCCGAGGCCCATCTGGAGCGACCGCGGATTCACGAAATCATTCGCGTTGAGGGTGAGAGCCGCACCGGCAAACGGATCGAGAGTACCGCCACCCAGCCAGATCGAGGCCGCGCGCTGCACGACATCCACCGGGATGATGGGGAGGCTGCTGAGAGGGGTCGTATTGAGGTCCACACCGACCTGGCGGAAGACGTTGTAGATGGAAGGACGCGTGTTGTCGCCGCCGATCTGGATCGAAACGTCGCCCGGGATCGCGCGGAAGTTGTTGGTGCCGCCTGAGAAGATCAGCATCGGGCTGGCGCCGTAGAACAGGCCGGTGTGGCCGCGAACCACGGTCTTATGGGCGCCCGAGATCGGATTCCAGGCAAAACCGAAGCGCGGGGCGACCTGATTGGTGACATCCCGCATCACGGTCGGATCCAACTGGCGGCCGATCGGGAAGACCACATTCTTCACGCGGTTGACCAGTGAGGTGTTGTCCGAGGACGGCGTCGGGTTGTACTGGCCTTCCCAGCGGATTCCGAAGTCCAGCGTCAACTGGCTATTGACGCGGATGCTGTCCTGTGCGAAGAACGCCAACTGCTGGAGGCCGTAATCGGCGATGAGGTTGCCGATCTGGCGCTGGTAGATCACGCCCGGCGCATCAAAGCGGTTGCCGCCGTTCGCGCCACTGCCGCCGAGCAACTGCGCGGTGGTCTGAGCGTTCGAAACGTTGGTGTTGAAGGTGCCGAACTGGTTGAAGCCGAATGCCTGGACGGTCGACAGCCTGCTGTAGTCCACGCCGAACTTGAAGGAGTGTTTGCCGCGCAGCACCGTCAGACTGTCGGTAATCTGCCAGCGCATATCGTCCTGCGTGGTGGGCAGGAAGTTGCGCGCGCCGAAGTTGCCGATGAAGTTGGAAACGGAGGGGGTATTCGAGTTGGCGAGGCGGGGACGGAGTTCGTAGCTGCCGCTGAAACGCAGATCGTTCACCACGGTCGGGCTGACCAGGTGGGTGTACTGCATCGTGCCGTTGTGGACGCGATCCTTTTCCGTTCCTTCGTTGCTGAGAGCGAACTGGCTGAAGGGGTTGGTGGCGCCGCCAACGGTCACAGCATTGTTTTCAGTGGAGTTGCTGAACGTGTAGCGCGCCGTGAGGCGGTGGCCCTTGGCGAACTGGTAGTCGCCGCGGCCGAGCAGGGCGACCGAGTTGTTGTCCTGCACGAACTTCTTCTGCTCGCTGCGGAAGAAGTCGATGGTCGGCTGCGTCAGCGGACTGGCGGTGATGTTGCCCAACTGCGGGAACACGCTTTCGCGCGGGATATCCGCCTTCTGGGCTTCGACCGCGCCGAACCAGAAGAACCGGTCCTTGATCGCGGGACCACCGGCGGCGCCGCCGTACTGCTGCAGTGTTTCCGACGGGGTCACCGAGATCTTGCGGCGCAAGTTGATGTCGGAAGTGAAGTCGAGGGGATCGAGCACCGGGATCGGGCTCTGGGCGCTGAACTTGCGGTTGCGGTTCTGGTAGAACGCTTCACCGTGGACCTCATTGCCGCCGCTCTTGGTGATGGTGTTCATGACGCCGCCGGTCGAACGGCCGTATTCCGCGGTGTAGCCGGAAGCCACGACCTGGAACTCCTGCACCGCGCTCTGCGGGACCGTGAGGATGAAGTTCGAACGCTCGCCGCCGCGGATACCGCCGAAGAACGGCTGGTTGTTGTCGGCTCCGTCCAACATGATGTTCGAGTAGATCGCGCGCTGGCCGGCGAACGAAAGCTGGCCGCGGGATTGGTCGTTCACCTGAACAGTCGGGGTAAGAACCGCGAAGTCCTGGACGCGGCGGCCGTTGATCGGGAGATTCTCGATGGCAGTGGAGTTCACGACCGCGGACGGAGCCGGCGTCACTTCACTGATCATGCCGGCCGAGACTTCCACCGTGGTGGAGGTCGCCTGCACCTGCAGCGTGACGTCGATATTGATTGCCGAACCGACGGCGACGACGATACCCTTGAGGGTGGCCGGAGCGAAACCTTGAGACTCTGCGACGAGTTCATAGTTGCCGGCATCGAGTTGGACGGCGCGGTACGAACCATCGCCGCCGCTGGTGAGTTCGCGGGTGAAACCGGTTGCTAGGTTCTTGATCTTGATTTTGGCGTTAGGAACGACAGATTTGTTGGCGTCGAATACGGTTCCGACGATCTGCCCCTTGTTGGCATCGACTTGGCCAAACACCAGGAAAGTCAGGCAGAACAAGGCTGCGATTGCCTTGACGCCGAAAAATAGGCGGGACTTCAGATTGTTCATAGAGAAGCGAGTGAGGGTGGTGACCCGTTTCTCTATGATAACGGACTCGAATGACGTCTCCGTTACGTTTCGGGAGGCCGCGCGTCTAACGCGGCGCCGCGGCCTCCCTTGCGGTGCGATTGGTTACTTGAGAGCGGAGTAGTCGGTCGGATTCATGTAAATCGACTCGACCTTCTCGACGATCTTGCCATCGGCTTCCGAAGCCTTCTGCACCTTCTGCCACTCGGGATCCTTGCGGAAGGCATCCCACGATTCCTTTGCCTTCTCGCGGCTTTCGTGCGAGATCACGTAAATGAGCGTGTTTTCAGACTTCGGAGCATCCTGCGGCACCCAGTAGCCGACGTTCTTCATGCCGTGCTTCTCGAACAGCTTGGTGGTGTGGTTGCGGAAGCGCGCCTGCAGAGCGGGAAGGCGGCCGGGCAGAGTGTAATAGGTGCGGAGTTCATAGACGCGGTTCGACGCCGCGCTGGCTTCTTGCGTGTGGATCATGGTGTAGGTCAGGAACACGCCGGCGGCGAAGCCGGCGATGGCGAGCAGTAGATTCTTCATGGCTGAGGGCTATCGTATCAAAACCTCCCGCATGATCTAATGAACTCTGCGAATGAATCGAGCCTCGGACACTCTGGCGATCGGATGCGCAGCCGGCTTCGGCGGTGACCGCGCCGGCGTGGCGGTTCCCGTTGTCGAAACTCTGATTCGCCGCGGCGGACCTTCCGTATTGATCTTCGAGGTGCTCGCGGAACGGACGCTCGCACTGGCGCAATTGGATAAGCGCAGGGATCCGCAACGCGGATACGCCCCCATGATGGAGGCGATGCTCGCGCCGGTGCTCGAGCGTTGCGTCCAACACGGGATCCCGATCGTGAGTAACTTCGGCGCCGCGAATCCACGGGCCGCGGCCTTGCGTGTGCGTGAGATGCTGCCGGGATGCCGCGTGGCGATTGTCGAAGGCGACGACTTGTCTGGTACGCGCGACGTAATCGCCCGGCATATGCCGGTTGAGGACCTGGTGAGCGCCAATGTATACCTCGGCGGCAGCGCGATCGCAGACGCTTTGCGCGCGGGCGCGCAGGTGGTCATCACGGGACGCGTGGCGGATCCGGCGCTGGTTGTGGGTCCGGCGATGGCGCACTTCGGATTCGCGGAGGATGACTGGGATTCACTGGCGCGCGCCACCATCGCGGGACATCTGCTCGAGTGCGGCGCGCAGGTAACGGGCGGCTACTTCGCGGATCCGGGATATAAAGATGTCCCGAAGTTGCACGATGTCGGGTTCCCGATCGCGGAGTTGCCGGAGCGCGGCGGCTTCGTCATCGGCAAGGCTGAAAACACCGGCGGATGCGTCAACGCGCGCACGGTGAAGGAGCAGTTGCTCTATGAGGTCCACGATCCGGCAGCGTATCTGACGCCCGACGTGACGGCGGATATCAGCGAGGCGGAAGTCATCGAAGTGGGTCCCGATCGCGTGGAGGTTCGCGGCGTGCGCGGCCATGCGCGGCCCGAAACCTTAAAGATGTTGGCGTGGTTCCCCGGCGGCTGGCTGGGCGAGGGCGAAATCTCGTATGCGGGTCCGAATGCGGCGGCACGCGCGCGGCTTGCCGCGGAGATCGTGCAGCGAAGGCTCGGAGATTCGCTGCGCATGCGGTTCGACCTCATCGGCGTGCGTAGTGTATTTGGCGATGACGGCGCGAACCTTGCCCTTGCGGACCATGACGATGTCCGGCTGCGCGTGGCGGCTTCTCACGAGGACCGCGCCGCGATCGAGCGGCTCACGCAGGAGGTCCTGGCGCTGTACACCTGCGGTCCTGCGGGCGGCGGCGGCATCCGCACGAACGTCACGCAACGACTGCGCTCGGTCGCGTGCCTGATTCCGCGCGAACTCGCGCCGGCCAGATTCGAGGTCCTCGACTAGTCAATATGTTGCTGCACGAGATCGCGCATGGGCGCGCGGGAGACAAAGGCGATACGGCGAACATCAGCGTCATCGCGTACGATGCGGCCGATTTTCCGCATCTGGTCGAGCACGTAACGGAACAACGCGTGCGGGAGTGCCTCGCAGGACGCGAACCTGCGTCGGTGCGGCGCTACCTGCTTCCCAAACTCGCCGCCATGAACTTCGTGATCGAGGGCGCGCTCGAGGGCGGCGTCAACGAATCGCTGAACCTCGACGCGCACGGCAAATGCCTGTCGTTCCGCATCCTCGCGATGGAGATCCCGGACCGGCCCTGACATGCTCGCGCTTCTCGGAACCCTCACCATCCTCGCGCTCTTCCTGCTGATCTTCAGCAAGCGTGTGTCGCCATTCGCCGCACTCGCGCTCGTACCCGCCATCGCGGCGCTCTGTGCGGGCTTCGGCTGGAAGACGGCGTCCTTCATGGTGACTGGCATCCGCGGCATCGCGCCCATTGCGGGCATGTTCGTCTTCGCGATCCTCTATTTCGGCATCCTTTCGGACGCGGGCGTATTGAAACCAGTCGTGCAGCGGATCCTGCGACTGGCCGGCAATGATCCTGTGCGTGTGTCCTTGGGCACGGCGCTCCTCGCCGCGATCGCGCATCTCGACGGATCCGGCGCAGTGACCTTCCTCATCACGATTCCCGCCCTGCGTCCGCTCTACGATCAACTCGGCATGGACCGGCGGATCCTCGCGTGCAACGCGGCTCTGGCAGCCGGCGTGAACTTCCTGCCCTGGAGTGGTCCAACGGTGCGCGCCGCTGCGGCGCTGCATGTCCCCGTCACGGACATCTTCAATCCGCTGATTGTGGTCGAGTGCGTGGGCTTCGTGTACGTCTTCGCCGTGGCCTGGTGGCTCGGGCGTCGCGAGGCGGCGCGCCTGGGAGCCAATACGACGTCTTTGAAAGCGGTCGCTCTCGATCCCCTGCCCCCGAAGTTCTTCGCCAATGTCGCATTGACGCTGCTGGTGATGGGCACGATCGTCAGCGGCAAGGCGGATCCTGTGGCCGTGTTCCTGCCCGGAACCATCTTCGCGCTCCTGCTGAACTTCCCCGATCTCAATCAACAGAAGGACCGCATCGACGCGCACGCAAAGACCGCGCTCATGATGGCGACCGTGCTGTTCGCCGCGGGAGCGTTCACCGGCATCATGAAAGAGTCCGGGATGCTGACCGCCATGGCCCAAACCGCGGCGTCCAATGCGCCATCCGTGATCGCTCAGCATCTGCCGGCGATTCTCGGCATTGCCTCGATGCCGCTCAGCCTGCTGTTCGATCCGGACTCCTTCTACTTCGGGATGCTGCCGGTGATCGCAGAGGTCGCGGCGAAGTTCGGGCACGCGCCTGTGCAGGCGGCCCAGGCAGCGTTGCTCGGACAGATGACGGTGGGGTTTCCGGTGAGTCCGCTGACACCGGCGACATTCCTGCTCGTCGGACTCAGCGGCATCGACCTCGACGCGCATCAGAAGTTCTCGATTCCGCTCCTGTTCGCAGCCTCGGCGGTGATGACGCTGGCGGCTCTCGCACTCGGGATCCTGCGCTGGTGAACGCGCGGTTGCGCCGGGCGCCTGAACTGCGATAGGCTCACATCCGACCTATGTCTAAACGCAGTTCCATCGGATCCTGGGCCTATACCATCGGCCCGTACGCGTCGAACCCCATCGACTTCGACACCGTCCTCTCGAAATTGAAGGCGCTCGGCTTCAACGGCGTCGAACTGGGCGCGTTCCCTCCGCATCCCAACCCGGGCAATCCCGGTGGCCCGGACGACGGCTGGGCCGGCGCGCTCCCCTCGAAGAGCCAGCGCGAGGAACTGAAGGCCAAGATGGCCTCCTATGGTCTCGGATTCTCGGGCATCGCGGCCAACCTGTGGGGCGAAAAGCTCATCAACACGGACGATCAGTCGAAGTACATCACTGAGTTCAAGCGCAATTCGGACTTCGCCAAGGATGTCGGCATCGGCGGCGTGCGTGTGGATACCGTGCAGCCTCCGACGATTCATCGCGAGGTCGACTACAACACCGCGCTCGATCGCGTCGTGAAAACCTGGCAGCAGTGCTGCGACTATGCCGCAGGCAACGGCCAGTATGTCTGCTGGGAATTCGAACCGGGCTTCGCGTTCAACAAGCCGAGCGACCTGGTGCGCATCCACGACGCCGTCAACCGCGACAATTTCGGATTCATGTACGACACCTGCCACGGCCAGATGGTCGGAGTGAATGGTTCCCGGCAGGAAGGCGAGAAGGAAGTCTTCTCGAACCAGATTGAACTGATCCACAAGCTCGCCGGACGCATCAATCACATCCACCTCATCGATTCCGACAACACCTGCCACAAGGACGCGAAGGGCGAGGACGAAACCAGCGCGCATCCTCCCTTCGGACTCGGCGTTCTCGATTTCGATGCGATCATCCCCGAACTGCTGAAGGCCGCCACCCGGGTCAACCACGACTGGTGGACCATCGACCTCTGCTTCTACCCCGACGCCTGGGCCGCCACCGAGCAGTGCAAGAAGGCGCTCGACGGCTACATCGCGAAATACGGAGGAGCCTAACGCACCGTGAAGGAACTACGAGTCGCCATGATCGGGTACGGCTTCATGGGCCGTACCCATTCGAATGCATATAAGAGGTTGACGGACTTCTTCCCGGTGCAGCACAAGCCCGTGTTGAAAGTCGCCTGCGCACGCAGCGCCGACAAGGCGAAGGCGTTCGCGGACAACTGGGGATACGAGCGTGTCGAGACCGACTGGCGCAAGGTCGTCGAATCACCGGACGTCGACCTGGTCGACATCTGCACGCCCAACGACATGCACGCGGAAATCGCGATTGCCGCGGCCAAAGCGGGCAAGATGATCGTCTGCGAAAAGCCGCTTGCGCGTACGGTTGCGGAAGCGGCGCCGATGGTGGAAGCGGTCGAGAAGGCCGGGGTTCCCAACATGGTGTGGTTCAACTACCGCCGTGTTCCGGCCATCACGCTGGCCAAGCAGTTGATCGACGAAGGGCGCATCGGCCGGCCGTTCCACTTCCGCAGCAACTTCCTGCAGGACTGGACCATCGCACCTGACGTCCCACAGGGTGGCGCGGGATTGTGGCGGCTGGATGTGCAGGCTGCGGGATCCGGCGTGACCGGCGACCTGCTCGCCCACAACATCGACACCGCGATGTGGCTCAATGGTCCGATCACTCGCGTGGTCGCCAAGACCGAAACGTTCGTGAAAGAGCGCATGCACAACCTCACCGGCAAGGTGGAAAAGGTTGGAATCGACGACGCGTGCCTCTTCATCTGCGAGTTCGCCAACGGCTCGCTCGGCCTGTTCGAATCGACGCGTTACGCGCGCGGCCACAAGGCGCTCAAGACGCTCGAACTCAACGGCGCCGACGGCAGCCTCAGCTTCAACCTCGAAGAGATGGAATACCTCGATTTCTTCGAGTACACGCAGAAGGAAAGCGGCGCGGCGACGCCTTCGCACGTTCGCGGCTGGCGCAAGATCCACGTCACCAACGGCGAGCATCCTTATATGAATCGCTATTGGGTGCCGGGACTCGTGATCGGCTACGAGCACACATTCCTCAACGCGCTCGCGGACTTCGTCATGGGCGTCGAATCCGGCAAGCCCACACAGCCTGACTTCCGCTCGGCATTGCAGACCCAAAAGGTTTGCGAAGCCGTGCTCGAGTCCGCCAAGACGGGTTCCTGGGTCGCCACCGGGGTCGAGGCCTAAACCAGCATGTTTGGTCTATTGCGGTTCCGCAGGAGTTGCCACAAAGACGCCGCGTGGAATACGTGGCGTCTGCACTACTGCGGAACCTGCAAGACCATGGGCCGAGCCTACGGGCAGGCCTCGCGCATGCTGCTCAATCACGATACGGTCTTTCTCGCGGAGGCGCTCACGGCGCTTTCGGCGCTCCCCGATGCGCTCCTCGGCTGGGACCCGAAACTTCGTTCATTTAACTGCCTTTCTCTTTCCTCTCAATCGCCCGTCGCGCTGCAGTATGCGGCTGCGGCGACGGTCGTGCTGGCCGAATACAAGGTCCGCGATCACGTGGAGGACTCGACCGCATGGCGCCAGCGCTTGTGGCGGTTGGGATTGCGTTTCTGGAATCCGCGGTTCCGCCGGGCGGTGCGTGACCTGCAGACGCTGGGGTTCGACGTGAATACGTTGGATCAGGCATTATCGGCCCAACAACGAGCCGAACGTGAGGCTGCGCGATCGATCGAATCCCTGGCAGCCCCGACGGCAACCGCCGTATCGATGTTCTTCGCGCATGGCGCTGGATTGATCGGCCGTCCCGAGTGGCGCGACGCGCTGGCGGCATTCGGATCGAAGTTGGGCACACTGGTTTATCTGCTCGACGCCTTCGAAGACCAGACGCGCGACGCGCAGCGCGGCGAGTTCAATGCCCTGCACGCTCTGGGACTCACCCGCAACCAAGCGATCGCCGAAATCGACGGACTGGCGGCGGAAGCATCTGCCATGCTGCGCGCGCTGCATCCCGCATTCGGATCCGCCTTTGCCTCGCGACTCGCAACGAACCTCGCACCGCGCCTGGGCCGAACCGCAACTGGCGCCGCATGCTGCCACAAACCAGTAGAACGCCTCACCTGGAGCAAAGCCTGGGATCGCGCCGAGGAACTCGCCGAAGGCCGCGCATGGCCCGTGCTCGCTGCAGTCGCACTCAGCGTCTTCATCTTTCCGGAGCACGGCCGCGCCGCCGAATCCGCAGACGAATGCATGTCGCTCGGCGCGAACCTGATGGCGTTGAGTTCCGTTGTTGCCGTCGCCATCGGACGCAAAAGAAAAGCCGCGGCAGCCGCCGCAGCGACGGGTGGCGCGGATGCCGCAAGCGGCGGCGGAGGCTGCTGTTGCGGAGACCTCTGCTCCTCGATCGAATGCTGCGGCGACGGCTGCGATTGTTGCTGCGAATGCGGAGACTGCGATTGCGGCGGATGCTGCGACTGCGGCGGCTGCGACTGCTAGACCCGCTCTTTCACCCACAGGATGAAATCGAGCGTCGGAGGCTTCGCGCCAAGTTCGCGCAAACGCGTGAGGCACTGGCCGCGGTGATTCTGGCTGTGCATCACAACCTGCAATAACACCTGTTCCACGTTGAGCGGGAAGTCACCAAACCGGGGCAGCGCCACACGCCGGCCTAACCCATCGACAGTCAATCCATCGACGAATTCCTTCCACTCGCGGTGCGTGGCGCGAAACAACTCTTCGATTTCGCCGACCGTTTCCGGAACCTGCTGCATCGCGGCAGCGTCGACTTCGCGTCCATGCACGATCGACAGGAACACCCGCTGCACGCCGGTAATATGATGCAGCGTCCACCGCATCTGCGAATCCGACGCCGCCGGCTCATGGGCCGACACTGCGCTGAGGAGTTTCGTGTCGGCCCATTGCTGGTGCTCAAACAACGACCGGATCATTTCGATCATGCCCGTTATTCTACTTCGGGCTTCGCGCTCTTGGACTTCTCCTGTTTTGCGGCCATTTCCAACGACTCGGCCGCGGCGCGACGAGCTTCCATCGCCAGGCGGCGTTCGCGCTCGATCGGGCCCTTGACCATCGCGGGCCACTTGTACAGCATCGGATTCGAGCGGCTCGCCTTTTCCATGCGATCCGCCTCGGCCTCGTGCTTCTTTGCCTTCTCCTCGAGCTTCGCCGCACGGTCTTTGTATTCACTGGGCGTCTGGGCGGACAGCACCGTGCTCACCGCCATCCAGGTCCACAACATCCATTTGCCTCTCATGGTTCCATTGAAACCGGGGAGGCCGGATCGTCGATATCCGAAAAATTACGTATGGATCAATCCGTGCCGGATCGCGTGCTGCACCAGTTGCGCGGTCGACTTCACGCCCAACTCATCCATCATCTTGTACTTGTGCGTCTCGACCGTACGCGCGGAAATCCCCAGAATCGCGCCGATCTCCTTGGCCGATTTTCCTTCCGCCAGAAGCTGCAGCACCTCGCGCTGCCGCAGGCTGAGTTCGATAGTCTGCTTCGCGTGACGCTTCGTCTCGTCGTATAGTTCGTCGAGCGATGCGTGTCGCAACTGTTCGGAAACATAGCGCTCATCCCGCAGCGCCGCGCGCACGGCCGTGACCAGTTCGTCGGAGGCCGAATGCTTCAGCACGTATCCCAAGGCGCCCGCTTCAAAGGCTCGCGTCAGGTACGTCAGGTCGGGATGCATCGTGAGAAATACGATCTTTGACTCGATGCCGGCCTCGCGAATCCGGCGCGCGGCGTCGATGCCGTTCAGCAGCGGCATCGAAATATCGGCCACGATGACGTCCGGCCGCACCGAGGATGCGAGTTCCACCAGTTCGACGCCGTTCATCGCCACACCGGCCAGTTCGAACCCTGCCTGTTCGAGCACCCCGCGCAGTCCGTCGAGAATGATCCGGTGATCGTCGGCGAGAATCACCGTGGGACGCGAGCTATCCGGCATGTTGTGGAATCCTCACAGTCAGGCGCGTTCCCTGCCCTGGCGCCGACGCGACCTCGAACTGACCGCCGGCGAAACGGGCGCGTTCTTCCATGCTCGCCAACCCGAGCCCCGGACGCCATTGTGGATCGTCGCGCGTAAATCCCCGGCCGTCATCCGCGATCGTCAGCAGGACGCCATCCGAATCCCGTTTCAATTGCAGACGAACCTCCTCGGCGGCCGCGTGCCGCTGGATATTCCGCAGCCCCTCCTGCACGATGCGCAGCAGCGTCAGGCGAACCCCGGCGGGCAAATCCTCGAACTCGCCCTCAATCGAGGATTCCACCGGCGGACCTCCGCGTTCAAACGACGCGCGGCATTCCGCTTCCACACATGCGGCGAGTCCGAGGTCGTCGAGCATTCCGGGATGCAGGCTCCGCGACAACCCGTGAATGTCGTCCGCGAGTTTCGCGATCTTCTCGCGCAACACCCGCACGCCGGAGCGCCAATCGGCTGATGGATCCGACTGCGCGAGGTTCCCTGCCTCGATCGCGACAGCGGCCATGCGCTGCGTCAGGTCATCGTGCAGTTCGCGCGCGATGCGGCTGCGCTCTTCCTCTTGAGCGGTGATCAGCCGGCCTGCCAGCTTTTCCAATTCCTCTTTGGACACGGTCGTCTTTTCGAGATCCCGCGCCATGTTGTTAAACGCCTCCGCGAGTTCGCCGAGTTCGTCTCGTGCGCCACCGCTGTCCACCTGCACACGAAAATCACGTTTGGCCAGACGGCGGACGCTGCCCTGCAACCGCAGCACAGGCACGGTCACGCTGCGAGCCAGCACAGCGGCTGCAATCAGCACGCCGATCACGATCGGGAGTCCGGCAAGCAGGATGCGGCTCCGCAGTTCGCGCACGGGGGCGAACGCTTCTTCTTCCGCGATCTCAACAACCACCATCCAGTCCAACCCCGGGATCCGCGTCCTCGCGTGAGAACGCAACACGGGATCCCGCTTCGGACGGATCGCCCGGCCGATCTCGGTGCCTTCCGCCTGGCGAACCAGGGCCACAATGTCAGGATCCGCTTGCACACCGAGCACGCCGCCCCCAAGGTCGCTGCGCAGAAACCCATCGGAACCGATCAGATACGCCTGCCCCGTTTGTCCCAGCCCTTCACGTTCGCCGCTCATGACACGATCGATTTCCGCCGTCGAAATCTGAATCGCCAGCACGCCGATCTTCTCGCCGCCGCGCCAGACCGGCGCCGCCAGAAACGCCGCCGGGGCGCCATGCGAAGGAACGTAACGCGTGTAGTCCCGAACCACGGCGCGCTCCGGCTCCGGAACCTGAAGAGCCTCGCGAAACACGGCAGCCAGCGGCGAATCGCGATGTCCCTCGTCGGCCAGATTCTGCCCGAGGTCCGTCTCCTTCATCACCGAATACAGCACCCGCGAGGTCGCGGCGTCGATCAGCAGGATGTCGTAAAACCCGAACGCGCTCTGGTAACGCAGCAGGGTCGGATGATAGCGGCGATGGACCTCTCCAAAGCGTCCGGGACCAGCCAGCAATCGATCTTTGGCGCCCGTGCGATGCGGATTCGCCACCAGGTATTGATGCTGCAGGGTGATCGCGCGTGCATCACGAGGCATCCACGATTCTTCGACTCGCGTGTCGCGATAGTAGGCTCGCAGCGCATCCGTTTCGGCGGAAGAGGCGCCAGGCAGAGCCGCCCACGCGGCCGAGAATTCTTCCAGCGCCCGGATCGAGGACTCGTCCGAAGCAAGCGCCAGCACGTGGCTCTCGAGGTCCTGAAAGTAACGTTCGAGTTCGCGGCAGCGAGTCTGCCGCACCGCAGCCAGCCGGTCGAAGGTCGCGTCGCGCAATGCGCCGGTTGCGCCCTGCATCGCCTGCCATCCGGTCAGCAGCACGGCACAGCAGGCGAGCCCCAGAAAGGCCGCCTGCAATTTCGAACGGTAGGAGGTGAGAATCGCCAACTTCCAGACTAATCGATCACGCCGTTGCGGACTGCGAAGCGCACCAACGACCGCCCCATTCCAGCCGAGCGGGGGGGATTTGTCCCCTTTCAAGGCTATTCCTGATTCGAGGGGATCCATTGGATCCTTGGAATAGTTTCGAATTCTTCATGCCCCATCAAGCCGAAACCAGCACTGCAGCGTGGCCTGTCGGGAACCTTACAGGCGCGACGGCCGGCGGCTATCCCCCGATCGCCGGGGTCTTCACCGCCAATATCGGCTGCATGTCGACTCCGAGCCCGGCTGCGAGAGTCAGCCCAATCGCTATCGGCGACATCCATCGACCGCCACAAGCAGCTTTCCTCCCACCCTCATGCCGCGCGAGTTCTGCGCGTGGCATGAGGGTATCTTTTGACGATTTTTCTGTTCTGCGTAGCAGCAGAAGAGACGGCGGCCTCCAGGCGAGCCGCTGTCTCTCCCGTTTCTTTTCGGTCTGACCCGTATGCGGACCACCTCTCACGGCGACTTCAGGGGTATGCCGTGAGAGGTATCCTTTTGATACCAGAACCAATGTCCCCTCGCAGGCTGCAACCCTGCATGTTACGGTAGTGTTCAGATGCTCCGGGTGGAAGGTCTCGCCAAGCGCTATCAAACGGGAAGGGGCGAACTCGTCGTGTTCGAGGGGCTCAATCTCGAAATCCGCGCTGGGGAACGAGTCGCCGTCACAGGTGAGTCCGGAGCCGGCAAGTCCACTATTCTCTATCTTTTGGGCGGCCTCGACAGGCCTTCGGGCGGTAAGATATACTTCGGTCAGAACGAGCTATCTGCGATGACCGACGCCGAACTGGCCGATTACCGTAACCGGTCTGTAGGATTCGTGTGGCAGAATCACTCTCTCCTGCCGGACTTCACGGCGATCGAGAACGTGATGATGCCGCTCCTGATTCGTGGCGTCCGGCCCCAGGATGCGGCCACCGCCGCCCGGGTAGCCCTCAACGAAGTCGGGCTGGCTGATCGCGAGTCGCACCGCGCCGGGGAACTTTCCGGCGGCGAACAACAGCGTGTCGCACTGGCCAGGGCTTTGGCCGGCGAACCGAGCCTGCTTCTTGCCGATGAACCCACCGGCAACCTCGACGGCAAGACCGGCGAAATGGTCATGAGCCTTCTCGAGGACCTGCAAACCCGCAAAGGTCTCAGTTTTCTCTACATCACCCACAATCCACAGTTTGCCGCTCGCGCCCACCGGGTCGTTCACCTCGAGAAGGGCGGGGCGGGAGCCGTGATTTCGCAACAGGATCAACATCCGCAGCATCTAAGTAGTCAGGCGAATCAGCAAGTCTCCGATCCGGGATATTCCGGCCCCGGCAGCTTGCCGATGAGTGAAGGAGGCGCCACTCATGTTTGAGCGTTATACCGAAAAAGCGCGGCGAGTCATATTCTTCGCGCGCTATGAAGCGAGCCAGTTCGGGAGTCCCCACATTGAGACCGAGCACCTCCTGCTGGGCCTTCTTCGCGAAGATAAGACACTCGCCAACCGGTTCCTGCGTTCGCACGCAGCGATCGATTCCATCCGGAAGCAGATCGAATCGCACACCACGTTGCGAGAGAAGGTTTCGACGTCCGTCGATCTTCCGCTGAGCCATGAATGCAAGCGCGTGCTCGCTTATGGCGCCGAAGAAGCAGAACGCCTCAGCCACAAGCACATCGGGACGGAACACCTGCTGCTCGGCCTGCTGCGCGAAGAGAAGTCGTTCGCGGCGGAAATCCTGCATGAGCGCGGCTTGCGCCTGTCGCAGGTGCGCGAGGAAATCGCCCGCCAGTCCAGCGAGAAGATGGCGACGAGCCGTCCGAAGGAAAGCTCGCTGCTCGCCGAATTCTCCCGCGACCTCACCCAGGCAGCGGTCGACGGCGCGCTGGATCCCCTCATCGGCCGCGATTACGAAGTCGAACGCGTCGTGCAGATCCTCTGCCGCCGCACCAAGAACAATCCCGTGCTGATCGGCGAACCGGGAGTCGGCAAGACCGCCATCGTCGAAGGCCTGGCACAGCGCATCGCCGATGGCGACGTCCCGTCGTTCCTCGCCGACAAGCGGATCCTTGCTCTCGACCTGTCGCTCATCGTCGCCGGCACCAAGTACCGCGGCCAGTTCGAAGAGCGCCTCAAAACGATCATGAAGGAGTTGATGGAAAACCAGAACGCCATCATCTTCATTGACGAGTTGCATACGCTGGTTGGCGCTGGTTCGGCCGAGGGTTCGCTCGACGCCGCCAACATCCTGAAGCCCGCGCTCTCTCGCGGCGAAATCCAGTGCATCGGCGCGACTACGCCCGGCGAATATCGCAAGTCCATTGAGAAGGACCGTTCGCTCGAACGCCGCTTCCAGGCCGTGAAGGTCCCACCGCCGTCGGAATCCGACGCGATCAAGATCCTGTTCGGCATCAAGGAACGCTACGAGAAGTTCCACGCCGTGAATTATCACGACGACGCCATCGAAAGCGCCGTGTACACGTCGTCGCGCTTCATCCCCGATCGTTTCCTGCCGGATAAGGCCATCGACCTCATCGACGAAGCGGGCGCGCGCGTCAAACTGCGCCAGACCACGCTGCCGAGCGAAGTTTCCGAGATTCAGAAGCGGATCAAGTTCGTCGTCCACCGCATGGATAACGCGATCGCGAACCATGAGTTCGAGAAGGCGCGCTTCTATTCGGACGAAGAGCGCAAGGAACGCGAGAACCTGCGCCATCTGCGCGAGAAGTACAACCTCGACGACACATCGACCGGCATCGTCACCAAGGACGATATCGAAGACGTTGTCGCCCGCTGGACCGGCGTTCCGATGACCGCCATCCGCGAGGAGGAAGTCACGAAGCTCCTGCGGATCGAGGAGGAATTGCACAAGCGCGTCGTCAGCCAGGACAAAGCGATCTCCGCGCTGGCTCGCGCCATCCGCCGTTCGCGCGCCGGACTGAAGTCGCCCAAGCGCCCGTCGGGATCCTTCCTCTTCCTCGGCCCCACCGGCGTCGGCAAGACGGAAGTCGCGCGCACACTCGCCGAGTTTCTCTTCGGCAGCGAGAAATCGCTCATCCGTTTCGACATGTCCGAGTTCATGGAAAAGCACTCGGTGTCGAAACTGATCGGTTCGCCGCCCGGATATGTCGGATACGAAGAAGGCGGCCAGTTGACCGAACGCGTCAAGCGCGCCCCGTATTCGATCATCCTGCTGGACGAAATCGAAAAGGCGCACCCGGACGTGTACAACCTGCTGCTGCAGGTGTTTGAAGACGGCCAGTTGACCGACGGCCTCGGCAACACGGTCGACTTCAAGAACACGATCATCATCATGACGTCGAACCTCGGCGCGCGCTTCCTCGACAAGAAGGCGTCGATCGGTTTCGCGACGCAGGCGCTCACCGGCATCCCGCCGAAGATCGAAGATCAGGTGATGAGCGAAGTGAAGCGGGCCTTCAACCCCGAGTTCCTGAACCGCCTCGACGAGGTGATCCTGTTCACGTCGCTCACCGACGACGACCTGCTGCAGATCGTCGACCTGCTGGTCGGCCAGATCAACCAGAATCTGGTGGCCAAGCAGATCTCGATCAAGCTCACGCCCGAGGCGTCGAAGTACATCATCGAGAAGACGCTCGGCGACCGCAGCTACGGCGCTCGTCCGCTGCGGCGCGCGCTGCAGAAGTACATCGAGGATCCGCTCAGCGAAGCGCTCATCCAGGGGTCGCTGCCGCGGCCTTCGGACCTCGAGATCTTCCTGGGAGACAACGGCATCTTCTGCCGCCCGCTGGCCCTGCAACTGGTCGGCGCCGATGGCGAGGATGTGGTCGATCAACAGGCTCCGGCAACGGCGCTGTACCTCTTCTAACGCAACGTTTCGGAACGATTCTGGCAGCGCAGTCCGCAAGGGCTGCGCTGTTTGTTTTTGCTTACGCCTGCTATAAGAACCCGACCGCTGCGATCCCGCATCTTTCCATGTAGGATAAGCACATATGAGGCCTAACGTCGGATTATCGGATGACCAGCGGTCCGGAGTTGCGGAAATCCTCCGCAAGACGCTCGCGGACGTCTGCGTCATCGCTTTCAAGACCCGCAATTATCATTGGAACGTGGAAGGTCCGCATTTTCCGCACCTGCATGAGTTCTTCGGCAAGCAGTACGATCAACTGAACGAAAAGATCGACGAGATCGCGGAGTTCATTCGTTACTTCGGATACCCCGCGCCGGGCAGCATGGCCGCCATACTCGACCGGACCCGGCTGCTGGAAGAAACCGACGAGCGCGTGAATTCCGAATTGATGGTCAAGACGCTGCTCTACGATCACGAGGCGCTCATCCGCAGCCTGCGCGAGGACATCGAGACCGCGCAGAACAAGTTCGGAGCCGCCGACGTCGCCGACTTCCTCACGGGCATGCTCGAAGAGCACGAAAAAACGGCCTGGTTCCTGCGCTCAACCGCCGAGTACTAACCCCACCCGGGAGCATGGGGACACTCCGGAATGTCCCCACCATTGCCCCTTCTGCCCTTCGGGGATATCCGGAGCCCTAGCCGCATTTGGGGGTGGACCCGGACGAGTTGTTACAATCGAGCTTTCATGTCCGCCGTACTCGATATTGAAGCGATCCGCGATATTCTGCCGCACCGTTACCCGTTCCTGCTCGTCGACCGCATCGTCGAAATGGAAGAGGAGCGCATCGTCGGCATCAAGAACGTCACCGTCAACGAGCCCTTCTTCCCCGGGCACTTTCCGGACTTCCCGGTCATGCCCGGCGTGCTCATCGTCGAATCGATGGCGCAGGTGGCCGGCGTTCTCGTCCTCAAGAGCATCCCGGACCGCCACAGCAAACTCGTCCTCCTCGCTTCGGTCGAAGAAGCGAAGTTCCGTCGCCCCGTTCGTCCCGGCGACCAACTGCGCATCGAAATGCGCATGGAACGCCGCAAGGCGACCGTAGTAAAAATGCGCGGGGAAGCGACCGTGGACGGAGCCGTCGTCGCCGAAGCCGTCGTGATGTGCAAACTCGCGGACCGGCCGGATCCGGCAGCAGCCGCCGCAGCAACGCCCACCGCATAGCCCCATGCCGATTCATCCTTCCGCCCTGGTCGATCCGGCTGCCCGCATCGCGCCGGATGCCGACATCGGTCCGTTCTGCGTCATCGGTCCGGAAGTCGAGATCGGTGCGCGCACCCGGCTGATGGGCAACGTCTTCGTCGAGGGTGTGACGTCCATCGGCGAGGACAACGTCGTGTATCCGTACTCCACCATCGGGCTCGCATCGCAGGACAAGAAGTATCACGGCGAACGCACCGAGACGCGCGTCGGCAACCGCAATACGATCCGCGAATTCGTCACCATCCATCGCGGCACCGAAGGCGGCGGCGGACTCACCTCCGTCGGCGATGACAACTGGATCATGTCGCATGTGCACATCGCGCACGACGTCCATGTCGGAAACCAGACCATCCTGTCGCACGGCGTCGTCATTGGCGGCCATGTCGCAATCGGCGATTGGGCGGTGCTCGGCGGCGGATCCGCGGTGCACCAGTTCTGCCGCATCGGCCGGCATTCGATGATCGGCGGCTACAGCGTCATCACGCAGGATGTGCTGCCGTTTTCCATGACCGTCAGTCCGCGCGAAAACAAGATCTTCGGCGCCAACGCCGTGGGTCTCGAACGCCGCGGCTTCACGACCGATTCCATCGAAAGCCTGCAGAAGCTGTTTCGCCTGCTGACGCGCAGTGGACTCAACACCACGCAGGCCATCGAGCGGATCCGCGCCGAAGTCGCGTCCTGCGCCGAACTCGAAGAAGTGCTGGACTTCATCGCGAAGTCCGAACGCGGCTTCGTCAAATAGCCATGCGTTACGGAATGATCGCCGGCAATGGCCGGTTCCCGGTGCTGGCGCTCGAAGCCGCAAAGCGTTTGGGCGTCGAAGTCGTCACCATCGCGATCGAAGAAGAAGCCTCGCCCGAACTCGAAGCGCTCTCGGCAAAACACTACTGGATCTCGCTCGGCGCACTCAGCCGCCTCATCGACATCTGCAAGTCCGAAGGCATCACCGAACTCATGATGTGCGGGCAGGTGAAGCACACGAAGATTTTCTCGTCGATCCGCCCGGACTGGCGTCTGTTCAAGCTGCTCACCGCACTGCGCGAGAAAAACACCGACGCGCTCATCGGCGGCGTCGCGAAAATCCTCGCCGATGAAGGCATCCACCTCGTCGACTCGACACTGCTCTTGAAGGATCTGCTGGCGCCCGAAGGCGTCTTCACCAAACGCCGCCCCGAAGCAGAGGAACTGAAACAACTCCATTACGGCCGCTCGATCGCCGGCGCGCTGGCGGGCTTCGACATCGGGCAGAGCGTCGTGATCTCCGACCGCGCCTGCGTGGCGCTCGAAGCCATGGAGGGCACCGACGCAATCCTCCGCCGCGCCCATGAACTCACAGGCGGCAAACCGCAATTGCTGGTGAAAAGTTCCCGCCGCAGGAACCACATGCTGTTCGACGTCCCTGTGTTAGGACCCGCCACCATCGAGGTGATGCGCGCCACCAACACCACCGCCGCGTCAATGGATGCCGGACGCACCCTGCTTCTCGATCGCGACGAACTGGTCGAACTGGCCAACCGCTACGGGATCGCGCTGATGGGCGTCCCGGCCGCCAACGACTGACCGACTAACTTACGACGCCTTGGCGCCAGAGAGGAAGCTGAAGAAGCCTTTCTTTCCGCTTCCGCCTTCCTGCGCAACCGGCCGAACCTCGACCAGAGTCTTGCTGAACTGTGTGATGGACTTGCCGAGTTCGGTGGAAAAGTCGATCCACCGGCCCGCCGTCAGCGCGCGATGCACCGTGGAGTAATCGTTCGGAAACACATAATGCACGGGCAAACCGAGGATCTGCTCAATCTGATCATTCGTAATCACCTGCCGCCTCTGGCAGCGGTTCACCAGAACGGACACGCGGTTGTGCAGGTCCAGCGAGCGAAGGAACGCGAACTTTTCACGAGCCAGGTGCAGCGCAGGGATCTCCGGGGTGCACACCAGAAAGATCCGCTTACTTTCCTGCATGATCTCGAACGAGTATCGCTCGAGGTTGCCCGAGAGATCAAAGACCATCCCCTGATAGTTGCGGCGGAGGAAGTCGATCAGATGCCGGATCTGCGCCGCCTCGATCCGGTGGTTGGGATTGAGCTTACCGGCATGCAGAACGTCCAGATTGCCCATCCTCGTGGTCAATTGCGGCCACAGCGTTTCGTCCATGTTCGCCGCATGCTCACAGGCGTCTGCGACGGAGAACTCGGTATTGAGCTTCAACATGAAGCGGACCATCCCCGAATTCAAATCGAAGTCCGAAAGAGCCACCATTGTTTCGGGGTTCCTGGACATCGCAACGGCAACATTGAGGGCTAGCGTGGAAGCGCCAACGCCGGCTTTGGCCGGAATGAATGAATAGATGTCAGTGGTCGTTTTGATCTGAGGGGGACGGGTGGCCAGAAGGTCCCCGACGCGGCCAAGCGCTTCGTGCAAAGTCCCCAACTCGATGGGACTGGAAACAAATTCGCGAATGCCGGACCTCATGGCGTCCATCAGAAGCTGCGGGTCACAGTCCCGGCTCAATGCAATGTACTGGATGCCGGGAGCCAGACCTTCCAGAATCTTCACCTGCGTGGAAACATCGTTCATCGATTCGGCAGAGATGAACGCAACCTCCGGCGCACAGGCGCGAACAATACGGCCAAGTTCCTCTGCGCTCGCATAGTGCTCCACATAGCGAACAACAGCAACTCCACCCACCTCATGGAGCGCATCGCTGAGTTCCTGAGCGAGTCTTTGGTCGGGTGAAATGATTAGTCCACGAAGCATAAAGGCCCACAACCTCAGTCTCAGACTACCGTCGAGGCTCTGGTACTACAATTGCGGATTCCTACTATTTCCTGTGGTACGAAAACCTTATAACCCGCGGCCGGGCTTATGAACCCAGGCCCGGGCTTTGGTCCCGTTCGGAAAGCTCAACGAGAGGATCCCGCTCGCGTCAGTCACAGCCTCATACATCTCTTCGTCATCAACTTCGACATCATACGAATTATTTGCGCCGAGGCCGAGGATGAAATAGTGTGCTCCGTCTTCGGCATCGACGTCGACTTTCAGGTCCTCGCGTCCCTGCATGATGATGACGTTGCCGAATACGATGGGCTTGGTGAAGGAGGCGGGCTGCAAAACCTTGATCTCGCCGTTCGAGAACGACTGCATCGTCCCGTCGAAAAACCCGAACCAGGCCGAATCCTCTTCCCAACTCGAGCGAACGAAGAAACGTCCGCCGACGGCGTCGTGAAAGAACGGCTCCATCTTCTCGAAGGGCAGCCCGGGCTGGTAAGGATTCGCCCAGAGAAACTCGTACGGCAACCCGAATGGTCCGCGCAGCAGGAACCGGTCCTGAATCAGAAAGCCCTGCAAAAACTGGCTCTCGGTGGCGTTGACGTCGTAAGCCACCATCATCAGTTCGGCCGCGCGCGACAAGGCGGCGATGCGGAGATCCGGCTCGCCATTGGTGGTGAACACCGGCACGCGGAACTCGTTTTCCGGCGTCTGCAGCGGCGCAGGATAGTGGCTCAACATGTGCCAGGTCGGGAGGCTCTTGAAGTACTTCGGAGCATCCTCCCGCAGGTCGATCTTCAGGTTGTCCTGCAGTACGTGCATGATCTCGAACAGGGCTGGCAGATCCTCACGGCGCAAGGCCGGTTTTCCTGCGTTCAAGCGCGGCGCGACCTCCTTGCGCCACCAGCGCGTGACGAGGTCCTTGAGAAACTTCTGCGATTCCTCCGGAGCCGCGTCGGCGATTGTGACCGCAACCAGAGTCTGGTCGCGCAACCGGTCCACTGGAGCCCCTGCCGTTGCAGCGAGCGCCAGCGCCGCCTTCAGCTTCGCTTCCACAGCCGCCTTCTGCTCGGGCTTCAGCTCTTTGAGGCACCAGTCGTACACGAGCGCAAGCTGGCGCAGGTCGTGGGCGTCCGGCCGAAGAGCCCACTCCACCGCAGCCGCGGCAGAACCTGTGTTCCCGCTGGCTGCATAATGCAGCGCCCATGCGAAGCCGGGCTCCGGGAATTGCGCCTTGCCTTCGGCAAGCGCGGCAAACTGGCGCCAGCGCAGCGAATCCCGCTGCGTTTCCCGCTGCAGCCGCCGCAACCTTTGCGGATTGAGGAAGAGCCTCGGCGGATCTTTGTAGATCCGAAAGTCCTCGTCCTGGGCGAAAACTACACCGCCGGCCAACGCCGGCAATGCCAGGATTCCCACAACCTGCCGCCTCGTCATGGTACTCAGGCTAACATCCCGCGCCGGGCATTGTGTCAGAAGGATACACGCGCGTGTCAACATGAGGCGCAACCCTGATTGGGGTCCGAGGTAAGTCGTTTGTTTTCACACTTGCGAACCCTGGCGCCGAGAGTGCTATACTTGAAAGCGAATTGATGAAGTACCTCTTTTGATTCCTGCCCTCTGTTCGCAACAGTGGCACGGGAGAAGCGAGCGGGCTTTACGGCGTGCTTGCGGGAGTCGGTTTCATGTAGTTGTAAGCGGCCGCTCCTTTTTCCGGGTTTGCGGTTGCGACAGAGGGGTTTTTTGCGAGGGCTTCTCGCAGGAATCAAGGTACGAGTCGATAACAGTTTTTGCGATCTTCCCCTGGATCATTCGGTTTCGGTCGCCGCTCGGCGTTTTCAGAGATGGAGCTAATAGGACGCGGGCCTCTCTGGAAATGTACTTTTAGCGGGTAACACTAGCTCTTCCCGGGCGAACCGGCGCCAGATCCATGACAGCCCCACAATACCCAGGGGCGCTGCCGCATCGGATACCGTGCTTTCACCTCTTCGCCGGTCCCCGATGCGGCCTTTTCCTTTTCTTGGCCAGGATGTAATACTCCTACTACACCGGGAGTCCTAAGGACTACCTCCCCCTCAGCCGATCTTCCCTACAGACCTTCTATGCGGTTGTCGGCCAGGGCGATGATGTTCCTCGTTGCCCCGATCGCCCTTTATGGCGAATCGGGCATGGCCTCCCGTTTCGATGAACTGGCCAATCCTTCGGCGTGGGTGCCCTTCGCAGACGGATCCGGACTGCTAAAAGGCCAGATCTTCGATGTCGTCGAGCACAACCAGCAGGTTTGGGTCGGACATTCTGCCGGGCTGTTCCGTTATGACGGGTACAAGTGGAACCGCGTGGACCACGTCCCTCCGGGCCCCGCACGAGTCGCACGCGGCAAATCTCACGCCCTCATCGTGACCGCCGCGAACTCCATTTACGCGGGCGACGGCGTCTACTTCGAGCACCTGATTCCGCCCGCCGATGCAGTCCGGACGCTTACGCAGGCATCGGAAATCGACCGCGGACTATTCCTCCTCTACTCTGGCGACGGAACCCTTCTGTACTGGCGGCCAGGGCAGCCCGCTTCACTGACGCGCGCCGCGGGAGCCCGCAGTTTGACGGGACAATCCGGCTTCATCGTGACCCACAGCGGATCGCACTGGTGGCGTGATGACGCAGGCCCCCTCCGCAGCAGGACCGGAAACGATCTGCGCCATTTCTTCGACCAGGGCGCCAGGGAAACCGTGCTGGTGGACTTCGTGCAGGAGTCACGCTCCGGATCCGGACTCATCCATGTCCACGCGCCCAGCCGCCTGGCCGGCCTTTGGGAGTGGAACGGCAGCGGCCCAGCCATGCGCGTTCAAGGCGAAGGATCCTCTACGGTGACGGCCGGCGATCTGGATCCGGCAACCGGCAACGCAGTCCTCCTGTACAGTTCGGGCGAAGTCCGCATCCGCGAAAAGGGGCGCTGGAGCCAGTTGCCCTGGGTGCCGGAAGCGCTGCGCACAGCCCGTAGCCTGCACTTCTCCTCCAGCGATTCTCTTTGGGCCGCATCAGACGAAGGGCTGCACCTGTTTCACATTCACCCCCGCTGGCGCCACCGGATGCATCCGCAACCGGATCTCCGCAACATGGTGCTCGACATGCTCGCGGCGTCCAACGGCGACTTCTGGGTAGCAACCCAGCAGGGTCTCGAGATCGAAAGCCCGCGGGGCACGACGACTCCCGTCGCGAAAGTCGGCGACACGGAATTGAACATGGTGACCGGCCTGAACGAGGACTCGAAAGGCAACATCTGGGTTTCGAGCAGCGCGACGTTCGGCGGCGCTTTCCAGTGGGACGGATCGCGTTGGACGCACTTTGGCCGCATTGAAGGGCTCACGGACCACCGCATTCAGCGGATCTCCCGGGATTCCGCAGGCAACCTCTGGTTTCTTCCGGCCGGGCCTTCGATGGGCGAGACATCGAATCCCGGCGGAGCTTTCCAGTGGGACGGCAAGCGCTTTCAACACTGGGCGGCCGGCGAACTGGGCGTGCGGCAGGACCCGATCATCGCCATCGACGGCAGTCCGTCCGGCGTGCTTTGGATCTTCGGCGCAAGCGAGATCTGCCGCCGCGAACCCAGCGGCAAAGTCCGCCGGTGGGACACATCCCCAACAGGGCAGAAATGGGCGATTCGCTCCGGAATTGCGTCGAACCCCAACAGCGTGTACTGGATCGACCGGAGCCTCGGATTGTTTCACCTGAACCCGTCCACGCAAGTCCCCGAACCGGTTGCCACGCCCGGCTTGCGGACCCTGGTTTCCCTCCAGGTTGCCTCCGACGGAGTGCTTTGGATTACCAGCGATCAGGGTGTCGGCGTCGTTCGAGAGGGTGTGTTCGCAAGGATCCCCTCGGTTGGCGGACTGCCGGCGGGCCGGGCCTGGTCCATCGATTTCTGGCAAAAATCCCCGTGTATCGGTCTCGCAGGAATGGGGTGGACCTGCATGGAGAATCTCGACTCCCCGAAACGCTACCGCGTGCTCATCCACAAGGGCCAGGAAACCGAGGGAAGACTGCAGGCCGAATGGACGGTCTCATCCTATTGGGGCGAGGTGTCGCCCGACCGGATCGAGACTCGCTATCGTATCGATCGCGGCCGCTGGTCCGAATGGAGCACCAGCCGCACGGCGTCGTTCCCGGGCCTGTGGCCTGGATACCACCATTTCGAAGTCCAGGCCAAAGGCCTTCTCGCGGAACTCCCTCCGCCGGAATCAGCCGAGCTTTTTTTCGCCGGCCCTTACTACCTCCGGCTCGAGTACCTCACGCCCCTCACCATGCTGGTCGCTTCGGTCTGTTTCCTCGTGATCGATCTATCGCGGCGGCAGCGGCGCTTTTCGAAACAGTTGCAGGCCAGCGAATCCAGGTTCCGCGCCCTCATTGAGAAGAGCACAGAAGGTGTGTTCCTGGTGGACTCCCAGGGCAAGATGATTTACTGCAGCCCGGCCGTCGCGAATTTGCTGGGCCGCACCGAGGAATCGCTCCTGGGCAACGAGAACTGGGACCTCTATGAACCCGCCGAAGTGGAGGAAGGCAGGAGGAACTGGCGGATGCTCGCCGGAAAATTCGGCGCGGCCTTCCAGACACGCCGCCGCATGCGCCATGGCAAACTGGGGTATCGCTGGTTCGAACTCGCCATCACCAACCAGTTGCATG
The DNA here is from genome assembly GCA_964627455.1 of uncultured Solibacteraceae bacterium. Taxonomy (GTDB): domain Bacteria; phylum Acidobacteriota; class Terriglobia; order Bryobacterales; family Bryobacteraceae; genus F-183. The sequence goes on along the minus strand of CAZVKC010000053.1, from coordinate 22,435 downwards.
AACCCGCTGTGCAGGCGGTGGTGGTCGTGATCCGCGACGTCCACAGCCAGGTGGAACAGGCCGAAAGTCTGGCCAGGGCCAAAGAGCAGGCCGAAGCGGCCTCGCGCGCGAAATCCGACTTCCTGGCCACCATGTCCCATGAGATCCGCACCCCGATGAATGGCGTCATGGGCATGGCGGAACTCCTCGGCCAGACTCCGCTCAACGAGCAGCAAAAGGATTACGTGAAGGCGCTCCAGACATCCGGGCGCGCTCTGCTGGCGATCGTCAACGACGTGCTCGATCTGTCCCGCATCGAGTCCGGCAAGATCGTTCTCGACCCGCAGCCGTTCGATCCCGCGGACTTTGTGCAGGAAGGCGCGTCTCTGTGGCTCCCGTCCGCGCGGCTGAAGGGTTTGAAGTATTCCTGGAGTATCGATTACGGCCTGGATACGACCAAGGGAGTCCGCCTCCAGGGCGACGTGGGACGATTGCGTCAGGTGCTCTCCAATCTGCTGGGAAACGCCATCAAGTTTACTGGCGCCGGCAGCGTCCGGTTGCGAGCCAGAGTGGGAGGCGCCGGGCTCGATGGCAAGCGCCTCTTCGAATTCTCTGTCGAGGACACGGGCATTGGGATCCCTCGCGACAAAACCGGTGAAATCTTTGAAAAGTTCGTGCAGGCCGATTCTTCCACGACTCGCCGGTTCGGAGGCACGGGGCTGGGGCTCGCGATTTCGCGGGAACTGATGGAACTGATGGGCGGCGCCATAGAAGTCGAGAGCGTGGAAGGAAAGGGCTCGACCTTCCGGGCGTCCGTGCGGTTGCCGGCGGTGGATCCCCTGCCGGTTGCCCATCGCCAGTCCGGCGTGAACACGGCGTCGCAGGCGGTTGACGGCACACGGATCCTGCTTGCCGAGGACAATCCCGTGAACCAGAAGGTGATTCTCGCCCTGCTGAACAAACTCACCTGCAGCGTCGATGTCGCCTCCGACGGGCGCCGCGCAGTGGACCTTTCCGCATCGAATCATTACGACCTGATCCTCATGGATTGCCAGATGCCCGAAGTGGATGGCTTTGACGCCACGCGCCTGATCCGCGAACGCGAATCGTCGGATCCCATCGACCGCCGCACGCCGATCGTTGCCCTCACCGCAAACGCACTCGAAGAGGACCGGCGCCGTTGTTTCGACGCCGGAATGGACGGCTTCGTATCCAAACCCGTCAGCCTCCTCGCCCTGCAGCGGACCCTGCAGGAGTTTGCGTCAAACAAACACGAGTTGTCGAATCAGCCCTGACAGCCTGTTGTTGTACGATTGAACAAACCGTGTTCGCCAGACACTTTGTTGTTCTCCTTTCCGTCACCTCCGCCTTCGCTGAAAACGGACACGACGCCTGGCTTCGCTACGCATCCGGTGGACCCGCCCTCCCCTTGCCCGCCGTCATCACGACGCTCGACGAAACCTCCCCCGTGATTCGATCCGCGCGAGAGGAACTGCTGAAAGGCCTGCGCGGGATGACGGGCAGGACCCTTCGCGTCGAAGCGGCCTTGCCCGCAGCGGAACCTGCCATCGTGCTCGCCACGGCCGCCCGGATCACGCCCGCCGGACTGGGCGCGTTGGCGCTGCCGCTCAAAGACGACGGCTTCGAGATCGCCTGGCGAGGACGCCACCTGGTCATCACGGCCGCCAATGACCGCGGCGTGCTGTACGGAGCCTTCACACTGCTGCGCCGCATCGCGCTGCGCGAACCCGTACTCACCGTGCGCGAGGAACCCTACGCGCCGGTGCGCTGGATCAATCACTGGGACAATCTCGACGGCACGATCGAGCGCGGCTACGGCGGCCGTTCGATTTTCTTCGAAGCCAACAACGTCCGCGAGGACCTCAGCGCCGTGCGCGACTACGCGCGCCTGCTCGCCTCGCTCGGCATCAACGGCTGCTCGATCAACAACGTCAACGCGAACATTCGCGCCATCTCCACCGAGTTCCTGCCGCAGTTGCAGCGCATCGCCGCAGAGTTCCGCCCCTGGGGCGTGCGGATGGTGTTGTCGGTGGACTTCTCGAGTCCGCAGAAGCTTGGCGGGCTCCACACCTTCGATCCGCTCGAACCCCGCGTCGCCGAATGGTGGAAGAACAAGATCGACGAGTTGTACGCCGCGATCCCCGACCTCGGAGGCATCGTCGTCAAGGCCGATTCCGAAGGCCGTGTCGGACCTTCCGCCTATGGCCGCACGCATGCCGATGCGGCCAACGTGATCGCCCGCGCCCTGCAGCCGCACAACGGCCTTCTCTTCTATCGCGGCTTCGTCTACGACCACCACATGGACTGGCGCAATCTCAAAAACGATCGCGCCCGCGCCGCCTACGACAACTTCATCCAACTCGACGGCGCGTTCGAGAAGAACGCGGTGATCCAGATCAAACACGGGCCGATCGACTTCCAGGTCCGCGAACCGGCATCGCCCCTGTTCGGCGCGCTCGAGCAAACCAACCAGGCGATCGAGTTGCAGATCACCCAGGAATACTTCGGACAGGCGCGGCACCATGTGTTCCTCGTGCCGATGTGGAAAGAAGCCCTCGACTTCGACCTCCGCGCCAAAGGCGTCATGCCGACGCCCGTCAAAGCTCTCGCGGCGGGACGCGTCTTCAGTCGTCCGGCGGGCGGCTTCATCGGCGTTTCAAACGTTGGGCGTTCGGCAAACTGGCTGGGACACGACCTCTCGCAGGCGAACCTCTACGGCTTCGGCCGTCTGGCATGGAACCCCGATCTTTCTTCCGCCAAGATTGCCGACGAGTGGACGAAACTGACCTTCTCGCACGACCCGCTCGTGGTTCGCACGGTCAGCGCGATGCTCACGACTTCGTGGAAGACGTTCGAGGATTACACCGGTCCGCTGGGGGCGCAGACGCTCACCGACATCACCGGCAATCACTACGGTCCCGCCGTCGAAGCCTCCGAACGCAACGGTTGGGGACAATGGCATCGCGCCGACGAAAAGGGCATCGGCATGGATCGCACGGTCGCCACCGGCACGGGTTACATCGGCCAGTATCGCGGAACAGTGGCCAAAGTGTACGAATCCCTCGCGACCTGCCCGGATGAGTTGTTGCTCTTCATGCATCACGTGCCGTACACGCATCGCCTGCGCAGTTCCGGCAAGACCGTCATCCAGCACATCTACGACACGCACTACGACGGCGCTGCGGCGGCGAAGGCGTATGTTCCGCAGTGGCGTTCGCTCGAAGGCCGCATCGACGAGGGCCGCTACCGCGCGGTGCTCGACAAACTCGAATACCAGGCCGGGCACGTCGAAGTCTGGCGCGATGCGATCAACAACTGGTTCTTCAAGACCTCCGGCATTCCCGACGCGAAGGGACGCGTGGGCCGGCATCCCGGACGCATCGAGGCGGAAGCGATGACGCTCACCGGATACGAACCCGTGGACGTCAAACCGTTCGAAGCGGCTTCGGGATCAAAGGCAGTTGTGTGCGCGCCCAATCGACTCGAGTGCACTGCCGAAACAGTCGTCGAGGCGTCCGGCTGGCGCGACATCAGCGTCCGCTACTTCGACCAGAACGACGGCGTGTCGCGCTTCCGCGTCTACGTCAACGATCAATTGCTCGATGAATGGGACGCGTCCAACGACATCCCCAGCCGCAGGATCGACGCGCATACCTCATCGCGGCGCCTCATCCGCGGCGTGGCGCTACGCAAGGGCGACAAACTCCGCATCACCGGCGCGCCCGGCGGACCGGAACGTGCGCCGCTCGACTACGTCGCGATTACGGAAGCCGGCTCCTCCTGGTGAGGTCGAACTGGTCGCCGGCCTGCAGGAAGTAGTACGGCTTGCCCGCTTCGTAAATCGCGACCTTGCTTTCGCCGATCACTTCGAAACGGTCTCCCGTGACCACAATGGCCGTGCTCTCATCGATGCCGATGCCCAGCAGGTCCGGATGCTTCTCGATCACCGGGACGAGGTCCTTCTCGCGATTCCGCTTGAGCAGATGCTGATCGATCGCGGACTTCTTGAGGAGTCCCATGCCCTCTTCATAGCCCGGGGCCATCATGACCGTATTGCCTTCGCGAGCGCCGCGCACCAGGTACGAACCTTGAATCGTCGCGCCGGCGGAAGTCCCCGCCACCACGCCGCCTCGCTGCAACACGTTCTCGACCTCTCTCTGCGTGCGCGTCTTCAGGTACGAATCCACGAGACGCCACTGGCGGCCGCCGCCAAACCACACGCCGCGCGCTTTCTTTAGTGGTTCGACAAACGCCTCACTATCGGCAACCGCGCGATCCTTCGTGTGCAGGATCGTGATGTTCCTGAAGCCCGCCTTGGTCAACACGTTCCGGTCGAGATAGCCGTTGTCGTAGGATTCCGCGCCTTCCGCCGTCGGGATTAACACGACGGGCGCGTCGTATCCGCCCGCGAGAGTCGCAAAGCGGTCCAGGATGTCCTTACCAAGCGAACCGCCGCCTACGATCAGGAGCGTCCCTTTCGACGGTCCAATATCGGCGGCGGCGGTAAGAAATACGAATGTGAGAGCAGTGGTCGTTAGCCGGTGCAGCACTCTTCTATTGTGCGTCACCACCGGCAGCAGCAGCCGATTGCGTGGCGTTCGCCGCGCCGGGACCCGGCACCGTGTACGTGAACCAGCCGATCATCATCTCTTCCCACGTCTGATCGCCCCACTTCACTTCCTTGGTCGGATCCGGGTTGTACTTATTGTTCGCCGAGTTATCGTAGTGCGCGACGCAGTCGATGCGATCGCCCGCCGACAGCCGCAGCGGCTTCTTCAACTCATAGCCCAGCTGCCAGTTGAAGTCATACCGCGGAACGCTCAACACCACTTCCTGCCGGCCGTCGGCATACGTCACCGTGTATTTGAAATCCTTGCCGCGCACATGCATATGCGGCATGAAATTCACGATTTCCACGTCGCGCTTCGCCGTCCACGAAGACTTCACTTCGTGATTGTCGGCATGCGGCGGAATCTTGAACGCGAAGTTGATTGCATTGGCCGTGATCGCCTGGTACACCGGAGGCTGCTTGGCGTAACGCAGCGCGAACCTGGTGCGATCCTTCACCGCGCTCTTGCCGTTCACGGTGTAGTGCATCTGGAAGAGGAACGTCGAACCGGCCTTCACCAGCTTGGCGGTGCCGGGTTCGAGCATCAGCGGCTGTTCGCCCGGAGCGAATCCCGTCAGCAGATTCTGTGTGCCCCGGCCCGTGCCTTCCTGGCCCGGTTCCTGCACGAAGATGATCACGTGGTGCACGACGCTGCGTTCCGACGGGCGGATCTCCGCAGCCTGCACCCACTTGTCTTCCGTGAAGCCCGACGGCACACGGAAGTACTTGTAAGGCACCACGCCTTCCTTCGGAACCTCGAATTCCTCGGCCATTTCGAAGATCTGGTCCGGCTTGCCGATGTTCCATCCATCCGGGAACTCGGGGACTTTCGGCGTCAGCTTCGCATCGCCTTCCGGAGCGCCGGTGTCGGCCCACGCAGCGATCGTATCGATCTCGCCCTGACTCAACCGGCGATCGTTCTTGAACGCGCCATGCGCGGGATCGGCGAGCCACACGGGCATCTTCTTGCCCAGCACGGCGGCTTTGATCGCCTTCGCCCACGGGCGTGTTTCCTTGTAATTCGTAAACGCCATCGGCGCCGCTTCACCCGGCCGGTGGCATTCGACGCACCGGTTGAAGAGGATCGGCGCAACATCCTTGGCGTAGGTCGGCTTGGACACGCCGCCGGTGTTGGCGGCCAGCAGCATGGTCGCGGATGCAGTGACGGACAGGATCAAACGCATGAAAGAGAGGATACACTACGTTTTTCCTGGGATCTCGGCCTGTATAGATTCGCTCAACGGCCTGTCGCTGCTTCCAGCATTCGCCGGTGCGACAGAATCCACTCGACGGCCTCCAGGATAGTCAGCGCCACCATGTCGGCCGCCGTCCCGTTCGGATCCCGCACTTCACCGCTCAACACCAGCACCGACCGGCATCCTGCATTGTGCCCCGCGCCGACGTCGCCTTCGCGATCGCCGACCATGTACGAACGCGCGAGGTCCAACCCGAGGTCGCGCGCTGCATCCAAGAGCATGTCGGGCGAAGGCTTGCGCCGCGACGGCTTCACATCCGGATGATCAGGACAGAAGTAGGTCGCGTCAATCAACTCCGCGCCGCCCAACTGCCGGAACAGTTCTTCCTGCACCATCCAGAAATCCTGCTCGGAATAGTAGCCGCGGCCGATGCCGCTCTGGTTCGTGACCAAGACGACGCGAAAACCATGCGCGCGCAACAAGCGCAGCGACTCACCCGCACCGGGAATGAGCTTCACATCCCGCGGATCCCCGCAGAAGCCGACCTCCTCCATCAAGGTCCCGTCGCGATCGACGAATACTGCCGGATGCGCCACGCTCATCCCTTTTTCTGAGCCTGCCGCAGAATCTTCTGGTATTCGTCCCACGGCAGAACATTGCACTTCTTCGCCCAACCATCCCACAGCTTGGACATCGCCGCGACACGCGCCGGTTCCTTCGCCGCGAGATCGTGCATCTCGGTGCGATCCTCCGCGATGTTGTACAGTTCCCAACCGCCGGGACGCTTGGACACCAGCTTCCAGTCACCCTGTCGCAGCGCGCGATTTCCTTCGTGTTCCCAGGCCAGGAACTCGTGGCCCTTGCGTTGCCGGCCTTCGAAAATCGGCAGCATGCTCTGGCCTTCCATCGGGATCTTGCCCGCCGGATACTTCGCGCCCGCCACGTCGACGCAAGTCGCCATCACATCGATCAAATGAGCAGGCTGCTTCGTATCGATCGCGCCGCGCTTGCGGATCCGCGCCGGCCAGTGCGCGATGAACGGCGACGAAATGCCGCCCTCGTGGACCCAGTGCTTATACAGGCGGAACGGCGTATTGCTCGCGTTCGCCCAGCCCGTGTGATAACTCGTGAACGACTCCTTCGGACCCGCCGGCACGGGCGTCTCGCCCGCGATGTTTTCTTCCGCGCAGCCGCCGTTATCAGCCAGAAACAGAATCAGCGTATTGTCGAGTTGCTTGGTTTCTTCGAGCCGCTTCAACAAACGCCCGATGTTGCGATCCATACGATCGATCTGCGCCGCATACACGGCCATGCGCAGATCCATATCGTCCTGATCCTTTTCGGACTCCCATGCCGGAACCTTCGGATCCCGCTCGGTGACCGTCCACTTCGCGTCCACGATCCCCAACTTCACCTGCCGCTCGTGACGCTCGCGCCGCAGCGCATCCCATCCCTTGCGATACTTGCCGCGATACTTCGCGATGTCCTCGGGGAAGGCATGCAGCGGCCAGTGCGGGGCCGTGTACGCGAGGTACAGGAAGAACGGATCCTTGCCGCCGCTGAAGCCGTCGACAAACCGCAGTGCATGATCGGTGAACGCGTCCGTCATGTAGAAACTGCCGTCTGCCGGCGGCGTATACGGTTCGCCATCGAGCGCCATTTTGCGATTGCCGTCGAGCTTGAAGTAGTTCGACGCGCCGCTGATGAGTCCGAAATACCGTTCGAATCCGCGATCGGTAGGCCAGTGCGGCTTCTCTTCCCCGACGTGCCACTTGCCCGCCATTGCCGTGCGATACCCGGCCGTCCGCAGCACCTCGGCGATCGTCACGCAGTCGTTGTTGAGGAACCCGCGATACGACGGATGCGGCGTCTGCTGGATCATGTGGCCGATCCCCGCCTGATGGTTGTACACGCCGGTCAACAGCGCGGCGCGTGTCGGGCAGCACCTCGCGGTGTTATAAAACTGCGTCAGCCGCATGCCGTTGCGGGCGAGGCGGTCGAGGTTCGGCGTGGGGATCTCGGATCCGAAACATCCGATGTCGCTGAAACCCATGTCATCCGCAAGAATGACGATGATGTTCGGGCGCTTGGGATCGGATGCAAAAGCCGCTGTGGCGGCTGCTGCAACTGTCGTTTGGAGAAAAGATCGGCGGGTAGAGTTCATCGGAGGATTCTTGCGTTTCCTCCGATGCTATCACCGCGATCCCGGCCGTTACGGAATGGAGACCTGCCGCACCGCATTGCCGGACTTGATCTGGATCACCGACGAAGCCGCGAGCGAGCCGAATTGAAGGTCGATCGCGTACGCGCCGGGCAGGTCCTTGTCGATGCTGTATACATCGACGACCGTCGCCGAGCCGGAAACGACCGACACCTCCGGCTTCGGATCGAGCAGCGCGACGCCGGACGCATCCAGCACGCGGAAGTAGATGGCCTCCTTATCGAGCGCGAACGCCCGCGGGCTGTTATCGACGAACGCTGGGTAAATCGACGATGGTTCCGACCTCACCGCATGCCAGTACGGGATCCGCAGCGTGTTGCCGGACGAGGCGCCGCGCAACACAATGAAGCCTTCATAGGTTCCCGCCGGAATCGCGGATCCGTTCCACGCCACGTGGAACGACGCCGTGGATCCGCCTGGAACCGCCAGAGATGGCGTATCCACAACAGGGGCCGCACCGCCAGACTTCGACTCCACGGCAACCTCGTACGTATCGTCCGCGCCATCGAGATTCCTGACATCCACCTGGAACGAAGTCGCGGGTGAACCATCGCTCACGCCGAGCCCTAGCACAGCAGGCGTAGCCGTCACGGTCGAGCGCGTGGCCGCGTCGGCGTCCACCATGCCCGATCCGGAAATTTGCGCGTGGAACTGCGGCAGAGGCATCGCCGTGTTGATGATCAGCGAGCGATACTGCTGGACCGTCAACCCCGGCCTGGACGACTTCAGCAACGCGGCCACGCCCGCAATGAACGGAGTCGAGAAACTGGTGCCATCCACGCCTGCAATATACCCCGTACGGCCGTACATATCGCCGCGGGAATCGACGTTCTGCGTCGCCGTGTAGTAATCGGTCCCAACCGCAACAATTTCGGGTTTGATGCCGTAGTCCACTGACGGGCCCGCCGACGAGAACGACGCCATGCGGTTCGGATTCACCAGCACTGCCTTGACCGAAAAGTCGAGTGTCGCATCCACCGAGCCCGCTGCAATGGCCGACTTAACAGCAACGCCATCGGCGTAATTCAACATCTGCGCCGGCAGCGTGGCGAGGCCGACATCCATCGAGATGGCGTCGGGACGCGCCGCATCGGTGTACACGAGAGCGCCAACGGCCCCGGCCCGCGCCGCATACGTCAGCTTCGTCTCGAAGGTGCACACGCCGCGCAGAATCAGCACCACCTTGCCGCTCAGGCTCGATGCGGGCAGAGCCGAGCAAACCAGGCCGTTCCCGTCGATCGCCTCGGCATCCACCAGCGGACCGTTAATCGCACTGGCGCCCGGCCGCGAACTATTCACAGTAATGAAGGGGGACAGCCCGGAAACCGTGGCGGAGGGAGAAAAGGTCCGATCGTTATGGGAAGCGCCAACCGTAATCGCAGAAGGCGCCGTCCCCGGCGACGAAAGCGACGTGAAATCGGGACCTTCGTTGCCCGCGGCAGCAACCGTGATGATGCCGAGCGCAGCAGCATTCTCGATCGCCGCAACGTCCGGATCATCCTCCAGGCGCGACGCCAGGTTGCTGCCGAAGCTCATGCTGATCACATCCATGCCGTCGGCCACCGCGTCTTCGATCGCCTTGAGGATCGCATCGTCGGTGGCGCCGTCGTTGATGCCCGGCGTTCCAAAAATCTTGTAGCTGCCGATGTAGGCCCGGGGCGCCACGCCGGTGATGGGACCCAGCGGACCCGTATTCGTATTTCCCGCCGCAATCATCGCAAGGGCCGTGCCGTGTCCCACGCGATCACGCGCCGTCTGGTCCGGATCCCTGGGGTTGGACAGCAAACTCACATAGCTGCGCGCGACGATGACTTTGGAGTTCGTGAATGCGTTATCTGCCGCCGTGTCGGCTTGGGGGAATCCGTCAGGAGCCTTCAATGAGGCGTCCTGCAAACCGGGATGGTTGTTGTCGACACCGCTGTCGATGATCCCGATCTTCACGCCGGCGCCGGCATTGTCGATACCCAATCGGGCCCAAACCTGATCGACATGATGCACGCCCACGGCGCGATCCAGCACGCGATGAAACAAGCGCACCGGAATCACCCGGCGAACCCCTTCAATGGAGGCGAGGTCCTCGCGCGTGACGCCTGGCGGGGTCCGCACGAAGAGGGCATTGCCGACAAGGTCGACACTGCCCAGAATCTCGGCGCCGGTTTCGGCTGCCCGGGCTCGCACCACCTGTTGCCTCGCGCGGACCTGAGCCCGGCGCGCCAGTGCGGCCTGCCGAGCCTCGGTCCGGGACAAGGCCGACGCCCGGGCGGAAACGCCGCTTCCAGCGGACGCCGCCGAGGCAGGCGGATCATTCAATTCAACAATATAGCGATCCCGTACGTACTGACACCAAACCGGGGCCGAAAAGATCAAAGCGAAAAAAGCCAACCGTCGCATAATCTGGAGATGCGCGCAGCCGGCTTTTTCGCTACGGACTAAGATGTTAAAAAGTGCAAAATATGGGTTTTACGCCGTCGGAAACTCACGAGGGATGAGTTCCGCGGCCTTCAACTCCGCCCAAACGGTCCCCGGAACATAGGCTTCCCGCACGAGTTTCACCGTTTCCGCCAACCGCGAAGGCGACCCGGTCGACGTCACGATCTGCGTCATCTCGTTGGGAAAGTTCATCGCCAGCAACCCCGCCACAGCCGCCGCCACATGCAGCAACGGCGTCGATCCGCAGCAGCGGTAGAAGCGCGACATGAGTTCGCGCTCTTCCGGCGTTGCGACCTCGTAGTTGTAGATGAACGGCGGCGCCGTCGCCGGATCCTGGCTCAACGTGAACGCCTGTCCATAGTTGATGCCCATCAGCGTCACCTGGAACTTCTGTTCGCGCGCGGCTTCCAGCAGCTTCATCATCGGCCCGAGAATCGTCGGGCAGAAGGTCACGCCCGCATAATCGAGGACTCCCGGTTCCTCTCGCGTGAACCGGTGGACGAACTCGGGAACCTTAATTCCCAGGCCGATCCGCTTCACCTGCCCCGCGGCCTTGGCATGCTGCAAAAAGCGCACAGCGGGACGGATGTCGCGCTCCCAGTCGAGGCCAACCTGCTTTTCCATGTCTGGCGGATCATGCAGCGCGACGCCATATAAAGGTCCGCCGCCCAGTTCGATCTGTTCCCGGCAGATTTGCTGCTCAACCGCAGTCGGGCGCGTATCCCAGCGGTCTGTCAGACCGTGATAGCGCGCCGGGATCCCCTGCAGCATCGCCTCGGGCTGGTGTTCGACGGCGGATTCCGATGCATAGCCCAGGTAACGCAAGCACTTGGTCTGGAACCGGATGGAATGCAGGTCCACCTGCAGGATTTCGAGCGCGCGTCCCAGTTGCAGCGTGGCGCGGTACAGCACCGCGGAATCGAAGGTCCGGATTCCGAGGTCGAGCGCGGCCCGCACCAGGGGAACCACGTGTTTTTCGATATCCACCATGCCCCCGCCGGGGACGGGCCCAAAGCCGAACTTATGACAACCGAAAACAAAGCGGTCCGAGGGTACTTCTCGAATGGCAGCCATGAACCTAAAAGCATATCATCTGGCCGAAAAGCACCACCGGGCGGTTCGGCTCCACCACGGGGCGCCCGAAAGTGAAAGCTTTTAAATCAACGAGTTAACCTCTGGCGCCCGGCGTGCATTTCCGGGAGGCATGAGACCCCAACGCTTTCTCCTCCAAACAGCGGTACTGATCGCAGGCGTTGCGGCTACGTCGATTTTTGCGCAAGAGTCCACCGGTAATACGAATCGATGGCGGAAGGTCGCAGCAGCCGACGAGTCGCAACCGGCTCCCGCAATCAGCGCCTCGACGGCAAATCAGAATGCTTCTTTGAACGCGGACGAAGAGCAACAGTCGCGGATGCCGCGGCCCCGGCCACAACAGCAGCAACAAACGGCGCCCAGTCGCCCCGCTCCGGATCAAATCGTGATCCCTGCGGGAACCTGGATCACGGTTCGCGTCGATCAATTGCTTTCCAGCGAATACAATCACCCCGGTGACGCGTTCGGCGCGACCTTGTCGCAGCCGATCATCGCCGACGGCTACGTCGTGGCCCGCCGGGGTCAAACCATCACCGGCCGGGTCACCGAAGCGATACGCGCCGGCAAGGTGAAGGGAACCTCGCGCCTCGGCGTCGAGATCAGCGACCTCGCTCTCGCCGACGGACAGCAGGTTCCCGTGCGCAGCCAGCTCGTCGAGTTTTCGGCCGGCACGTCAAAGGGTAACGACACCGCGATCATCGGCACGACCACCGGCGTGGGCGCGGCCATCGGGGCGGTTGCCGGCGGCGGATTTGGCGCAGGCATGGGCGCGATCGCCGGCGCGGGCGCTTCCGCCATCGGCGTCCTGCTCAGCCGCGGCCGCGCGACGGAAGTTCCCCCGGAATCGGTCATGCGCTTCCGCCTGATGGAACCTGTTACGGTCAACACCGAACGTTCGCAGCATGCCTTCCAGCCCGTTCAGCAGAATGACTTCGATTCCCGCCCGCTGCAGAGCCGCGTGCAGGTTCGCCAACCGAACCCAGGCTACTGGGGCTGGGGCGGACCCTACTACTACAGCCCCTGGATGTGGGGACCCTCGTATTGGGGACCCGGCTGGGGTTGGGGCGGCGGATACAACACGTTCATCATCCGTGGAGGCGGCTGGGGCGGCCGCGGATGGGGCGGACATGGCGGCGGCGGACACCGGCGCTAAGAACAGAACTCAGGGAGCCTCGCGAGGGGCTCCCCTTCTCACATCCCAAGTCGAAAATGTTGTACTCTGAGAGCAGTTCAGTAGACCTTTAGGCAGGAGGTGGGCCTTCCCGAGTGCCCAGACGTTTCTAACCTCTGTCGAGAGTTTCGCGGGCATGGTGGTTCGCCCAGCCCGAACGGCCTTCCACGGCCTGATTTCCTTCGTCCTCCCCGATGATTGCCGCATCTGCGGACTCCCTCTAACCAAAGCTTCCCGAATCCCCGTGTGCGATGGCTGCCTGCATGAGGCCGCCGTTCCCTTCGAAGCCGAATACCTGTGTTCCCGCTGCCGGTCGCCGTTCCTCAATCGCGAGTCGCTGACCGAAGACGGCCTTTGCCCGGCCTGCTCCGTGGAACCTGAAGGCTTCGACACGGCCTGGAGTTACGGAAGTTACGATGGCGCACTGCGCCGGCTCATCCACGTCTACAAATACGAGAAGGTGGATACGCTGGCGGTTCCGCTCGCACGCCTGTTGTGCGATGCGCTGCCGCGCGACGAGGAAGAGTTCGACGTCATCACGCCCATGCCCTTGCACTGGCGCAAGCGCTGGGACCGCGGCTTTAATCAAGCCGAGTTGCTGGCGCGCGAGGTTTCGCGCCGCACCGGCATCGAGTATCGCGACCTGTTGCAGCGTGTGAAACCATCGCCGGCGCAAGCCGGGTTGACCTTCGCCGCGCGTCTCAAAAACGTACAGGGCGTGTTCCGCCTGCGCGGCGAAAAACCGCGCGGCTTGCATGTGCTGCTGATCGACGACGTTTTGACCACCGGCGCCACGGTTTCGGCCGCGGCTCGTGTATTGAAGCGTTCCGGCGGCGCCCGGCGAATCTCGATTTTGACAGTGGCCCGTGCCGACAGGCGTCACGCCTGGAAGCAACCGCGGGCCTCGGCCGCAACCACTTCTTGAGTACGGGAGGACTTGGAAGCGAACATGAACGTTCAGGAACGACTACAAAAGCCCGTTCTGGTCTTGAACGCCAGCTATGAACCGATTAACGTCTGCGCCGCCCGGCGCGCCCTCATTCTGCTTTTGAAGGGCGTCGCGTCGGTCGAAGAGCAGGGATCCGCGCACGTGCATTCCAGCCGTCACACGCTGCGGGTGCCGAGCGTCATCCGCCTGCTCGACTACCGCCGCATCCCGCATCAGACTCGCGCTTTGTCGCGCAAAAACATCCTGCTGCGGGACCGCTACACCTGCCAGTACTGCCACAAGACGCTGCCGAGCGGCGAACTCACGCTCGATCACGTCCTGCCGCGGTCGAGGTCCGGCGACAGTTCGTGGGAAAACCTTGTGGCCTGTTGCATCACCTGCAACAACCGCAAGGGGAATCGCACGCCGGACGAAGCAGGTATGCACCTGGCGCGTGCGCCGCGTCCGTTCAGCCTGCACACGTCGCGGCATCTGATGCGTCTGCTGGCCCGCAGCGACGATCAGTGGCGTAAGTACCTGTTCTACTAGTCCGCTGCGGCGCCGTCCGGCGGCAACAGGCAGAAGTACGACCGTGCTTCTGCCACGTCGTCCCATGTCCAAAAGGATTTGGGATCGTACCGCAGCGCCAGCGCCGCCATCCCGAAATCGCCCGAACACGCCCCCGTGTGCAGCACCACCGCGCCTCCCAGCAGCGGAGCCGCCACGGGGAACGAGATCGCGGCAGCAGCTAGAACTGCAGAGAGAACCACGAACGGCGCGAAACATACGACCAGAAACCGGTCGCCGCGAATCGCGAACCAGTCTGCCGTGCAATACGCGGAAAGGGTCCGCCAGCGATAGTGCAGACCGGTCGTCGTCGCGCCGAACGCCCGGTACGCCAACGCGTGAATCGCTTCGTGCACCGGGACCAGAAAGAAGTATGCGGCGCCGAGCCCCGCCAGCGCATGCGAAAGCCGATTGTCCCATCCGGGACCGGCGGCAATCCAATACGCCGCGGCCGCCAGCGACAACAGATTCGCAGAAAGGTACGCATAAAGTACCCCGCGATGCTGTTTCAGATACGAGTTGACGGCCGGCACGAGTTGCTCGTGATCGAGCGCCGGCAGCATGACAACTCGCGGATCCGCCCGGAGCTGCTCAGGCGTCACTTGATCTCGAAGATCGCCTCGACCTCGACCGCCGCGCCCGTCGGCAGCGACGCAAAACCCAGCGCGCTGCGGGCATGGTAACCGTCACCCGTCTTGCCGAACACTTCATGGAACAGGTCCGACGCGCCGTTGATCACCAGGTGTTGCTCGATGAACTCCGGCGCGGAATTCACGCAGCCGAGCACCTTGATCACCTTCAACCCGTCGAGCGTCCCGTGTGCGTTCCACACCGACTGCAGGATCTTGACGGCGCAATCCCGCGCGGCCTGGTACCCCTCTTCGGTACTGACGCCGGCGCCCAACTTCCCCTTGAGCGTGCTCACATGACCGGAAGAAATCAGTTGCGACCCGCTGCGGATGCAGAGGTTCAGGTATCCCGGGGTCTGTTTCTCGAACTGGATGCCGAGGTTCGCGGCAATTTGCTGTGGACTCATCAGCCCTCAGTGTATCGATGTTTTTGCGGCTGATCGAGTACAATTCAATCTTCCGGGCGCCACCGTCGCGATGATACCGACCGCATTCACCAAGACGCTCAACACGCTGGACCGCTCGACCCCGGTCGCCGCGCTGCTGCGGCTGCTCTTTGCCATACTTGTCATCACCGCACTCGCCTGGTGGATGACACAGATCCCCGTCGCTTTGTACGAAACCTCCGGCGACGCGCGGCTCGAAATCAATTCCTCCACCACCGTCATTCAATCGTCGATGACCGGCCGGATCGTCGAATCGAACCTCGCGATGGGCAAGACGGTCGAGAAGGGCGACGTGCTCGTGCGCATGGACTCGCGCCCCGAACAACTGCTGGTTCGCGAACAGCAGGTTCGCATCGCGTCGATCGATCCGCAGATCCAAACCTTGCGTGCGCAGATTGCCGAAGAAGAATCCGCGGGCGTCGCGGAACAGCGCGCATCCGCATCCGCTATTGAAGAAGCGCGCCAGAAAGTGCGCGAAGCCGAAACGCCCGCGAAAGCCGCGCTGCTCGAACGCCGCCGCTATGAGCGCCTGAAGCGCGAAAACCTCGTCCCCGAACGCGAAGTCGAAAAGGCCATCGCGGAATCCGAACGCTTGGATCAGGCCGTCATCACCGCACGATCCGCCATCGAGCGGCTCGAGCGCGAGCAGAAAACCCGCGACCAGCAGCGGCAGGTCCGCATCGCCGCTATCCGAACCGAGATCACGAAGCTCGACACATCGAAAGCCAGTGCACGCGCCTCCGCCGAACGCGCCGGATACGATGTCGAACTGCGCGAGATCCGCGCGCCCATCGCGGGCACCATCGGCGAAGCAGCCGTGCTCCTGCCCGGCAGCGTCCTGCAGGAAGGCACGCGCATCGCATCGATCGTACCTTCGGGACAACTGCGCATCGTCGCGTACTTCCCCCCGCAATCCACCTATGGACGCCTGCAGCCCGGCGCTTCCGCCAAGCTGCGTCTCAAGGGCTACCCGTGGACCGAGTTCGGCGTCGTCGAAGCCCGCGTCGCGCGCGTGGCGATGGAAGATCGCGATGGGCGTTCGCGCGTGGAACTCGATGTCCTGCCCTCGCCGACCCTCAAAGCCGAACTGCGCCACGGCATGCCCGGCGAACTCGAGGTCGAAGTCGAACGCACGCCGCCATTGCATCTCGTATTGCGCATGGCGGGCCAATGGTTGACGGCGGTGCGCAAGCCGTGAGCAGCAGCCGCAGGCGATTCTTCGCTCCGGAAGTCATCCAAACGTCCGCCATGGACTGCGGACCCGCGGCGCTGAAATCGCTGATGGGAGGCTTCGGCATCGATGCATCCTACGGCCGTTTGCGCGAAGCCTGTCACACCGATGTCGACGGCACGTCGGTCGACACCATCGAGGATCTCGCGGTCCGGCTGGGTTTGAAAGCCGAGCAGATCATGGTGCCCGTCGATCACCTGCTGCTTCCCGAAGGCGGCGCGCTGCCGTGCATGGTGGTCGTCAAACTCGAAGGATCCGGCACGCACTTCGTCGTCGCCTGGCGCAAGATCGGCGCGATGCTCCAGGTGATGGATCCCGCGTCGGGACGCAAGTGGGTTCCGGCCGGGCGCTTTCTCGCAGACGTTTATCAGCACACGCAACAAGTACCGGCGGACGGCTTCCTCGAATGGGCGTCGTCTGATGGATTCACCAAGCCTCTGCTCGTACGCATGCGCATGGCGGGCGTCAAATCCAAACGCGCACGTGAACTCGTCGAAGCAGCCCGCCAGACAGGCGAGTGGAAAGCATTCGCCGCGCTCGACGCAGCCGTACACCTCGCGCAGACCCTGCGCGAACCCTCACTCGTCGAACTCGTGTCGCAGCCGGAACTCATCCCCGCTGATTACTGGCGATTCACGCCCGCAGAAGACGACGGCGAGGTCCGCTTCAAAGGCGCGGTCGCGCTGAAGTGCGAAGGCGTCCAGCAGCCAAACCTCGACGCGCTGCCGGAATCGCTGCGAACCGTCCTGTCCGATCGCGGCCGCGGCGCCACGCGCGAACTCTGGAGCACCATCCGCGCCGGAGGACTCGGCATTCCCTTCGTCGCGCTCATCGCCGCGCTGCTCGCATCCGTCGCCGTGCTCGTCGAAGCCCTGCTGTTGCGATCCTTATTCAGCCTCTCGTCGCACCTGCCGCGCACCGGTGAACGCATCGGCGCAGCTGTCGCTCTCGTTGCTTTTCTCGCGAGCGTAGCGGGAATCGAATGGGCGCTCGAAGAACTCCTGCGGCACAGCGGCCGCGGACTCGAGACTCGCCTCCGCGCCAGGTTCCATTTCAAGATCCCGCGCCTCGGCGACCGGTACTTCCAAAGCCGCCTCATCTCCGACATGGCGCAGCGAGCGCATGCCGTGCAGGTCCTGCGCAGCGTGCCTCCACTCGCAATGACCTTCCTGCGGACCCTCGGCGCTGTGGCCGCGACCGTCGGCGGCATCATCTGGTTCTATCCGCACACCGCGCTGCAAGCCATTCTCTGCGGCGCCATCGCAGTCTTCGTCCCGCTCGCCGGACAACCCTGGCTCATCGAGCGGGACCTCCGCTTCCGCGAATACGGCGGCTCGCTCACGCGTTTCTATCTGGACGCGCTGCTTGGCATTATTCCGGTACGCACGCACGGCGCGGGTCCCGCGTTGCGCTATCACCAGAACGCGCAGTTGATGCACTGGGCCGGCGCGGGACTTCGCATGCAGCGCACCGCCGTCTGGCTCGAATCCATCCAGATGCTGCTCTCGTACGCAGCCGCCGCTTGGCTTGTCTATTCGGCGATGCAGCAACAGCAGGGCAGCAACGCCGCCGCGCTGATCCTGCTCGTATATTGGGCGCTCAGCCTGCCGGAACTCGGACGCACTCTTTCCGCCGTCGCCTGGCAATGGCCGTCCTTGCGCAACAGTCTGCTGCGTCTACTCGAACCCCTCGGCGCTCCCGAAGAAGCACTACTCGACGAAGCCGCGGCGCCGTCCACGAAACAACCCACCGGCGCAAGCATCGACATGCGCGATGTCTCCGTCGCCGCCGGTGGACATCCGATCCTCGAAGACATCAACCTCTCCGTCGCCGCCGGCGAACACGTCGGTATCGTCGGACTCTCCGGCGCAGGCAAGTCCAGCCTCGTCGGACTCCTGCTCGGCTGGTATCGCAACAACACCGGCGAACTCCTCGTCGACGGCGAACCACTCACCGCAAGCAAGCTGCACGAACTCCGCACGCAAACCGCCTGGGTGGATCCGCAAGTGCAGTTGTGGAACGACTCGCTGCTTTCGAACCTCCGTTACGGGCTCGCCTCCGATCAACCGCTCGAAGCCGGACGCGCCATCGAACAGGCGAACCTCTCGAACGTCATCCAAAGCCTGCCGGACGGTTTGCAGTCCACGCTCGGCGAAGGCGGCGCGCTCCTCAGCGGCGGCGAAGGGCAGCGAGTCCGCATGGCGCGCGCCTACGGCAAACCCGGCGTCCGCCTCGCGATCCTCGACGAACCCGCCCGTGGACTCGACCGCGGCATGCGCGACGAATTCGCCGCACGCGCCCGCGAGGCGTGGAAGGACGCGACCCTGCTTTGCATCACCCACGATGTCGCCAGCACGCGCGCCTTCCCGCGGGTCCTCGTCATCGAAGGCGGACGCATCATCGAAGACGGCAACCCCGCGGAACTCTACGCCAACCACGAATCCCGCTATCGCCAGTTGTGCGATCGCGAAGATCAGGTGCGTGAGAAGTTGTGGAACGCCGCATCCTGGCGCCGCCTGCGCATGGACGAAGGCCGCCTGCACGAAGAAGAAGAGGCCGCACGATGAGCACCGCCGACTGGATCTTCCCCAGCCTCCGCGAAGCCGAGCAGGCGCTCCTCAGCGAGGCCGGCAATCCGCAACTGGTC
Organism: uncultured Solibacteraceae bacterium; assembly: GCA_964627455.1. Lineage (GTDB taxonomy): Bacteria > Acidobacteriota > Terriglobia > Bryobacterales > Bryobacteraceae > F-183. Next base: position 3,268 of record CAZVKC010000053.1, on the reverse strand, counting down.
GAAAAGCTCGTCGTGCGCGACCTCACCGCCGGAGAACTCGCCGGCGGCCTGCGCGAGTTCGCACCCGCGGTCATCCAGATCCTCGGCACGAGTGAATTCATCGCAGTTCCCCGCCCCGGCCGCGTCCTCAACCGCAACAACGGCGGACTCGCGAACATCTCCTGGAAGACCGCGCGCAAAGCCTGGGAAGATCCCGTGCGCGAACGCGAACACGCGCTCTTCGACAAGCTTCCCGTCTCGAAACGCGCAGCCGCCAAGGTCATCAACGAACGCGTCACGCTGCAGAAAGCCGCGCGCGTCATCCACTATGCGACCCCGCCCGGCGCGTCGTTTCCGGATCAGTTGAGTTCCGCGGGATGGTGGTGGCGACTCGCCGGCGCGGGAACCGTCCATGCGCTCGCCTACGCACTCAGCCTCATCGCCTGGGCCTTCATCGGACGCGCCGCGTTCACCGGCCGCTGGGATCCCGGCTGGTTCTGGGGCTGGGCGATCCTGCTCGCGTTGCTCGTGCCGCTCGAAGCGCTCGCCTCGTGGTGGCAGGGCTGGCTCGCCATCTCGTTCGGCGGACATTTGAAGCAGCGTCTCCTCGCCGGCTCGCTCGAAGTCGATGCCGATCGCATCCGTCATCAGGGCGTCGGACAACTGCTCAGCCGCGTGCTCGAATCGGAAGCGCTCGAGAACGCCTCCATCACCGGCGGCGCCGCGACCCTGCAATCCGGCATCGAACTCATCGCCGCGGCCGTCGTCCTGTCGCTCGGTGTCGGACGTCCCCTCACGCTGACGCTATTCGCGGCGTGGCTCGCGCTGCTGTTCTGGTCCGCGTGGCGCTACACGCAAAGCCGCAAGGCCTGGATGTGGACCCGCAATCATCTCACTCACGATCTCGTCGAGAAGATGAACGGCCACCGCACGCGCATCGCGCAGCAGCCTCCGTCGCTATGGCATGAAACCGAGGACCGCGACCTAGTCGACTACGTGCGAGTGTCCACGCGCATGGATCGCATCCACGCGTGGCTCGTCGCCGTGGGTCCGCGCGGCTGGCTGACGCTCGGCATCGCCGCCGTCGGATACGAATTCGCAGCCGAAAGCGGAGCCTCCAAACTCGCGCCCGAGCAAATTGCGATCACCGTTGCAGGCGTCGTCCTCGGCTATCAGGCCCTCCGCCGCTTCGTTTTCGGACTCTCGCAATTCGCCGGCGCCTGGCAGGCCTGGGGCGTCGTCCGCGAACTCTTCGCAGCCGCGGCGGACAAGGATTACAAAACCGGCGACACCGAAGCCGCCGTCGCGCCATCCGGCAAAGTCCTCGAAGTTCGCGATGTCTTCTACGCCTATCCGGGACGCGATCGCAACGCACTCGCCGATTGCTCCCTGGAAATCCGCGCAGGCGACCGCGTGCTTCTCGAAGGCGCCTCCGGCAGCGGCAAGTCGACCTTCGGCGCGATCCTCGCCGGCCTTCGCCATCCCACTGGAGGACTCCTCCTCGCCGGCGGCGTGGACCCTGCAACCACCGGCCTCGCGGGCTGGCGCCGCCGCATCGCCACCGCCCCGCAGTATCACGAGAACCACATCCTCGCCGCGCCGTTGCTCTTCAATCTACTGATGGGCCGCGCCTGGCCGGCCAACAGGGAAGACATCCGCGAAGCCTATGAGGTCTGCCACGAACTCGGCCTCGGACCTCTCGTCCAGCGCATGCCGGCGGGCATGATGGAAATGGTCGGCGATTCCGGCTGGCAGCTCTCGCAAGGCGAACGCAGCCGAATCTATCTCGCCCGCGCGATCCTGCAAGGCGCGCCGCTCGTCATCCTCGACGAAAGCTTCGCCGCCCTCGACCCGGAAACGCTCGAGCAATGTCTCGAATGCGTCCTCCGCCGCGC
>CAZVKC010000053.1:0-1294 GCA_964627455.1 uncultured Solibacteraceae bacterium | reverse complement strand
AACCAATCGTGTAATTCGACAACTGAATCTTCTTCTCGTCGAACACACCCAACCCCAGCGCGCCCGCGATCTCGATATGCTCCACCTGCATATGCCGGAACCGGCTATCCGCATCCGGCGCCGCCTCCGCCACAGGCTTCATCCCATTCTTCACCCGCACATCGTCGATCACCTTCCAACCCACTCGATCCAGCGCCACAGGATCCGTCGACACATAAATCGTCTTGTGCTCGAACTTGTACTTCCGAACCCCACTGCCAGGACCTCCGTGATACCCGCCCAGAATCCCGTCGCACACATTCAGCACGACCTTCTTCCGGATAATCGGATGATCCACGATATTCGGAATGAACGTCCCGCACGTATTCAGCGTCGATGTCGAATGCGACCGGCTCACGTTATTCACCAACCCGTGCGACAGGTTCTTCAGCGCCACCGTCACACCTGCCGACTGGTGATGCTTCAGCAGGCACAGGTTGATCATCTTGTTCACGTCCTTGGTGATGAACTTCGCCAGATACGAACGCCGGTGGTGCGGATTCTTGTAATCCGCCTGCGGTAGCACAAGCGGCATCTCCACCCACTCGTTCTCGTCGTACATCTCCATATCCAGCTGCAGCGGGTGGACCTTGTCCGTACCCCACGTATACCGCACGCCCTCCGGCAGCCACTTGTCGAACCCCGCATCGAGGAACTCCGACTTGTACCGGTCGTACGCGATGACATTCGTCATCTTCACGCCCGCCAGCTTCAGCCCCTCGAGGATCTCGTGAAACACCGACGGATCCGAAATCACCGCCGGCCGCCCCACGGGATTCAACTTGATGCCCACCACATCGCCGGGCTCGAAGAACGTCCGCCACGCATCCGTGGGATTCGAGGCGCCCGTCAGGTGCATCAACCCCTGGTGCAGCATGGGCTTCACCGCATCGCGATTGTACTTGCCGTCCACGATGCTGCCCTCGTGCCGCATCGCCACCACCTTGCCGGGGAAAGGTCCCGGAATGCCGAGGTTCGACAGCGCAGGAGCCGCCGCATATGCCGTCTGATAAGTTGCCGCAAGACCCGCCACAGCCGCTCCGGCCGCGGTCCGGATGAACTCTCTACGATCAGGTTGTGCCATTGCTTCGATTATACGGATCACCGCCAAATCAGTCTCGCATTGAGACCTCACCCACACCGGTACCGTTGTTTTTTGCATCAAAATGCGGCAGAATGCATCCAACCGCAGATAGCGGTCTGTTTTGCAAATGCTGCTTCAGGGGATCGGACTCCGGTCCTCACATCTCGACAA
>CAZVKC010000052.1:44306-53090 GCA_964627455.1 uncultured Solibacteraceae bacterium | reverse complement strand
CAGCTTGGGAAGCTGACATTCTACCGCTGAATTACTCCCGCTCAGCGGAGGGAAACAAACCAGTTTCAGGCTATCATACGTTGCCGCTGCTGACAATGGCCGACTGCTGATGCAGCAGGGTGTACAACTGGCTCGGATCGAGCGGCTTCGTGATGTATCCATCCATGCCGGCCTCGCTGCACCGAACCTGGTCCTCCACCATGGCGTGCGCGGTCAGGGCTACGATCTTCGTCTTCCGCCCCAGCGCCCGCTCCAGGTTGCGGATCTGCCGTGTCGCTTCGTAGCCATCCACTTCCGGCATCTGGCAATCCATCAGGATCAGATCCCAGTGCGATTGCTGGAAGGCGGCAACTGCCTCCCGTCCGTTGGACGCCAACTCTACGACGTGCCCCAGATTGTTCAGGAGCCTCGACGCCACCATCTGGTTCACCTTGTTATCTTCCGCGACGAGGATTCGCAAGCCTCCCGATCCCACCCGGGTATGGGTTGCTTCGTCCCGTGCCGCTTCCAGATCGGGTTCGACTTCAGCATCCGGAACGCTCTGCGCCGCGGGCGGGAACGGGATTTCGAACCAGAACCGGCTGCCCTGTCCCGCTTTGCTGTCCACGCCGATCGTTCCACCCATCAGAGTGACGAGTTTCTTCGAGATGGCAAGACCCAACCCCGTACCCTTGTAACTCCGGGTGGAGCTCGAATCCACCTGGGTGAACGGCGTAAACAACCGTTCCTGTTCTTCAGGCGGAATCCCGATGCCCGTGTCCTCCACCGCGAACCTGATCTTCGGTGCGCCCTGCGCATCGTTCTGCACGCGCCCGGCGGAAATCGTCACCGTGCCGGATTCGGTGAATTTCAGCGCGTTTGACGTCAGGTTGAGCAGGATCTGCCGGATGCGCAGCGAGTCGCCGCGTCCCCACCCCGGATTTCCCCAGTTGGAGTCGATTGCGATCGTCAACCCCTTCTCCCGGGCCACCGGCAGAAGGAGGGCATGAACGCTGCGAACCACCTCCAACGGCCGGTAATCGACCGGCGCCACCCGCATGCGGTTGGCTTCGAGCTTCGAGAAGTCGAGCACATCGTTGATGACCGATAACAGCGACTCGCTGCTCAGCGTAATGGTGTCGAGCATCTCACGCTGATCCGGCGTCAACTCGGTGCTGCGCAGCAGGTGCGCCATTCCGAGGACCCCGTTCATCGGGGTCCGGATCTCGTGGCTCATTGTGGCGACAAACATGGACTTGGCCTCACTGGCCCGCATGGCGGCCAGCCGCAATTGCCTCATACGAAGCCAGCCGGCGACCACCGCGATGAGCACCAGCGCCAGAACAGCCGAGGCCGTCATCAGCATTCGTTGCCGGCTCTGGTAGGCGGCGAACCGGTCCACCGAAGTCACCTCGTTCGGGGTGGCCAGAAACCAGCGGGCGTGCAGGTCGGCGAGCATTCCGTCCTCGGCGATGGCCCCGATCTCCTCGCGCAACAGATCTGCGGCAGGCCGTGCGCGGTTTGTCGATCCGATCCCTGCTTCCAGCACTGCCTCCTGCATGGGCCAGAGTCGAACCTGCTGGCCCTGACATTCGGGCAGTCCGTTCATGAGGAATGAGGTGACTTCGCGCAGTTCAGCAAAACCGGCATCCGCCTCGCCGTTGCAGACGCTGACGAGCACATCCCGCCACTTCGGCAGGGGAAGGATCGTTGCGCCGGGGAGCGTTTTTGCGGCGAACGCGCGGGCGAAGTGAGATGTGCCGGTCGCGACCTTCTTCCCGGCCAGATCCCCAGGCCGGGGCGCGCCTTGCGGGGCGCGCTGCACGATGCCGTAAAACGATTCGAACCAACTCTCGGTGATATAGGGAGCGCGGGCCAATCCGGCGACCGCCGAAGAGCGGGGAAACAGGTCAATGGCGCCGCTCTGAAAAGCGGCATAGGCCCCTTGCGGGACAAACACCCATTCGAGCTTCAGATTCGCCCGCCGCGCGGCTTCTGTCAGGACATCCTTGCCGAATCCCACCGGTTGCCCTTCTGGTCCACGCGAAACGAAGGGTTCTGTCTGGTGATAGCCGATTCGCCAGGTGTGGGATCGGACTTCACGGAGTGTGGCTTCCTTCTGCAGGTAGGAGAACAGCAGCGCGCCGGCCGCTACTATGGCGGCAAGGACCGAAAACCTGGCCCAAGGTGGAGTTGAACGTCGAGAACTGCTCGCCTGGAGGTTCTGCATGCAGTGTCTTCTGTGTATTTTATGTCGCCCAATTCGAAGTCGTTTTCTTACAGATCGGATGAATTCAGGAAACTATTGAGTGGACATTCCAGATCGTGTGGCAACAGAAATAACCCTAGCTGGAGGGATGATTCGTCCGTGTGGGACTCAGATCACTTGCCGAGTACCGACTGGAAGTAGGCGACCGTCTCCCTCAGTCCGTCCTCCAGAGATACCCGGGGTTCCCAGCCGAGGATCTGTTTGGCTTTCGTGATATCCGGGCGGCGGCGCTTCGGATCATCCTCCGGCAACGGCTTGTGGATGATCCGGGATTTCGTGCCGGTCAGGCGCTGGATCCGTTCCGCAAACTCCAGCATGGTGAGTTCTGTTGGATTTCCGAGGTTCGTCGGATAGCGTTCGTCGGACAGGAGCAGGCGGTACAGGCCGTCGACGAGATCGCGCACGTAGCAGAAGCTGCGGGTCTGGCTGCCGTCCCCGAATACGGTGAGAGGTTCGCCGCGGAGCGCCTGATCCATGAAGGCGGGCACGACGCGGCCGTCATGCAGGGCCATTCGCGGCCCGTAGGTATTGAAGATGCGAGCGATATGGGTCGCGACACCGTGGGTGCGATGCCATGCCATGGTGAGCGCTTCGGCGTACCGCTTGCTTTCGTCATAGCAGGACCGGGGGCCGACGGGATTGACATTGCCCCAGTAGGTCTCGCGCTGCGGATGCTCGAGCGGATCGCCATAGCATTCCGAGGTGGAAGTCAGAAGGAAGCGCGCATTGTGAGCATGCGCGATCTGCAGCATGTTCCGCGTCGCCGTGGAGCCGGTCTCGAGCGTCTCGAGCGGAAACGCCATGTAATCCCGGGGGCTGGCGAGTGACGCATAGTGCAGCACGGCGTCGAACCTGCCCAGATCCGGAATCGTGCCCGTGACGTCACATTCTACGAATTGAAACCGGGACTCGTTCGCCAGATGCTCAATGTTCCGGCGATGACCTGTCTTGAAGTTGTCGAGGCCCACCACCTCATGCCGTTCCGCAATCAGGCGGTCGCACATGTGAGAGCCGATGAAGCCGGCCGCGCCGGAAATTAGGATCCGCAAATTGCCATCCTAGCACATGGGTCCGGCCGCTGGACGTTGATAATAAAGGGATGCGAGTCCTTCGGTCGCCTTATATGGAATGGGCGAAAACCAACTTCACGACGCCTCCTGCCTATAACCTCGCCTCGAGCGGGCTGGGCAACGTGCTGCTCAGCGAACTCGAAGGCGTGAGCCTGGGGGATCTGGAGATTACCGGCAAGAGCTTTTATGGCTACGAGCCGCTGCAACAGGCGTTGGCGAAGCATACCGGGGCGCCCGCCGAATGTATTTTCGCGGCGACCGGCACGTCGATGGCGAACTTCCTCACCATGGCGGCGACTCTGGCCGAGCCTGGCGACACTGTGGTGTTCGAACATCCCGTATACGATCTGCTGACGAGCGCGGCGGGGTTCCTCGAAGCGGAGATCCGTTACTTCGCGCGGCGCCCGGAGGATGGCTATCGCATCGACCTCGACGCGGTCGCGCAACAGGTCACCTCGCGGACCCGGCTCATTGTCGTGACCAACCTCCACAATCCGTCGAGCGTCTATGCGCCGGTGGATACGATTCGCGCGCTCGGAGAACTGGCGGCAGGCGTGGGGGCCAAGGTCCTGGTCGATGAGGTTTATCTCGATGCGGCTTTTGACGCGCCGCCGAAATCGTCGGCCTACTGGCTGGGTCCGCAGTTCGTCGTCAGCAATAGCCTCACCAAGGTCTATGGGCTCAGCGGACTGCGCTGCGGTTGGGCGGTTTCGCAGGATGTGGACTTCATCCGGAAACTGTGGCGGTTGAACGATCTGTTCGGAGTCATCCCGGCGCATCCGGCCGAGCGGTTGAGTGTCATTGCGCTGTCGCAGATCGAGCGATTGCGGCTGCGGGCGAAAGCGATTCTCGATCCGAACCGGGCGCTTGTCAATGCATTCCTGCGGGACATCGGACAGCCGGAAGTGGCGCACGGCACCATCGCATTTCCGCGCATCGAACGAGCGGGCGCCCTCACCAGGACGTTGCGCGAACAATACGAAACCGCCGTGGTCCCCGGGAGCTTCTTCGAGATGCCGGATCACCTGCGGATCGGGTTCGGAGGACAGCGCGCCGTTCTCGAGGAAGGGTTGCATCGAGTTCGCCAGGCGATTGCTGCGGGAGGCTACTGACGGGGTTTCGAGGGTTCGGCTGCCTGCCCGTTTTCGTTGAGGACGACGATATCGACGCGGCGGTTGCGGGCGCGGCCTTCCGGGGTGTCGTTGGATTCGACGGGCGCGACGTCCGCATAGCCTCCGATCGACATGCGGGACCGCTCGACACCGCCGCGCGCCGAGAGCAGTTCGAGGATCGCGATGCTGCGCGCGGCCGAGAGTTCCCAGTTCGAATGGAACCGGATGTTGTTGATGGGGAGCGAATCGGTGTGGCCTTCGAGGCGGATGGGATTCGGCAGATTGCGGATTGCCCGGGCAACTTTGTCGATGGCGGGGTAGGAGGATTCGAAAACTTCGGCGCCGCCGGAATCGAACAGCAGCGTCTGGGCGAAGCTGACGATGAGCCCCCGTTTCTCCATCTTCAGATGAACCTCGTTGCGGTCGATTTCGGCGGCCAGCGCTTTGGACAGGGTTTCGAGGGCGTTGACGAGTTCATTGGGAGTGCCGGAAACCTTGGCTTCGGCGATGGCGCGTTCGGTTTCTTTGCGGCCGCCGCCGGCTCCTTTCATCTGTGCGTTGCCTTGTCCGCGGTCGTCGATGACGCCTCCGAGGACGGCTGCGACCGTGCTTTGTTCGAAGGCTTTTTTGACCGAGTCCGCGACCTGTTTCGCGCGGCTTTTGTCGGCTTGGGCAGACGCAAACATGACGACGAAAAAGGCGAAGAGCAGAGTAATGAAGTCCGCATAGGACACCAGCCATCTTTCGTGATTTTCGTGAACTTGGGCTTTGCCTTTGCGGGCCACGATTTTCTAGACCTTTCTCGCCTCGGAAGTCGCCGCTGAGCGGGCGGCGGGCGTTTCGGGCGCGAGATGGCGGTCGTGGTCGAAAGCGTCGAGTTTGGCCCGGAGGAGCGTGGGGTTGAGGCCTTCGGCGATCCCGAGCACGCCTTCCAGTTTGAGTTCGGCGAGATGCATCCGTTCTTCGGTTCGCGCTTTCATTTTGGCGGCGAGGGGCAGGCAGAAAATGTTGGCGAAGGCGACGCCGTAGACGGTGGCGACGAAGGCGACAGCGATGCCGTGTCCGACCTCATCGATGTTGGCGAGGTTTTTCATCACCTGGATCAGGCCCATGACCGCGCCGATGATGCCAATGGTCGGGGAGTAGCCGCCGGCGGATTCAAAGACCTTGGCTTCCGCGTGGGCGCGTTGTTCTTCACTGGACATTTCGAGTTCCATCATCTTGCGGATCTCGACGAGGTCGGTGCCGTCGACGGCGAGGGTGAGCGCTTTTCGCAGGAAGGGATCCTCGATCGTGCCCGCGGTTCTTTCGAGGGAAACGATGCCGTGTTTGCGGGCCTCGCCGGCGTACTTGATGATCTCCTCGATCAGTTCCTTGGGATTCTGGGGGTTTTCGGTGAAAGCGGAGCGGGCGCCGCGCATGGCGCCACGCAGGCTGGACATGGGAGTTGCGATCATCACGGCTCCGGCCGTGCCGCCGAGCACGATGACCGCGGCTGTGTACTGGGCGATGTCGGCAATCTGTCCTTTTTCGAGCAGCAGGCCACCGATGATCGCGGCGACGGAGAGCACCACGCCGCCAATGGTCGACACATCCACTCGTGATTTCGTCGCCATGCGGGTTTACTCGCTTCCTGGTACAGCAGCAACTCGAGCGGGGTCCAAGACTTCCGGATTTCCGAAAATTCGCCGCCGGTACTCAATCACCCTTCGTACTACTTCCTCGGCGGGTTCGAGGACGACAAGTTTCTGGCCGTTGAGCAGATGAATGACCGTATCCGGCGTCGTCTCAATCTGTTCAATGAGATCGGCGTTCAACACGAGTGGCGTCCTGTTGATTCTGGTGAGATGGATCATGCCGTCATGGTGCTTATCGGCACGGGGGATCCCGGTTTGATGCGTATCCACGGGTGAGCCTATTTCCCTGCGGATCCCGCTGAGTAGTTCAGAGAGGCAAGTTGAAAGAAATGCTGAATTGGACCAGGACCTGCACGTTGGCCGTACTATGTTGGGGCGCCTCGATTGCCGTTTATGGAGCGGCTGGGGCGGACCCGGCGAGCGCGGGGAGCACGCCATCTTCGGTGGAGGTTCGAACTGCGGCCAAACCTGCGGTTGCGGTCCAGCGCGAGATGGAGTTGTCGCGGGCCGTTGCGGCGGAGGAGAACCGGCATTTCTCGATTCACAAGTTCTACATCCCTGCCACGCAGGGGAATCTGCAATGGTTGACGGCGACGGTGCGGGCGCGGCCCGAAGAATCGCTGGTCATCTGGAAGTTGATGCGGCAATGGCAGGATCCGGCGCGGCGCCCCGGCGCGGTTGGAAGCGTGAGCGAGTAACTGTCGTTTGTCGTATACTGGCTCGAATCCTATGATCCGAGTCCACGTGATGTATCCCTCTTCTTCCCGCTTTGACTACGACTACTACGTCAGCAAGCATCTTCCGTTGGTGGCCGAGTTGTGGGCTCCACTGGGGCTGGCTTCTGCCGGCGCCTCGAAGGGCTTGAGCGGACTGATGCCCGGCAGCGCGCCGGAGTATGTGACGATTGCCGAACTCAATTTCCCGTCGGTGGAAGTGTTGCAGGCGGTCATGACCTCGCCGGCGGCCGCGCAGGTTCTGGGGGATATTCCGAATTTCACGGACGCCCAGCCCAGGGTTCAGGTGAGCGAAGTTCTCGGCTAGAGAGAACAGCGCGCGGACTCTGTGCTATCACGGTCTCATGGCGCGGAACCAAATCCTGACGATACTCGCGTTCGCCGTGTGTCTGGCGCGAGGTCAGTCGCTGGTGCGAGAAGCCACCCCCGGGGCCAAGGCTCCGTCGGCCAAGGTGTCGGATCTTGCCTGGCTCGAGGGCGCCTGGGTTGGTAAAGGCATCGCCGGAGCGCCGGCAACCGAGGTTTACTCCGCTCCGGCGGGCGGGCAAATCGCGGGACACTTCCGCCAACTCAGAGCAGACGGTTCCGTCATGTTCTACGAGATGATGGCCATCACCGAAGTCCGCGGCTCACTCGAGTTCCGCTTGAAACACTTCAACGCCGACCTCACCGGGTGGGAAGAGAAGGCCGTGGTCCGCTCGTTCCCGCTGGTGGCTGTTGATAAAGACACGTGGTACTTCGACGGCCTCACCATCAAACGCGATGGGCCGAACGGTATGACCGGCGCGGTGAAGGTCCTTCAAAAAGACGGCTCCTCCCAGGAACTCGTCTTTCAGTATCAGAGGAAATAGCCGCTACCGCCGGCACTTTGACTTGCGTCATCAGCAGCCCGGCCCATCCCTGATAGACAGCGCCTGCGTACACGACCTCTGCAGGCTGGCCGCCGATGGCAACCGAGACCGTCTGGGCAACTCTGGGTAGGGACTGGGTTTCGATCTTTCCGTCAACGCCCGCCGGGTTGGTCTGGCCTCCACCGGTCCAAATGATGCTGACGAGCGATCCCTTGGCGGCGGGATTTGCCGTTGAGTTGAGGTTCCAGGTGTCGCCGTAGATCAAGCCGGGTCCTGTGGATCCGCCCCCCTGGGTGAAGACGCCGGGCGCGGTTCGCGACACCGGCGTGGACACCGTATTCGAACGAACCCGCGTTCGAGATCCTGTTCAGGCTTACTGCACTGACGCCCGAGGTTAGCACGAGAGAGATGTTATCGGCATAGGCATACATGCCGGAGGTCACATCGTCGGTGAAGAGCAAGGTCAGGGTCAGCCGCAGTTGGCGGGTCCCGGCGGGCACGGCGCCTTCTCCCGCTCGCTTAAGCAAGCCCGACTTGTTGCCGCGGTCCTCGGCCGTGACGGGACCCACTGCCGCATTACCCGGTTCGCGTCCATTCGCGTCGAGGAAGACCAGGGAGAGCTTGCCCGAATCGTTGGAGTCCTCGAAACCGCCCAGATAGCCGGAGAGCTGATAACCCACGCCGCCGCTATCGATGCGATCTTTGAGCAGCGTGAGATCGATGGTCTGGAATGCGGACGACGTCCCGAAGTAGGCTGCGAAGAGCTGCGGCCCCGATTGTCCGGGAGCATGTCCGATCCGCCGAGCCTGGCGCCGGAGTAAGTCACCGCCATCATGCCGGTGGGCGTGTTCCATCCCGAGATCGGATTCCAGGTGTTGGACTGGGCTCCGCTTCGTCGGTCTCTGCGTCTCCGTTCACGATCAGGTTCTGGCCGGTTACGGGTTCAGCGTTGAGCTTCAGCGACAGATTATCGGCTTCGGACCAGCCGAATCCGGCGCTGGCCGTTCTGAGTTCCAGCACTCGAGCGGAGGAGGTGGCATCGAGAAATCCGTTGCCATTGTATTTCGCGGCCGTCATGGAGCCGGCAGTGTTCCAGTTCGGGACGGCGACCTTCGTCTCGTCTGTGCTTTCC
>CAZVKC010000052.1:10074-44206 GCA_964627455.1 uncultured Solibacteraceae bacterium | reverse complement strand
TCTTCGGAGGACTTCTGCCAGTAATGGTGGCCCGCGGTACTGAACTGGCGTAAGTTCGGACACGCCGCGCAGGGCGGAAGCCTACACAACCAATTCTGAAGCGATATGGGTGCGGGTTCCTGGTTTGCTCTGCCTCCGTCCCCTGCTGCCCGGCTAGTTCTCCGACCGGAAGAATGCCTTGCTGAAGTTCGTGATGTGGCCGGAGGTGACTTCGTTGCGCATGGTCCCGTAGCTCATGAAGTGGGAGGTGACCTGGGAGTGGTCGCAGAAGCCGGCGGCGTGGCCCATTTCGTGAAGGAGCGTGGCGCCGTCATCGGCCGGGGTGTGGACGTTGAGAACCACGAAGGGTTTCACCTGCTTGAACTGGGAGACGGTGACGCCGGTGACCTTCTTGTGGTTGTTTCCGTTCTGGATCGATTCCTCGCGGGCATTGGCCATGACGACCATGAGGGCGTCGGCGCGGTATCTGGGGTTCTTCTTGAGTTCGTTGGCGAGGCGTTCGAGATTGCCCCACTTCTCGTAGGAACAAATGACGCCATCCTCGAAGCCGCTGATGTAGCGGGTGGAGTCGTAGGCTGTGCCTGGATTGATCTTGAGGTTCATTCCATGTTTGGCGAGGATGAGTTGGGTCACCGTCATGGAATGGGGCAGGAAGTTGAAGCCGACGCCCTGGGGAACGGACCACAAGATTTCGACATTGAGGGTGCCGGAGGCGACGGCGTGGTCCGCAATGGCTTCGGGCGTGTTTTTGGTGACGTGGACGCGCATCCAATCCCAGATGGCGGTTCCCATTTTCAAAATGATGCGGTACGAGGTGCTGTCACCGAAGAACTGAAACTCCTTGGCGGCAACGTTCGGCAAGGCGCAGGGGAGGTCGGTGACTTTGCACTGCTGGGCAGTGAGTTTGGTCCCCAGGATGTACTGGTCTTTGTTTTCTTCTTTGTAATTGTAGGTGGCGACGTCGTTGCTCCAATCGGCATCGGTGGTCGCAATAAATTCGAGTCCGGGGCACATGCCCCAGCAGGCGACTTTGATTTTGCCGCCGGGGAGGACCTGCACGGAATCCAGGGAAATACGCTTTTGACTGGGCCAGCTCATCAAGTGGGACATGTTTGTTTTTTGCCTTCTCTCTCCCATGCAGGCGGATTCGGCGGTTGGATCCGGTCATGACGGAATGCAGAATGTTTCCGGGCGATCAAGACGCCGGGATCTGGTAGGTTAGGACCAAGGCGTCATGGATCGCAGAATCGCGAGGGCTGTCACGGTGCGAGTCGCTTCGGCTCTGGTGATCGTCTTTGCCGTCACGTGGCTGTCCATCACATTGATCCCTCCTGATCCGGCGACCACAGCTTTATTGTTGTTGCTGGCGATCCTGCCGATCTCGACGTTCTGGGGTTACGGTCCTTCGGTGATTGCCTCGATTGCCGCGGCGGTCGGGTTCGGGTACGTGCTGCCTCCGATGAACAGCCTCCGCATCGACAGCGGGGAGGACTGGTTTGCATTTTTTGTATTCCTCACGACGTCGTTCACCGCCAGTTATCTTTCCGGGCGGGCGCGCTTCCGGGAACGCGAGGCAGTGGCGCTACGCAGGCTGGCGGAGTTGCTGCTTGGGTCCGGGGATCTGTCGGTACACGCGGTTGCGTCGTCGATCCCGAAAGCCTGTGCCCAAGCGCTGGACCTGCCGGGCGCCGCGTTTCACCTGCATCTGACGGGGCAAACGTGGCGGTACGGCGAGGCCGTGGAAGCGATTGCGGCGGATGCGCTGGGCGGGGCAAGACCTTTGCCCCCCGAATGGACGGGGCTTCCTGTCGGATCGACGGGATTTCTGACGCTCGCGGGCACGCAGTTTTCGGTTTCCGCGCTCAATTCGACCGGAGCGCTGGTGGCGCTGGCGATCGAGAGATCGCGGGCTGCGGATGAGGCGGCGCGGGCCGAGTCGATGCGGAAACGGGATGAGTTGCGGGCGACGCTGCTGGCGGCGATCGCGCATGACTTTCGCACGCCGCTGACGGCGATCAAGGGAGCGGCGACCGAGTTGCTGGCGACAACGGAATCCCGCGCCGATGCGGAACTCCTGTCGATCCTCGATGAAGAGGCGGACCACATGAACCGGCTGCTGGCCGAGGCGATCGAGTTGGGCCGTGTCGAGTCGGAGAACCTGCAACTGCAGCGGGCGCCGACAGCGGTGTCGGAGATCCTGCAATGGGCGGATCATGAGTTTCGCGCGGCGGGGCGGGTTACAGTGCGGCTGCCGGATCCGGCGCTCGAATCGCAGGACGCCATACTGGATATCGAGCCGGAACGGATCCGGCAGGTGTTGCGTCAACTGGTAGGGAATGCGCTCAAATACTCACCCGCGGGGACTCCGGTTTTGATCGCTGCCGAGGTGCGCGAGACGGACGCCGTCCTGACGGTTCGAGATTCGGGGCAGGGAATCCCGCAGGACGAAATCGACCGGATCTTCGACCCAGGCTTTCGGGGGCAGCGAGCGTCGGTGGCGGCGGCGGGCGATGGGATGGGGCTCTCGATCGCGCGTTCGCTGGTGGAAGCGCACGGCGGCCGCATCTGGGTGGAAAGCTATCCCGAACAAGGGTCCAGCTTTTCGTTCTCGGCGCCGCTGCGGCTGGTCCGGACGGAGAGTGAGGCATGAGCGCGGTGGCGGTGGGCAGTCCCTCGCGGATCCTGGTGGTGGATGATGAACCTCCTGTGAGGAAGATGCTGCGGGCGTCGCTGTCGCGCCACGGGTATGAAGTCTGGGAAGCGGCGAACGGGCTGGAGGCGCATGATGCGCTGCGGGATTTCAAACCGGACCTGATCCTGTTGGACCTGAACATGCCCGGCATCAGCGGGCTGGAAGTCTGCCGCAGCATCCGGCTTGGATACGAGATTCCTATCATCGTGTTGTCGGTGCGGGCGTCGGATCACGACAAGGTGGATTTGCTCGAGGCGGGCGCCGACGATTACGTGACGAAGCCGTTCAGCATGCCCGAGTTGATCGCGCGGATCCGGCGGGCGCTGCGGCGGGTCCAACCCGCGATGCCGGAAGAGGGCGCGAACTATCAGGACGGCGTGCTGGAGATCGATTTCACGAGCCGCCGGGCGCTGTTGCACGGCAAGCCGGTGCGGCTGACGCCGAAGGAACTCGACGTCCTGCGGTACCTGGTGGCTCGGGCGGGCAAGCCGGTGTCGCACCGGGAACTGTTGCGATCGATCTGGGGTCCTGATTATGGGGACGAAGTCGCGTACCTGCGGGTGTTCGTGAACCGGTTGCGCGCCAAGATCGAGCCGGATCCGGCGGCGCCGCGTTATCTGCTGACGGAACCGTGGGTCGGCTATGTGTTTGCGAGCGCGGCCGCGGTGTAATGATTTGTTTACGTCCCGTTTAGGCCTTCTTTAGCGGTTGTTGTCCATGCTGAATGCATGGATGAACCGACCCGGCTGCTGGTCATCTTCACCAGTTCCTCTGAGACCTGGGGAGAATTACCGCTGGCTGAAGCTCTCGTCAAAAAACTCTGCTCGTTAGGAATCGAAGGCGGTACGGCGCACAATGCGTCGATCGGCTTCGGCAGTCAACGCAAGGTGCGTACGCACAGCCTCGTTGGTGCGGATGAACATCGCCCGGTGATGATCACCGCGGCCGACAGCGAACGCCGCTTGCGCGAGGCGATCCCGCATTTGCGCGCGCTGGCGCCTCATAACACGATGTTGCTGGTGGAAGCGGAACTGATTCCGCGCCGCAGCAGGCGGCAGGAATCCGCTCACACTTCCGGCCGTACAACGGAACCCATCCGGCAAAACCCGATCCCGTTCGAGGTCTTGCGATGATTGTACGAATCCTGCGTTTCGCGCTGGGCCAGCGCGTCATTGTCATTCTGTCCTGCCTGGCTCTCATTGCGGCGGGGTTGTGGTCGTTCAGCCAGTTGAAAATCGAAGCGTATCCCGATGTAGCGGATACGCAGGTGGTGGTGATCACGCAGTATCCGGGCCGCGCGGCCGAGGAAGTGGAGCAGCAGGTCACGATCCCCGTCGAACGCGCGCTCAACAGCACGCCGGGCGTGATTGCGCGAAGGTCGCGCACGATCTTCGGGTTGTCGGTGGTGGAACTCACGTTCCAGAACGACACCAACGATTACTTCGCGCGGCAGGTGGTGCTGGAGCGCCTGCGCGACGCGACGCTCCCGGACAACGTAAATCCCGACCTGGGGCCGATGGCGACGCCGATCGGCGAATTGTATCGCTATGCGGTGAAGGGCGACGGGATCAGCGAATCCGACTTGCGCGAGGCGCAGGACTGGGTGATCACGCCGAGGTTCCTGCAGGTGCCCGGCGTGGCGGACGTGACGCCGTTCGGTGGGCTGGTGAAGCAGTACCAGGTGGAACTCGATCCCGCCTCGCTGACCAAGTACAACCTCACGATCGCGCAGGTGTCGCAGGCGATCGGCGCCAACAACGGCAATGCGGGAGGGTCGATGCTCGACAACCGGCAGCAATCGATGGTGGTCCGTGGGGTCGGGCTGATCCGCGATGCCGCGGATATCGGCAAGATCGTGGTGACGAATCAGAAGGGCATCCCGATCTTCGTGCGTGATGTCGGTAATGTGCAGGTGGGCGCGCTGCCGCCGACGGGCGTCTTCGGCTTGGGCGGGAAACAAGGCGGTGTCGAGGGGATCGTGCTGATGCGGCGCGGCGAGAATCCTTCGGAGGTGTTGAAGGGGATCCGCGCGGCTGCTGAGGAATTGAACGGCGGCAAGCTGCCGCAGGGCATCCGCATCGAGCCGATTTACGATCGCACGGACCTGGTGGACAACACGCTGCACACGGTGTCGCATACGCTGCTCGAAGGCCTGGTCATCGTGGTGACGATGCTGCTGTTGTTCCTGGGAAGCTGGCGGGCCGCGGTGTTGACCGCGCTGACGATTCCGCTGGCGATGCTGTTCGCCTTCGTCTGCATGTACCTGACGGGGATCCCGGCGAATCTGCTGAGCCTCGGCGCACTCGACTTCGGAGTCGTTGTGGACGGCACGCTGGTGATGGTGGAACACATCGTGCGCACGCTCGAAGAAGAGAAGCGGAAGCATGGCGATACGGTGGAAGACGCGATCGGGCATGCGGCGCTCGAAGTGGAGTCACCGATCTTCTACTCGTTGATCATCATCATTTCGGCGTACATCCCGCTGTTCACGCTGGAGCGCGTCGAGCGGCGTTTATTCACGCCGATGGCGTACACGATCTGCTTTGCGCTGTTCGGTTCGATGGTGCTGGCTCTGACGCTCGTGCCCGTGCTGGCGACGTATCTGTTCCGCAACGGCGCCAAGACGTGGAAGAATCCGTTCCTGGTGTGGACGCAGGAGGCTTACGGCCGCGTGCTGGAGTTGACGCTTCGGTATCCGGTTCGCACGGTGACGCTGGGCGCGCTGATCGTGGCGGCGTCGTTCGCGCTGGCGACGCGGCTGGGCACGGAGTTCCTGCCGCAGTTGGACGAGGGAACGGTGTGGGTCCGCGCGAACCTGCCGGCGGGGATTTCGCTGGTGGAGTCGGCGAAGGTGGCGGACTCGATCCGGTCGGTGATCCGGCAGGCGCCGGAGGTGCTTCTGGTGAGTTCGCAATCGGGGCGCAACGACGGCGGTACGGATCCCTATGGGCCGAACCGCAATGAGTTCTTCGTGGCTTTGAGGCCGTACAGCGAATGGGCGAAGGGCCGTACGAAGGACGATTTTGTCCGCGACCTGTCGGCGAAGCTGCGGAATGCAATTCCCGGCGCGAACTTCAGTTTCACGCAGCCGATCATCGATAACGTGACGGAAGCGGTGACGGGTTCGCCGGCGGACCTGGCGGTCATCCTGCGGGGGCCGGATCTCGCGACGCTGCGGCGGCTGGGGCAATCGGCGTTGGGCACGATCCGGTCGATTCCCGGAGCGGCGGACACGTTCATCGAACAGGAAGAGGATCAGGCCCAGCTTCGGATTACGCTCGATCGCGACAGCATCGCGCGATATGGCTTGAACGTGAGCGATATAGAGGGCGTGATCGAGATGGCGATCGGCGGCAAGACGGTGAGTACGATGTTTCAGGGCGAGCGGCGGTTCGATATCACGGTGCGCTACAAGCCGGAAGCCCGCAAGGACGCGTCGTCGATCGGCAACATTCTGATCCAGTCGGCGAATGGCAACATGGTTCCGCTGTCGCAACTGGCGGAGATCCGGGTGGTGAGTGGCGCGAGCATCATTGCGCGCCGCGATAACGAGCGGATCCTGGCGGTGCGGACCAACATACGCGATCGAGACCAGGGAGGCTTTGTCGAAGAGGCGCAGCGGAAACTGAACCAGTCGCTGCGGCTGCCTGCGGGATATTCGGTGTCGTGGGGCGGGCAGTTCGAGAATCTTGATCGAGCCAGCCGGCGGTTGAAGATCATTCTGCCGGTGACGATCCTGGTGATCTTCACGATTCTGTTCTTCGCGTTCGGATCGATCGGGAATGCGGCGCTGGTGCTGGTGAACGTGCCGTTCTCGCTGGTCGGCGGCATCCTGTTCCTGTGGATGCGGGACATTCACCTGAGCGTGTCGGCGGCGGTCGGCTTCATCAGCCTGTTCGGCGTGGCGGTGATGAGCGGCTTGCTGTATCTGGCGGAGATCCAGCGGCGGCGCAAGGAAGATAGCGTCCCGCTCGAGGAGGCGATCATCGGAGGCGCGAAGAGCCAGTTGCGTCCGCGGTTGATCCTGATTCTGGTTGCTCTGATGGGCATGGTCCCGGCGGCGCGCGCGACCGGCGTGGGGTCGGACGTGCAGCGTCCTCTCGCGACCGTGGTGGTGGGCGGATTGTGTTCGACGCTGTTCCTCACGTTGCTGGTGCTGCCGAGCCTGTACTACCTGGCAAACCGGAATCGCAAGTTGTCGGCGCCGGCCGGGCGGGATTCCGGCGGCGCGCCGCCATCCGGGGATCCGAACGGTAATGGCGAGTTGAAGGCTCCGCGGCCGGATGCGCTGCCCGGGCCGGCGGTCGAAGAACACGAACCCGCGGCTGTCGGTTGACGCCAACTGCACGGAAGGGCGGAACCTCTGGCGTGATCCGTCAGAAGTTCCGCCCGACTGCCGCAACCAGTTGCCAGTAGGCCGTCTCGTAAGCAAATTTGGCCTGATTGAAGGCGGCGCGGATCTGGTTGGTGGAACGCTGGGCGTCGAGGAGTTCCAACAGGCTTGCTTCGCCACGCTGATAGCTGTACTGGACGATGTTGCGAACCCGCACCGATCTCTCGACGGCATCCTTGCTGTAGAGTTCGAGGGTTTGCCGCGCGGCTCCGAGAGCAAGGTAGGCCTTCTCGACATCGGCGGCTGCCTGCAGTTCCGCCTGGCGCACCTGCAGCGCGGCCAGCCGTTGTTGCCCGATCGCCTGTGCAATCGCATCCTTCTGGTTGTTGTAGAGGAAGAGTGGGAACGATACGACTGCCCCCAGGGCGCTGTCGTTGCCGACACGCTGATACTCCATCGCGACCGACAGATCCCGGCGGCGAAGCGATTCGGCGAGGCGTACGCCGGAGTCGGAGGCGGATTTCGCTTTCTGGGCGGCCAGGAGATCGGGCCGTTCCGCAATGGCCATCTGCTTCAGATCGTCGAGGGAGACGGTGGCCTGGCGCTCACCGAAGGATCCTTCGATGGAGAGATCCGGACGCGCGGATGTGGCGCCGAGAGCCGTTTGCACGTCGCGGACCGCCTGGGCGTAGGCGCTTTTTGCGTCAAGAACCGCCTGCCGGTAGGCAAGCCTCGCCCCCTTGATCCGCTCGAGGTCCACGAGCGCGATGTCGCCGCTGCGGAGGCGGGTTTCGGTCACCCTTTCGGTTTCGGCGTATTCATTGTCGACTTCCTCGGCGACTATCAGATTCGCTTTGGCGAGCAGCGCCGAAGAGAATGCGAGGCGCAGGGCGAAGAGTTGCTGGCGGATCGTGTCGAGCACCTGCGCCCGGGAGGAATCCACGAGGGCTCCGGCCTGCTCTGTGCGCAACGCGCGTTTGCCGCCGCGTTCGATGGTCTGCTGGAACTGTACGGTATAGGTCGGGTTTACGCCGGCGTCGCCGTTGGTGTTCCAGAATCGGGGATAGCTGCCTGGAATGTTCGACCAGAACGGGAACTGTTCGGCGCCCAGTTGCAGGTTTGGATTGGGTCGCAGTCCGGCGATGCGGCGGGCCGCCTCGGCAATTTCGACCTGGGCCTGCCCGGCCGCCACGGGGATGTTGCGGCGGATCAGGATTTCTTCCGCTTTCTCGAGTGTCAGGTTTTGGGGGAATTCCTGCGCATTTGCAGCTGTCTGGTTTGCTCCATACGACATCGCACAAGCAGCCGCCCATGCGGCCGCCGCGCGCCGGAACGTCGGAATCTTCATCATGCGGACCTTTCTCACTTCCGTCCCGATTGCGGGACCTTTTGATGCGGGAACCACTTCGCGTGGGTGATGGCTTGGGTGAGAGGGTCCGCGGCTAAGGCGCGCGGGTCGGGAATGAGGACAGGAACGCCTGTCCGGGACCTGATTGCGCAGCTTTCCGGTACAGGGGTTTCGTGCGGGCGGGTGGACAGTCTCCCCTGGTATCCGGGAGGCGCGCCGTCTCAGAAGATTGGCCGCCCAGATCCCAGCCGATTCGAATGTGCCGGAGTGGCGGAGGCGCAAAATCGAGGCCATCGTCTGAGTCGGCTGCCACCAGGAAGTACGCATCCGGGGAAAATGCAAAAGCGCCCTGGCCATTGTTGAGGAAGACGGCGACGGCGCGATGGCCCCCGTTGGTAACGACGAGGTCTCGATCGGCGTCTCCGTCCACATCGCGTAAGGCGAGGCCCGATGCGGCCGGCCAAGGGGTGAGGTCCAGGTGTTGTTCGGGGCCGTAGTTCGAAAGCCGGACGGTGGCTCCGCTGATTTGCCGGCTGAATGTGCGGGTGCTGGGAAATGCGACGTCCAGCCCGTGATCCCCATCGATATCTGCGAGCGCGCATCCGCTGCTGCGGCTGAGGCATTCCTGCAGATCAGGGAGGATCGGTGGGGATGCCGGATTCCGGCCAAAGGCGGCCGCGACGGACAACGCCAGAAACAGGAGGAGAATCGAAAGATTGGGGATTCTGTTGCGAGCAGCGGTCACGGATCGTTACCTTCATCATACTGCGACTTGGATGCAGCAATTCAGTTAGTTCGGCAATCGAACTGATATACTTTGGCAATGCTGAGACGAGAGCTTCTGAAGCGTGTTTCTTCCGCCGCCACGGCGATGGCGGCAGCATCCTATTCCCGGGTGATGGGCGCCAACGACACCGTTCAGTTGGGTCTCATCGGCTCGGGCGAACGCGGCCGGCATGTGATGTCGCAGTTCCAGCTGACCAAGCAGGTGAATGTCGGCGCGGTTTGCGATATCTACGCGGAAAATATCGATAAGGCGAGGCAGAAGGCGGAAAACGCCAAGAGTTTCACCGATCATCGCAAGCTGCTCGAAGTGAAGGAACTCGATGCGGTGCTGATCGCGACGCCGGATCACTGGCACTTCACGACCGCCTGCGACGCGCTGCGGGCGGGCAAGGACGTGTATGTAGAGAAGCCGCTCACGCTGAAGATCGAAGAGGGGCCGGAGATCGTGAAGATCGCGCGCATCCACGAGCGCGTGTGCCAGGTCGGCATGCAGCAGCGTTCGGGCGTGCATTACATCCGGGCGAAGAAGGAGTTCATCGACACGGGACGCCTGGGCAAGATCAGCCTCGTGCGGACGTGGTGGCACGGCAACCGGTATCACCTGCGCAAGGCTCCGGCGGCGCTGGCGCAGCGGCCGTCGAACCTGGATTGGGCGCGGTTCCTGGGGCCGCTGAAGTGGCGCGAGTGGGATCCCCAGCAGTACTGGAACTGGCGCGCGTACCTCGACTTCGGCGGCGGGCAGGTGACGGATCTGTTCACGCACTGGGTGGATGTTGTGCACATGTTCATGGGGACCGACATTCCGACATCGGCGGTCGCGTCGGGCGGCGTGTACGCATATAAGGACGGCCGCACGGCGCCGGATACGATCAACGTGCTGCTGGAGTATCCCGGCGATTATACGGTGACGTTCGAAGCGACGCTCGTGCCGGGTATTGTCGGCGAAGGCATCGAGTTCTGCGGGACGAAGGGCAAGTTGTATATCGACCGCAGCCGGTATGAGTTCCGCGAGGCGGGGCAGCGTACCGGCGGCATCGAGGTGAAGGCCGAGCCGTGGGATATGACGCTCGACCACGTGAAGAACTTCCTGGAGTGTGTGAAGACCCGGCAGAAGCCGAATGGCGACGTGCTGATTGGCCACCGGTCCGCGCAGGCGTCGCACCTGGGGAACATCGCGTACCTGCAGAAGAGGCGGTTGAATTTCGATCCGCAGCGGGAAGAGATCCTGCCGCTGTAACAACACGCCACCTGACGTTTGCCGAGTGATTCAGATGAGAGCCGCCGCCTGCCTGCTTGCAGGGGCGGCTCTCGTTTTTTGGAGTGAGCTTTACGACTTGGGGAACCAGGGGATGAGGGCGTTGGTGGTGCGTTGGTATTCGGCGTAATCGGCGCCTTTGGTCCGCAGTGCCTGTGCTTCAGTGGGGCGGATGCCGGTGACCTTCATCAGAAACAGGTACAGGATCGCGGGTGAGAGGAACGCCCAGAGTCCGTTGGGGGAAGCTGAGGCGAAGGCCGCGTATCCGGTCCAGACCAGGAGTTCGAAGAAGTAGTTGGGGTGGCGGGAGTAGCGCCAGAGGCCGCGGCGGCAGGTCCTGCCGCGATTGGCCGGATCGGATTTGAAACTCCATAGCTGCCAGTCCGCGAGGCTCTCGCCGGTGAAACCGGTGAGCCAGATGGCGAGGCCGGTAATTTCGAGCCAGCCGAACTCAGGCGATGGATCCGAGGCGGCGATCCGGAAGGGGATAGAGAGCAAGCCGCACAACAAGGCCTGGAATTCGAAGAAGACGAGGAATTTCCAGCCGATGTTGGTTTTCCATTTCGCACGCAATGCGGCGTAGCGGCCTTCTTCGGGGAAGCCGAGGACCCGCGTGAACAACAAGTAGCAGCCGAGGCGCAGGCCCCACAGAATTGCCATGCCGGCGAGGGTCCAGGCGCGTTGGGGAGCTTGCGCGTGATACGCATAAACGACCGCGCACAGCGGGATGCCGAAGGACCATCCCGCATCCACGATGGCGGCGTTTCGTAACGGGAAGTGGAGCGCCCACAACAATAGCATCAGAGCGGCGCAATACGCGGTGGCTGTCAGAATCAGCGGGTCTAACACCGATTCTTAGATGTAACAGAAACCGGGATTAGATCGAAAGAATCGTCAGGATGCCGCTCACGGAACCGCGGGCGTCGCGGATGGGGACTGAGTGGACGACCTGGCGGCCGTCGATTGGGGATCCGTCTTTGCGGACGAGACGCACGGGATCGCATGTGTTGTCGAGGATGAGATTGGGGAGTTTGCGGCCGAGGACTTCGGCCTGTTTCCAGCCGAGGGCGCGTTCGGCGGCGAGGTTCCAGCAACTCACGTAGCCGTCGAGGTTGACGGCGAACATCGGCGCAGGGAGAGCGTCGAAAGCGCTTTGTACGGCGGCCGTGCCGGCTGTGGCTGCCTGCCTGGACAACGGCGAAATGACAACGCGGTGTCTGGACGCATCGTAGGCCAGCGCCTGGTTGCCTTCGGCCAGCCTGAGGGCGTACTCGGTGGTTCGATGCAGATGGCTGAGGCGGCGGATCCACGCGACGGCGGCCAGGTACAGGCATGCCACCGTCAGGTTGAGGGCGCCTTCGCGCGTGGATGCGATATGCAAGCCATGGATGACGGCTGCAAATCCGACGATGGCGAGCAGGATCCGGGTGTGGCGGTTTTGCGTCTGGCGCAGCGAGAGCATGCTCCAGGCGATGGCGGCCATCGCAGCCATCGCCGCGAGCGAGTTTAAAGGTTGGTCGAGTACTTGTTTCGCGAAATCCATGACTTGTTTAGCCCATCATGTTTTTAAACTATCGACAGTTTTATGGGAAACATGAACGAATGCGCGAGCAGGCATGCTGTGATATAGTTCCTGGGTCCGGCGCCCCGATCTTCCAACAACAGCATGGTGTTTTCAGGCGGCAGAAAAGAAAGTAACCGCACGCCTGCGCTCTATGTCTGCGTTCGGGGACAGGCCGGCCGCTTTTGGGAGGAATTGACCTAGTGAGTCATTCGAATCTAACTCTGCGTATGCTCTGCATGGCCGTCGTATTGGCGGCGATGTCGTGGGCACAGTCGTTCACCGCCAGCGTGCGTGGAACGATCACCGACAGTTCCGGCGCGGGCGTCGGAGCGGCCAGGATCGTGGTCACGGACCAGGATCGTGGAACCATCTTTCAATCGGAGGCAGACGCTTCGGGACGTTACACCGTCACGGCGCTGCCGCCCGGCAACTACGTGCTGACCGCGGAAGCCAGCGGCTTCAAGCGGTTTTCGAGCGGACGCTTTTCGGTTGTGGTGCAGCAGCAGGTGACGGTCGATGCGCAACTGCAGGTGGGCGAAGTGTCCACTACGGTGGAAGTGCAGGGATCCGCTTCGCTGCTGAATACGACCATCTCGAACCTGGGGCAGGTGGTCGAAAACAAGTACATTCTTTCGCTGCCGAACCTGGCCCGCAACTCGATGGGCCTGGCGTACCTGACGCCGGGCGTGGTGGGATCGGGCGGACGCCGCGGCGATTCCAACACCAACTTCGTCGCCAACGGATCGCGCAACTCGACGTCAGACGTCCTGGTCGACGGCGTCACTGTGACGACGGTCGAGCAGAATTCCGGCATCACGGACCTGAAGTTTTCGCCTTCGGTCGACGTGGTGCAGGAGTTCAAGATGCAGACCAATTTCTTTTCCGCGGAATACGGTCAGACCGGCGGCGCTGTGGTGAATATGGTGACCCGCTCGGGCACCAACAATATTCACGGTACGGGTTACTACTTTCTGCGCGACGCGGCGCTGAATTCGAACGACTGGTTTTCGAATCGCGCCGGCCGCGCGCTGCCGAGCTTCCACCGCGATCAGTACGGCGGTGTGATCGGCGGTCCGGTGATCAAGAACAAGACCTTCTTCTTCGGCGGTTACGAGTACACGAAGCAGGAGAGTCCGACCAGCGCGGTGATTTCGGTTCCGACCGATTTGCAGCGTGCGGGCAATTTCTCGCAGACGTTCAACGGCAGCGGGCAGTTGATGCAGGTCTACAATCCTTTCGACACGTTCACCAATGCTGCGGGCGGCATTGAGCGGCGTCCTTTTGCCGGCAACATCGTGCCGGTGTCGATGATGGATCCGATTTCGCTCAAGGCGCTTTCGTATGTCCCCAAGGCCAACCAGCCTGGCGCTGCGTTCACCAACACGGCCAACTGGTTCGGGCAGGGCATCAACACGAGCAGCAGCCATCAGATCAACGCCAAGATCGACCACAACTTCAACGTCAAGAATCGCGTGAGCGGGCGATACAGCAACGCGATCAGCCAGGGTACGAATCCGAACCTGTTCGGTGACGGCAATCCGGCTTATTACACCGGCGGCCCCAGCCAGACGAACACCAAGTCGATGGTGGCCGATTACAGCCACGTGATGAATCCGACGACGATGTTCACGTTCCGCTACGGTCTGACGTATTCGGACTACCACCGCAATCCGTTCTTCGATTCGTTCGACCTGACCACGCTCGGTCTGCCGAAGAATATGAAGGATACGGCGACGAACCTGGTGTTTCCGCGCTTCGCTCCGGAGGGCTTCCAGGAGTTCGGCACCGAAGGGTACTGGATTATGGATCGCCAGGAAGGCGTGCATCACTGGTCGGGTTCGATGACCAAGATCTGGGGCGCGCACAACATCAAGGTTGGAGGCGAACGCCGCTTCAACCAGCTCGATTATCTGCAGCCCGGCAATCCTTCGGGCCGTTTCAACTTCGGCCGCGGCGTGACGTGCAAGGATCGCTTCACCTGCCCCGGCAACGAAGGTAATGGACTTGCGGCGATGCTGGTGGGCTGGGTGACCGGCAGCGAGTTCCAGATCGAACCGAAGGCGTTTTCGCGGTCGGCTTACTGGGGCTTCTACTTCCAGGACGACTGGAAGGTGTCGCGCAAGCTGACGATCAACCTCGGCTTGCGCTATGACTTCGACGTGCCGCGCTGGGAGATCCAGAACCGGTACAGCTACTGGGATCTGAACGCGCAGTCGGCGGTGAAAGCGACGGGCTATGACACGCGCGGCGTGATCAAGTTCGTGGACGACAACCGCCGTTCGCCATTCGATGCGGATCGCAACAACTGGCAGCCTCGCGTGGGCTTCGCGTATGCGGCGAACCAGAAGACTTCGATTCGCGCGGGCTACGGTTTGTTCTACACGCTGTCACGCGCGACGGTGTTCGGCCGCCCGGGTACAGGATTCACGATCAACTCGCCGGCGATCTGGACGCTCGATTCCAACGCGACGCTCAACGCCCGGTTGAACAATCCGTTTCCCAATGGACTGCTGACGCCTCCGGGCCGTTCGCAGGGAGACGCGACGCTGCTGGGTTTCAACGCCAGCACGATTTTGGCGTCGAACAACCGGAACCCGGAGTATCACTCGTGGAACCTCTCGATCCAGCGCGAACTGCCGAAGAGTTCGGTGCTCGAGTTGAATTACACGGGCAGCCGCGGCACGCACCTGTTCATGCCGATCACGACGTTGTCGGCGCTGCCGCAGCAGAGCTGGGCACTGGGACGGACGGCGCTTGCGGCTCTGGTTCCGAATCCGTTCCTCGGCCAGATCACGGATTCCCGCTCGCCGCTGAGCCAGGCGACGGTGGCGCGCAGCCGCCTGCTGCGTCCGATGCCGCAATTCGACGGTACGGGCGTTGGCACGGCGGAGCCTGCCCGCGGTGATTCCAACTATCACGCGATGCAGATCAAGCTGGAAAAGCGCTTCACCGACGGGTTGACGATGTTGACGCACTACACGTGGTCGAAGATGATCGACAACGTGTCGCACAGCTCGGGCAATGTGTCGTGGCTGGGCGGTTCGACCGCGCTGCAGAACATCTGGGATCTGCGGGGTGAGCGTTCACTTTCGGCCCACGACGTCGCGCATCGCGTGGTGTTGACGGGATCCTATGAACTGCCCTTCGGCAAGAAGCGGAAGTGGGGTTCGAACTGGAATCGCGTGACGAACTGGATTGCAGGCGGCTGGGATCTCAGCGGCATGGCTGTGATGCAGAGCGGCATGCCGTTGCAGGTGACGCAGTCGGGCGGCGCGATCTGGGACGGCACGCAGCGTCCGAACCTGGTCGGAGATCCATCGACCAGCGGATCCGTTCAGGATCGGATCAACAACTACTTCAACCGTGCGGCGTTCACGCAGCCGCTGTCGGATGTGCCTGGTACGGCTCCGCGAAACCTGAACTATCGCGCGCCCGGGATCAAGACACTCGATGCCGCGCTGTTGAAGAGCATCGCGACGCGGGAAGGGCAGCGCTTCGAGTTCCGGCTTGAAGCGACGAACTTCACCAACACCCCGATGTTCGGAGATCCGGCGACTGCGTTCGGCGCGACCAACTTCGGACAGATTACGGGGTTGCGGAACGGCGTGGGTCCACGGAACATGCAGATTGGTTTGAAGTACTACTTCTGATCTGCTGTCTCGAGTTGTGTGAGAAGCATGGGAGTCCTTCCTTCCGGGAGGGCTCCCGTTTGTTTTTGTGCAGGACTACCGGGCGCCGCGGAAGTGATCGTGGCCGAGGGGTTCCAGGGCGGATTGTTGGAAGTGGATGGTTCCGGCGTCGCCGGTGGTGATGACGCCTACCCGGAAACAGCCTTTGGGGGCTTTGTATCGCGGGGGAAGGGTGAAGAGGAGTTCGTAATCTTCGCCGCCGTGGAGGGCGTCTTCGAGCGAGGCGTTGCGGACCAGAGGGACGGTTTCGAGCTTGGCCGATACGCCGGAGGCTTTGCACATGCGGTTGAGGTCGATGGAGATGCCATCGCTCAGGTCCATGCAGGCGGTGGCGCGGCCGCGCAGGAGTTTGCCGAGTGCGAGGCGGGGTTCCGGACGCTGGTACTTTTGCCAGCCTTTGCCGAGACGGCCGGAAACATAGATGACGTCGCCGGGGCGCGCGCCATCCCGGCGCAGGGCTTTGCCTTTGGGAACGGCGCCGCAGACCATCACGTCGCAGGTGACTTTCGCGGCTCGCGAGAGATCGCCTCCGGCGAGGGTGGTTTTGTACTTCTTTGCGACCTTGAGGAAGCCGTGAAAGAAGCCTTCGAGCCAGTCCGTGCCGATGCCGTTGGGCAGTGCGAGGGAGAGCAGGCAGAAGCGCGGATCCCCGCCCATGGCCGCGATGTCGCTGAGGCTGCGGGCGAGGGCTTTGTGTCCGACGGCGTCCGGCGCGAAGAGGTCGCGGCGGAAGTGGACATCCTCAATCAGGAAGTCGGTGGTGAACAACAGATCTTCGTTCGCCTTGGGGCGGTAGATCGCGCAATCGTCCCCGATGCCGAGTTCCATGTGCTCGTTGCCGGCGCGTCTGCGGATCTGTTCGATGATCTGTTGTTCGTTCATTCCTGAGCCGGCGATTGCTGCTGCTGCATGACAAGTCCTGCCGGCAGTTCCTCGCCGAATATCTTACCCATTTGGCGCATGTCTGTCGAATCGTCGGCTTCGAGGTCGAGATCCGGGAAGGCGCGGCGGACGGCGTCGAGCGCTTGCGGCGTGAGGTCGCGCGTGCCGTCGCCGGTGACGCGGGCCATCGACAGGACGGCGTCGCCGGCGTTGGCGACTTTGGCGATGCCTTCGATCCAACGCGTGGCGGTCGCGGCCGGCAACACCTGATTGTTCGGACCGTGGAAGAGTTTGCGGGCGCCGATGCGGGACAAGCACCAGAGCGAGGTTTCCACCATGTCGTCCTTCTTGATCTTCTCGATCAACGCGTCGCCGAGTTGCGTGCGGGTTTGGGCGGGCAACAGTTCGAGGCTGGCCGATGTGCGCCACATTTCGCGGAACAAGCTGGTGTTGATGCGCGGCGGCTTCTTGTTGAACTTGGGCAGGATAAACGGCGAGATGCGCTGGAAGACGTCGACCTGCTGGTTGCGGTTGAGTCCACCGGCGACGCGTCCCCAGAAGATCCACCAGTCGATTTCGTTCTGGACCTGATTGGCGAAGGTGAGTCCTGAAGCGTAGACGCGGCGCGCCTGTTCGATGCGGTAATCGTCGCCGGGGAAGCCGAAGCCGGGGCGGAGGCAGAAGCCGCAGAGGTTCAGCCAGCGCAGTTCGTGCGCGGCGGACTTCTTGCGATGTTCCGCGAGTTCGAGCATGCGGTCGGCGAGTTTGCGGATGGTTGTCAACGGCCAGGAATTGCGGCCGAGTCCGATGGCCTGCTCGAGTTTCGCGGGGAGTTCCTCGGGCGCGATGTCGCTCTTGACGAAGGCGTCGTCGACGAGTTGGACGGCTTTCGCCAACGCTTCGTCCGATACGACGGCGGCGGCGCGGGCAGCGGGCGCTTGCGCCTGTTTGCGGAGTTCGAACTGCAGGCGCCAGCGATGTTCGCTGATCTTCGAATCGGCCCACATTTCGATGGTTCCGACTTCGGTGAGTTTGGCGCCGAGTTTCACGGGGACCAAACGTTCGCCCTGCTTGCCGAAGCGGATGACGGCGCTCAACGGCGCGTGCAGTTTGAGGTCGCCGGAGTCGAGGTCCGACTGCGGGAAGGAGATCGACTGGCCGACGACGTCATCGGCGCGGATCAGCGAACTGTAGAGTTTGAACGAGACCGGCTTGTTGGCGACGAGTTGCAGCGCTTCGTTGTCGACTTCGAGCGTCGTGCCTTCTTCGGCGCCGCGGGGAACGAGGCAGAGGGTTTCGAGCGTGTCCGTTGCGGATCCCGAAGCGACGCCGAGGTAGTAGGAGCGCGGCAGGCCGCCGCGGACGATGAGTCCGGCGCCGGTGGAGCGGACGTACGAATAATACGAGGCGCCGACGGCGACGGCGAGATCGAGGTCGCGATTTTCGAGCACGAGCGGGCGCTTGCCGTACCACTTCTCGATGACGTCGACCATGCGGTCGCGGAGGAGGTCGGGGATGAAGAATCCTCCGTTGAAGAGGATCGCGTCGGGGGCTGTGTTGGCGCTGCTGAGGAAGGCCGCGAGGTGGCGCGTGACGGCGGGGTCGGAGACATAGGGGAGTCCGACTTCGCGGAAGAGGCTGCGCTTTTCTTCCTTGGGTTTTTCGTCGAGTTCGCAGAAGGGCAGGAAGCCGTCGAGGGCGAGTTCGAGCGCTTCTTCGCGGGTGATTTCGGTGCGGAGCGTGCCGCCGATGAGCGAGGATCCCGAACCGAGCACCGTGATGTCCACGGACTTGATGTTCGCGTCGCCGAGCATCTTTTCCTTGGCTGCGGCGCATTGACGGCGCAACGCGGAACGCTGGCGAATCGAGAGTTGCTGGCCGAGTTTCGCTTCGACCAGCCAGGCGAGGGTGAGGTCGAGGTTGTCGCCGCCGAGCAGCAGATGCTTTCCGACCGCGGTGCGGGTGAATTCGACGCGGTCGCCGTTGCGGTTGACGCGGATGAGCGTGAAGTCGCTGGTGCCGCCGCCGACGTCGCAGATGAGGACGTTCTGGCCGTCGAACAAAGCTTTCTGCGAACGCGTGAGGTCGTTGGCGATCCACGAATAGAACGCGGCTGCGGGCTCTTCGAGCAGCGTGAGCTTTTCGAGGCCGGCCTCTTTGGCGGCGGCGACGGTGAGTTCACGCGCTTCTTCATCGAAGCTGGCGGGGACGGTGAGGACGATTTCCTGTTCGCTGAGAGGTTGTCCGAAGCGGGCTTGAAACGCCTCGCCCATGTGCGCGATCACTTTGGCGGAGACTTCGACGGGCGACAGCACGCGGCCGGCTTCCTGGGCGTCCCACGGCAGGATCTTCGCGGTGCGATCGACATCCGGATTCGAGAGCCACGACTTCGCCGAGTGCACGGACTTCGTGGGCACGATGGCGCCCTGGTCGCGAGCGAAGGTTCCCACATGGACCTGGTCCTGGCCGAGGAAGAGGAACGACGGCAGCGTGCGGCGTGGTTCCGTGCGGCCCTGCGCGACGGTCTGCGGAATGTCCAATACGTGAATAGGCGGGAAATCCGCTTCGGCGGCTTCCACGGGATCGATGAACGCGAGCGCAGAGTTCGTGGTCCCGAGATCGATGCCTACCTTCATTTCACTTTTTCCCTTACGTTGAATTCGAGTTTCCAGCGGCGTGCGCCGTCTTTGGAAACGCACCAGATTTGCAGTTGCCCGGTTTCGGTGACGACCGATTCGAGCGTCACGCGTACGATCTCGCCACGATCGCCGTCGAGCGTCACTTCAATGGGCGACATCTCGACCAGATCCTGGCCGATGTCTTCGATCATTTCGCCTGCCGCGTCGTGATGGCGCTTGGCGGAACTGAAGAAGCGGAACTCGGCCGGTTCGCCGACGGCGAGCGCGAACTCGCGGTTCGCGGGCAGCGTCACGCTTGTGCCCTCTTCCATGCCGAAGGGCGCAACGCTGAGGGCCTTCACCGGCGGACGGAAGCCCGGCACGGCGGGCATCGCGCTTTCGATGCCGATGTAATAAGTCTTCGGGATGCCTCCGCGGATGCGGATGCCTTTGCCCTGGCGCGCGTGGCCGTAATAAGCGGCGCCGCGGGCGACGGCATGCATGAGGTCCTCACCGAGGAGCGGTTCGACGGGGATGCCGTTGTTCCAGGTCTGCAGCAGTTCGAGGATGCGGTCGCGCGCTTGCGTGGCCCTTAATACGCCGCCATTAAACAGAACCTTGGTGGGACGCACGCCGGCGTCCGCAAGAAACGCCGCGAGGTGGCGCGTGATGGCGGCGTCGGATGCGTAGGGCAGTCCGGCTTCGGCGAGTCCCGCGCGGCGGCGCTGGGGCTTTTCGTCGCGATCGACGACAGGCAGGAAGCCGTCGAGCAGGATGCGTTCGATGTCGTCGCGCTTGACCTTGGCTTTGATGGTTCCGCCGATGAGCGAGGATCCCTTGCCGAGCAGCGTGACCGGCCATTCCTGCGTTTTCGCGGATTCGCTGAGCAGGTTTTCTTTAGCGATGCGGCACTGCTGCCAGAGCGCCTGGAACTGCAGGCGATCGATCTTCGACTTGAGCGTTTGTTCAACGGTACGGGCGATGGCGAGGTCGATGTTGTCGCCGCCGAGCAGGATGTGGTCGCCGACGGCGATGCGTTCGAGGGCGAGTTCGCCCTTCACGTCTTTTGCCTGAATAAGCGTGAAGTCGGTGGTGCCGCCGCCGATATCGACGACGAGGATGACGTCGCCCGCGGATACGTGGTCGCGCCAGTCGGGGTGGCGTTCGATCCACGCGTAGAAAGCGGCCTGCGGCTCTTCGAGCAGGACGATGGACTTTGCCGGATAGCCTGCCATGGCGGCGGCTTTCTCGGTGAGTTCGCGAGCCGTCGCGTCAAACGACGCGGGCACCGTGATGAGGATGTTCTGGAAGGGATCGTTCGGGCGCGCGTGTTCCCAGGCTTGCTTCAGGTGCGCGAGATAGCGGGCCGAGGCATCGACGGGCGAAACCTTGTCGACGCCTTCGGGCGCTTCGAAGGGCAGGAGCCTGGAGGTCCGGTCGACGCCTGCGTGGCAGAGCCAGGACTTGGCGGAGGAGACGAGGCGGCCGGGATTTTCGGATCCGCGTTTTTGCGCGAGGGCTCCGGCGATGGGGCCGTCCACCGTGCCGGGCGGGAAGTCGCCGGGTCCGGTGAGGTAGAGGAAAGACGGCAGCAGTGGTTCCGCGCGTTCCTCGCCGGGGTTCACCAGTTGCGGAATCGGGAACAGTTGAACAGGTGTGGCCTCACTGCCGTCCCCCTGCTCCGTCGTGAACGCAAGCGCGCAGTTGGTGGTGCCGAGGTCGATGCCGATCATGACAGCAGGAACTATTCGATTTCCAGTTCGGCGGGCGCGACGATTTTGACGTTCTGGCCCGAGGAAAGCTGCGGGAGGTCGATTTTATCGGCCTTCCAGCCCTTGTGGCGGAGGACGCCGCCGGGCGCTTTGCCGCTGGCGGGGACGTTGCCGATGAGTTTGTACGTGTTGCCGTTGCCTTCGGGCGTCTTGGTGAAGTCGCCTTCGACGCCGTCGACGACGGGCGAGAGTTTCACATACCGGTCGAGCGCCTCGCGGGATTGCTGATGGATGTTGCGAACCGCCGCGCCGACCTGGTCATCTTCGTACGCCGAGATGTCTTCCATGAGGAAGTCCACGAGACGGGCGTCGCGCTGCAGGATCGAGAGGAGTTGCAGGGCGCCGTCGTTGGGAGTGAACTGGGGCTTGGGCGGCGCGGCCGGTTTGGACGGCGGCTTCACATACCCGTGTTCGCGAGCGATATCTTCCGGAAGATTGCCTCCGAGCAGAGCAAAAAACGCTCGAAAGGCGGAACCAATAGCCAAGTGCGGAAACCTCTATTTCGTAGGAGTGATCTCTATGTAGGATAACGCGGGGGCACGGCGGGCCGGGTCCTCAAGTGAAAGATAGAGTCCAGTGTCCGAAAGACAGGGAGGCAATCCGGCGAGATCCCGGTAAGCTGGTTTCAACGGCATTTTATGCCTAACCCTGCGATGGTGCTTTCTCGCCTGGCTGCATCATTGCAGGGTTTTTCATTGCGATATAGTGAGATCCTATGAGCAACGTTACCCGGCGTAAGTGGGTGCTCGGATCCGCGGCCGCGGCCTCTTCCGCGATGGCTGCGCAGAATCAAGGCGGCGGATCCCCCAAGAACATTGTCATTTCCAGCGCGAACGGATTGATTTGCTGCCAGCGGGCGATGCAGATCCTGAAAGCGGGCGGCGACACCCTGGATGCCGTGGTGGCGGGCGTCAACATGGTGGAGGACGATCCGAACGACGATTCGGTCGGCTACGGCGGACTCCCCAATGAAGAGGGCGAAGTCGAACTCGACGCCAGCGTGATGCACGGGCCGACGCGCCGCGCCGGTTCGGTGGCCGGGATCCAGAAGATCAAGAATCCTTCGAAGGTCGCGAAGCTGGTGATGGAGCAGTCGGACCACGTGATGCTCGTGGGCGAAGGCGCTCTGCGGTTCGCCAAGGCATGGGGATTCAAAGAAGAGAATCTGTTAACCGAGAAGTCGCGGATCGCGTGGATGGTGTGGAAGCAGTCGCTGCGTGACGCCTCGGGGCACAATAACTGGACCGACGGGACCGATGCGCCGCCGTCGAAGGCGAAGGTCGCCCTGTTGAAGAAGGCGTTTCCGCAGATGGGCGAGGAGTTGTTGGCCTACGCGTGGAATCGCGCGATGTATCCTCCCACGGGGACGATCAACTGCCTGGCGCTGAATGCCAAGGGCGAGATGTCGGGTACGACGACTACGAGCGGGCTGGCGTGGAAGATTCCCGGACGCATCGGGGATTCGCCGATTATCGGAGCGGGTCTGTATGTGGATCAGGACGTCGGGGCCGGCGGGTCCACGGGGCGCGGGGAAGAGAACATCCGCGTGTGCGGCGCACACACGATCGTGGAGAACATGCGCAAGGGAATGTCGCCGACCGATGCGTGCCTCGATACTCTGAAGCGCATTTCGCGGAACTTCAACGACGACAAGGCGCGGATGAATTTCAATATCAGTTTCTATGCGCTCCGCAAGGATGGCGCGTTTGGATGCGCGGCGTTGTTTGGCGGGTCCAACCGGCGGGTGAAGTTCGCCGTGAATGACGGTTCAGAACCGCAGAGCCGGCTCGAAGAGGGCGCGGTTCTGTATACGCGGTAGGTCGGGCCTGTTTTTTTTGGAGCGATTGATGACAAGTTCTTTGACACGCCGGGCGGCGCTTGGCGCGACTGCCGGCGCTGCTGTTGCGTTGGCTGCGGCTGATGGCAAAGTTCTGCGGAACATGGGGTCCGCGGGACCCGGGCTTACGGCGCGGATCCGCGCGATGGGCGCGAAGTGGGACATCATCGAGTACTGCCGCGAAAAGGGACTCGGCGCGCCGCATACGCAGCTTCCGGCGGATCTGAATCCCGAAGGCATCCGGAAGATCCGCGACCAGATCAATAAGTACGACATGCGGTTGACGGTGTTGGTGCGCACCCCGCGCACCGACGCCGATCTGCCCAAGTACGAAGCGGCGATCAAGGCGCTTTCGGAGATGGACGGCCGTGTGATCTGCGCGCACGATCCGTTTTCCGGCCGGCGGTATGAGCAGTTCAAGAGCGCCACGGAGTTCCACCAGTTCGATGCGATGTGCAAGGCCGCGGTGCGGCGGGCGGAACCGATCCTGCGGAAATACAGAATCCCGCTTGCGATCGAGAATCATAAAGGATGGCGTTCCGAGGAACTGGCGGCGTGGGTGAAGTCCACTGGCAGCGAGTACATCGGCGTATGCCTGGACCTCGTCAATAACGTGTCGCTGATCGAGACGCCGCAGCAGGCGATCGACACGCTGGAACCGTACACGATTTTCGTCAGCTTTAAGGATTGCGCGGCGGACTTCTACGATCAGGGGATCCTGCTGTCGGAGGTCCCGCTCGGGGAAGGGCATCTGGATCTGCCGGCGATTGTTGCGAGGATGCAGAAGCGGAATCCGAAAATGGTGTTTCAGTTGGAGATGCTGACGCGCGATCCGTTGAAGGTCCCGATCTTTACGGATCAGTACTGGAAGGTCTATGACGAGAAGAGTCCGGCCCCGGCGCGGGACCTGGCGATGCTCGTGCAATGGATCCGCCAGCATCCGCCGAAGAAGCCGCTGCCGCGCACTTCGGGGCTGACCCCGGAACAGCAACTGGCGCTCGAAGACCGCTTGAATGAACAGTCCATCGCGTGGGCGCGGGCCAACCTGCCTACTCTGGCGTAGGTAAGAAACCCGGTGTTTACAGCCACAGCTTAGTGCTACACTCTCCGAATATCAGTTTCTAAATTCCTGGGAAAGGGATATTCGATGAATCTGCGCAAAGCTCTCGCTTCCAGCATCGTTTTGTTGCTGGCAGGCACGATGGCCGCTTTCGGCGACCAGAAGGACAAGAAAGAAGATGAAACGGACGACGGAAATCGCATCAGCCGGTTTCCGCTGAATCCCGTGGTGGAAGCGTATGCGCCTACTACCGGCGGTACTGGCGCGCTGACGCCAATCACGAATCATGGAGGTCCCGTGATGCAGGGGACCATCCACGTCTATATCATCTGGTACGGCAATTGGAACCAGACCAACGGAAGTGACACGCCCGCCGGCCAGCAGTTGGTTCGGACCTTCCTCGGCAACATCGGCAACACGCCGTACTTCAACATCAACAAGACCTACACGGGTGTGACTGGCGCGGTGACGCTCGTGAAGGAGATTTCGGACAGCGGCTCGCAGGGAACCCGGCTTTCAGATGCGAAAGTCCAGACGATCGTCTCCTCGGCGCTCAGCACCGGCAAACTCCCTTACGACTACAACGGCGTCTATTTCGTGCTGACCTCGTCGAATGTTTCGGAATCTTCGGGATTCTGCACTCGCTATTGCGGCTGGCACACCTACGCCACTCTGGCCGGGACGAATATCAAGTACTCGTTCGTGGGTAACGCGAGCCGGTGCCTGAATGGATGCGCGGCGCAGACCATCAGCCCGAACGGGAATGCCGGCGTCGACGGCATGATCTCCGTCATCGCCCATGAACTCGAAGAGGCGGCGTCGGATCCCCAGTTGAATGCCTGGTACGATTCGAGCGGCGCGGAGAATGCCGACAAGTGCGCGTGGACGTTCGGTTCCGCACAAACGCTGCTGTCCTCAGGGGCATACTACAACATGACGATCGGCGGGCTGAACTTCCTCGTGCAAAGGAATCTCAGCGCCGCAGACAACAAGTGTTACATCAACACGTCAGGCCAGCAGTAGCGCGGAAAATCCAATCCAGAACCAAGGGCTCCTTCCGGGAAACCGGTCGGGGCTCTTTCTCATTCCGGTTTCGAACGGGAGTTCCTTCTCGAAACGCCAAAGCCGATCAATACAACTCCAAGTCCAAGCAGTCCTGGCACCGAAGGATTCTGGACGCCCGGCGGAGCTTCGATGGCCGGCGATGCTGACAACGCAATGGTCGTCAGCGTACAAAGGGCGGCGATTTCGAGGAAGTTCATCTTCATAGTGGACTTCCATCAGCATAGGCCGTCGTGTGCATAGTCCGGAACAGTACCAGGGGCCTAATCGACCCCTAGAAATGTAAGCGCAAGCACCCCTAGATCTGTGCTCGGGACTACTTATTCGGCGGCAGCGCATTCCGGCTGCATCATCCCGAAGACGTTGCCTTCGGTGTCCCGGGCGTTGGCGTACCGCCCGATGCCGGGGATTGGCAGGATTGGGGTGATCATCTCACCACCGTTCTTCTGCACGGCCTCGATCGCCTGTTCGAGAGAATCCACCGCGATGACGTTGCTCACGGATTGGCTGGGATGCTGCCGGATCATGATGGCGCCGTCGATGCCAGGCTGTTCCTTCGGGCCGGTGGACACGAGCCAATACGGCATCGGGCCATCCCACTTCTGGACTTTCCAGTCGAACGCAGATTCGTAAAAGCGAACCGCCCGTTCGGGCTCGTCCGCGGGGATTTCGAAATGAATGATTCGTCCCATCGTCTATCCTTTCGTGGTTGTGGAGGAGGGCTGCGGTGCGGTTCCCACGCGCTGGGTCAGGTAGCCGGTCAGTGCGCCGAAGACGAATCCCGGAAGCATGATCTGGACCCAGTAATTCTCTCCGGTGTTGGGATCCGGCATGGACGCCACAAGGCCCGCGAGGATGAGTCCAATGACGGCGCCGAAGATGGCGCCTTTCTTCTCGGACTGCACTTTGCGCGCGAAGAATCCGGCGGCCAGTCCGACGATCAGTCCCTTGGCGGAGGATCCGATGAGGATGCTGTCCATCTGGTTGCGTACGGCCGGGGTGAACCAGGCCGTTGCGCCGTCCAGCGCGCCGAGGATGGTTCCGGCGATGACGCCGACGAGTGGTTTGTTCATACGTGTTGCTGTTTGCCCTCGCTCTCTTATTCAACGAAGCGGACGAATCCTTTACTCTACCGCCTGGAAAAAATGAAAACAGCAATGCGGGTGAGAAAGTAGGCGGCGAACAGGAGAAAGAGGATGCGGTTGCGCTGCACGAAGCGGAGGCCGCGTTCGAGTTGGGATTCCCGGTAGGCCTCGACGCGGAAGCCGTCGAGGTAATGACCGAGGTCCCGGCTGAGCGCGAGGGCGTCGGGATAGCGCTGCGCGGGTTCGGAGTGCATGGCGCGCGCGGCCACCGCGGCGAGTGGCTTGGGTGGATCCGTCGCCGGGAGGAGCGAGTTCCAGATGGCGCCGAGCGAATAGATGTCCGAGGCGGCTGTCGGCGGCGTAGCCGCGCTGTGCGTGCGTTCGGGAGCAACAAAGCCGGGCGTGCCGGTGCGTGCAGCCTTGTGTTCGCCGATGCGTCCGGCGGCGCCCCAGTCGAGGATGCTGACATCGCCGAAAGGTCCCACCATGATGTTCGACGGCTTCAGGTCGCAGTGGACGACGCCATTGCTGTGCGCGAAGGCGACGGCTTCGCAGACTTTCTGGAAGATCGCGATGCGTTCGGACAGGGGTGTTGCTGTGGTGACGTACTCGTGGAGCGGACGTCCGCGAACGAGACGCATGACGTGGAAGACGCGGCCGTCGGGGAGGGATCCGGCGCCGTAGACGGGTACAATGCCGGGATGTTCGAGCGACGCGGCGATTCGGGATTCAGGGGCGTCGCTGCTTTCGGTGACTTTGACGGCGACCTCGCGCTCGAGGTTGGCGTCCCAGGCGCGGTAGACCGTGCCCATGCCGCCGCGTCCCAGTTCCTCGCGGATCTCGTAACCCGTGCCGCTCATGTCGGGGATTTCGACAGCGTGTATGAGATGGCGCAAGACGTCGTCGTTCATCATCGGGGCGTCCCGGAAGGATCGAATACCGCGCGGGCCTCGCGGCGCAGTTCGTTGTCGCCCGCGGTGGTCCGCGTGAGGACGTCGAGTACGAGTTTGCGCAGTTCGCGGCGAGCCCAGGCGAGGTGGTTCGTCACGCTGGTGACCGGGATGTTGTACCGGTGCGCGAGTTCGTCGTAAGAGGGGCGTTGTTCGGGGTCCGGTGCGAGATCGTATTGTTCGAAGACCTGGAACCGCACGGTTGCGCCATGCTCGCGGCGCAGGTCCGCGATAGCGGATGCGAAGACCTGCCGCTGCCACTCGCGATGGAACGTCTCTTCCGGATCGGCGGCGGGATCCGTAAGCGCGAGTTCGCGTTCCGCCGACGAGAAGTCCATTTGTTCGAAATGATGCGCGCCGCCGCCCCGTTTGAGTCGCGCATCTGCGGTGAGCCGATTCTTGACGTGTCCGTCGATGCTGAGCCGCAAATACGTTCGGAACGATGCGCGCGCAGGATCCCAACGTGCGAGCAGGTCACGATCGAGCAGGTGCGCGAAGAAGTCCTGTGTATCGTCCATCGCATCATCTTCACCGCGGCGCCACTTCAGGCGGATGTACTTGTAGGCCGGTTTCCAGTAGAGGTCCGCGATGGCGCCGATGGCTTCGACGCGCAGTTCGGGTTGATGGACTGCGAGAAGCAGAGACGTACGCGTGGATGGGAAGCGGTCCTGCGGCAACAGAATCAATAGTAGTAAATGAAAAAAGCCCGCGCCTCACGAAGAAGCACGGGCTCTAATGGAGCGTCCTCTACCAAAGGACCTCGTTCGGCGGAGCGAGGCTCACGCCTGATCTTTCCGGAAACCGTAGCTGATAGTGTACTACCAGATCAGCTTCAGCGCCAGTTGCACGTTGCGGGGCTCTCCGAAGCCGATGCCGGGAGCGGAGCCGCCGTTACGCGTGCTGGTGATCAGGCCGAACGAGGACGCCGAGTTGAGCGAGGTCCCCGGATTGGCGTAGTTCGCGCGGTTGAAGATGTTAAAGATCTCCACACGGAACTGGGTCTTGATGCGTTCGGTGATGGGCGTCTCCTTGAAGACGGAGAAGTCCACGGCGCCGAAGCCCGGACCATAGAGAGCGTTGCGTCCGATGTTGCCGAAGGTGCCGGTGGCAGCCGCGGCGAACGCGCGCGGGTTGAACCACGGAACTGCGGCGTACGGGCTGGCGCGATCGGGAATGCCGGTCGACCAGTCGCCGACGACATCGACGCGATCGCGGTTGTCGAGCGAGCCGCTGCGGTTGCTGCCGCTGAGCAGGTCGAGCGGTTCACCGGTGTGCGCGGTGATGAGTGTGTTCAACTGCCAGCCCTTGGTGAGGCGGGGCAGCTTGGATCCGAACGACGGCACGTCGTAGATGAGGAATCCGGTGAAGATCTGCCGGATGTCGAACGAGGCCGGGCCGTATTCGCGGCGCAGGTTGAAGCTGTTGGCCGCGAGCGCGTTGCGGACGTTCGAGCCGTTGTCGAGCGCCTTTGCCAGCGTGTAGTTGGCGTTGAACGTGAAGTTCTTCCAGCGCGTCGTACGGAGCGAGGTCTGCAGGGAGTTGTAGTTGGAGTTGGCGATCGTCTCGAGGATGTTGATCGCGCCGAGATTCGGATACTGGGTCGCGTAGAGGCGCGAACCGTTGACCACCGGATTGATGCTGCGCAGCAGCGACAACTTGGTGCCCTTCGATCCGACGTAGGCGACCTGCAGCACGGTGTTGCTGCTCAACTGGTGCTGGATGTTGAGGTTGTAGTTCTGCACATAAGGAGTGCGGAAATCCGGGCTGACGCCGAATGCGCCGACGTTGCGGGGCGTGACGTTGGTCGGGAAGATCGGCACACCGGACTGGATGTTCACGCCGTTCGAGGTGATGGTGAACACCGGGTCGGAACCGGCGGGATTCGCGTGCACGCCGGCGGATCCGCCGTTGGGCATGCCGGTGTTGGCCACGATGAAGTTGAGTGGCGGAACGTCATAGAACAAGCCCCAGCTGCCGCGCACGACGGTCTTGGGACCCGCGTTGTAGGCGAAACCAAGGCGGGGAGCAAAGTTGTTCCAATCCTTGGGCCAGAGATTCACGCCACCCTTGCCAGCATTCTGGAAGCCGTTGGCCACCGAGAACGTCGTGATGGACGAGCGAGTGTCGTAGAGCGGGCCGACATAGCTCCAGCGGACGCCGTAGTTGATGTTCAGCTTCTTGTTGACCTGCCAGTTGTCGTGAACCCACCAGTCCCAGGTGTTCTGGCGGTAGTCGCGCTGCAACTGTCCGCGGACGAGGGTTGCGCCGTTGTTGTTGGTGAGGTATCCGGCCATGAAGTCGGCCAGGGAGCGCAGCGGCGCCGACACGGTGGCGTCAGTGGCCCAGGGGCCGCGAGTGCCGTCCCAGGTGAAGCTGCCGCGCTTGTTGGTGTCGTAGAAGATGTCGAAATTCGCACGGCGGTATTCGCCGCCGAACTTCAGCGCGTGGCGGCCGATGGTGTAGCTGAGGTTCTCGGTGATGTGGCCCGAGGTGTCGATGCGGCCGAGAGGCTGTGTGGCGCTGGCGCCCGAGAAGTTGGTGATGCGCAGCGAGGGCGAGCCTCGCAGCGTGCCGTCCTGCGGAACGCCGGTGTTAAGTCCCGCGGCGATCGGGTTGTAGGACGTGTCCGCGTCGTTGAAGGTCTGCAGGAAGTAGTTGACGCCCAGCAGCAGCTGATTGACGAGGCGCGGCGACAGGGTGGAGGTCATGTTGACCGCGATGTTGTGCATGCGGCTCGGCGCCACCTGGAAGAACTCGCGATAGGGAACCGTATCGCTCACGAGCGCGGCCTGCTTGCCGGTTCCGCCGAAGTAGCGGCCGGACAGGTTGTGCTTGGGGCTGATCGAGTAATCGATCTTGCCGATGCCGTTGTAGCTGTCGTAGTCGTTGCGGTCTCCTGCGACGAGGTTGTTCACCGTGGCGGGCAGGTTGTTGTAGCGCGAAGGCCAGAACGAAAGCAGGTTGGTCGCAACCGGGCTCACCGGAACGTTGTAGCGCTGCAGGACGTTGCGGGCTTCGTTCACCCACGCGGTCGACGGATGCGTGGTGCGCAGCGCGAGGTTCGCGATCGCCTTCTGTCCTTCGAAGGTGGTGAAGTAGAACAGTTTGTTCTTGATGATCGGGCCGCCGGCTGAGAAGCCCCACTGGTCGTTGCGCATCACGCGCTTCTTGTCGACAGCGGGATTCTGAAACGGCGAGAAGGCCGAGAAATACTCGTTGCGGTTGAAATAGTAAGCGGAACCGTGCAGGTCGTTGGTGCCCGACTTGATCACGAGGTTGACGTTCGATCCGCCGTTGCGGCCGAAGTCCGCCGAGGCGTTGGACACAACCGAGAACTGGTCGATCGCTTCGACGGGCAGCAGCGTGCCCGCAATGCCCGCGACGCCGCCCTGGTTCACGGCCGACGAGTTGTGGAACGCGTCGTTGTTGTCGGCGCCGTCGATCTGGTAGTTGTTGCCGGAGGTCCGCATGCCGTTCACCGAACTGGACGACGGCGAGACGCCGGGGTTCAACTTCAGCATCTGGCGGAAGTCGCGGCCGTTCATCGGCATGTCCTGCACCTGGCGCGGGCTGACGACCGAGGCGAGGGTGGACGAAGTCGTTTCGATCACCGCGCTGGCGGCGCTGACTTCGACGAGAGTAGCCTGCTGCGCGATGCCAAGCTTGGCCTGGATATTGGTGACCCTCGACACCGCCACTTCGACGTTGTCGATCTTCTGGGTCTGGAAGCCGTCCTTCTTGACGGTGACCGTGTACATGCCGAGAGGCAGGTTGGGGATGAGAAACTCACCGGCGGCCGTCGAGGTGGTGTCAAAGACTACCCCCGTTCCCTTGTTGGCGGCCTGGACGGTGGCTTCGGAAATGACCGCGTTGGACGAGTCCACTACGGTGCCGGATATCGAACCTCTGAAAGTCTGCGCCCATAGGGACGCAGTCAGAAGCGCTAGAGTAGCGAGTCTAACGTTACGCATAAGCTCCTTGAATGAACGATCGGGGTCTAGATTAGTCCAGTAAGAGCAGCGACAAACTGGTTTGAAAGATCAGACAGGGATTCTTGATCACGAACGGGGGGATCAACGCGGTATTAAGACCCGGAGATACTGTGGATTAAAAGACAGTAACACAGCGGTCATCCCGCTGGCAAGTACGGTTCACTCCCCTGCGGGCGGGATTGTGTCGCTTTCAAATGTGACGTTGGACTCGGCGCCGAACTTGCGGTACTCGCTATAGGTTTGCTCGTTCTCGAGGCCGGCGAAGGGCAGGTGGATGAGGATCCGGCTCACCAGCATCACCTCGCCGTTCCAGAACAATTCGTAGCGGACGAGGGATCCCGGCCGCCACTGGTCCCAGTCGCGGGTGACGCGCAGTTCCTGCATGGAAACCAGTTTGGTCTCCTGGTCGATCCACAGCGTGGTGTTGCCGGCCAGCGCCATGTCGTCGCGTTTGGCCGGTAGCGGCGCGGCGTCCCGCACTCGCGTGTCGATGATCCAGATTTTGCGCCCGTTCACCGTGTCCTCGCCGGAATACTGCAGGTCGTGGTGCTCGAGGATCTGCGCGATCGACATCGAAAAGCGGTTGTCTGCGGTTCGGGTCCTTGCGCGCAACGGGGTGGCGCGGCGATA
The DNA here is from genome assembly GCA_964627455.1 of uncultured Solibacteraceae bacterium. Classification (GTDB taxonomy): domain Bacteria; phylum Acidobacteriota; class Terriglobia; order Bryobacterales; family Bryobacteraceae; genus F-183. Next base: position 12,651 of record CAZVKC010000052.1, on the reverse strand, counting down.
GGCGGCTTCGCGGTCCAGTTTCGCCTGTTCGCGCGCCTGCGCCTCTTTCGAAAGCGGCTTCCCGTCGCGGGCGATCAGCCGGTAGTAGTTCTCGCCTTCGACCTTGGATGCCTCGTACGTCGCCCAACTGATCAGCCTTCGTTTGCGCCGGAGCTGATACCGCTTGATGTCCTCGCGGCCCAGCCAGTTGGCCGACTTGCGTGCGTTCTCCTTCGATGCGGCGAGCGACTGGCGGAGCAGGTCCGCCGGTGACACGTCCTGCACGGGGGCAAGGGGCAAGAGTGCGAGAAAAAAGGCGGCGACCATCCAATTCTCAGTATGATAGAGCAGATATGGTCCTTTCAGACGCCGACATCAAAGTCTATCTGGAGCAGGGGAAGATCCGCATCGATCCGCCGCTGCCTCCGGAGCAGTATGGCAGCTGTTCGGTGGACTTCCGGCTTGGCAACGAGTTCAGCATCTTCGAGCATTCGCGTCACGCGTATATCGACCTGCGCGACAAGAACGCCATCCAGAGCATCATGCGGACCATCATCGTTCCCAACGGCGAACCGTTCATTCTGCAGCCTCGCGAATTCGCGCTGGCCGTCACGGAAGAGTCGCTCGAACTCGACGCCGATGTTCTCGGCCGGCTGGAAGGGCGTTCGAGCCTGGGCCGCATCGGCATCATCGTCCACGGCACCGCCGGACTCTTCGATCCGGGCTGGCGAGGCAAGGCGACGCTTGAGCTGTCGAACCTCGGCATCATGCCGGTGGCTCTGTATCCCGGCATGCGGATTTGCTCGTTCACTTTCGAGCAACTCTCGTCGCCGACCACGACTCCTTACTACAAGAAAGCCGGCAACAAGTACGCCGGCCAGACCTCGCCGCTGGCCAGCAAACTGGCAGGCGAGTCGTAACCGCTTACACTATAAGGTAGATGCTCGCAGTACATATCGAACGCGGCAAGGTGTCCCTGCGCGACCAGGTGAAGCCGAAACGCGGCAAATCGCAGGCGATCCTGCGCCTGATTACGGGCGGGATCTGCAATACCGATCTCGAACTCCTGCGGGGCTATTACTCGTTCAAGGGTACACCCGGGCACGAGTTCGTGGCCGAAGTGGTGGATGCGGATTCCAAACGTTGGGTTGGTAAGCGCGTCGTGGGCGAGATCAACGCGGCTTGCGGCAAATGCGACTGGTGCCGCAGGAAACTGGGCCGCCATTGTCCGGCGCGTACGGTCCTCGGGATCGTCAACCACCCGGGCGCATTCCAGGAATTCTTCATGCTGCCGGAAGCGAACCTGCTGGAGGTTCCGGCCTCCGTCCCGAATGAACATGCCGTGTTCACGGAGCCTGTGGCGGCCGCCTGTGAGATCCTCGAGCAGGTGCGGATCGCCAAGGGGGAGCATGTAGCGGTGATGGGCGACGGGAAGTTGGGACTTTTAATCGCCCAGGTGCTCGCCGCACATGGCGCCAAGGTCACGCAGTTCGGAAAGCACAAGCACAAACTGGCGATCGCGGCTGCCGCAGGCGTGCGGCCGGTGATCACCGATAAACTGCCGGAAGCCGCCTTCGACAAAGTCGTGGAAGCGACCGGGTCGGCGGAAGCGCTGGCCGGAGCGATCCGCATGACCAAGCCGCGCGGCGCCGTGATCATGAAGTCTACAGTCCATGAGAAAGTGCAGATCGACACCGCCCCTGTGATCGTGAATGAGATATCGCTGATCGGATCCCGGTGCGGCCGTTTTGAACCCGCGATGAAACTGATCCGGGCTCGCAAGCTCAATCTCGGACCAATGGTCCAGCAGTCGTTCCCTCTCGACCAGGCGCCCAAGGCCTTTCAGAAGGCTGCCGAACGCGGCGCACTCAAAATTCTGCTGCAGAATCATGCGTGATCATCCCGCGCCCGCGGCTCCCTGGGCGATCAAACAAACCTGGAGCGACCTTCTCTTCCTGCACTGGAAGGTCGACGAAGAGAAGCTTCGCAAGCTGATTCCGGCTCCCCTGGAACTCGATACCTTCGAGGATTCCGCGTACATCGCCGTGGTTCCGTTCCTCATGTCCGGGATCCGGCTGCGCTGGCTTCCGCCTGTTCCGGGTACGACCCGCACGCTCGAGATGAACGTGCGCACCTACGTGAAGTACGGCACGCGGCGGGGCGTTTATTTCTTCTCGCTCGATGCCGAAAACGGCCTCATCGTGCATACGGCGCGTTCCTGGTACGGCCTTCCTTATTACAAGGCTGAGATGAGCATGCGCAAGGCGACCTATACGCGGTACGAAAGCCGTCGCGTGCATCCTGGCGCGCCCGCGTGCCAGTTTCGGGCCGTGTACCGGCCATTGCGTGAACCCCGCACGTCGGAGCCGGGTTCGCTCGAGCACTTCCTCACCGAACGCTACTGCCTGTTCACCGCCGGGGATAACAAGCCTGTCCGGATTGGCGAGATCGACCACAGACCCTGGCCGCTTCGCCGGGCTGAGGCTGAAATCGAGGCGAACAATATGACGGAACCGCTGGGGATCCAGGTCGATAACCGCCCCATCCTGCATTACGCTTCTTCGATCGACGTGAAGTTGTGGGCGATGGCGCCCGCGG
>CAZVKC010000052.1:1398-9974 GCA_964627455.1 uncultured Solibacteraceae bacterium | reverse complement strand
ATCCTGCATTACGCTTCTTCGATCGACGTGAAGTTGTGGGCGATGGCGCCCGCGGTCACTGCCGATACCCGTGACGCCTAGCGCGCTTCGTCGAAGATTTCGATTGCGTTTATGAGGGCGTAGTTTGCCTTGGCGATGAAGTCGAAGGCGAGGATGCCGCGCGAATCCGGCTCGAGCCCGTGGAAGGTCTCGACTACGGTCTGTTCCTTTGGATTTCGCTTGATGATGTCGAAGTCCAGCAGCAGCGGCTTGTGATTACAGAAGACGTCGAAGATGCGGGATCCGGCGCCGCCTTTGCCGGGTTGATTCGGACCCCACCAGTATTCCCAGAAATACAGGCGCGCTCCGTACTTTCCAGCAGGAACCGGGATGTTGTAGGAAAAGTAGCCGAACCGTTCGCCCTGGAAGTGATCGCCTGCCGGGGCTCCGTGCGGACGCGTGATCGGCGTCCCACCGTGGAAGTAATGGTCCGGTTCCCAGACAACGTCGTTGTTGTCGCGGAACGCCTGGTTCCGGCAAACCATACGCAAGGGGCGCATCCTGCCTTTCACTCCAGGAGTGAGGATGAGTGCGTTCAGGAAGGGCTTGGTTCCGCTGGCCCGGAAAAACCGTAGCTTTAGCTTGCCGTCGACATCCGGGGTGAGATCTTTGAAGCGCCGGACCCAGGCGACATTCGGGTCGATCGCGTCGGCGAGTACGTCGAACGACGTGATGAGCGGCTTATCGTTCGCGGTGATGGTGAACACGCGGTGGGATTCGGTTCCGAGCGGGCGACCCTCGCCGAGTGCGGTCTCGGCGAACAGCAAGGTCAACTCGTAGTAACCCGGCGCCAGCGGGATTTCGTACTCGAAGTTGCCCTCGCGCATGCCGGAAAAGAGGTTGGCGTCCCAGCCGGCTGTGCGGATCTCCGCCGCTACATTGACGGATTCGCCCCCTTTGAAATATCGATCGCCTTCCCAGGTCTTGCCGTAACGGTCCACGTACCGGCCCGGGGGGCGGCCCGCCAGAATGCGGATCTCCGGCGAGTTGGAGCGATCGACCGGGACCGGATCCGGAACCGGGGCGATATTCGATGCGGTCACCGTGCCTTCGGCGCTGCGAGGCGCCGTAGTGGCGGTCGTTGTTGTGGTTCCCCGGGGTTCCCCGGTGGCCGACACGGACCAGATCCATCCCCCTGAAACCATGACCAGCACGACTGCCGCGGCGGCGCTCCAGTGCCGGAAGGGGATCCCACGCTTCCCAGCCGGCGGAGCTTCCGTTAGAACCGGCTCGAGTTTCTCTGGCGAAGAAACCTCCGCCGGCGGGACGGCCACGATCCCGTCCAGGTTTTGGAACTCGGGTATGTAGGACTTCTCCGGCAGCAGAATCCGGACCGGGTCGGAGGGGTGTTTCTCGTAGTGATCCTTGAGGCGTTTGCGAAGCCGGTGGATTTCCACGCGGACGATCGAATCCTTCTTGGGATCAAAGGTTTCGGGGCGCCCTAAAACTTCAGTGGCTAAATGAAATTCCTTGACCGACGGGCCTTCTCCCCGAAAATACTTCTCGCAGAGATAGACGAGAATTCGTTCGAGGTTCGGCGAACGGGAGAAGGCTCCCGATTCGAGGAGACGCTTGAGCGCCTCACGTTCCCGCTGAAACGAGTCCTGCACCTGAAACCCTGATGTTTAACATATCACTCTTTGGCCTGTAACGTTCAACTAACATCGTTGAAAAATATGGATTTGTCAGATTTGTTGACTCTTTGGTAACCCCACCGATATTGAGTCATCTGGACTGCGCTCCTAGACTAGTAGAAACCCATTAGGGGTGCAGTTCCTGCATCACAGACAATGTTGTCAAACAACACAAGGGGCTTCAACGTTATGAACCAAATCAGATCGCGGTCCGCAGTTTTCGCCGCGTTGTGTTTGGCGCTCCTGCTTTCAGTAACGAGTTCCGCACAGTCGGTGTTCGCCACGCTCACCGGCTCGGTAGTGGATCCCTCGCAAGCAGTCGTACCGGGCGCTAAGATTGCAATTAAGAACGTGCAGAGTGGCGACACTCGCCGCACGGTCACGAACCAGGACGGGTATTTCTCGTTCACCTCCATTCCAGTCGGTCCTTCTTATGAAGTGACGATCGAAGCCGCCGGCTTCACCACCTATAAAGCGACTGAAATGGTGTTCAGCGGTGCGGAAACCAAGACTCTCAATGTGACGATGCGTGTCGGCACAACCGCGGATGCGGTTGATGTCGTGAGCGCGGCGGACGCCGTGCCTACGGTGTCGGGCGAAAAGTCCGCGACACTGACCCGCAAGGAACTCGAGAACTACGCGATCGTCGGCCGCAACGCCGCCGAATTCATTAAGATCATGCCAGGCTTCTCGATTGCCGGAACCGGCACCGAGAATCGCACCAATTTTACTGGTGAGACCATCGGCATCAACGGCAACGGCGACGGCGGCAGCCAGAGCCCGTTCAACGGAGCCTATTCGAACAACGGTCTCCCGAACGGCTCGCTGGATATCACCGCAGACGGCGCGCACGTGTCCGACCCCGGCTGCAACTGCGCCACGCCTGTGAATCCGAACTCGGAATTCATTGAAGAGTTCAAGGTGTTGACCTCGAACTTCTCGGCCGAAAACTCCAAGGGCCCCGCTGTGGTGACCTCGGTCGGCCGTTCCGGCGGATCCAACTATCACGGCAGCGCGTACCTGTCCGCCCGCCACTATTCGATGAACTCGAATGACTGGCTCAACAACAAGCTGGGCATTCCGAAGCCGGCCAACAAGTACTTCTTCCCCGGCGGAACCTTCAGCGGTCCGGTGAAGTTCCCCTGGACCAGCTTCAATAAGAACCGCGACAAGATGTTCTTCTTCGCAGGCTTCGAGAACTTCTTCCAGACCCTCGACACGGGTCTCATTCGCGCCACGGTTCCGACCGAAGGCATGCGCACCGGCAACTTCACCCCGTCCGAACTGCGCAAGATCGAAGGTAATGTTCGCGGCAACTGGCAGACCGCGTCCGGCGCGCCTGCTCAGGTCCCCGGCGCAGATTTTGCTCCCGGCGGCATCATTCCGGCAAACCAGATCGACAAGAACGGCCAGGCGTTGATGCGCCTGCTGCCGCTGCCGAATGCGGATCCGACGGCGACGGGCGGTTTCAATTACGTCAATCAGATTGTCTTCAATCAGAACAGCCGCCAGTTCTTCACCCGCATCGACTACAACATCTCGGACAACACAAAGCTGTTCGTCCGCTACAACTTCCAGAACGAGCGCCAGCTCTTCCCGGTCGGCCTGTGGTGGCGCAACGGCAACCAGGTTCCGTACCCGACGGAAATCGTCGGCAAGAACCGGTCCGACAGTATTTCCGCTGGTTTGACCAAGGTGTTCAGCCCGACCCTGACCAACGAGTTCGTGTTCGGTTATACGTTCATTGCGTTCCCGAACGTGTTCAACGATCCGGCCAAGGTCGACCGCACCAAGCTCGGCCTCGACTTTCCCGGCTTGTTCAAGAATGGCGTGAATCAGATCCCGTCCATCACCGGATGGGGCGGCGAGTTCGCGACCATCCTGAACCCCGGTGGTTTCGAAGTCGGCGGCAACCGCGGCCTCTTCGCGGACAAGTACCTGCCGACGATTTCGAACAACCTGACCAAGGTTTGGGGTACGCACACCACCAAGGTCGGCGGCTTCTGGGAATTCGTCATCAACAACCAGCCCGCCAACGGCAACACCAACGGCATGGGCATCTTCGCCAACTGGGGTGGCAACACCACGGGCAGCGCGTATGCCGACCTGCTGACGGGCCGCAACGCGCAGTACCAGGAACAGACCTTTAACCGGTTGAACAACATCGGCAGCCAGATCTTCGAGTTCTTCGTGCAGGACGACTGGAAGGTCAACCGCCGCCTGACGTTGAACCTCGGTCTGCGCGCCTCGCGCTTCGGCGCCTGGTATGACCGTGAAGGCTTTGGTTTCGCCGTGTTCGATCCCGCGCTGTACAAGCAGGGTCAGGGCAGCAACAACTTCAACGGTTTTGCGTGGAACAAGGCGAACAACAACTATCGCAACTCGGGCTTCGGAACCAAGCCGTTGTATCTCGCGCCGCGCTTCGGCATGGCGTACGATGTCTTCGGCAACGGCAAGACGATCCTTCGCGGAGGTTGGGGCCAGTTCTACTACTCCGACTTCCAGTTCACCGTTGGTCTCGATGTGTCGGCCGGCGTTCGCAGCCTGACGCTGAACAACACGACCTTCAAGGACGTGGCCGCGACCAAGGCGACCGGCGACCTGCCGACTCTCGCCGCGGGCGTGGACCCGAACGACGACCGCCGTCCCAAGGTGCAGAGCTACAGCTTCACGATTGCGCAGCGCCTGCCGGGTTCGAGCATCATGGAAGTTTCGTACGTGGGCAACCAGGCGACCAACACGCTGAACCGCACCAGCCCGGGCGCCATCACCGGCGGCATTAACCCGAACGCGGTGCCTGCCGGCGCGCTGTTCCGCTACGACAACCAGCAAACGGTAACCCAGGCGGAAATCGACGCGACGCGCAAGTATCAGGGCTACCAGGATATGGCGATCGCGACCCACAACCTGTACTCGAACTACAATTCGCTGCAGGTGAGTTGGATCCGCACCAAGGGCAAGTACAACATCAACATGAACTACACGTTGGGCAAGAACATGGGCATCGTGGGCAACTACGATGAGTTCAACCTCAACAACAACTACGGTCCGACCGCAGCCGACCGCCGTCACATCTTCAATGCTGCCTACTCGCTCGAATTGCCGAATCCGGTGAAGACGAACAAGTTGGCGAAAGGCGTGGTGAACGGGTGGCAGTTCTCGGGCATCACGCAGGTGCAGAGCGGCGTCAACCTGACGGCGAACACCGCGGGTTCGTTCAACACGGACTTCAACGGCGCGACGCTTCCGAACGGCCAGACGATCAGTTCGAACACGATCTGGGGCACGCCCTCGATCGTGGCTCGTCCGCTGGTGACCTGCGACCCGAACGGCGACGGCAGCAGCCAGGTCTTCATTAAGCAAAGCTGCTTCGCGCTGCCCAAGGCTCGCGGAGAGTCCGGTCCGTTCGTGATGCCTCGCGTTACGGGCCCGGCGTTCTTCAACAGCGACCTCGGCCTGTACAAGAACTTCAACATCAGCGAGTCGAAGAGGATCCAGTTCCGGTTCAATGCCTACAACTTCCTGAACCATCCGCTGTGGTCCTTCATCTCCGGCGCGCCGAACACGAAGCTCGTGTACAACCCGAATACCGGCAAGTTCGACAACTCGGTGTTTGGTATCTCCACCGAGAAGCAGGGCCGCCGGTTCGTGATGTTGACGCTGAAGTTCTACTTCTGATCGCCTTGGAACCAATCAGAGGGGGCTCTCACAAGGAGCCCCTTTTTTCATTGGGATGACCGATAAAATCAAGTTGATGAAGATCGTCGCCGCCCTTGTGCTGCCCATTATGCTGCTGGCGCAGCAGGGTCCCCCTGTCCCGCAGATCGACCCCGGGATGGCGAAGGCGTTGGAAGCCCATCGCGCCGGCCGCATGGATGAAGCGATCCGTGAGTATCGCGCCTTTCTCAAGGTCAAGCCCTCTTCGCTGGAAGCGCGCGGCAACCTGGGCGCTGCTCTGGCGGCTCAGGGATTGTTCGCGGAAGCGATCACCGAATACAAGGCTGCGCTGAAGCTCGCGCCCAGCAACCCCGGCATCTCATTCAATCTTGCCCTTGCCTATTACAAAACGGGCGACCTGCAACAGGCTGTGCGTGAACTGTCCGCCTTGCGCGCACTGGTGGGCGAGGATCCCCGCTTGAATCTGTTGCTGGCCGATTCGTGGCTGCAACTGGGCGAGAACGATCGTGTGATCCGCTTGCTGAGTCCGGTCGCCGATCGCGACCCGTCGGATCTCGGCGTTGCGTATGTGCTGGGCAATGCGCTGATGCGCGCGGGCAAAGTGTACGAAGGCCAGAAGCAACTCGACAAGATCCTGCGTAAGGGCGATTCCGCCGAGGCGCGCTTGTTGATGGGCACGGCGAAGGTGACGGCGTCGGATTTCGCAGGCGCGCTGGCGGAGTTCCAAAAGGCCGTGGAGATGAATCCGAAGGTCCCGACGCTGCAGGCCGCCTATGGCCAGGCGTTGATGGCGACCGGCGACACGGCCGGCGCCGCGAAGGCCTTCGAAGCGGAACTGGCGCAGAATCCGAATGATTTCGTGTCGAACCTCAACCTCGCTGTGTTGCGCAAGCAGGACCAGCAGTTCGCCGACGCGATGAAGTTGCTGGATCGTGCGCTGCGGTTGCGGCCCGGCGACCTTGGCGTCCGCTATCAGCAGGCGACGATCCTGCTGGCGGAAAACAAAGTCGAGCCGGCGCGCGTGGCGCTCGAGTCGATCCTCAAGGAAGCGCCCAAATTCGTCGAAGCGCACGTCTCGCTCGCGACCGTCTATTACCGTTTGAAGCGCAAGGCCGACGGCGACAAGGAACGCGCGATCGTTCAGCAGTTGAACGCCGAAGCGCAGGAAAAGCAGCCAAAGGGCGAAGTCACACGCCAATGACAACTCTCGTGCTCTTGGCATCGCTGGTGATCGCGCAGGCCACCTCGCCGGGACCTCGTACGCCGCTCCAGAATTCGGCCACGCAAGCGCGCCTCGCGGGCAAACTCGACGAGGCGATCCTCAAGTACAAACAAGCGTTGCAGGGGACCCCGAACTGGTCCGAAGGCTGGTACTTCCTGGGGACCATCTATTACGAGAAGGAGCGGTCGCGCGAATGCGCCGATTCGTTCGCGCGCTTCGTCAAGCTGCAGCCGAACGTCTCGGCGGGACATGCGCTATTGGGCCTGTGTCTGTACCAGTTGAAGGATTACGCCAACTCGCTGACGGCCCTCACTCGCGCCGAGCGGATCGGCCTGCCGCAGGAGGATCAACTCACCGATGTCGCCAGCTATCACGCCGCGATTCTGTACACGCGGGACGGGAACTTCGAGAAAGCGCTGCAGATCCTGAACTTTTTTTCGCGCCGGGAAACGATCGATCCGAAACTGATTGAACTGACCGGCATCGCCGCGCTGCGAAAGGCGATCTTTCCGGCCGATCTGCCGGCGGACGACCGCGAACTCGTCTATCGCACGGGCCGCGCCGTGATGACCGCGGGCGCGCGCCGCGCAGCGGAAGCATCCAGCCAGTTTGAGGACCTGTTGCGTGACTTTCCTGCCGCGACGAATCTGCATTTTGTCTACGGCAGCCTGCTGCTCGGCAGCGATCCGGACGCCGCATTAAAACAGTTCGATGCAGAGTTGAAGTTGCAGCCGGAGCACCTGCCTTCACTCGTCATCAAAGGACTCACCTATCTCGGGCAGGGCAAATTCGATGACGCACGCAAGGCGGGTGAGGCTGCGGTGAAAGCCGGTCCGGGCAACTTTACGGCCTACACGGTTCTGGGCCGCGCTCTCGCGGAAGGCGACCTCGATGTCGCCGGGGGCATCAACGCTCTCGAGAAAGCTGTGGTGCTCGAACCCGGGAGTCCGCAGGTGCGGATCGCCTTGGCGGCAGCATACGCGAAAGCCGGCCGGCGCGAAGATGCGGCAAAACAGCGGGCGGAGTTCCTGCGGCTGAAGAAGTTGATCGAAGCCGGAGGCGGGAGCAGCACGCCGTGATCATCGGGACCCTGCTGCTTGTGGCGGCCGCGGCTGCCGATGTCCCCGCCGCCGATCGCATCTGTTTCGGCTGCCACAAAGCGATTGTCGACCGCTACTACGGGACGCCGAATGCGCACGGCAATACGATGTCGCGCGCGTTGTATGGCATTCAGGACGCGGCGCCTCTGCGAACCAATCCGAAACTCGAGTACAAGCTGGGCAAGTACCGCTACGTCATCGAGAAGAATAATTACACGGTGACGGACGGGGCGGCGAGCCTGACGTTTGCGCTGCGGTACGCCTTCGGGCAGGGCGCAGCGGGACAGACGTATCTGTTTCAGCACGACGGCATCTGGTACGAGAGCCGCCTCAGTTATTACTCGAAGATCCAGGCGCTCGATCTCACGATGGGCGCGCCTCCGGGTGAGCCGCGATCGTTGCTGGAAGCGGCCGGCCGCGAGATGACAGGCAAAGATGTCACGGCGTGCTTCGGCTGTCACACGACGAATTCGATCGTTGCCGGCAAGGTGACTTTCGACAAACTGCAAGCCGGCGTCGGGTGCGAGAGTTGTCATGGTCCCGCAGCGAAACATGCGCGCACGAACCTGCCGATGAAGTCGCTCACCGGACTTTCGACCGAAGAGCAATCCGACTTGTGCGGCCGCTGTCATCGCACCTGGGCGGACATTGCGTCGAACGGTCCTCGGGGCGTCGGCAATGTGCGCTTTCAGCCGTATCGCATCGCCAATTCGAAGTGCTACGACGCGACGGACCGGCGGATCGCCTGTACCGCCTGCCATGATCCGCATGGCGCGCTGGCGACCGCCGGCAAAGTTTATGATTCCCGCTGCCTCAACTGCCATTCGGCGCAGAAGGGCGGCAAAAAACAATGTTCGAACGGACAGGTGGACAACTGCGTGAGCTGCCATATGCCGCGCTTTG
>CAZVKC010000052.1:0-1298 GCA_964627455.1 uncultured Solibacteraceae bacterium | reverse complement strand
GAGCGGCGGCTGGGAAAGCAGATCGCGCTCGATCTCATCAAGGAATCCAAGGATCCCAATCATTTGTTCGCCGTGTTCATGATCAGCAATCAGTTGTCGCTGCTGCAGCCGTTCACCGACGATCGTGAAGCGCTGAAGACGGCGATCGAGACTGCGACCAGCGGTTCGCAGAACACACGTTTCGCGCAGGTCCACGCGGAGATGAAGAAGAAGCTTCAGGATGCCGCGGTGAAGGGCGACGCGATCGCGAAGACGCAGTTGGCGATGCTGCGGAATGATTCGGTGATCGACGACGGGCAGGGTTCGCGCCGGAGCATCGTGTTTCTCGATTCGATCGCTTCCGGACTGGCGAATCACCCGGGCCGCAAAGCGGTGGGGTACTTGACCTGGGGATTGGTGGTCCCGACGTTTCTCGACGTAGCGTTCGAAGCGCTGCAGTCGCGCGCCAACCGCGCTGGCGTTGCCTTTTACGGGTTGGACGCACGCGGTGTATCGGAAGGACGTCTGACCGACTCGACGCGCGCGGCGACGTCGAATTCCAGCAATCCGACGAACTCCGGAACGGAGAACAACACGGCGACCAATTTCTTTGGAATCGACAATGCCGTCGAGGGCCTTCGCTCGAACATTCAGGCGAACCTGCGCGTGCTGTCCGAAACCACCGGCGGACTCTTCGTCGGCGAGACCAACGATCCACGGCCGCTGCTGCGCCAGATGCTCGACGATGCGACGAACTACTACGAACTCACCTACGATCCTGGCATCACGAAGTACGACGGTTCGGTGCGCAAGACGAGCGTCAAGGTTCCGGCTCACAAGGACGCCAAGGTCCGCGATCGCGACTCGTACTTCGCCTTGCGTGAAGAGCAGCAGGACTTGCTGCCCTACGAAGTCGCCATGGTCGAAAAACTCTCGGTCACGCCGCTGCCTCGCGAGATTGAGTTCCGTTCCGGCGCATGGAAACTGAAATCCGCGAAAGACGCCGTGACGGCATCCGTTGCGGTGGAGGTTCCGCTGTCAGGTTTGACGTTCAAAGAAGATACGACCAAGGGCGAATACTACGCACGCCTCACCATGATGGTGCAGGTGAAGGAGCCGTCCGGCAAAGTGATACAGAAGTTCTCGCGCGATCTTCCATTGAAGGGAAAGCTCGAACAACTCGCCGCGCTGAAGGCGTCGAACTTCAACTTCCGCGAACAGGTCACCGCGCCTCCGGGACGCTACATCGTCGAGGCCGTCATCACGGATCAGTTCAGTGGTAAGACCGGCGCCCGCAAGACCTCGCTTCTCGCGAATCC
>CAZVKC010000051.1:38804-56425 GCA_964627455.1 uncultured Solibacteraceae bacterium | reverse complement strand
GCGCTGGCGTCGAAGGCCACCGGATTCCCGATCGCGAAGATTGCCGCGAAACTCGCCGTGGGTTACCGCCTCGACGAAATCAAGAACGACATCACGCGCAAGACGCCGGCCTGTTTCGAACCCACCATCGATTACGTGGTGGTGAAGATCCCGCGCTGGCAGTTCGAGAAGTTCCCCGGCGCGGAACCGGTGCTCGGCACGCAGATGAAGTCGGTCGGCGAAGCGATGGCCATCGGACGCACCTTCAAGCAGGCGCTGGGCAAGGGCCTGCGCAGCCTCGAAACCGGCAAGTCCGATTCGGCTACCAAGTACGACGAGTCGCTGATCACGCAGCGCCTCACCACGCCGAATCCCGATCGTCTCAACTACATCCGCTTCGCGTTCGAAAAGGGCTACACGCCGGAAGAGATCCACGATCTCACCGCGGTCGATCCGTGGTTCCTGCGGCAGGTCCACGAAGTGATCGCGTTCGAAAAGTCCCTCGAAGGCGGAGCGCTGAACCGCGCGGACAAGGCTCTGATGACTAAGGCGAAGCGTGACGGCGTATCCGACGCTCGCATCGCCCGCGCCTGGGGCACCGACGTGCTGGCGGTCCGCGAGAAGCGCAAGGAACTCGGCGTCAAGGCCGTGTTCAACCGCGTCGACACGTGCGCCGCGGAATTCGAAAGCTTCACGCCGTATCTGTATTCTTCGTACGAATTCGAGTGCGAGTCCGAACCGACCGATCGCAAGAAGGTCATGATTCTTGGCTCGGGTCCCAACCGTATCGGCCAGGGCATCGAGTTCGACTACTGCTGCTGCCACGCCGCCTACGCGTTGAAGGACTTCGACTATGAGTCGATCATGGTCAACTGCAATCCGGAGACGGTTTCGACGGACTACGACACAAGCGACCGCCTCTACTTCGAGCCGCTCACGCTCGAAGAAGTGTTGAACATCTACGACACCGAAAAGCCCGACGGCGTGATCGTGCAGTTCGGCGGCCAGACGCCGCTGAATCTCGCGCTGCCGCTGAAGCGCGCCGGAGTTCCGATTATCGGCACTGCGCCGGAAAGCATCGACCTCGCGGAAGATCGCAAGCAATTCGGCAAGCTGCTCGACGATCTCAAGATCCCGTCGCCAGCCAACGGCACCGCGACCAGCGCGGATGAAGCCTGCGCCGTGGCCCGCACGATCGGGTTCCCGGTGTTGGTCCGCCCCTCGTATGTGCTCGGCGGACGCGCCATGGCGATCGTCTATGACGAAGAGATGGTCCGCAAGTACATGCAGGAAGCCGTGATCTTCTCGCAGGATCGCCCGGTGCTGATCGACCGCTTCCTCGAGGACGCCACGGAAGTCGACGTGGACTGCCTCTGCGACGGCGAGAACGTTCTCATCAGCGGCATCATGGAACACATCGAGGAAGCCGGCATCCACAGCGGCGACTCGTCCTGCGTGCTGCCTCCGACCTCGCTGCCCGCGGATATCGTTTCGACGATCGAGACCTACACCCGCAAACTCGCGCTCGCGCTGAAGGTGATCGGCCTGATGAACGTGCAGTACGCTGTGAAAGACGGTGTCGTGTACGTGCTCGAAGTGAATCCGCGCGCCTCGCGCACCGTGCCGTATGTTTCGAAGGCCACGGGCGTGCCGCTGCCGAAGATTGCTGTGGGCCTGATGCTCGGCAAGAAGCTCACCGACTTCGCCGAACTGACCAAGGGTCAGGTATCGGGCGTGCTGCCGGTGTCGCAATACTTCGTGAAGTCCCCGGTGTTCCCGTTCAACAAGTTCCCCGGCGTGGATCCGGTTCTCGGACCGGAGATGCGTTCCACGGGCGAAGTGATGGGCGTCGGCGAGAACTTCGGCGAGGCCTTCTACAAAGCGCAGTTGAGCGCCGGAACCCCGTTGCCCGCCAAGGGCGCGGTGTTCGTCACCGTTGGCGAGAAGGACAAGACAGTGGCGGTCGAAGTCGCCCGCAAGTTCGCGGACCTCGGCTTTGAACTCTACGCCACGCGCGGTACGGCGACGGCTCTCAAAAATGCCGGACTCGAAGCGAAGACGGTGTTCAAGGTGAACGAAGGACGTCCCAACGCGGTGGACTTGTTGAAAGCGGGTTCGATCCAACTCGTGATCAACACCTCAGCGACCGGAACGCACTCGTTCGCCGATGAAAAGTCGATCCGCCGCGCCGCCATCACGGCCCGCGTTCCCTGCATCACGACGATGTCGGGCGCCAAGGCCGCGGCCGAAGCCGTAGTCTCCAAGACGCGTGATCCGATCCGGGTCTGGAGCCTGCAGGAGATCCACTCGTAGCGGAACAGCAACTCACATAGCAGCAAGCATGGCGGGATGACCTCCCGCCATTTTGCTTTTAGTGGGTCATCGCGTAGAGCAGGTAGTTGACGCCATAGCGGTACGCGAGCGTGGTCATCTCGGCCGGATAATAGGGCACGTCTGCGAACTCCCAGGCGTCGCCGAAATCCGTGTTGAAGTTCACCGCTACCACCATGTGCTCTTTGGAGTCGTACATCGCCCGCCAGGCTGGCTGCGTCCCTTCCGGTTGCGCCATCTCGATCCGCCCGCCGGCGCCGCGGTACAAGTGCCGCGAACCGGGGATCCAGGTGCGGTCCTTCTCGCCGATGCTGTACAACACGTGCATCACCGCATCGGATTCCTGCAGATCGCGGATCTCATGCCCCGGCAGCACGCGCTCCATCGTCTCGCGAAAATTGTCCCACTGCTCGGGACCCCAGAAATCATCGGTCACCAGGAACCCACCGCGCAGCAGGTACTCCCGTAGCCGCGCGCACTCCTGATCCGAGAGTCCCCACCATCCGGTTTGCGTCGCGTAGATCCAGGGATATTCGAAAATCCGATCGTCTGTCAGGCGGAAATGCCGCGGATCCCCGGCGTCAATCCTCGTCAACCGCCGGACGCCGGTCGTAAAGTGATTCTCCGCCGCGGGCCAATCCATCAGCCACCATCCGGTTCCAACCCCATCGCGAGAAGAACGCCCGAACCGCCGGTGATACTGGGGCAGGTCCGTGTACTCCATCCGTACAAAGTGGAATTCGCCAGGCCGTGCGGGTTGCACCTGATCCGCTTCATCGTCACCACCGCCCCGGGCGAAGAATCCCCCGCGGCCGCCGCGTTGCGCCTGCAGCAGCATCGCCGCCGCTGCCAACCCGGCCGCGACAACGCCTGCCATCCGGAACAACTCGGCGCCTCGCGTCATGCCGGCCATGATATCGCGATCCTCTACCAGATGCCGGAGTTTTCCAATACACTGAGCGAGGAATGATGACCCCGCCTTCCCTCACCTTCGCTTTCGAAGCTCGAGTTCAGGTCGGAGATCCGGTTGAAATGGGAATCGGATCCGACGGCTTGCGCCACCGCATGATTCCCATCACCGGCGGCGCCGTCGCAGGACCGAGGCTCAATGGAGTCGTTCTCGCGGGAGGCGCCGACTGGCAGCGCATCCGCCCGTCGGACGGCGTCACGGAACTCGAAGCCCGCTACGTGATCCAGGCGGACGACGGCCACGCGATCTCGGTCATCAATCGCGGCCTTCGCGCGGGATCTTCGGAAATAATGCAACGCCTTGCCGCCGGCGAACGCGTGGATCCCAGCCTGTACTACTTCCGCGCGACTCCGCAATTCCAGACCGGAAGCGCTGAACACGCGTGGCTCAGCCGCACCGTGTTTGTCGCGACCGGAGAGCGCTGGCCCGCCGAGGTCGTCATCCGGTTTTGGTCGGTCGGCTGAGGCTTCAGCGCCGCTGCCGTTCGATGATGAACGGCGGATCCTCCAGAATCCGTAAGTCGGCGTCCATGAAGCTCGCCGTCAACCGGTCCGCGTCAATCCGTAAATCCAAAAAGGCATTCTTCGCCACTGCGAACACCGACGCAGGATCCCGCCGCCGCGGCTTTCGCAGCTTCGCTCCGCCGCCTCCACAAATGATGAACTCCACACCGCCTTTTCGCAGATGCTCGAGATCATGGTCGTGCCCGCAAATATAGAGGTCGACCCTGGTTGCCTGAAACACCGGCATCAATCGTTCACGCAACACTCCGATGCGCCGCTCGTTGAGATGCACCCCTGACGTATACATCGGATGATGCCCGTACACGATCCGCCAATGGATCCCCGCATCCGCCGCTGACGCCTCGAGCGTCCGCTTCATCCACTGGAACTGCTCTTCCGACCATCCCTCGGTGTCCAACACGATAAACAGCGCCGGACCCGCGCGATAGGTGTAGTAGCGCGCCGGCATCCTCCAGGATTTGCTGACCTTCGTGTACGCGACCTCGGCATCCGGGGATCCTGCCAATCCCGGGCAAATGATCGGCGGATGCCCGTAATCGTGATTTCCCAGCGATGCATAAAAGGGGATCCCGAGTTTGCCGTAGGGCTCCTCCCAGAACTCGGCCCACTTCGGATCCTCGACGCCCTTCACGCCGCAGCGGTAGAAGTTGTCCCCCAGCGTGATGCCGAAATCGAACGGCAGCGCGGCATGGTGGCGTTGAATCGCCTTTGCGATCGCTTTCTGTTGGGGACTGCCGGTGCCGAAATCCCCGATTGCCGCGATGTGCAGGGATTCGGCGCGCGTGATGGATCCAAGGTCCTGTTGCGAGCGCGCGAGGCTCGCTGAGACGAAGAACAGGAGAACGCCAGTCGTGGTGGTGGTTCGAAGCATATGGTATGTGGAGTGCACATCCACCAGTTGTTATGGGGACACTGGAGAAGACGCTGCATACCCCTCTCGCGAGTACACCCACCGGGCTTTCCGGCCTGGAAGCGGCTGCCCTGCTGGAGCGTTTTGGCCGCAATGTCCTGCCCACCGGCGGCGTCGAACGCCACGTCATCCGTCAGATTGCGCGGAACTTCACCCACTTCATGGCCCTTCTCCTCTGGTTCGGTGGCGGACTCGCTTTCCTCGCCGGCATGCCGCAACTGGGGATTGCCATCTGGGCCGTCAACCTCCTCAATGGGACTTTCGGCGCCTGGCAGCAGCACCGGGCCTACCGCGCTTTGCTGGCGCTGCAGCGCCTTCTGCCACAGAAGGCGCGCGTCATCCGCGACGGGCGCGAAATCCAAGTCGAGGCCGAGAGTGTCGTTCCGGGCGATTCCGTGGTCATCTCAGAGGGCGACCGTGTGCCCGCTGACATCGACCTCATCGATTCCGCGGCCCTTCGTCTGGACCAGTCCCTGCTAACCGGGGAGTCCACGCCGGTCAGCAAGAACCACGGCGAAACCGCCTATGCCGGCAGTTATGTGGCGGGCGGCCACGGCATCGGTATCACGCGACAGACCGGCGCCAAGACCGAGTTCGGCCGGGTGGCCGTGCTGACCCAAACGACGGCCAAGCAATTGAGCCCATTGGAAAAAGAGCTGATCCATACCACCCGCGTGATCACCCTCATCGCGGTCCTGGCCGGCGTCGCGTTTCTCCTGCTGGCGGTTGCCTTTACACACCTGAGCCTGATCAGCGCGGCCGTCTACGCCCTGGGTGTCATCGTCGCGTTTGTCCCGGAAGGATTGCTGCCGACCCTCACGGTTTCCCTCGCTCTCGGGGCGCAACGCATGGCCGCACGCCGGGCTCTGGTCAAGGAACTCTCCACCGTCGAAACTCTGGGATCCACCACGGTCATCTGCACCGACAAGACCGGGACCCTCACACAGAATCAGATGACGGTCCGCCGGCTCTGGGCCGGAGGTGAGTTCTTCCGTGTCACGGGAACCGGCTATTCCGGCCAGGGAGCGATCTCCGCGCAGGGTCATGGCGGCGGCGGGATCCCCCGCGCCGTCAAGCGTTTGATCGAGATCGGAGTCACCTGCAACAACACGCGCCTTCTGCCGCCTGATGGAGGCGAGCGCCGATGGCGGGTCCTCGGGGATCCCACTGAAGCCGCGCTGCTCGTCCTGGCAGGCAAGGCAGGCATCGACACGGGAAGCATCGTGCGGCGCTACCCACGGCTGGCCGAGATCCCCTTCGATTCCGACCGCCGCAGGATGACAACGCTGCACAGCCACGATGGTGAGGCGCTCGTATTCCTGAAAGGGGCCTTCGATCAGGTGATGCCCCGCTGCGACAAGGTCTGGGGACCGACCGGCATCACGCCAATTACCCCGGAACGAACCGAAGGACTGCAGTCTGCCGAGCGCGAACTTGCGGGCAACGGGCAGCGTGTCCTCGCCTTCGCTTTTGGTGTCGCGGGGGCACCCGACGCTCCAGAGGAATGCGAGCAACGACTGACCTTCGTGGGGATGGCCGCGATGGAGGATCCGCCCCGGGCGGAGGTTCCCAGCGCGATCGCCACCTGCCGTACCGCCGGCGTTCGCGTCGTGATGATGACGGGCGACCGCGAGTACACCGCGCGCAGCATTGCCCGCCAGATCGGGCTCATCGGCGATACCGACGAACCACGCCTCGTCACCGGCCAGGAACTCGACAGCATGAGCGAAGAGGATCTCGCATCCGCCCTTGCTGCGCCCGTGCTCTTCGCGCGAGTGCGTCCGGAGCACAAGCTGCGCGTCGTCGAATGCCTGCAGCAGCAGGGCCATGTGGTCGCGGTGACCGGCGATGGCGTCAACGATGCGCCGGCGCTCAAGCGCGCGGATATCGGTGTAGCCATGGGCGCCAGTGGATCCGACGTCGCGCGCGAGGCCTCGGACCTCATCCTGCTCGACGATAGCTTCGCGTCCATCGTCAACGCCATTGAAGAAGGGCGCACCGTGTTTGCCAACGTACGCCGGTTCTCGACCTACGTTTTCACCAGCAACGCGCCGGAAGCCGTTCCCTTCATCGCATTTGCATTGTCCGGCGGGCGCATTCCGCCTGCGTTGGACGTCATGCGCATCCTCGCCGTGGACCTCGGCACCGACGTCATGCCTGCGGTCGCGCTCGGCACGGAACCGCCTGCGCCCGGGCTCATGGTCCACAGGCCACGCCGTCCGGATGAGCACCTGATCGACCGCGGCTTACTGGTGCGCGCGTATCTCTGGCTCGGCATCCCGCAATCCCTCGCGGTCATGGGCGCCTTTTACTTCCAATACTGGCGGCATGGCTTCGCGGGCCAGTGGCTCGACCTGCCGGGTCAAGGTCCGCTGTATGCCCTCGCTGCATCGACGGCGCTCGCCACCGTGGTCGGGACGCAGATCGGCAACCTCTTCACCCAGCGTTCCGAAACGAAGCACCGCGCCAACCGCTTTCTTTGGATCGGCGTCGCCTCGGAGGTCGCGCTCTTTCTGGTGTTCACCCACGTTCCGGTGCTCCGCAATGTCCTCGGCGTCGCGCCGCTCGACTTCGCCGGCTGGCTCGTCGCCATAGCCAGCGTCCCCGTACTTCCGCTCGCCGACCAGTTTCGGAAATGGGCGGAACGCAAGACGGCGCGCTGAAAGGTTTCTTCTCCGGTTTCCGCTTGTAGTCTCAGACATGAAGACAAAAACCTGGTTCATTCTTTGGCTGACCCTCGGAGGGGTTCTTTCTGCCTTTGGTCAAAACAACATCACGTTGTCCGGACACGCGCGCGACACGAATGCCGTAGCGTGTTCCGCGGATGGCAAACTGCTCGCCTCAGGAGGCGAGGACGAAAAAACCATTGTTTGGGACCTTGCATCCGGCGGAACACAAGTTGCCGCGGCTTCGGCCGGCGGATCCGTGCAAGCGGTCGCCATTTCGCCCGCCGGCAATCGCATCGCCGCCGGTGAGCGCTATCACAAGATTCGTTTGTTGGACCAGACCGGCAAGGAACTGAAAGTCCTCGAAGGCCACGAATCCGCGATTATCGGCGTGGGATTCACGGCCGATGGCAAATCGCTCTTCACGTTCAGCCTCGACGGCGGGATCCGCCAGTGGGACGCGGCCACCGGCGCGCCGCAGGGTGTCCTGCCCGGTCAGCGCGACAGCGACACGTCGGCCGGCTTCTCACCGGACGGCAAGTATTTCGCCGGCGGGACCTCGGGAGGCAACCTCTACCTCTTCAACCTGACCACGAAGAAGCCCGAACGCAAACTGCAGTTCGGATCCAACATGGTGCGGGCCGTCGCCTTCTCCAGCGACTCCACGCAAATGGCCGTCTCTTTGGGCGATGAGTCCGTGCGCATCGTCGACCGCGCTACCGGAGCCGAGAAGGGCAAAGTCGCCGGTGTCGACGCCAATGGACTCGCCTATTCGCGCGACAACAAGCAGATCGCCGCCGCCGGCCACGATGGCAACGTCAAAGTGATCGACGCAGCCTCTTACCAACTCACCGCGACACTGAAGGGCCACGACCGTACGGTCCGATCGGTCTGTTTCCTCCCGGACGGGCGAATCGCTTCGGCGAGTTTCGACAAAACCGTCCGTGTCTGGAAAACCGGCAACTGACCTGCGGCCTCGAAACCGAACTACTCGTAGCGCAACACGTGCAAAGGGTCGGTTCGCGACGCGCGGTTCGCCGGCAGCCATCCGGCGGCAATCGCCACGGCGGCCAGCAGCAGCGTCGCGAACCCCAGCACCAGCGGATCATCCGGCGCGACCCCGAAGAGTTGCGAGCGGATGTATCCGGCAAGGCCAAACGCAGCGGCGACTCCGAACACCAGTCCGGATCCCACCAGCGCCGCGACCTCCCGCAGAATCATCGCCACCACGCGACCCGTGTCCGCGCCCAGCGCGATGCGGATGCCGATCTCACGCTTGCGGCGGCCTACGAGATACGCCATCACGCCATACAAGCCGAGCACCGCAAGCATCGTCGCGAGGATCCCGAAGCAGACCGACAGCCACGCGACCATCTTCTGCGTGGTGAGGTTGCGGTCCACCTGTTGCTCGAGGGTCCGCACGCCGGTTGCCGGGATGTTGGGATCCAAGCGCCGGACCACGTCACGCACGGCATTGAACATCCCCTGCGGATCACTGGCCGTGCGGATGTAGAACGTCTGCGGGAGAACGAACTTCATCTGTGCGTTGGGACGGTACAGTTGGCGTCCCACCGTTTCCTTCATGTTCTCGTACTTGAAGTTCTTCACGACGCCGACGATCTCGATGTCGGTCTTGGTGCCGGGGTCCCCACCCATGCCGACACGGAGGCCGACCGGATCGCGGCCGGGCGGGCAGTACTCTTTCACGAACTGTTCGTTGACGATCGCCACCGGCTTGCTGTTTTCGTCGTCGCTCCAATTGAATTCGCGGCCCGCGAGCATCGGCGCGCCGAGCGTATGGAAGTAATCCGGCGTCGTGTGATTCATGAAAGCCCAGCGATTGCTGCTCTTGGCGGGATCCTGGCCTTCGACGGTGATGGTCGAGTCCCACTCGTTGCCGGAAACGAGCGCCATGTTCGCGCTCGAGGCCGCTTCGACGCCCGGCAGTGCACGGACCTGCTCCCACAGATTGCGATAGAAGACGCGCGACTTCTCGACCGGATACTGGGCCGAACTCGTGTCCACTGAGAACATAAGCGTGCGCTCGACGCGGAAGCCGGGGTCGAGCGTCTGCAGGTTGCGGAGGCTTTGGGCGAAGAGTCCCGCGCCGATCAACAACACGAGCGACATGGTGACCTGCAGGATGACGAGTGCTTTGCGGAAGCGCGCGTGCGTGCCGCCCACGACAGCGCCGGCTTGTTCCTTGAGGGTCGATGCGAGGTCGGGTTTCGCGGCCTGCCACGCCGGCACGATGCCGAAGAGAACGCCAACGAGTAGCGAGACTCCGAAGGTGAACGCGAGAATGCGCGGATCCAAAGAGGCGCTGAGGTTCGAGGGGACCTCGCTTTGCGGCTGCATCGCGAGCAGGATCGACGCGCCACCGCGGCCAATGGCGAGTCCGAGGATCCCGGCGACGACCGCCAGCAGCAGACTTTCGACCAGCAACTGCCGCACGATCTGCCAGCGTCCTGCGCCGACCGACAAGCGCACGGCGATCTCCTTGCCGCGAGCGGTGGCGCGCGCGAGTTGCAGGTTCGCGACATTGGCGCAGGCGATCAGCAGCACTACGCCCACCAGCGCCATGAGCACCCACAGCGCCGGACCATAGCTGCGGCGCATGTAGGATGTGCCGGATCCGCCTTCGAAGACGGTCATCTTCGATCGCAGGAACGCGTCGATGTCTTCGCGGCTGGCGGTGGCGAAGGCCTTCTCCTTGATTTCGCCCTCGATGATCTGGCGGTACAGGGGTTCGACTTCGGCGCGGGCGCGCTCGATCGAGACGCCCGGCTTGAGGCGTCCGAAGACGTTGAGGAAACGAGTGCGGCGTTCTTCGAGCAGCTTCGGGCCGGGGATGATCGCTTCCTGCATGGCGACCGTGGCAAATAGCTGGGATCCGCCGCCTGGCTCCATGCCCGTGAAGCCCGCGGGCGCGACGCCGACCACGCTGTAGTTGCGGTTGTTGAGGACCACCGTCTGGCCGAGGATCGACGCCTGGCCGCCGAAGCGGGTCATCCAGAAGTCGTGGCTGAGGACGATGACTGGATGCCCGTTGGGGATTTTGTCGTCATCCGGGGTGAGCAGGCGTCCCAAAGCGGGGGCGCCCACGCCGAGCATCTCGAAATAGTTGCCGGTGATCAATTCGAGACGGACCGGCTGGACGGGTTGTCCTGCGTAACCCAGATTGCCGCCGGTGCCACGCCGGGCGATCATCGCGTCAAAAGACGTGAGCTTGTCCCGGAAATCGCGATACATCGGGTAGGACATGCAGTCCATGCCCCAGTTGCTGCCGTAATGCGGGCCTCGGCCGGCGAGTTGCACGATGGCGCCGGGGTCGCGGACCGGAAGCGGGCGCAGGAGCAATTGGTCCAGCAGGCTGAAAATTGCAGTGTTGGCGCCGATTCCCAACGCCAGCGACAAGACGGCGACAGCGGTGAAAATGGGCGCTTTGCCGAGGGAACGCAAAGCGAAGCGAAGATCCAGCAACCAAACGTTACGCATGTGTGAGTGATACGAGACAGAACTCGTCTGGTTGGTGGTACTGTGCGGGAAAACTTTAGTTACCGGGATTTCCCTGTACCGTACTGCGTGTCGTACTCAGGGATACATTCGATTGTTTGGGACGACTATTAATGGGAGTATTATTTAGGCGATTATGATTCTTTGGCTAACTTAAACCGTTGAATTGAATCGCGCTGTGGGCGGATTCTTCCCCCAGGCGCACCGCGGATGTCGCAACCTTTGGGTCCGCGGTTCCCTCCTCTTTCGTAATCCCTCCTACATCTGACAAGAACATGACAAGCCGCTGGTCCCGCGCGCATAGACTGGGGCTATGGGTCTGGCCGGACGGGGATTGTCCTGTTTTCTACTGGCCGCCGCCACGCTTCCGGCATGGCAGCAGCCGCAGCAAACGTCACCAGCCCGACCGCAACAACCGCAGCAACAGCAGCAACAGAAATCGGAACTGGAACGTGCCGTCGACGAGTTCAAAGTCCTGACGCGGGACATGGGGTTGCGCCCGGAAAACGTCGGCGGCAAGAAGAAGGCTGGACCTTCGCTGTTGTCGACCTTATCCGGCTGGCACGGGCGCGTGTTCGAGAACTTCCGCAACGACAAGCTGGACGCGACGCCGCATGACGTGGTGCAGCGCGGCGGTTCGCGGAACCTGTTGCGGCGCAACCAGTTCGGCTTCAATGTCGGAGGTCCGCTGGTGATCCCGAAGTTGTACAACGGGGCGCGGCGCACGTTCGTCAACATCTCGTACGAGGGTGTGCGGGAGCGGATCGGCCGGTCGTTCCTGCAGACGATCGCGATTCCCGAGGAGCGCACCGGCGACTTTTCGAAGACGGTCGATTCGGCCGGCAACCCGCTGCCGATTTACGATACGCAGACGACACGCGATAATCCCAACTACAACCCTGCGGCGCCGGTGAGCGAGGACAACCTGCAGCATCTGCGCGACCCGTTTCCGGGCAACCGCATCCCGCTGACCCGGCTGGATCCAGTGGCGATGAAGTCGGTCGCGCTGTATCCGCTGCCGAACTCCAATGCGGGTCCGTTCTTTCGCAACAACTACTTCGTGTTCTCGCCGGAATCCAACATAGCGAACGGCATGATCTTCAAGGTCGATCACTCGCTGAACGAGAAACACCGGCTGACGTTCAACGGTTCGTCGACGCAAGGCAAGACCGGCGCGCCGCGGTACTTCGACACCATCGCGGATCCCGGCAGCAACGACCGCGATTACACGGCGAAGGTCGGCACGCTCGACTGGACGTACACGCGCAGCGCGGCGACGGTCAATGCTCTGACGTTCACGGCGACGACGGACCGCAGCGTGAGCGGGCGGGACGGGCAGGAGGCGGCGCTATCGACGATCGGGCTCACGGGTCCGCTGCGGGACGCGTTCCCGATCTTCCGGTTTGCCGGGGTGTATCTGGGAATGGGCCGCGGCAATCCGGTGGCGGTGAGTTCGCACAATTACTACTACCTGACCGAGTCGTTTTCGACGCGCAAGGCGAAGCACCGGCTACGGGGAATTGCGCAGTTGCGGCGGTATCAGGTGAACGCGTACCTGCCGGCGAGTCCCGCGGGTTCGTTCAGCTTCGGATCCTCGATCACGTCGCTGCCGGGCATCATCAACACCGGACATCCGTTCGCGAGTTTCCTGCTGGGATACTCGGAAAGTGCGAGCGCGACGGTGGTGGACAATCCGTCGTACTGGCGGGGCAGCTATTACCGCTTCTCGCTGACCGACAGCTACGAGATCTCGAAAAACCTGACGGTGAGCGGGAGCATCGCGGCCGAAATTACGACTCCGCGCACCGAAAAGTATGACCATTTTGCGACCGTGGACCTGAGCGCCGTGAATCCGGAAAACGGCAAACCCGGTGCGCTGGTGTTTGCGAATCGCAACGGGCACGGGCGCGCGATGCAGCCTGTGACGACGCGGCCGGAGGCGAGCTTCGGACTGTCGTGGAATCCACGCGGTAACGCCAAGAGCGTGCTGCGATTGAGCTACGGCTTGAGCTTCAACTCGGTTCCGATCTACACGACGCAGTGGGCGTCGCAGGGCTTCATCGGGATCCCGACCTTCATCTCGCCGAACATCCAACTCGAACCCGCGCTGACATTGCGGCAGGGGATGCCTCCGCTGGCGCGTCCGCTGCCGGACTTGCGCGCGGAGGCGGCGAACTATACGGTGGCGGACCTGGTGGACTCCGCGGCGAGACTGCCCATGTATCAATCGGCCGGATTGTCGTTCGAACGAGAACTGCCGGGGTCCACGATTGTGAGCGTGAGCCTGGGGCATGCGCGCGGGCAGCGGCTGTTTGTTTCGAACTATGCCGCGAATCCGAACGCGATTCCGCTGGCGAACCTCTCGTATCGGGATGCCCTCAACACCGAAGCGTTTCGCAGGACGATCCGCCCGTATCCGCAGTATCAGCGGTTCGACGTATTCAGCTCTTGGCCGGGCGGCAACTACAAGCGGAACGCGGCAGTGATTCGCGTCGAGAAGCGGTCGTCGAGCGGGTTAACGCTCAACACGACATATGAGTTTTCGAAGCAGATGGACGATTACTCGGGCCCGTACGGCATCCAGGATTACTACAACATCAAGAACGAATGGTCGCTGACGTCGAGCAACAATCCGCGGCGGCTGTCGTTGAGCTTCTCATACGAACTGCCGATTGGATCGAAGAAGTCGCTGCTGGCGTACAACGACTGGCGGAGGTACATGGTGGACGGCTGGTCGGTGACGGGAATCAGTTCGGTGCAGAGCGGCACACCCCTTGCGCTGCGGCCGCAATTCAATAACACTGGTGGCGTAATCGACGCACTGCGCGTGAACATCGTGCCGGGCGTGGATCCTGGGGTGTCGAACCGGGGTCCGGGCCAGTGGTTCAACCCGGCGGCGTTTGACCAGCCGGAGGATTTTACGCCGGGCAATGGTCCGCGGACGCATCCGCATTTGCTGGGTCCCGGATCGCAGAATCACGACCTGTCGATCACCAAGCGATTCGCGGTGACGACCGAGCGGGTGCTGGAGGTGACGGCGACGGGCTTCAATTTCACCAACACAGGGAACTGGACGGATCCGGACGTGATGATCGGCCCGGCGTCGGCGCCCAATGTCAACGCAGGCAAGATCATTGGATCGCGCGGTGGCCGCGTGATCCAGCTTGGCATGAGGTTCAGCTTCTGATGATGCAGATCACACGGCGCAATCTGTTGTTTGGAGGCTTCGCTTCGACGGCTGCGCTGCTGTACGGTGGCGGAGGCAATTCGATGGCGCGGACGATGCGCACCATGCTGCGCGTGACATGTCCGGAGCAGGATCCGCCACTGGACCAGAAGGCTTTCAAAGCGACGTTGGACGGGAATCCGGCAAAGGTGCTGCGGGCGAAAGGTCCCAAGGATGACCTGATCATCCTGCTGGTGTTGGATCTCACCGGAGACCTCACGCTGATCGATGCGGCGCGCGAGTCGCTGACCGAGGGCGTGAAGGGCCTGGCGCGCAATCATTGGATGGGCGTGCTGAAGTCGCAGGACGGATTGCAGGTGATGCAGGATCCGACGGGGGATCGCGAGAAGGCCGCCGCGGCGATCCGCGATTATGCGGCAACGGGCAAGGCGGGGTTCCTGACGACGGTCGAATCGGCCGCCGAGGTTGGCGACGCATTGATGGCGAGATCCAACGTGCGGGTTGCGGTGGTGTACGTCACCGACAGCAACATCTACAATTACCGCGAAGACTACACGAATCCGGTGATCAACTCGAGCGACTCGCGCGATTTGAGCCGGCGGTTTCCAGATCAGCTGATTCGCGAGAAGATCCAGAAGTTGTCGGACCGGCTCGCCAGTTCAGAGACACCGTTGTTCCTGGTGCACCTGCAATATGCTTCGGATCCGATCAATGAAGCGTACCAGCGCGGGATGATGCAGCTTGCCGAGGAAACAGGCGGGGCCGGGGCATTCTGCCGCAGCCGGGGCGAGATTCCGGAAGCGATCACGAAGATCCTGTCTGCCGCCACCAATCACTGGAGTGTGGCGGTGGAAGTGCGGGAATCCAAGCAGCGCGCTGCAACGGTAGACTTGTTCAATGGAGATCGCGACGTGCCGAATCGCACGCGATTTTCCTTTAGAAAGTGACCCGAGAGGGGAAGATGAGCCGAGGCACTTTGCTTTCGTACGTCCTGATGGGAGTCGCGCTTGTGACTTGCGCCATCGGATGGGTTCGCAGCGAGCAGGGGCGGCGGGCCGCGGTGGATCGGGTGGCGCAATTGGAACAGGCGGTGGCCAAGGCGGGATTTTCCGCACCGCCGGCGCCGACGCCGGATGCCGAGGTTCGACTGCTGCCGGCGCCGGGCAATACCGGATTGCATCAGCCGCAGGGTGGACCCTCGAAGCCGCCTGTGCCGGGTCCGCACGAGGGCGCGGCAGCGGATGCACGCACGATCGAAGAGTTGCATCAGCGTGTGCAGGAGTTGACGCGCGATCTGACGGCGGCTCGCGACGATGTTGCGAGAGCGGAAAGCAAGTCCGCGGCCGAAGCGGCGGAGGCGAAGAAGCTGCAGGCGCAGATCGATGAAGTTCGCGAAGGTGCGCAGACGCTGAAGCGTTCGCTCGAAGCGGTGGAAGCGGAGTTGAAGGTGAAGTCCGAGCGGCTGACGAAGGCGGAGGCGGACGAGAAGCGTGCGACGGATCGTGCGGCCCGTGCGGAGGCGGCTGCTGCAAGGTCCGCGGCGTTGACCAAGGATACCGAAGACATGCTGCGGCGCCGTGAGGTGCTGGTGACTGGCCTGATGCGCCGGTATCGCGACGTGACCGACCTGTATCGCAACTTCACGCTCAATGCGCAGACGCGCGAGACGCCGGGCGCCGGCTTGCAGGCAGGCGATCTGTCGAGGATCCAGTCAGCGATCCAGCAGGCGGAAGAGGATCTGCGGCAGCTGAATTCTTTGAACGCGAGGCTCGCGCAGGCGTTGCGCCCTAAGCAATAATCTCGCGCACGACGTTGCCGTGGACATCGGTGAGACGGAAGTCACGGCCACTGTAGCGGTAGGTCAGGCGCGTGTGGTCGAGTCCCATCAGGTGCAGGATCGTGGCGTTGAGATCATGCACGTGGACCTTGTTTTCGACGGCGTAATAGCCGAACTCATCTGTCGCGCCGTAGGTCATGCCGCCTTTGACGCCTCCACCGGCGAGCAGAATCGTATATCCCAGTGAATTGTGATCGCGTCCGGCGTGCAGCTTGATGGTCGAGCTGTTCTGCACGGCGGGCGTGCGTCCGAACTCGGTGCCGAGGATGACGAGCGTGTCGTGGAGCATGCCGCGATCCTCGAGGTCCTGCACGAGGGACGCGACCGCGGGATCGGTCTGCGAGGCGAGACGGCGGTGGACGTGGATGTCCTCGTGATTGTCCCAAGGCTGGCTGTTGCCGAAGTACATCTGGACCATGCGGACACCGCGTTCGACGAGGCGGCGCGCCATGAGGCAGCCGCGTCCGAAATCGCTGTCGCCGTAGCGGGCTCGAGTGGCCTCGGTTTCCTTGCGGATGTCGAAGGCGTCGGGCGCTTCGGCCTGCATGCGGAACGCGGTTTCCATCGAGGCGATAGCGGCTTCGAGTTGCGAGTCGCCGCGACGGCCGTCGGCGAGATGATCCTCGTTGAGCTTGCGCAGGAGATCGAGCTGGCGGCGCTGGACGGTTTCCGGCGCGCCGGGCTTGATGTGGCGGATCAGCTCGTAGGGATCGGACGTGCCGGCGTTCTTGACGTAGGTCCCCTGGAAGACGGCGGGGAGAAAGGCGGATTCCCAGAGGGGAGGTCCAACGACGGGGGTCCCCGGGCAGAGGACGACGAAACCGGGCAGGTTGCGATTCTCGGTTCCGAGGCCGTAGGTGAGCCAGCTTCCGAGCGAAGGGCGTCCGGGCTGCAGGGCGCCGCAGTTGGTCATGAACAATGAGGGTTCATGGTTCGGCACGTCGGTGTGCATCGACCGGATGACGCAGAACTTGTCGATCGCCGCGCCGATTTTGGGGAAGATTTCGCTGACTTCGATGCCGGACTTGCCGTAGCGCTTGAAGGCGAACGGCGACTTCATGAGGTTGCCGGTGGAGCTTTCGGTGCGCGGAGGTCCACTGCCGGGCATCGGCTTGCCGTCGTACTTGTCGAGAGCGGGCTTGGGGTCGAAGGAGTCGACTTGGGAGAGTCCACCGTTGAGGACGAGGTAGATGATGCGCTTGGCTTTGGGGGCGAAGTGGGGCGGCTTGGGATCGAAGGGGTTTTGTGCGGCGAGGAGATTGGTGAGGCCTAGGAGTCCGAACCCGCCGGCCATGCGCGACAGTGCGTCGCGGCGGGAGAGGCGGGGGTGGATGGCGGCAGCCAGTCTCATCTTTAAGAGCAGTGTACATGAGGCGGTGCGCAGAATCTGCATCCTGCATGCAGGAATTTCGCAGGCTCGGCTGCCTCTGGATTCGTAACCTGTTGCTTATATGGGATTTATCGAATTCGTTCACCTTGGACGAGAAACTGCATCCTCCAGATAGCGGAGGTGCAAGTCATGAAACAAAGATGGACCTGGCTCGCGACAGCCGCTCTTTTCCTGATGCAACCGGCGGCCGAAGTCTGGGCACAAACCACAACAACTACTCCTGCGCCGGCGGCGGCGGCATGTCCGAACTGTCCGAATGGCGGAGTTCCGAAGCGTGACGGCACAGGAATGAAGAAGCAGCGTGGCAACCG
>CAZVKC010000051.1:0-38704 GCA_964627455.1 uncultured Solibacteraceae bacterium | reverse complement strand
ATGGCGGAGTTCCGAAGCGTGACGGCACAGGAATGAAGAAGCAGCGTGGCAACCGGAACCACCAGATGGGGAGGGGTCAACACAAGGGCATGCACCGGGGCATGCAACAGCAGCAGCAGGGTCCCGGAGCAGGCGGAGGGCTCGGCCGCGGCGGTGGGGGCGGCATGATGCGTGGTGGCCCGCGAGGAGGCCGGTAATGAAGCGGCGGGTTTTTAGTATGACGACGGTCATCGCCCTTGCGGCGATGGCCGCCTTCCCCGCTCCTGGGGATGAAGTGACGAAGAAAGCGGCTCCCCTCGAAAAGACGATGTTGCAGGGGCAGATTACGACCGTCCGCATGGAACCGGGCGGTGGTCCACCGGTGCTGGCGTTGCAGGACAAAAGCGGCACGCAATGGACGGTGCTGCTGGGGGCGATTCCCTACCTGATCCGCGAGGATTTCAAGCCGAAGACCGGGCAGAAGGTGGAGGTGGTGGGGATCTACCGGACCGGCAATCACGTCGTAGCGCAGAAGATCACGCTGCCGGAGACGGGCAAGACGATCGTACTGCGAGATGAGCAGGGATACCCGGTGTGGAGAGGTGGGTGGATGATGCGAGGCGGAGGAGACAAGCCCTGACTTCGCGAGCCAAAGTTCTGACGGTATTATCGACCGCGCTGCCGGTGCTGCTGATCCTGAGTGCGTGGCAAACCTACCGGTCCCTGGAGGACCAGAAAGAGGTTTACCTGCGCAGCCGGGTCGCGGCGCTGGCGGCGCGGCTCGAGACGTTTTCGCTTGCAGTTTCGGGGAATGAAGCGCAGGCGCTGGAAACTCTGGCAGAAGAGGAACCCGGGCTCGTCGGGCTGACGATCTACGATCAGCCGAGCGCGGAACTTTCTTCGTTGTGGAATGGCGAGGAACTATTTCGGGTCGAGCGCACGTCGCAGGTGTATCGCGCTCTTGTCCCATTTCATCGCAACGGTTCCCTGCGGGTGGCGCGGATCGACATGGACGAGTCGGCAGCGGACTTTCTGGTGGAGCACGCGCAGCGGCATTTGTTGTTAGTGGTGCTGGTGGGCGGGTTGATTGTCGTGCTTTCGATGTTGACCGTGCGGGCGTGGCGGCGGCAACTGGAACTCGAGCACCTGGCGCAGATCGGGAAGATGTCGGCGGCGCTGGCGCACGAGATCCGCAATCCGCTGGGGACGATCAAGGGGTACGCGCAGTTGCTGGCGGAGCAGGGGCGCGAGGAGCAGCAGGCCTTTCTGACGCCGATTCTGGATGAGGCGTCTCGGCTCGAGCAACTGGTGAAAGACCTACTGGCGTACGGGCGGCCAGCGCATCCACATCCCGTTAAGGTCGAATCGATGCGGCTGCTGCAGGTGATCCAGATGCATGCGCGGCGGTACGCGGGGAAAGTCGAACTGCGGACCGAAGTGTCACCTTTTGTGCTGAACACGGATCTGTCTCTTTTGGAGCAGATCCTCTTGAACCTGTTGCGGAATGCGGCGGAGGTCGCGGGAGTGATCCGGTTCGAGGCCCAGATGGAAGGGCGGGAAGCGGTGATGCGGGTGGTGGACAATGGTCCGGGTTTGAGCACCGAGGCGGAACGGCGGATGTACGAACCGTTCTTCACGTCGAAGGCGTCCGGGACCGGATTGGGATTGTGTATTTCGCGCAAGCTCGCGGCGGCCCTGGGCGGAACGTTGCGGGTCGCGAATGTGGCGTCGGGACACGGGGTTATCGCGGAAGTCCGGCTGCCGTTGGCGGGGATGTGATGGAACAACATCGCATTCTGGTGGTCGATGATGATCCCGGGTTCCGGGGATTGCTGGAGGCGATCCTCAAAGGCGAGGGATACGCGGTGGCGACGGCGGGCAGTGTCGGGGAGGCCCGGCGGGCTGGCGCTGGATTTGCTGTCGTCCTGACGGATCTGCGGCTGCCGGATGGGGATGGGTTGCAGGTCCTGCGGTGGAGCCGGGAGCAGTCTCCGGATACGCCTGTGGTGGTGATCACGGCGTTTGGCGCGGTGGCGACGGCTGTCGAGGCGATGAAGCTGGGGGCGCTGGATTATCTGACGAAGCCGCTGGCGAGTCCCGCGGAACTGCGTCAACTGGTGCGGAAGGCAATTGCGTCGTCGCGGCCGGCTGTGACGCGCGTAGAGCCGGCGGCGCCGCAGGGGTGCGGGTCGATGATCGCGGGGCATCCTTCGATGCTGCGGATCGTGGACTTGATCGCGAAGGTCGCACCGACATCCGCGACGGTGCTGATCAGCGGCGAGAGCGGCACCGGCAAGGAAAACATCGCACGGTGCATCCACGCGCAGAGCCAGCGCGCGGGTGGTCCTTTCGTTGCGATCAACTGCGCGGCGCTGTCACCGACGTTGATCGAGAGTGAACTGTTCGGCCACGAAAAGGGCGCATTCACGGGCGCGGCGAACCAGCATACGGGGCGGTTCGAGCGGGCGCACGGGGGTACGCTGTTTCTCGACGAGATCGGGGAACTGGATGCGAATCTGCAGGCGAAGCTGTTGCGGGTTCTGCAGGAGCGGCAGTTCGAACGCGTCGGCGGGACGCGGCTGATTACGGTGGATACGCGGGTGGTGGCGGCGACGAACCGGGATCTACGGAAGCTGGTGTCCGAAGGTGGGTTCCGCGAGGATTTGTATTACCGGTTGAACCTGTTTCCGATTGAGGTTCCGCCGCTGCGGGCGCGGGGCAACGATATCCTGGACCTTGCCCACTTCTTCCTGGCTCGTGCGGGGAAGCGGCTGGGGCGGTCGTCCGGCTTAACGCTGACGCCTGCGGCCGAGAGCGCGCTACTGGCGCATTCGTGGCCAGGCAATGTCCGCGAGCTGGAAAATATGATGGAGCGCGCGGCGATCCTTTCTGAGGATGGCGTCGTGGAGGTTCCTGCGCTTTTGCTTCCTGCCGGGGCTGAGTCGCGACCGGCTGGCGGGGTGTCGAAAAGCTTCAAGGACATCGAGCAGCAGGCCATCCTCGATGCACTTGCCGCCAATGGCGGCAATCGTACGCGGGCCGCCCAGCAATTGGGCATCAGTCTCCGCACTCTCCAATACCGTTTAAAAGACTACGGCATCAACGCCTGAACCTGGCTGCGTATCCCACAGACAGACCTGCCATACGGGGGATACCACCGCATGGGCGTCGGTAGGGACACTGTGGACTGTCCCCGGGAACGCTGCTGCGCAAAGCTTGCACAGCGAAATGCAAGGGCTGCGCGGCTGCGCGGTGGCCGGATCAGTAGAATCAACAAGATAGAAGACGGAAAGCCGGTTGCACTCCGAGAAGGCGTTCGGAACACCCGAAAGGAGCTGACAACAATGAAATCCCTCAAGATGATGGCGGCGATCGGAATGGTGGCTGCGCTCTCCGCGCTCGCACAGAATGGCCCCGGCAATGGCAATGGCCCCGGACCCGGCAACGGTCCTGGACCCGGCAACGGCAATGGTCCCGGACATGGACCGGGAACTGGATGCGGTAATGGAGTCTGTACACCGGTGGCGGTGCAGCCAGCGACGGAGGCCGAAGTCAAGTGGATCGTCTTCATGCGCGAAGAAGAGAAGCTGGCGCGCGATGTGTACCGCGCGCTCTACGAACGCTGGAAGCTGCCGGTGTTCGACCGGATCGCACAGGGCGAAGCCCAGCATTTTGCGGCGGTCGGCACGCTGATCACTCGCTATAACGTTGCGGATCCAGCGGCGACCGATGTCCCCGGCGAGTACAAGGATCCCCGGTTCACGGCCTTGTACGCCGAACTGACCACGAAGGGCGCGCTGTCGGTGAAAGATGCGCTCGAAGTCGGCGTGCGGATCGAGACGGTCGACATCGCGGACCTCGAAGCGGCCGTGCAGAATACCGACAAGTACGACTTGAAGCGGATGTTCAACAACCTGACGACCGCATCGTTCTCCCACCTCGACGCCTTCGAGAGCTACCTGGAAGTCGCGGGTCTCCTTTAACCAAGTGCGGCAGTGGGACTCCCCAGGGAGGGCGGACACGTTCCGCCCTCTCTTCATTTTGGCGGGCAGTATAATGGCTGCACACTTATGTCTCACACTTCTGCTTCTTCTTCGCGCCGGGGACTTCTGAAAGGAGCCGGTCTGCTGGCCGGCGCCGCCGCCGCTGTCGACGCCTCGGCGAACACCAACATGCGGCCCTTGACGGAAAAAGAGAAGCTGGCGCGAATTGCGTCGAACACGTGGCCGATCCGGTCGCTGTTCAAGTCGCGGAGCACGCGTCCGAATCCGCAGGCCGAGGAAATGAAGAAGAAGTACGGGACGCTCACGATGCTGGACTTCCCGCAGTTCACCAAGGACACGTTTCCGGGCGTGTTTCACATGGACCTGTTTTCCGGGCTGTTCGGCGATATCGCGGACGAGAGCATGTATGCGAAGACGCAGATGACGTTCAACGGCAACACGCGGGATGTGTTCGAGTTCGACCCGTCGTCGGCGAGCGGGCGGAAGTGGCTGGACAAGATGGCGGCGAAGATGGCCGCCACCGGCACGCGTTGCCACCACATTTCGAACAATGCGCCGCGGGACATCAGCGATCCGGATCCGGCCAAGCGTAAGGCGGGGATCGAGGTGGCGAAGAAGTGGCTGGATGGCGCGGCGGTGCTGGGCGCAAAGACGATGCGGGTGAATAGTGGAGGTCCACGGATCGCGCCGTGGGCCCAGGTGACCACCGACTATCCGAAGAACGATGAGCTGGCGAAGTACCTGAGCTGGTGCATCGAGTCCTTCAAAGAAATGGCGGACCACGGCGGCAAGGTCGGGGTCAAGGTGACGCTCGAGAACCACTGGGGGCTGACGGCGAATCCGATGAACATCCGGATCATCATCGACGAAGTGAACAGTCCCTGGTGCGAGGCGTCGCCGGATTTCTGCAACTGGGAACACGAGTACATGCTGTATCACGGCTTGGCGGATCTGGCGCCGTATGCGCATACGACGGTCCACGCAAAGTATTGGAATCGTTGGAAGGAGAACGATGTTCGCCGTAGCGTGAAGATCATGACCAACGCGAAGTTCATGGGGATCTTCGCGCTGGAATATGAGGATGGTCCGTGGGACGGCGTGGAGGGTGCGAAGTACCTGTATAAAGAGGTCCTCGCGGCGCTATAGCTGCCGTGCCGTTAGCGTTCGAGGCCGGCCAGGAAGCGGGTGAGGTCCTCCGGTAAGGGGGACTCGACCGTGATGCGTTCGCCGGTGGAAGGACTGTCGAAGCGGATCCGGTGGGCGTGCAGGAAGAAGCGGCCTCCTTCGAGTCCGCTTTTGCTGGAGGCGCCGTAGAGACGGTCGCCGACGACCGGATGGCCGATGGTCGAGAAATGGACGCGGATCTGGTGGGTACGGCCCGTTCCGATGCGGATCCGCAGGAAGGTGTAGCGGGTTCCGAACCGCTGCTGGACCTTGTACTCGGTCAGCGCCGTGCGGCCGACCTCGGGACGCGCGGACATGCGGATGCGCTTTTGCGGATCCCGGGAAATGCGCAACGTGATTTTGCCCGAGTCCTGTTCGACAGCGCCCTGCACGAGCGCGAGGTAGATCTTCTCGGTCGTGCGGGAGGCGAATTGCTCCGCCAGGGCGCGGTGCGCGGCGTCGTTCTTGGCGACCAGCAGGACCCCGCTTGTGTCCTTATCCAGTCGATGCACGATTCCAGGGCGCGCTTCGCCGCCGACGGTCGATAACTGGGACTGGAAACGGTGAACCAGGCGGTTGACGAGGGTCCCCTTGTAGTTGCCCGCGCCGGCGTGGACGACGATGCCGGCCGGCTTGTTGACGGCAATGACGTCCGCGTCTTCGTATAGGATCTCGACCGGCAGGTCCTCGGGGACTGCGTGCAACGGCGGCGGATCGGCGGGCGCCACGGTGATCGCTTCGCCGCCTTTCAGCGTAAGCGAGGTCTTGGTTTTGGCGGATCCCTGGACGGTCACGCGGCCGTCCTTGATCCAGTCCTGCAGACGTGAGCGGCTGAACTGCGGGAGCTTTTCCTGCAGGTAGTGATCGAGCCGCTTGCCAGCGTCGTGCGCTTCGACGATGAGTTGCAGCATTACTTGAGCGCCGCCGCCAGGGTTCCGGTGTAGCGCAGCAGGTCGAGCCGCGCGCGTTCGACGCTCGCCTGCGCGCCGTAGTAGGTCAGCCACTTTTCGCCTTCGGCGATGCGGGCTTCTTCGAGTTCGCGCAACGGGGCGCGGCCTTCTTCGAAACGCGCCATCACCACGCTCACTTGCTCGCGGGCGACTTCGAGGTCGAGTTTGGAGACATCGCGCGCGGATTCGGATTTCTTCACCGCGAGGTACGCTTCGCGGATGTCGGTGCTGACCTTGTGGCGCATCTGGTTGATCTGGTTCCGAAGCTTGGCGATCTCGATCTCGGCTTGCGAGGCATAGGCGCGCGCCGCGGGAGGAACGATCAGCGGCACCGCGATCGACAAACCGATCTGCGTGTTGTGCCGTTGGAATTTGTTGAAGAAGACGTCGTAGTTGTTGAACTTGCCGAGCAGCGCGTAGGACGAAACGAAATCGATCTTCGGATAGCGTTCGGCAAGGTAGCTTTTCGCCTCGAGGCTCTTGGCCTGCATTCGCGATTCGAGCGCCTTGATCTGCTTGTTGGTCTGCAGCGCGAGACTGATGCTTTCTTCTTCGTTGGACGGCACGGTGACCGGAGCGCGATCTTCCCGAACCGGCTTCACCCGGTCGCCCGCGCTCATGCCGAGGACCTGCGCCAGATCCGCTTCGAGCCCTTCCTGGTCGGTCTCGATTTCGGTCAAGCGATGGCGAGCCCGGGCGATCGCGAGTTCCGCCTTCTTCTCTTCGATAGGCAGTTCGCGGCCTTCGCGGACCCGCGCCTGGATCGTGTCGCGAACCTTCGCCAGCGCGTCGATCTGCTTGCGCTGCCACTCCGCGGCACGGTCGTTCTGCTCGGCGCTGAGGAACAGCGTCGCCGTGCGATACGCGACCTCGTCCTGCTGGCGTGTCACTTCGATCGAAGCCTCGCGTTCGGATTCTTTGGCCTGCGTGGCGCGGAAGCTGTGCGGACGGTTGTAGATCGACATGCTGCCGCGGACCTGCGCGATCGATGGAGTCGCACCTTCCACGCTTTGCGGAATACCCCAGCTGTAGCCGATGCCGCTGCCGGCGTAGACGCGCGGCGAGAAGGGATCCCGCGCGGCGCGTGTCCCGTACTTGGCCTTTTGCTCATCCAACCTCGCCAGTGCGATGTCGGGATTCTGCCGCTGGGCGGATTCGACGGCTTCGCGCAACGTCATGGTGCGAACTTCGCCGCCGAATGCGATGGAGACGGTGAAAAGGACAAAGGCGTATCGCATAGCTTTCTCCAGAGTAGCCTTGCGGCGAATCCGCCGTCTCAAACCGGAACCGGAACGCGATGGCTAGGGGGCTGTGGAAATTGCTATACCAGCACTTGCGGTATGCTTCCTTCTTATTGAAAACAAACAAGAAAGCCTCATTTTGGTATTGACTTGGACTGCTGGAACATTCCACAATCCAGAAGCTAGCTGTTTCGCCCAAAACATAAAACAAGACATGAATACGATGTTCAAAACAAAACAGACCCGGCCCGGAACGCCTGAGCCTGAGGAAGCTGGCAAGAC
Source organism: uncultured Solibacteraceae bacterium (assembly GCA_964627455.1). Taxonomy (GTDB): domain Bacteria; phylum Acidobacteriota; class Terriglobia; order Bryobacterales; family Bryobacteraceae; genus F-183. The sequence goes on along the minus strand of CAZVKC010000051.1, from coordinate 31,084 downwards.
CTATACCAGCCTGGAAGTGGCCAATATCGCGGGCGTGAGTTTGCGGCAACTGCAGTGGTGGGATGAACGCAAGGTCGTGTCACCCCGTCATGAGGGCCATCGCCGCGTGTATCTGGCAGAAGAAGTCGTGGAGATCACCGTGATCGCGGAACTTCGTCGCAAGGGGTTCTCCCTGCAGAAGATCCGCCGCGTCCTGCGGTTTCTTCATAAGGAGATGGGGAAGCGCCTGGCCGAAGTCCTCGCGGCCCGCACCGAACTCCATCTCGTCACCGATGGCAAGTCCATCTACCTGGAAGATCAGCACAGCCGCATCATCGACCTGATGAAGAACGCGAATCAGCCGATGTTCCTGGTTTGCGTCACCGATCAGGTGAAGCGCCTGGAAGAGCCGGCGACGCGCAAGCCGATGCGCAGCGAGCCTGGCATGGCGGCATCGAGCGCGACCCGCAAGGTCCGCGCGGCTGTCTAAACATCTACAGTCTCTCCCTACAAACGCAAAACGGCCGTCCTTCGACCTGGTTGACGAAGGACGGCCGTTTGCGTTTTTCTTGCGTTATTGCGCAGTGACTTCGTAGAAGTAAGCGGCGGGCTTGGCGTTGGAACGCTGGCGCGCGGCGATCTCGTCATCGAGCGCGTCGAGTTGCGCGAGGATCGACGCGAGCCGCGGATAGCCGTCCTTCTCGAAGGGTAGCTGCAGTTGCCGCCATCGCATTTGATGGATGTTAGTGCGCTTGACGGTCAATGCGTGGACCTGCTCGGCCTGCTGCATCATGGGCGTGTCGAGCTTGGCGAGGTTGAGTCCCGCGGCGAGATCCTGGGCGGAGAGGTCGGCGACCTTCATGCCGTTGATGCGGAGGGTCCACTTCTTTGCGGTGTCGAGTCCATTGAGTTTGAGCCACTGGACGTTGAGGGCGTCGTAGAAGTCCGACGACTTGACGGCGAGCTGCGTCGCGGCGGACTTGTCGGGCAAGGGCATCGGGAGCGAGGCGTCCTTCTGGGTCCACGAGTATGTGCCGGAATCCTGACGCAGGCCGGTGACTGCCGTGTTCTGCTGGTTCACGACCTTGCGGGCGGTGAGGTCGAGTTCGACGCTGGTGACGATTTTCGGGGCTTTCCAGGCTTTGAGGAGTTCCGCGGCCATGATGAAGTGGCCGGACCAGCCGGGGTGGACGCGATCGGGGAGAATCAGCTTGGCGGTCGTGGGATCCGAGCCGTTGGCGCGCCGCAGCATGTCGACGACGCCGGTGTTGAGGTCCGCGGTGGCGTGCCCGTTCTTTGTGGCGAGGTCGCGGACGAAGGCGGCGTAGCGGAGGAGCGTCTGGTTGTAGCCGGGATCGAACGTGGGGGCGCGGGTCACGTCGTCGTACGGCGAGGGTTGAATGAGCGTGAGGCGCAGGTTCGGGTTGTCGGGCTTCAACAGGTCGAGGATGTGCTGGTATCCGTCGGCATAGGTGCGAAAGATGTCGGGATCGAACGCGCGGTAGCGGCCGTCATTCATGCCGAGCATGATGGTCATGACCGTGGGCTTGTAGGCGGTGACGTCGCGCTTGAGGCGTTCCTCGATGGTCCCGCCGCCTCCGCCGGTGACGCGGTCGCCACCCCAGCCGGAGTGGACGAAGCGCACCTTCATTTCGGGGAAGCGTGTGAGTACGAAGGTCTCGGTCGCGACCGTGTACATGCGCTGGTCGGTGATCGAGTCGCCGTAGAAGACGACGGTGTCGCCTTCCTTCAGATAGAAGTTCTGCGCGCTCGCGACGAGGAGCGACAACGATGAGAACAGCAGCAGACGCCGGGATGGAGACATCATGATCGAATTTATCACTCTTGTTTTAATACCCTGAAATGAGATGCCTTCTGTTGCCTCTTCTGTTTTGAGCGTGCCGCATTCCCGCATTCGCGAACTCGCCGAGATCGCGATGCGCATGGATGGCGTGTTGAAGCTGTATTTCGGCGAGTCGAATGTCCCGACGCCGGATTACTTGAAGCGCGCCGCGCAGAAGGCGATGGCAGACGGGTACACGTTCTACACCGAGAACGCGGGCATGCTGTCGACGCGCGAGGCGCTGGCGCGTTATTACCAGGACCTGCATGGCGTGACGCTCGATCCCGCGAGCGAGATTATGGTGACGTCGTCGGGCGTACAGGCGTTGAACATGGGGATCCGGTGCACGCTCGATCCCGGCGATGAAGCGATCGTGCTGACGCCCGCGTGGCCGAATGGATCCGCGATTGTGCAGATGTCCAACGCGGTGGTGAAGCAGATCCCGCAGCCGCTGGTGAACGGGCGTTACGAGATCGACTTCGACGCGCTGGAGGCTGCGGTGACGCCGCGTACGCGATTGCTGCTCTATACGTCGCCGTCGAATCCGCTCGGGTGGGTCGCGACGCCGGAGGATCAGGACCGGCTGCTGGAGTTCACGCGGCGGCATGGGATCTGGTTGATGGCGGATGAGGTGTACGAGCGGCTGTATTATCCAGAGGCAGGCGCGACGGCGCCGACGGCGACGCCGACGATCCTGAAGAAGGCGACGCGGGAAGACGCGGTGATCGTGGTGCAGAGCTTTTCGAAGACCTACAGCATGACCGGATGGCGGCTCGGCTGGCTGATTTCGCGGCGCGATTTCACGACGCGGGCGGCGCAGATGAATGAGTTCGTGATGTCGTGCCCGGCGGGGTTCACGCAGCGGGCCGCGGAGACGGCACTGCTGTGGGGCGAGGACATCGTGAAGCAGATGGTCGCGACTTTGCGCGCGAATCGGGACTTTTGCACGGCGGCCTTGTCGAAGATGCCGGGCGTCACGGTGCCGAAGCCCGAAGGCGCGTTTTACCTGTTCCCTAAGGTTGAGGGCGTGACGGATTCGTTCGAATTCTGCAAGCGGATCCTCATGGAGACGCAGGTTGGGCTCGCGCCCGGCGTTGCGTTTGGCGAAGGCGGCGAGGGGTCGATTCGCATCTGCTACGCGGCGGAACGCAGCATCCTCGAGCAGGCGATGTCCCGGCTCGGGGATTTCATGAAGTCCCGCTAGTCGCGCGTTTGTCCCGGCCCTCGCCGGTGCGAGACACTGACAACTGGACCCTGTTCATGAGAATTGTTTCCCAGTTGTTGTGTGTTGCCCTGCTGCATTCCTCGCTTGTGCCTGCGGTCTTAGCGCAGGAAACTTCGCCGCCGCCGAAGAAACTCGAACTCACCATCGACAACATCATGCGTGGACCCGGCCTGGCGGGTTATGAACCCACCGCCGTCCGCTGGTCGCAGGATTCGCAGCGCATCTACTTTCAGTGGAAGCAGTGGAGCGATCCGCAGGAAAAGCCGCTCGACACCTATGTCGTGAATCGCGATGGCAGCGGGTTGCGGAAGCTGAGCGAGGACGAGGCGAAGAGCGCGCCTCCCGCGAACGGCGATCGATCGAAGGATCACAAGTGGACCGTGTATGCGCAGTCCGGCGACATCTGGCTGCATGAACATGCGACCGGCAAGCGCCAGCGCGTGACGGCGACGAGTGATGTGGAAGCGAACCCGAAGTTCACTCGCGACGGCAAGCGCATCGCATTCACTCGCGGCGGCAACCTGTATCTGCTGTCGCTCGATTCGCCGGCGATTACGCAGGTGACGGATATCCGGCCCGCTGGTTCGCCTCCGCCGGATCCCAAGAAGGGGACCGATAGCCAGGAGTTCATCAAGAAAGAAGAGCGCGATCTGCTCGAGGTGGTGCGGACCAAGGCGAAGGTCCGCGAGGACGAGGAGGCACGGCGCAAGCGCGAGAATCCACGCAAGCCGTATGTGCTGCAGGGCCGCCAAGCCGTGGTCGCGATGCAGTTGTCTCCGGATGAGAAGCACGTGATCGCGATGGTGAACGAGCCCGGTGCGGATTCGAAGACCGCGATCGTGCCGAACTATGTGACGGAGTCCGCGTATACCGAGGACTTGCAGGCGCGCAACAAAGTCGGCGACGTGCAGGGACGCAACCGTCTGGCGCTGATCGATGCAGTGACGGGCGAGTGGAAGTGGATCGAACACGGCATCACAGGAGAAGACAAGAAGGAACGGCCGGTGCAGTTTGCGGGACTTCCTGTCTGGTCCGAAGACGGGACGCTGGCGGCATTTCAGGTGCGTGCGACCGACAACAAGGATCGCTGGATCTTCGCGCTCGACCGCGCGACGGCGAAGGGCAAGGAACTGTTTCACGATCACGACGACGCCTGGGTGAACTTCGCGGGCGGATTCGCCAGCGGCAGTGTCGGGTTCGTGCAGCACGATGTGTATTTCCTTTCGGAGAAGTCCGGCTACGCGCATCTGTATCGCGTGTCCGCCGACGGATCTGCACCGGCGGCGCGTGCGTTGACTGAAGGGAAGTGGGAAGTCGCGGATGTGGATCGTAGCGACGATGAGAAGACGTTTTACATCACGACTAGCGAAGGATCGCCTTTCGAACGCCACTATTACGCGATGAGCGTCGACGGCGGCGCGCGTACGAAGTTGACGAGCGCGGCGGGCAATCATCGCATCACGCTTTCGCCCGATGAGAAATGGTTCGCGGAGATCTACTCGTACACCAACAAGCCGCCAGAGCTTTACGCGCAGGAAAACAAGGCCGGCGCGGCTGCGAAGCAACTCACGGATTCACCGGCGCCGGAGTTCAAGACGTATTCATGGATGGACGCGCCGATCATCCAATTCACGGCGCGCGACGGCGTTCAGGTTCCCGCGCGCTTTTACAAGCCGGCGAACTTCAAGAAGGGTGGACCCGCGGTGATCTTTGTGCATGGCGCGGGCTACCTGCAGAACGTCCACAAGTGGTGGTCCAGCTACTTTCGCGAGTACATGTTCCATCACTTCCTGATGGAACATGGCTTTGCAGTGCTCGACATCGACTATCGCGGATCCGCGGGTTATGGCCGCGACTGGCGGACCGGCATCTATCGCTTCATGGGCGGCAAGGATCTCGATGATCACGTCGATGGCGCGCAGTGGCTGATTGTGAAGCAGGGCGTGGATCCGAAGCGCATCGGCATTTATGGCGGCAGCTACGGCGGATTCATCACCCTGATGGCGATGTTCACGCAGCCCGGCGTGTTCGCGGCCGGCGCGGCGCTGCGTCCCGTGACGGACTGGGCGCACTACAATCATCCGTACACGTCGAACATCCTCAACATGCCGCAAAAGGATGCCGAGGTCTATCGCAAGTCCTCACCGATCTATCACGCGGCAGGATTGAAGGGCGCGCTGCTCATCTGCCACGGCATGGTCGACATCAACGTGCATTTCCAGGATTCCGTGCGTCTGGCGCAGAAGTTGATCGAACTTCGCAAAGAGAACTGGGAACTCGCCGTGTACCCGGTTGAGGATCACGGCTTCGTTCAGCCTACGAGTTGGGCCGACGAATACAAGCGTATTTACAAGCTATTTGCGCAGAATCTTCTGTCCGCCAAATAGAGTAGGATTGCGAGATGCAAAGACTCGCAGGCAAGGTCGCCATTGTTACCGGAGGCGCCAGCGGCATCGGCGCCGCTACGGTGAAACTGTTCGTCGAAGAAGGCGCGAAGGTCGTCATCGCGGACCTGCTCGATGCGGAAGGCCACGCGCTGGCCGATTCGCTTGGATCCGCGACTGCGCGCTTCTGCCGCACCGATGTGAGCAACGAAGACGACGTGCGCGCCGCGGTCGACCTTGCGGTGGCGGAGTTCGGCGGACTCGACTGCATCTTCAACAACGCCGGCTTTGGGACCGTTATGCCGCCGATCGATGAAATGGACATGGCGGCGTTTGACCGGCATCTCGCGGTGATGGTGCGCGGCGTGATGCTCGGCATCAAGCATGCGGCGCGTGTGATGAAGCCGCGTGGATCCGGCAGCATCATCAACACGGCGAGTGTTGCGGGCATCGAGACGGGTCACGGCAGCATTGTGTACAGCACGTGCAAAGCGGCGGTGATCCATATGACCCGCTGCGCCGCGACAGAACTCGGCGAAGCGGGGATTCGGGTCAACAGCATTTGTCCCGGCGGTACGGTGACGCCCATCTTCGGGCGCGCGTTCGGCATGGATCAACAAACAGCTGCCCGCAGCGAAGCGACGGTCCGTATGGCGCTCAGCCAGATGCAACCGCTCAAGCGAGCAGGCGAGCCACGTGACATCGCGAACGCCGCGTTGTGGCTCGCCAGTTCGGAATCGAGCTTCGTGAATGGGCACGCGCTGGTGGTTGACGGCGGCCTCACCTGCGGGCGTGGCTTTACTGAAATGACCGCCGCATTCACCGGACTCGCCAACGCGATCGCGGCTACTACTTCCGCAAATTCTGATTGAAGAAGTCGAGGGTCCGCTGCCAGGCGAGCTTGGCGGACTTCTCGTCGTAGCGCGGTGTCGTGTCGTTGTGGAAGCCGTGGTTCACGCCTTCGTACATGTGCATCGTGTAGCGGACGTTGTTGGCTTTGAGCGCTTCTTCATACGCTGGCCAGCCGCCGTTGATGCGCGTGTCGAGTGACGCGTAGTGGATCAGCAGCGGAGCCTTGATCCTGGCGACATCTTCGGCTTTGGGCTGTCCGCCGTAGAACGGGACCGCGGCGCCGAGGTCCGCGCCGAGGCGCACCGCGAGGTTGTTGGACACACCGCCGCCGAAGCAGAATCCGACGACGCCGATCTTGCCGCTGCACATCGGGTGGGATTTCAGCCACATCGCGGCGGCGACGAAGTCCTCGGCCATCTTTGCGCGATCGACCTTTTGGAACAGCTTGCCGCCTTCTTCGTCGGTGCCCGGATAGCCGCCGACGCTGGTGAGTCCATCGGGGGCGAAGGCAATGAAGTCCGAGGTTCCGACGCGGCGCGCGACATCTTCGATATATGGATTCAAGCCGCGGTTCTCGTGCACCACGAGAACGCCGGGGATCTTTTTCGCCGACGGTTTCGTGGGCTGCACGAAGAGTCCGCTGATTTTCTCGTTGCCATTGGGGGACGGAACGGTGATGCGTTCGGTCTTGATGCGGCTGTCATCCTTGGGGACCTGCTGCGCCCAGGCGTAATTGGGCGCGAGGCTTTCGAGCAGCATCGCGGCCGTGACGCCGCCGGTGGCGAATCGCGCGGCGCGATCCAGGAATGTACGACGGTCGATGTCGCCGTGGACGTACAAATCAAAGATGTCGAGGAGTTCCTGGGGGAATTCGGATGCGGACTTGCGTTCCATAGCTTTATGGAACGCCGGACGGGGCGTACTAGTTACTTCGAGTCGCCAAGAAGCTTCTCGAACTTCTGCTTTTGGTCGGGATCGAGGATCTCGAGGATACGTCCCTTGCCGGTGGCTCGGACTTCATCGAGTTGTTCCTGCAGGTTCTGGTAGTACATGCGGTAATCGTCCAGAACCGAGGACATGCGCTGTTCCTGCTCGGGACGCAGGTTCAGTTCCTTCTTGCAACGGTTGAGGAAACCCTCTTTGTTGTTCCAGGATGCAGGGGAGGAAACAGGAGCAGCGGCGCGTGAGGCGAGGCGGGCGCGAACAAAGCGAAGGGAGATGGCGCCCGTGAGGCCGCCGCTCAAAAACACCAGCAACAGAACAGTAAGGACTCTCGGGTTGCTCCACGAAATCCGGTCGCCGGCGTTGATCATGCGCTGTTCTTAGTGTTCCTGATAGCTGACGAGGTCCACCAGCACGACCTCGCGGCCATGTTCGGCGTCCATCATCGAGACCGGCGCGGCATGCAGCGCATCGACGCTGCCGTTCACGAGCGCGGGTGCGGGTTCGTTCTCGCTATTGTTGACGAACACGACTTGGGACTGCGGCGCCGGTTGATCCAAAGCGATCTGTTCTTCGACGTCGGATCCGCTGGTGTACAGGGCGACGCCCATCAGCAGCATCAGCGCGAGCGACGCGGCCGCGAGCCGGAAGCTGAATGCCGGTTCCAGAAACACCGACCAGATCGACGTTTTGCGCTGCGACTCGACACGATCCATCACGCGGCCATAAAAGCCAGCGCGCGGAGCAATCCCTTCCGGAGCCCGAAGGCTCTGCAGCAATACCGTTAGATCCTCGTCCGTCAATCCGTCTAACTTACTGTTCAACGGTTCGTGCATTTTGTCTTCCCTCATCTGTCTGTCTTGCACCGGATCCGTCTGGCCTCTTGTTCTTCTATCGGTCGTTCTAGCATTCTGACCAGATCTGGATCACCGAACCATCATCATTCCGATTCCGCGCCTTACGCTGACTTACCAGTCAGTCTCTGAGCAGCCTTGAGCAGCTTCTGCCGCGCGCGGAACAATTTTACCTTAATCGTATTCTCGTTCATTCCGGTCATCTGGGACAACTCTTCCACAGAGTGGCCTTCGACTTCCTTCAACATCATCAGGTCGCGATCTTCCTTCGAGACCTTTTCGAGCAACTTCAGGACGAGATCGCGGCGGGCGAGCGCTTCGTCGTTGGCCGGAGCCTTGTCGACGGCGACGCCGCTTTCCATCTTGTGCGCGTCATCTTCGGTGAAGTCGCTCTCGTAGACGAGCTTGCGAACCCGCTTCTTGCGCAGGTAGTCGTAGCATTCGTTGACCGTGATCTTGTAGATCCAGGTGAGCAGCGAGCTGCGGAAGTCGAAGTTCGAGATCGAGAAGTAAACTTTCGCGAACACCTGCTGCGCGATGTCCTCGGCGTCGTTGTGATTCCGCAGGATGCCGTAGATGATCGAGTAGACCTTGTTTTGATAGCGGTCCACGATCTCGCGGAAGGCGAGTTCGTCTCGGGCCTGTACACGGCGCACCAGCGCCGCTTCATCGGTAGTGCGGTGGTCCACTCGAGATCTGGTCTGAGCCTTCTGTCCCTTGACGCCGCTTCCAGCGCCAACTGGCTCACTCACAACCGGATACGGGATGCTTGCTGCCGAGGAGTTCATACGCCCTGACAGACGCGCGGACTCCCGGTCCGGTTTCAAAGTCCTGTAGTTATGCTACCAGTTCACTGCGCCGGAGTCGTCTGGTTTTCGAGCTGGATGAGGATGGAGAAGGCTTCGGCGGCGGAGGTCCCGCACATCTCGGGGGAGGGTTGGAGGCTGGAGCAGACTTCGGGGCGTTCGGGCTTGCCGAACAGCATGCAGCGGTCCTTGGCGTCGAGCTGGAGGCAGCGGACCCCGGCGGGTTTGCCCTGAGGCATGCCGGGGATGGGGGACGAGATCGACGGCGCGATACAGCAGGCGGCGCATCCGGTCCGGCATTCCATGGTGATAGGGTACTCCGCCTCGCGTTGGAACTCCTAGTCCTGCGTATCCATCGCCTAGGGTAGTCCTGCCGGGTGAAGATCTGGCATCCGGTACAGTCTATTCCTACTCGCGGCGCCGCTTGTCGTGCTTCTTACATTGGGTAAGCAGCCGGGGGGCGGAGGTCCGCCTAAGTCCAAGGCACAGAAGTGGTTCGACGGATTTCGGTCTTCCGCCAGCGGGGCGTTTGATCCGACGTATGTGCAGCGGCTGGGGCTGTTTCCCGGGAAGCCGGCGCGGGTTGCGGCGGCCAGCGGCCTGGCATGGACCTATATCGGTCCGCGGAATCTGATTCACGAGAACATTTATGGGTCCCCGGTTTCGGCCGGGAGGGTGAACGCGGTACTGCCGGTGGATGACAACCTGATGTTCGCCGGGGCGGACCGGGGCGGCGTCTGGCGTTCGCTGGATGGTGGGGTCACCTGGCGTGCCTTGACCGATCATCTGCCGTTTCCGGCAATCACCTCTTTGGCGGGCGACGGGACCTATATATACGCAGGCACCGGACACGGGGTCGTGCTGTACAGTTCCGACGGCGGGGATTCCTGGAACTGGAGTGCGATTCCGGGTGCGGTTCGCGTGTCGTCGGTGGTGATGTCCTACGACGGTAGTATTGTGGCAGGCGTGGAGTCGGAGGGCGTGTACGTTTCGCGGGATCAGGGCCGGACGTGGACCCGGCGGCTGGCGCTTCCCCGGACGATTCCGGTTCTGGTTCGGAATGGAGAGCGGCTGTGGGTCGCCGCCAGCCAGTGGGATACGCCGGTTTCGAAGCAGGGCTTGTACCGGTCCGATGACGGGGGCGCGACGTGGTCGGAACAGGCGCTGCCGTTTGTGACGGGTTCGCCTCGGACGTTGCGGTTGGCGGCGGCGGGTTCGACTCTGTATTTGGCGGCTTCGTCATCGACGCGGCTTGAAGGGTTTTACCGGTCGACGGATGGTGGCGGGTCGTGGGTGACCGTGAAGCCGCGGTTTCCCGAGTTCGTGTGTGCGGTCGGGAATGGCCCTTGCCCGCCAGTTGAGGTTGTGGCGACGCACCCGAATAAGCCGAACACTGTTCTTCTTGGGCGCGTATGGCTGTACCGTTCCACCGACGGTGGCGATAACTTCAGCGATATCAACAAAAGTACGAGTGGAGTGGTTCCGCATGTGGACCATCGCGCGGTCGCATTCTCGGCGGATGGCAGCCGGATTTATGACGGGAACGATGGCGGGATCTGGACGGCGGGGGATGGAGAGGTCCCGGATTGGAAGTCGCTGTCAGCCGACTTGGGAATCACCCAGTTTTACCCGGGGCTATCCTTACACCCCACTGACCCGGATCAGTTACTGGCGGGGACGCAGGACAACTCGTTCGTCCTCTGGCGGGACGGGGTCTGGCGCTGCGGGTTCACCGGGGACTTCATGTGGACACAGATCGATCCGCGCAATCCGCGAACAGCGTTCGCTGTGCTGTATCCGGGGCGGGAAATGGTGGTTCGCACCAGGAACGACTGGGCGGACTTTTCTTTTGTTTCCAATGGCATGGATACGGAGAACGCGCCCTGGATCTCGCCCCTGGAGATGGATCCCGCGAATCCGAACCGCCTGTACTTCGGGACCATCCGCGTGTTTCGAACGGATAATCAAGGCGACCGCTGGCAGACGATTTCGCCGGAACTGGGGACGATCTCGGCCCTGGCGGCCGATCGGGACGACGTGTACGCGGCGGTTTCCGGGAAGATCCTGGCGTATCGAGGTGGGACGACTTGGGATACCGTTTCGACGGCTGCGATGCCGGAGCGGAATGTTTCCAGATTGCTGACCGTGAACGGGGCAGTTTGGGCGGCGTATTCCGGGCTGCGGGCCTGGGACGGCAAGGGGCACTTGTACTTCTCGCCGGACCACGGCGCGACCTGGGTCGACCGGACGTCCAACCTGCCGGATTCTCCCGTCAACGATCTGATCGCGGATCCCGACGCGCCGGGTACCTACTACATCGGTAGTGACATCGGCGTGTATCGCACGATCGACGAAGGGTTCACGTGGGAACCGCTTGGGTCTGGGCTCCCCCTCACCACCGTCAGTTCGATCCGCCTGCACCGCCCAACGCGAATCCTTCGCGCCGCCACCTATGGCCGGGGCATCTGGGACCTGCGCCTCGAAGCGTCGCGCTAATCGATGCGGATCCCCAGTTGACGCAGTGCCTTACGGATTTCCTCTTCGGACCCGCCGCCGGAACCGACCTGATACTCTACGACCTTGCCTTCCCGGTCGAGCAGGACCATCGTCGGAATTCCGTTGACCTTGAACTTCTGGCGCGCGTTCAGGGCCTTGTCGTTGAAGAGGTGCGTCCATTCGTAGCCGTTTTCCTTCAGGTAATCGCGCGCCTTCCCGGCCTCCTCATCGTCGTTGACTCCGAGGACAATCGCGTCCTGCCCCTTCATCGCGGCATGCAACTTCGCGATCTGCGGCATTTGGGTGCGGCAGGGACCACACCAAGTCGCCCAGAAATCCAACAGCACCACTTTGCCGCGGAGATCCGACAGGCTGAGCTTGCGGCCGTCCAGCGTCGTGCCGCTCAGCTCCGGCGCGGGTTTGCCGACGATCTCCCGCCGTGCGGCGTTCACCCCAAAACCGGCCATTCCCGTGAGCGTATCGACATACCGGAAGGTGTCTGGCGGACGGTATGCGAATACGGCACTTTCGGGACGATCCACCGATGCGACCTTGTAGGTTGTGCGACTGCGGGTCTCCATCATTTCGAACGGGGTCGATGGACTCAGGGTTCCCATGGTTGCCGACTCCTCCTGCAGCACGATGTGGCGTCGCGGATCGATCCACAGGATTCGCCGGAATGACGTCACGATATCGGCAGCGCCGCGCGGCGGATCGTACTCCGCCTCCACGACCGTGCAGGGAATAGAAGCATCGCCAACCGTCAGCGCCTCGGTTCCGCGCACCTTCGCCGATTTCACGTCGTCGCTCAACTTGCCGAGGCGGTCCATGTCGGCCTTCATCCGCCGAAGCGCATTTTGGACTCCTTGTCCGCCGCCTTTGATTTCCATCAGCTTTCCGGGCTGGTACTCAACCGTCGTGTATTCGCGCGTTGGCGCCGAAGACACCCACAAAGTTCTGCCATCCGAAACCAGCGAAACCCCCATCATCGATCCGGAGGCTTCAAATCGCATCCGGTCTTCGCCGGCCGCAGCGAGAACCACCCGGTAGCGCGACCAGGAACCATGATCGGGTGCGGTCAGTTCCTGCCGGATCTCGCTTTCGAAATGGAAGGTACGGCTGGCAATGATCTTCTTGTAAGTTTCCGAAACCTGACGGAGCAGAGCAGCGCCGTCGGCCTCCTGGGCGGGAGACGCTGCAGCCGCCAATACAAACGCAAGGGCAGCAAGGCACTTCATGTCAATACCTGACGCCGCGGACCCGGCAACCGTTGGAACACTGCGATAATAAAAGGTACCGTGCAGCGCTTTTCTGTCTCGACGCCCCAGCGCGATTACGACGCGTGTATTGGGCGCGGCCTCCTTCACCGGATCTCCGAATTCATCCCGCCAAAGACCGGCAAGGTCTTTATCCTCACCACGCGCGACGTGTATGACCTTCACGGCGCGGCATTCGATAAGAATCACCACGTCATCTTTTTCCGCGGCGGTGAGGAGAACAAGCGTCTCGCCGAAGTTGAGCAGTTTGCCGAAGAAATGGTCGCGCAGGGCGCGGATCGTTCCAGCCTGGTGGTTGCGATCGGTGGCGGCATCGTCACCGACATGGGCGGATTCCTCGCCGCGTCGTTCATGCGCGGGATCCCCGTAATTCAGGTTCCGACCACGCTGCTGGCGCAGGTGGATGCAGCGGTCGGAGGCAAGACCGGCGTGAATCTCGTCGCCGGCAAGAATTTGTTTGGCGCGTTCCATCAGCCGCTCGTCGTGCTGATCGATCCCGATGTGGTGAAGACACTCCCCGAACGCGAGTATCGCGCGGGCTTGTACGAGATCATCAAGGGTGGCGTGATTCGCGACCGCGCGCTGTTCGAGTTTCTCGAAGCCAACAGCGAGGCGGTGCTGGCGCAGGAACCCGCGGCCGTCGAGCAGATCATCTCCGACAAGGTCCGCATCAAGTGCGAAGTGGTGACGGCGGATGAGAAGGAAGGCGACCTGCGGCGGATCCTGAACTTCGGCCACACGATCGGGCACGCGCTCGAGGCCGAAACCCAATATAAACGCCTGCTGCACGGCGAGGCCGTCGCGTTCGGCATGCATGCGGCAACCGATCTCGCTGTCCGCGCGGGACTTCTGGATCAGGCGATCGCCGACCGCATCCATAAAGTCGTGAAGATGTATGGACCGATCCCGTCGCTCGACGGCATCCCGGCGGAGAATCTGCTGCGGCGGCTGGCCAGCGACAAGAAGACGATTCAGGGCAAGGTCCACTTCGTGCTGCCGACCGACATCGGGACCGTGAAGGTCGTGACGGGACTCGACGCCGGCATCATCCTGCAGGCGATCGAAGCGGGGTTCGCCCACTCGCGATGAGCGGCACGACGCCACAGGGGATCACGAACGAGCAACAGGCCTCGGCCTGGGTGCGCGGGATGTTCGGCCGCATCGCCGGGCGTTATGACCTGCTGAACCACGTGCTGTCGTTCAACATGGACCGCATGTGGCGGGCGCACACCGTTCGCCGGGTGGCGCACATCCTCGAGAATCCGAATGCGAAGGTCCTCGACCTTTGCTGTGGGACCGGTGACGTCCTGCTGTCGCTGGAAAAGCGCCGCGGGGCGCCGGTTTTCGGGGCGGACTTCTGCCATCCGATGCTTGTGGAGGCGAACCGAAAGATCGCGGCGCGCCGGTTCCGGACACCGCTGTTCGAGGGCGACGCGTTGCAGCTTCCCCTGGCGGACAATTCGCTGGATCTGATCACGATCGCCTTCGGGTTCCGCAACTTTGCCAATTATGAGCGGGGACTGGCGGAATTGCTGCGGGTGTTGAAGCCGGGCGGGACGCTCGCCATTCTCGAGTTTTCGCAGCCGTCGAACCGGATGTTTGCGGCGATGTACAACTGGTTTTCGACGGTGTTGCTGCCGCGGATTGGCGGGATCGTGTCGGGGTCCGGCGAGGCCTATTCGTACCTGCCCGAGTCGATCCGTAAGTTCCCTGACGCCAAGGGTTTACGAGTTAAGATGGAGCAGGCCGGATACAACCGGGTGGAGTTCGACACGATGACGTTCGGCACCGTGGCGTTGCACCTGGGCCGGAAGGCCTGAACCGGGTCCAAAAAAATTCGGGGATCCCGGTCGTCAAAGTGGAACCAAAGGTACTCTATACTCATCAGAGTGTTACCAGGGATTCAAGTCCCTCGCCCGTCTCGCGGATTGCAGCTAGTCTTCAGATTAATAGAGGTAGTGGACAACGATGACATATCGATTGATGGGAGTGTGTGCGCTCTTTTCCGGCCTGCTCCTGGCCAATAGCACGGGTCCCGTGCCGGGGGTTGCTGGTGCGCCCGGAGAAGCGGATTGCACGAATTGCCATGGAGGAGCATCCGGAGCCGGAAAGCTCACGATCGCGCTGTCGGCCGGTGGCACGAGTTATGTGCCCGGTCAGAAGATCAAGGTCAAGGTGACGCTGGAAGATCCGAGCGCGAGCCGCTGGGGATTCCAATTGACGTCCCGCAAGACGTCGGATACGAGCGCGGCCGCGGGTACGCTGGCCAGCGCCGGAAACACGACTGCGGTTGAAGATGCGGGCGGCGTTCAGTACATTTCGCATACGCCCAATGGCACGTTCCGCGGCACCCGCAATTCGGCCAGCTGGGAGTTCGACTGGACCGCACCTGCTGCCGGAACGGGCGGCGTGACGTTCTACGCCGCGGGCAACGCGGCGAACAACAACGGAGCCGAGACTGGCGACCGCATCTATAAGGCGTCGCTGGCTCTGACGGAAGCGGCCTCGACGGGTGGCGGTGGTTCTACTCCGACGGCGAACACGCATTCGACCCCGGCGCTGATCTTCGGCGGGGGCTGGTCCTCGACGCTGTATTTCGTCAACGGGACCGATGCGGATGTTTCCTTCGACGTGAATTTCAAGAAGAACGACGGGACGGCGTTTGATCCCAACGGGTCCGGCGCAACGCAGAAGCTCGCGATTACCGCCCGTGGACTTGGGGTTGTCGCTTTGGGCGCGGACGGCGCTCTCACCCAGGGATCTGCGAGCTTCGACTTGCCCGACGGCGTCACGGGGTTCAGCCTGATGAAGCTGTCGGCGCAGAATACGCCGGATCAGGAATTGATGGTTCCGATCGCGAAGACCACGGATCAGAAGCAGGTGGTTGCGGTGTTCGATGACACGGTGATCAATAGCCTGGTGGCGATTTCGAATCCGAGCGGCGCCGCGGGAACGGTGACGATGACGGTGCGCGACGACAAAGGCGCAACGGTCGGGAGTTCCGACATCAAGCTCGCTGCGGGCGCGCGTGCGGTGTTCCAGTTGAAGGATCGCGTGGCCGATGCGGCCGGCAAGCGGGGTACGCTGAGTTTTTCGACCAGCGACGGCGCGGTTTCCGCGACGGTGATCCGCTTTGGCGGGTCCGCGCTGATTGCCACCGAGGCGCTGACCTCGGATCCGCCGCAGGAGTAACGTCCCACACCGGGTTTTGTTTTCCCCTGGATCGCCTTCCAGTGCCGGAGAGTTTCGCCGCTCTCCGGCATTTTGTATTTTGATCCTTGTTGTAAGATCGGGGGAGTCATGGTGATTTCAAGGCGCGGGTTCGTGCTGGCGGCAGCGACACTGCGGTCCATGCTGGCGGCAGGACGCATGGATCAGGCTGATGCGCTGATCAGCGGACTGGTCAAGGACGGGAAGCTGAGCGCGGCCTGCCTACTGGTGCGGGACGGCTCGACAACTGTCTATGGGAAGGCCTTTGGCGCAGCGAAGTCGCTCGATGCGCGATTCCTGATTGCGTCGATCACCAAGCCGATGACCGCAGCGGGCGTGATGAAGCTGGTGGACCGGGGCAAGCTGCGACTCGAGGATCCGGCGGCGCGCTATTTGCCCGAGTTCGGCAATGACGGGGATCGCGGCAAGGTCACCATCCGGCATCTGCTGACGCATACCTCAGGACTGCCGGACATGCTGCCCGACAACACCGAGTTGCGGCGCAAGAATGCGCCGCTCAGCGAGTTCGTCGCACGGGCATTGAAAACGCCGCTGCTGTTCTCGCCAGGCACCAGGACCAGCTACGCCAGCATGGCGATCCTGCTGGCTTCGGAGATCGTGCGCCGGATCGACGGGCGCGCGTTTCCCCTGTATCTGTGGGACGAGATCTACAAGCCTTTGGGGATGAACCACACGGTTTTGGGTCTCGGCGACGGGCTCACCCTGGCAGACACCGTGCGCAGCCAGACCGAATTCGCGGATCCGGATCTGGGCGCGAGTGCCGACGCCAGGAACTGGGATTGGAATAGCGCATACTGGCGCGGCCTCGCGGCCCCTTGGGGTGGAGCCCACTCAACGGTTCACGATATCGAGCGGTTCTTGCGGGCGTTCCTGAAACCCGATGGCAAAGTGCTGCGCGCCAGCACTTGCGCCGACATGATTCGCAATCACAATGCCGGTTTGAACCAACCGTACGGGATTGGCTGGGCGATCGCCAAGGGTTTCGGCAAACAGTGCTCGCCAGGGACTTTCGGACACGGCGGATCGACAGGCACGCTGTGTTGGGCGGATCCGGCGAACGGTCGCACGTTCGTGATTCTGACGTCGCTGCCGGATCGCGTGGCGCGCAAACTCGTGATCACGCCCGTTTCGGATCTCGCGTCGGCTGGTTGACATGCGGATTCTGGTGGTGGAAGACGAACCGGGAGCGGGGCAGTTCCTGCTCAAAGGGCTGCGGGACCAATCGTTCGCGGCCGATCTCGCCACGGACGGCGCCGCTGCGATCGAAAAGACGTACGTGAACAGTTACGATCTCGTGCTGCTCGATGTGATGCTGCCGGGCAAGGACGGATTCGAGGTTTGCCGGGAATTGCGTGAGGCCGGGTTCCAGATGCCGATTCTCATGTTGACGGCGCGAAGCGGGGTTCCCGACCGCATCGCCGGACTCAACGCGGGGGCGGATGATTACCTGCAGAAGCCTTTCGATTTCGGAGAATTGCTGGCGCGGATCCGGGCGTTGCTGCGGCGGGGTCCGCGAGTGGAACAGACGCTGTTGCGTGTTGGCGATCTGGAGATCGAGACATCGCAGCGGCGGGCGGCGCGCGCGGGAGTCCCGATTTTGCTGACCGCCAAGGAGTACGGGCTGCTCGAGTACATGGCGCGCCGGGAAGGCGCAGTGGTCGGCCGTGCGGAGATTTCCGAACACGTGTGGGACGAGACGTATGATCCGACGTCCAATCTCATCGAAGTCTATGTACAGCGGCTGCGGCGGAAGGTCGACACGGGGCACGATGTGAAGTTGATTCGTACGCGGCGTGGGGAAGGATACCAGCTGACGGCCGAGGGTGGAAATGGCGATGACCCGAGCTAGTCTGCGGGTACGGCTGACGCTCTGGTATGCCGGGTCGCTGGCGGTGATCCTGCTGTTGTTCGCCGCCGGTGTGTATTCGCTGCTGGCGCGCACCATCCGGGCGCGGCTCGACGGGCAGTTGGAGGAGGCGGTTCGATTCGCTGCCGTCACGTTGCGGCATGAGATCGAGGAACATCACGGGCAGGGACCGGGCGAGGAGAGCGTGCGCTTCCTCATGCGAACGACGCATCAGACTTCGTATCCGCAGATCGCCCTGGCGATTTATCGCGGCGATACGCTTGTGGCGTCGAAGAGCGGGCGCGAGGGGCGCGCGGATCTCAAGCCTTCAGCCACCGGCTTTGAGACCGAGACCATTGACGCATCCGAGTATCGGACCCTCGCGCGTGAGATCGAGGTATCGCGTGAAGCACTGCGGTATTTCGTGGCGGCGAACCAGAACACGGCTGGCATTGAGGCGGAACTGCACAACTTGCGCAACGTGCTGCTGCTGCTGATTCCAGCGACGATCCTGCTGGCGGGCGCGGGCGGGTTGTTCCTGATGAAACGCAGTCTGGATCCGGTTTCATCGATGGCGCAGACGGCGGGACGCATCACGTCCGCGAACCTCAGCGATGAGCGATTGCGAGTGGACAATCCGGCCGACGAACTGGGACGTCTGGGTACAGCGTTCAACAACCTGCTGGATCGCCTGGAACAGAGTTTCACGCAGCAGAAAGCTTTTGTGGCGGATGCTTCGCACGAGTTGCGCACGCCGCTGTATGTCGCGTTGACCGCCGCGCAGGTTGCATTGCAGCAGAAGGATCCGGGAGCGGCTGACCAGCGCGAGGCGCTGCAACTGGTGGAAGAACAGCTTCGCCGCCTGAAGCGTGTGGTCGAGGACTTGTTCATGCTGGCGCAGGCGGATGCGGGCGCATACCGGCTTCCGGACGAAACCTTCTATCTGAACGAGGTCGCGGACGAGGCGTTGCGCGGCGCAAGGGTGCTGGCGCAGGCGCGGCAGATCGATCTCGAAGGATCGGGCGGCGGCGAGGATCTCACGGTGCGCGGGGATGAAGGGCTCATCCGGCAACTGCTGCTGATCCTGCTCGATAACGCCGTGAAGTTCACGCCTCCCGGCGGAAGAGTCGGGCTGCGCGTGGCGCACGAGGCGGGCAAAGGTTACGAGGTCGAGGTGAGCGACACGGGCCCGGGGATCCCCGAAGCGGACCGGGCGCGGATCTTCGACCGGTTTTATCGCGGGGACAAGGCGAGGTCCCGCAGCGACCGCAGTAGCGCGGGCAGTGGGGCCGGGTTGGGATTGGCCATCGCGCGGTGGATCGCGGAACTGCACGGGGGGTCGATTGCCCTCGTGGAGTCCGAAGCCGGCAGCCGATTTCGCGTTTTTCTTCCTGAGCCGGGCGCGCGTTTATCTTCTATTTAACTGGCTTTCGCTATTCTGCAATTGCCTGAGATGCTAGTGACTGTTGCCACAGCGGGTGTGTGCCTGCTGTTATCCCTGACGCCGGAAGAAGCCGTCGAACGGGCTCTTCGAGTTCATCCCCTGCTGGCCGCGCAGCAAGCCCGCGTGGAATCAGCCCAGGGCTTGATGACCCAGGCTTCCTTGAAGCCGAATCCGCGGCTGTTCCTGCAATCCGAGAACACGCGCTTCGGAGACCCGCCACACGCACCCTTCCAATTCAATCGCGACACGGACAGCTTCTTGTATGCCTCGCAGGTGTTTGAAATGGCGGGCAAACGGATGCGGCGCACCGAAGCGGCGCGCGAGGTGATTTCGCGTCGCGAACTGGAAAAAGAGGCCCGCGGACGAGAGATCACCCGGCGCGTACTGCTCGCGTATTGGAGCGCAGTGGGCGCCGAGCGGCTGCGGGATGTGCTGAAGAGCAGCCTCGATAACTACGAACAGACGGTGCAGTATCATCGCGACCGCGTGCGGGAAGGCGCGCTGGCTGAGGCGGACCTGATCCGCATCGATCTCGAAAAAGAGCAGGTGGCGGTGCAGTACCGCAACGCGGCGCAGGATGCGATCCGGGCGCGGCTGGAACTGCAGCGCGAGATCGCGGATCCTTCGCTCAGCCTCGCAGGCGAAACGCTGACGGGCACGCTGACGGTGACGCCGGATGCGGCAGCCGTTGCGTTGATCGAAGAGGCCGCGATCCGCGAGAAGCGCGCGGACCTGCGGTTGGGATCGCAGATCGTCGAACAAACCAAGGCCGTGGTGCGGCTCGAAACCGCAAACGCGCGGCCGGATCCGGAAGTGCTGTTCGGATACAAGCGGACATCCGGATTCAACACCGTAATTGCCGGAGTGCAAATCAACTTGCCGGTGCGGAATCGCAACCAAGGCAACATCGCAGCAGCTCAGGCAGAGCAGCGCGGCGCGGAGTTCGAACTCCAGGCGGCTTCCCAGTCGGCCTTGAACGAATTTCGCGCCGCGCGCGGTGATCTCGAACAGAAGATGAGGTTGCTGCGCGACGAGATTCCGAGGATCGAGGAGCGTGCGGCGGAGACGGCGCGGATCGCGCGCGCGGTGTATCGCGAGGGTGCGAGCGACCTGTTGCGATTGCTGGACGCCGAACGCGCCGGTCTGCAAGCCGAACTGTTGCACATCCGAACCTTGATGGAATGCCGCCTGGCGTTGATCAACGTACAGGCCGCGGCGGGGACTCTGCCATGACGAGATATTTTCCACTCCTGATCCTGCTGGCCGTTTTGACCGGCTGCAGCCGCCAGCAAGCGGCCGAGGGACCACCGCCGGTATCGCGGCCGGGCGCGGCGGTGACACTGGACGCAAAGTTGCAGAACGAGCTTGGCATTCAGGTCGAGACCGCGCGCAGGAGCGCCCTCGAAGGCGCGGTGGTCGCCACCGGGCAATTGCAGATGAACGAGGACGCGACGTGGCAGATCGGGGCGCTGACGGAAGGCAAGATTGTCGCAGTTCCGGTGCGCGTCGGCGATTCGATTCGCGAGGGACAAGTGCTGGCGGCGCTGCATAGCCATGAGGTCCACGACGCGCGCGCCACGTACCGGCAGGTGCAGGCGGAGTTGCAGAAGCAGAAGACGCTGGCCGAACAGGCGTTGACGGTGCGCGACCGCACACGGCGGCTGTTCGAGCTTCGCGCCGCGTCGAAAGAACAGCTCGAAGCCGCCGAAACGTTGTATCGCAGCGCGATGATGAGCGTCACGAATGCGCAGGCGGAGGCCGACAAAGCAGCCTTTCATCTGACCGATTATCTGGATGTGCCGCTGCAACCGCCGGCGAAATCTTCCGGGGATCCGACGCGCGACACCATCACGATCAAGTCGCCGGCCACGGGAACGCTGATGGTGCGGCATGCGACGGCGGGTACGGTGGTGTCGGTCGGGGACCCGGTATTCACCGTTTCGAACTTGAGCAGCTTGTGGATGATCGCGGCGGTGAATGAAGCGGATCTGTCGCGCGTGCATCGCAAGCAGCGGGTGGGGATCCAGGTGCGCGCGTTTCCGGATCGTACGTTCCCGGGTACGGTGCTGCAGATCGGCGAACGCATGGATCCGCAGACCCGGACGCTGCAGGTACGCGTGCTGGTTCCGAATCCGCAGGGGTTGCTGAAGCCGGAAATGTTCGCGACCGCGGAGTTCGCGAGCGAGGGAAGCCGCACGGCGGTGCAGGTTCCCGAGGCGGCCGTGCAGCGCAAGGACGACAAAGACCTGGTGTTCGTGCAGCAGAAGGACGGTTCGTTTCTGCCGCTCGAGGTGAAGGCCGGAACCAAAGCCAACGGACTCGTCGAGATCGTATCAGGCCTGGAACCCGGAACGCCCATCGCCGTGAAGGGCGCCTTTCTGTTGAAAGCGCGCCTGATCAAGGATTCGGAACAGCCCACGGCTCAATAGCCGCTCGACGCCATGCTCACAGGACTCATTGACGTTTCGTTGCGGCACCGCTGGGTGACGCTCTTCCTGCTGCTGATTTTTGTGGTGGGCAGCGGCTTTGTTGCGTTGACGATTCCGATCGACGCGTTTCCCGATCTCACCAACAACCAGGTCGTCATCATCACCGAATGTCCGGGACTTTCGCCCGTGGAGGTCGAGCAGTCGGTCACGTTTCCGATTGAGGCCGCGGTTATGGGATTGCAGTCGACGCAAGGCGTTCGCTCGATCTCGAAGCTGGGGCTATCGACCGTCACGATCATCTTCGACGACGACGTCAAAACGTACTTCGCACGGCAGATCGTGAACGAACGATTGCAGGAAGTGCGGTCGCGTCTGCCGGAAGGCGTGATGCCGGCGCTGGGTCCTGTGGCGACGGCGTTCGGCGAGGTGTATCAATACACGATCGAAGGCGAGAGCCACACGCTGATGGATCGCAAGACGCTGCATGACTGGCAGGTGCGGTATCAACTACGCACGGTTCCCGGCGTCAATGAGGTCAACAGTTGGGGTGGCGAGACGCGGCAGTATACGGTCGAGGTGAATCCCCCGGACTTGCAGCGGTACGGCCTCACGCTGCGCAACGTGTTCGAGCGGCTGCAGGAGAACAACCGCAATTTCGGCGGCGGATTCATCGAGCATGCAGGCGAACAGTACACGGTTCGCGGGTTGGGCCGCACACAGACGATCGAGGATCTGGGGCGGATCGTGCTGACGGCGCATGGCGGAACGCCGGTACGGGTCCGCGATGTGGCGACGGTGAAGGTGGAGGCGCTACCGCGACAGGGCGCCGTGTTGCGCGACGGCAAGGGCGAGTCGGTTTCGGGCATGGCGATCATGCTGAAGGGTGAAAACGGCCTGCGCGTGATCGATCGCGTAAAGGCGCGGCTGGCGACGGTCCGGCTGCCGGAAGGCATGCGGATCGTGCCCTTCTACGACCAGTCGACGGTGATCAACGGGACGATCCGCACGGTGGCGCGGAACCTCGTTGAGGCCGGCGTGCTGGTAACCATCGTGCTGCTGCTGTTTCTCGGGAACCTGCGCGCCGCGATCGTGGTTGCTGCGACGATTCCGTTGTCGATGATGTTCGGATTCCTGGGCATGGCGGCGTTGGGGATTTCCGCGAACCTGATGAGCCTGGGCGCGGTGGACTTCGGCATGGTGGTGGACGGCGCGGTCGTGATGATGGAGAACTCGATGCGGCGCATCGCGCATGAGCCTGGACGCAGCCGCAGGGAAACGATCCGCGACGCCGCGCAAGAGGTCGCGCGGCCGATCGTGTTCGCGGTCGCAATCATCATCGCGGTGTACATCCCGATCTTCACGCTGCAGGATTTGGAAGGCCGCATGTTCCGGCCGATGGCGATTACGGTGTGCTCGCTGCTGGCGGGTTCGCTGCTGCTGGCGCTGACGATGGTGCCTGTGCTGGCGACGTTCGTTTTGAAGGGGAAGGTCGAGGAACACGAAGAGGGCTGGTTCACGCGGCTGCGAAATGGATATCGCGCTTCGCTGATGGCGGCGCTGAGCATGCGGCGGCGAATTGTGGTCATTGCGGCGCTGGCTGTAGTCGGATCCGCGGCATCGGTCGCGTGGATCGGCACCGAATTCATGCCCCGGTTGGATGAAGGGTCCGTGTTGATCACCACGCGCAAGACGCCGGGGATCGCGCTGACCGAGTCGATTCAGGTGAGCCAGGCGGTGGAACGGACCGTACGCACGTTTCCGGAAGTGACCGGCGTCGTGACGAAACTGGGCCGTCCCGACCTCGCGACCGAGGCGATGGGCGTGTACGAGGCCGACGTTTATGTGCTGTTGAAGCCCAAGGACGAATGGACAACGGCGCATCAGAAGGAAGCGCTGATCCAGGCGATGTCGGCGAAACTCGAAGCGATTCCGGGAGTCGAGTTCAATTTCACGCAGCCGATGGCGATGCGGCTGGACGAGGTGGTGTCGGGCATCAAGGCAGATGTCGCGTTGAAGATCTTCGGCGAGGATGCGGCGGTGTTGGAGCGGCTGGGTGAGCAGTCGTTGAAGATCCTCGAAGGGATTCCGGGCGCGGCGGATGCGCAGAAGGAGATCCTCACCGGCGTTGCGGAATTGCGGGTGAAGGTGGATCGCGCGTCACTGGCGCGCTATGGGTTGAATGTTTCAGACGTACAGGATCTCGTCGATTCGGCGACCGGCGGGCAGCGCGTATCGGAAATGATCGAAGGACAGCGACGTTTTCCGATCGCGCTGCGTTTGCCGGGCGAGTACCGCGCGAACCTCGAGATGCTTGGCAACCTGGTGCTGCAGGCGCCGGGCGGCGAGAAGGTCCGGCTTAATCAGGTGGCGGCGCTGTCGGTCGAGCGTGGACCTGAGGTTGTGTCGCGCGAGAATGCGCAGCGTCGCATTGTGGTGCAGGCGAACGTCCGCGGACGCGACCTCGGCAGCTTCGTGAAGGCCGCGCAAAAGGAAATCAGCGATCACGTGAAACTGCCGCCGGGTTACGACATCGACTGGGGCGGGCAGTTCGAGAATCAGGAGCGCGCCAGCAAACGGCTGATGATCGTTCTGCCGCTGTCGATTCTGGTGATCTTCGGCTTGCTGTTCATGACGTTCGATTCGGCGCCGCAGGCGTTTCTCATCCTGCTGAACGTTCCATTCGCGCTGGTCGGCGGCATTGCCGCACTGTGGATCCGCGGGATGAACCTCAACGTTTCGGCGTCGATCGGCTTCATCGCGCTGTTCGGTGTCGCCGTGTTGAACGGCATCGTGATGGTGAGCTATATCAACCGGTTGCTCGAAGAAGGCGCGCCGATGTTTCAAGCGGTTCTCGACGGGGCCGCGATGCGCTTGCGCCCGGTGCTGATGACGGCGCTGGTAGCGAGCCTGGGATTCGTTCCGATGGCGCTGTCCCAGGCAACCGGCGCGGAAGTGCAGCGTCCACTGGCGACCGTCGTCATCGGCGGGCTGGTTACCTCGACACTGCTGACGCTGTATGTGCTGCCGATCCTGTATCCGTGGTTCTCGGACAAGCGAAGATCCGACGGGAAGTTGAGGCCCCAACAATCGGAAGAATAAAACCGAAAGGCGCATTCCGCAGAAGAGGTGCGGGATGCGCCTTTGGTTTATGCGTGCTGGGGAGACTGCTACTTACTTGACCGGCTTGAGCGCACGGCTCGAGATTACGCGGTCGACGATGCCGTATTCGACGGACTGATCGGCTTCCATGATGTAATCACGATCCACGTCGCGGGCGATGCGGTCGAGCGGCTGGCCGGTCGCATCGGCGAGGATTCCGTTGAGGATCTCGCGCATGCGCAGGATTTCTTTCGCGTAGATGTCGATGTCGGTGGCCTGGCCGGCGAGTCCGCTCATCGAGGGCTGGTGGATCAGGACGCGGGAATGGGGCAGGATGAAGCGCTTACCCTTGGTTCCGCAGGCGAGCAGCACAGCGCCCATCGAGGCCGCCTGGCCGATGCAGTAGGTGACGATATCGTTTTCCACCAGGCGCATCGTGTCCAGAATCGCCAGGCCCGCCGTGATCGAACCGCCCGGCGAGTTGATGTACAGCGAAATGTCCTTTTCGGGATCCTCAGCAGCAAGAAACAGGATCTGAGCGATGATCAGGTTGGCGACGTTGTCGTCAATCGGGGTCCCAAGAAAGATGATGTTTTCCTTGAGCAGCCGCGAATAGATGTCGAAGGCTCGTTCACCTCGCGACGTCTGCTCAACCACCATCGGGACCAAAACGGAACTCTGCATGCTTTTCACTCCCATTCAGATCGGCGCATGAATGCAAATGCTTCATGCACGAGTCTGTTTCTATGATAGCGCCCGTTGCTAACATGTTTCCTTGATGAAGAGTCTCGCCATCATCGGCGCGGGCAGTTTTGGCACGTCCCTGGCGATCGTGCTGGCCCGCAAGTTCGATGAGATCCGCCTGTGGGCGCATGAGAAGGATCTGGTCGCCACGATGATCGCCACGCGGGAAAACGACGTCTTCCTGCCGGGGTTTAAATTGCCCGCGAACATCGTCCCGACCGCGGATTTGCGCCAGGCGGTGAGCGGCGCGGATTACGTGATGGGCGCGATGCCTTCGCAGCATGCGCGGCGCGTGTACACGGAAATCCGGCCGTACTTCTCGATGCGGCAGAAGCTGGTGAGTGCGACCAAGGGCATCGAGAACGGTACGCTTTGCCGGATGTCTGAGGTGATCGAGCAGGAGCTGGACCGGCCTCCGGTGGCGGTGTTCACGGGGCCGAGTTTTGCGCGTGAGGTCGCCGCGGGATTGCCGACGGCGATGGTGGTGGCTTCGACCAACAGGCATCTGGCGAACGATATCCAGGAGACTTTTTCGGGTCCGACGATGCGGTTGTACACGCAGGATGATCCGATCGGATGCGAGGTCGGCGCGTCGATCAAGAATGTCGTGGCGGTTGCGTCTGGCGTCGTGACGGGGTTGCGGTTGGGACACAACACGACTGCCGCGCTGATCACGCGCGGGCTGCGCGAGATGACGCGCCTGGCTGTTGCGATGGGCGGCCGCGCCGAGACGATGTCCGGACTCGCGGGCATGGGAGACATGGTGCTGACCTGCACGGGCGACCTGTCGCGCAACCGGCGCGTGGGGATCCTGCTGGCGGAAGGACAGACGCTCGAACAGATCACAGGTTCGATGCGGATGGTCGCGGAGGGCGTACATACGACGTACGCGGCACACGATCTCGCACGCAAGCATCAGGTGGACATGCCGATCACGGAACAGATGTACGCGATTCTCAAGAACGGCAAGGCGCCGCGGGATGCGATTCGCGATTTGATGGAACGTCCCGCGAAGGGCGAGTGAGACTGTGAGGTTGATATGACCGCGACATGGTGGTGCCGGCTGGGCCTGCTGTTCCTGATTGCGTTCACGGGCGCGTTGACCCAGACGCAACCAATTGGCGAGGGGGCGAAGGGCCGCTGGTACAAAGGCAACCTGCATACGCATACGCTCAATAGCGACGGGGACTCGTCACCGCACGATGTCGCGACCTGGTATCGCGAGCATGGCTATCAGTTCCTGGTGCTGACGGATCACAATTACCTGACGGATCCGGCGGGGCTGAACGCGATCCACGCGGCGCGCGAGAAGTTTCTGCTGATCCCCGGCGAGGAGGTCACGGATTCGTACCTCAAGAAGCCGATCCACATCAACGGACTGAATGTGCAGAGCGAAGTGAAGGCGCGCCACGGTTCGAGCGTCGCGGATACGATGCAGAACAACATCAACGCCATTCGCGAGGCGAAGGGGCTGCCGTCGGTGAATCATCCGAACTTCTTCTGGGCGATCACGGCGCAGGATCTGCTGCAGGTGAAGGATCTCGGTCTGTTCGAGGTTTACAACGGCCATCCGACGGTGAACAACGATGGCGGCGGCGGATCGCCTTCGATGGACGGGATGTGGGACGTGCTGCTGACGGCGGGCCGGCGGATCCACGGGATTGCGGTGGATGACGCGCACGTGTTCAAGCACACGGGCAAGGATCTTTCGAATCCCGGACGGGGCTGGGTCCACGTGCGAGCGCAGTCGCTGTCCACCGCGGCAATCATGGGTGCGATCGAGAAGGGCGACTTTTATGCGAGTTCCGGCGTGGAACTGCGGGACGTCAACATCTCGAAGGATTCGTACAAACTGGAGATCCGCGAGCGGGAGACCGAGAAGTTCACGACGTATTTCATCGGTGCGAACGGCAAGGTGCTGGCGAAGAGTTTCGACACGAAGCCGGAATACAAGTTCCAGGCGGGCGACCAGTATGTCCGCGCGCGGGTGGAGTCGTCGTTCGGCCTGAAGGCCTGGACACAACCCGCGTTCCTTCGGAACAACTAAGCGAGGATGTCGCGGACGACACGGCCCGCGACGTCGGTGAGCCGGAATTGCCGGCCCTGGAATTTGTAGGTCAGGCGTTCGTGGTCGAGGCCGAGCGTGTGCAGGATCGTGGCCTGCAAGTCGTGCACGTGGACCCCGCCTTCCACCACATTAAAGCCATAATCATCCGAGGCGCCGTAGGAGAGGCCGCGCTTGATGCCGCCTCCGGCCATCCAGAGTGAGAAGACGCGGCCGTGATGGTCGCGGCCGTAGCTGTCGGGCTTCGATGGACCCTGTGCGTACGGCGCACGTCCGAATTCCCCGCCCCAGATGACGAGCGTGTCGTCGAACATGCCGCGCTGCTTGAGGTCCTGGATGAGGGCGGCGGACGGCTGATCCACATCGCGCGCGAGGGCCGGCAGTTTTTCGGTGAGGCCGCCATGGTGGTCCCAACCGCGGTGATAAAGCTGGATGAATCGCACGTTGCGCTCGGCGAGACGGCGCGCGAGAAGGCAGTTTGCCGCGAAGGTCCCGGGTTTGCGGGCT
The DNA here is from genome assembly GCA_964627455.1 of uncultured Solibacteraceae bacterium. Taxonomy (GTDB): domain Bacteria; phylum Acidobacteriota; class Terriglobia; order Bryobacterales; family Bryobacteraceae; genus F-183. The sequence goes on along the minus strand of CAZVKC010000051.1, from coordinate 3,061 downwards.
TCTTCGCCGTAGAGTTTATAGACGTGGTCCGGCTCTTTGGATGTGTCGACGAGTTCCGGCACGCTTGATTGCATGCGGAACGCCATCTCATATTGCGCGATGCGGGTTTCGATTTCCGGATCGCCCGCGGATTCGTGCAGGTGCGTGTTCAACGCCGCGATGCTGTCCAACTGGCTGCGGCGGAGGTCGTTCGAAATGCCGGGCGGGTTCGACAAATGCAGCACGGGATCCGCGCCCGAGCGGAACTGCACGCCCTGGTAGCGGCTCGGCAGGAAGCCTGCGCCCCAGAGGCGCGCGAGGAGCCCCTGATCGGGCTGGCCGTTGCTGGGCAGCGAATTCAGCACGACGAATGCTGGCAGGTTTGCGTTCTCGCTGCCGAGTCCGTAATCGACCCACGCGCCCATGCTGGGACGTCCGGGCAGTTGGCTGCCGGTTTGGATCAGCGTGATGGCGGGATCGTGATTGATCGCCTCGGTGTGCATCGCGCGCAGGACGCAAATGTCGTCGGCGATCTTGGCGGTGTGCGGCAGCAGCGAACTGAACCACTGCCCGCTTTGCCCGTGCCGCGTGAACTCGTACATTGACGGGACGACAGGGAAGCGGTCCTGGCTCGCGACCATGCCGGTGATGCGCTGCGTGCCGAAGACCGAGGGCGGAATGTCCTGATCGAAGCGGCCCTTCATCTCGGGCTTGTAGTCGAGCAGGTCGAGATGCGAGGGTCCACCGGCCTGGAAGAGAAAGATGACGCGTTTGGCGCGGGCTTTGAAGTGTTCCCTGGCGCCAAGCAGCGATTGCAGAGCGGCGAAGCCGAGTCCGTAACCGGCGCGGGCGAGGAGGTGTCTTCTCGTCGTCACTTGGTGATGACCTCGTCGAGGTTGAGGATGATGTTGGCTACGGCGGCGTGTGCGGCGACCTCTTCGGCCGGCAGCGAAGCGTCGCGCGGCGAGGCGCCGGAGTTTGCGAGGAGCGCCTGTGCTGAAGCAGGATCCTTGCGGTAGTTCGCGATCGCGCGCTCGTAAGACGATTGCAGGACCTGCCGTTCGCGTGTGTCGGGTTCGCGTCCTGTAGCCAGTTGGAATATGTACGCGTCCGGCGCTTTGGCGGATTCGCGCATGGCGCGCTCGGCGAACTTGCGCGCGGCTTCGACGAAGATCGGATCATTGAGAAGCGTGAGCGCCTGCAGCGGCGTGTTGGTGGTGGAGCGGCGCACGATGCAAAACTCGCGGTCCGGCGCGTCGAAGACGATCATCGTCGGATGCGGCACGGTGCGCTTCCAGTAGGTGTACATGCTGCGTCGGTAGAGGTCCGCGCCTTTGCTGGTGATGTACTTGGTGCCGGGATAATCCGCGGCCACGACGATGCCCTTGTAGAGGTCCTCGGGTTGATACGGGAAGACGCTGGGACCTCCGAGGCGTTGTTCGAGCAGGCCTGCAAGCGCGAGCGCCTGATCGCGGATGATTTCGGCGGGCAGGCGGAAGCGGGGTCCACGGGCGAGGAGCCGGTTTTCGGGATCACGTGCGATGAGGTCTGGCGTGGTGGATCCGTCGCGGCGATAGGCATCCGACAGCACGATGCGGCGCATCAGCGACTTGACGTCCCAGCCGGAGTCGATGAATTCACGGGCAAGCCAGTCGAGCAGTTGCGGGTGCGAGGGGAACTCGCCCTGCAGGCCGAAGTTCTCGCTGGTTTTGACGAGTCCCTGGCCGAAGAGTTGCTGCCAGAAGCGGTTCACGACGACGCGCGCTGTGAGCGGATGGTCGGGCTTGGTGAGCCATTGCGCGAGGCCGAGTCGGTTCTTGGGCGCGTCTGGGGGCCAGGATCCGAGGATGGCCTCGGGGACGCCCGCGTCTACGGGTTCGCCGGGCTGATTGTATTGGCCACGCAGCAGGACGTGGGTTTGGCGGGGCTGTTCCATTTCCTGCATGACCATCACGGTCGGCAGGTTGCGACGGAGTTGCAGCCACTCGGCGCGGAGTTTCTCGAGATCGTTGCGGGACGCGGCGTAGCGCGGGTCGCGCTCGCGGACCCAGGCGAGTTCCACGGGCGTTGCTTTGCCTTCGCTGTGTCGGGCGATCGCGTAGGGCAGGGCTTCGCTGGCGAAGATGGTTTCGATTTCAGCGGGATCGACGGCGCGGGTGTAGATGCCGACCTTGTCGAGCCGGCCGGCGAAGGACTTGGAGTTCGGAGCGTTGTCCCAGCCGATGCGGAACGTCATCTGCGCGGGCTTGTCGCCCTTCTCATCGGGGATCCCGGAGCCGTCGTTGAGGACTTGCGTTGGAACTTCGCGGCCGTCAACGAACATCCGCACCCAGGACGCTTTCATGCGCATGGCGTCCTTCTCGTTGCCGACGCCTTCGTAAAGGACTACGACGTGCCGTAGCTGACCAGCGGTCAGTTGTGCGCCTTCGGATCGCACACGGCAGGAATAGGCGGCCAAACGCTGGCTGAACCGGAACTCGATTTCGCTGTTCACGAGGCGCAGTTCGAGACCGCTGGCGTAGCCGACGGCGGCCATGTTCTTCGAGTAATCGATGGTCGAGAAGAGGGCGTTGTCATGATCGCCGGGGGCGGGCTCGATCCAGAAGCTGAAGGCAAACGGGGCGCGTTTCGCGATGCCGACCTTGGTGGGCGTACTGGCTTTGGCAGATCCGGCAGGGATCTGGTCGCCCTTGAGGGAAAGCGCAGGGGCTGCGGCCTGGTGGACCGGGATGTTCGACGGCGTCCGCCACTTCCAGGCGCGTTCGAGTCGCTGCACGAGTGCGGCCTGGCGGGCGATCTTCCGTTCGAGGTCGTCGAGTTTCTGCTTCTGTTCCGCGGTCGGCGCCGGGATCATCGGGACGGCGTTGGCGACGCGGCCGTCCTCGCCGAGTTCCGGCACGTTATTGAAGAAGGCGTAGAAGCGATAGTGGTCGCGCTGAGTGATGGGGTCGTACTTGTGATCGTGGCAGCGGGCGCATTCGACGGTGAGTCCGAGCCAGGCCATGCCGAGCGTGCGAACGCGATCGGCGACGTATTCGACGCGGTATTCCTCCTCGATGATGCCGCCTTCGGAATTGATGAC